>JAHHIB010000020.1 GCA_019359075.1 Kalymmatonema hyalinum WJT4-NPBG1
GATCGCTGCCTTTATCCCCCTACTTAGTATATCTGTACCACTATTTCACATCTCTACTTACCACTTTGTCAATATTTAGATGCGTTTGCCCTGACGATCGCTTGACTTTCAAGACAGTCGCTACAAAATCTGCAAGTATAAATATCTGACGGAAGAAAACGTTATTTCAATCCATCTACTTGTGATTCTTATTTAACATATTCAGAGCAATTTCTAAACTATATTTCATCCTATTAAAAGCTTCTGCTAAATCTCCAATTTCATCTTTAGATTGTTTAGCAAAATTGGCATTCATATCGCCAACGCTCACTTTTTTCGCCACAGTAGCAATTGTTTTAATACGCTGTAGCACAACTTTTTTTAACAACTGATTCATGATCAGAACAATGGCTGTAAAAATAATTCCTACAACTCCTAAGACAATCATCAATGACTGATTAGCACTTTTTAAAATCTCTTCAGCCGGAATATAAACCATTTGCGCTCCAAGAACTTCATTGAGCTTCCATCCATAACCACCCTCTTTTCCGTAGGTCGCTATTTGACTTTTTGGAGCTAATTCGGGAGTCGTATGGCAGCGCAGACAGCTCTTGTCTTGAATGGAAAAAGGTCGGGCGCTATAAAACAGCTTTTCTCCAGATATTGTTCGGTAATCAGAGAGGTCTTTTAAATTAGGGTTTTTACGGAATCGTTCAACAATCTTAGCTTCAAAATCGTCAGTTTTATCTCGCAGATTTGTTGGATTCAGAGTGGCATCTTTGTAGATAAAATTCCCATATTCTTTGTTTTTACGTAAAATCTCAAACACCTCTCTAGTGGCAAATGAGGGTATGGATTCCGGGATGAACTGCTCTTGAGTGTCCACTCTTGGTAACAACAACGGTTGTACGCGATCATTGGTATAGGTTCTTACCGAGTTGGCAATTTGCATCAGAATCAAGGCTTTAGAACTTACCTCATTCTGTGCTTTTGTTTGAAGTACATTTGATAAAGCGATACCACTAATTAGAAGACCGCTGAGCAAAACTATTATTAAAATTAGATTAACCTTAGTTCCTATTTTCATGGTTTTTCTTTTGGCTGAATATACACCTGTTATATATAACTTGCAGAGAATAAATTAAACTCTAAGTTCATCTCTTCAATTATCTCATAAAAATTCAACTGCTTACATGATTTTTTTGAAATATAACGGTTCTCAATTGCAGGAACTATACATATACTAGAGGGTGTTCTTTGCCTTGCTCCTACTGTGTTTCAGCAAATTGTAAATTGCTATAAAATTTTTCAATGCTATATGTTGATTCGCTTAGAATAATGTTTAACATTGTTAGATAATAACAAGATATCCATCAAGAAAAATATTGGCTAAAAGCTATTGATGTCATCCCAACTTTCCCGACGTTTATTTATTTTGCAGATGCTACTCTTCATCACCGCCTGTGCAGGGGAGGAAACATCAAATCAAGAACTTGAGTTAGTTATTGGCGTGATTAGCTACGGAGAAGGAAAACAAGCGCTAGAACGATTTGTTCGCTTTCGTCAATATTTGGGTGAAAAAACAAGGGCACTTATTCAATTAGAACCGACTTTTAATGAGAACATAGCGATTGAGCGCATTCAGCGTCGTGCTTGGTCATTAGTCTTTGCCCCTGCGGGTTTGGCAGCAATTGCAAGTGCTAATTATCAATATTTACCAATTTTCCCTCTTCAGGTAGAAACCACTTCACGAGCGATATTCGTTGTACCTAAAGACAGCCCTCTGCGACAATTGAAAGATTTACAGAATAAAATAGTAGCCTTAGGTCTACAAGGTTCCGCTACCGGATATTATATTCCACTGTACAATCTTTATGGTTTAACCTTGGCAGAAATTCTATTTGCTCCTACACCAAAAACAGTGCTTGAATGGGTGGCACAAGGAAAGGCTGCTGCCGGTGCCATTTCTTTGGAGGAATTTAATTTATATAGAACAAAATTGGATGCTGCAGAGTTTCGCATATTATTCTCTGACTCTCAAAGTGTTCCACCAGGTGCTGTTTTGATTGGACCGAACATCGAAAAAAATCGTCAAGAGCGGATTCGTAATTATCTTAAAGATGCTCCTCCTAATTTGGTTCAAGACGTTAGATATGTACCAAATGCACAAGCACCTGATTATCAATATATGATTTCTGTGGTCAAGCGGGTAACATCTATTGCAGCACGTCTTAATTCTAAACCTGTTCGGCTATTTTGATTCACTAAAGGATTCCTGACTCTGTTTAACCACTAAACGTATTAATCAATCTGAAACATGAATGCGATCGCGTCTCGCCGACCAAGACTAATCAGGAGACCTGGTTTTAATTTGTACCAAACACCTGGTATGAGTGGATACTTATTAATGAAAGTACCGTTAGAACTGTTCAGGTCTTGGATATAGTAATTTTCTCCATCGTAACGAATCTGGGCGTGAACTCGTGAGATAACTCCAGAATTGGGAAAATCTGAAAGATCCACTTCGGGGACAATGCGATCGCTCGACTTGCCGATATTAATAACTTGAAAATGTTCTGGCAATTCAATCGCCCTGTCAGTTCCGACATGGAGGAGCTGTGCAATTGGCTTTTGCAGGATTGTGGGAGACGCAAGGAATGGCGGAGGCGAAGTTGGTTGTTCGTTGCTGGCTGGAACTTGTAGTTGTATAGTTTTGGCTGTGAAATTGAAGACTTTAGTAGTCAGCATATAATTGAAGACTGCAAATGAAACCAGGGAAAAAATGGCGGCTACATAAAAGACTGATTGTAATTTCCAGATGCTAGCAACAATGCTTCCTAATAAAGGACCAAGTGTCTGTCCCCATGACATAATTGAGGTATTGACCGCCATAAACCCCGCCCGAGATTCTTGTGCAGAAAGTCCTGCTAGCAGTGCTTGAGAGGATGGAAGGGCGATACCTTGAGCAGCACCAAGTAAAAACATCGGGATGAATATCAACCAAAAGTTAGGAACAATAGGGAGAATTAACAGCCCGACTGCAAAAAGAATAAAAGAGAGTTTGATCAGTTTTATTTCCGAGATCCTTTGTGTCAAGCGTCCCAATTGAGCAGCGAAGAGTGCCAGCGCAATTGACATACTTGTCAGGATAATGCCATTTACCGAATCTGATGTACCGAACTTGCTTGTTGCCAATAATGGGATATAGGTGAAACATAAAGTTTGCACCAAGAACAGAGACATGACTGCGAACAATAGCCCGAGTACGTGACGATTATTTATGCTGCTCCAGGTACTTTGTAGATAAGATTTGAGTTGAAATTTCTCTGTGTTGTGCGATCGCCTTGGTAATCTTAGTGTGGTTATGACTAATAATGCTATGAGAATGGCAAGCAGACCTGGTAAAAACGTATATCGCCAATCTAACTCGCCTAATATTCCACCAACCAGAGGAAAAATTGCGCCACTCATACCAATCAAACCGGCATTAAGTGCCATCGCAGCGCCTAGCTTTCTCCCCTGATAAAGGTCGCCGATAACGGTCAGTTGTAGCGGTTCTAAGCTAGCAGCACCAACACCTTGTAAAAGCCGCCCTCCTAAATGTGCCCTGAAATTAGATGTCAAACCGCTCAACCCAGCACCAAGAGCAAACACGAGCAGCGAAGGAACCAAGACTTGTTTTCTGCCTAAAATGTCAGCTAAAATTCCAAATACCGGAGTAATAATGGCACCAGGCAACTGGAAAAGTGTCGATGTCCATGAAACTTCGGCTTCTGTAACTTTAAAAAATTGTTGTATGGTTGGCAGCGCTGGAGCATAAAGGGTTCCCCCTAATATTGCGATCACCGTCACCAAATTGACAATTAAAAAATTCTTATCTTTGAAGATACTAGTTTCAACCTTTGGTTGAGTTGGCATTCTTGATTGAGTCATGGATTTTATTTTTAATTAACAAATATTTGACATTTTCAGTTTGTGAATTATTATAATAAACTGAATGAATAGGAACTGGCTTACTTATCATTTATTTAACTGTTGCCATGCACTCAATTTCCACTCGTGCATTGAGAGCTAAACCGCTTGCTCCTAATGCGCTTCTGGCGGGTAGTCGGGATGCCGAAAAATAAGTCAGATAAACCTCATTCATCGCGTTCCAATCTTTCATATCTGCAAGCATCATTTTGCATTTAACGACCTGGCTGAGTGATGAGCCATGCCTCTCAAGAATACGTTTGATATTCTCCATAGTTTGCTTTGTCTCAGCTTTGATTCCACCACTGACAAGCTCTTTCTTTCCAGGTATGTTTCCGATAACCCCTGATAAGTAAAGCATATTACCAACACGTACGGCTTCCGAAAAGGGAAGATTCATAGATGTTGTTTCAGGAGAGGTGAGATATTCTACAGAATCTGGAGAGGATGACATTTGTTGCTTTTGGTTAAGTTTTTGTTGTCTAGCTTCAATGCTAGAAGTTAAAGCAGTACCCAATCAAATGACAGTGATTAAAGGATATATGAACTTCATTGAATTCTTCCTCAGCCAATGTCAAAATCACCAAGAGACATCTCCAAAAATCAGCTATGAACTCTTTTGCTTGAGTCAAAATCTAATTTTCGGAGAAGTCTAAGAAATCATTATTTGATTATTTCATTGCCATGACTAAGATTTTTCTTGCAAAATTGAACCACTTTTAATTTCTCTTAAGCCAAAGAGAACAATAAAACAGCTTAAGATGGTCAAGATGCTTATGTTTTTGATAGCTATTTCGGTGCTAGTTTCCAGCCAAGGAATACCTTCGGGCAATCCCATCGCAGTAATAAGAAACATTCGGCTTAAGCCAAATGCTGCAGCCAAAAACTCAACAATCATACCAACATAAGCACTGATGAGAAGCATCCAAAAATTTGCTCTAGCAACCCAAAGCGGTAACTTGAGTTGTGGATAGGAAAGACCGATAACAGCTATGAACACTCCTTGTGTAATTCCAAGCAAATGGGTAGCAAGCCCTGCACGTGGATTAGCATACAAGGGTATGAATAGACCAGCAACAAATCCTAACAAACAAATAAAAATACCATGCCAGAGAAGACTGCGTTTAAAAGCTTCACTCTGAATGCTATTCATCTCAGAAGATACTGTTTCTGACAAATTAGATTGAGAAGTTTTCTCAAGCGTACTCATTTTTCATTCTCCATTGATGTGAAGTAAAAGCCTATCAGTCTGCTTATGACGCTACTTCTAACTTAGTGGTACTCTAATCCAAAATATCAGAAGTTATTCAAAATACCATACACTTATTTCTGAATCACCTTGATATACTACAAATAAAAAATGTCCGCAACCTTGGTAAGGCAATTTGCTAACTTTTTTTAGTTATTTTTGTAACTAAGTAAAAGCAAAGCGGGTTGGCTAACCAACCCGCGAACCCTTAAGCTTTAGGTCAAGCAGGAGGACCGCCTAATTTTTGACCAGTTTGAGGTCCAACAACTCCATCGACTGTTAAGCCGTTGTCGCTTTGAAATTTTTTGACGGCATTTTCGGTTTGTTCATCAAATGTGCCGTTAACTGCACCTGCGTCGAGATATCCCTTTGCAGACAAATCGCGTTGCAGTCCTTCTACGATTGGACCTGTGGAACCACGAGTTAAAGTTGGAGGCGTACTCATTGTTGTGTTTCTCCTTAATTAATGAAAAAATCAACTGTTGTGCTTTCTTGAGAAAAAACAAGCAAGAAGATAAAAGCCGCAAAAGAAATATAAAGAGCGTGATTCTTAAACTTTTATTCTTCCTACTTTTATCTACGGTCAAACTTTTGGGTTTTATGCAGGAGGACCGCCAAATTTTTGACCAGTTTGAGGTCCAACAACTCCATCGACTGTTAAGCCGTTGTCCTTTTGAAATGCTTTCACTGCATTTTCGGTTTGTTCATCAAATGTGCCGTTAACTGCACCTGCGTCGAGATATCCCTTTGCAGACAAATCGCGTTGCAGTCCTTCTACAAATGGACCACTTGATCCACGAGTTAAAGTTGGAGGCATACCCATTGTTCTGTTTCTCCTTAATGAATAACAAGATTAACTGACGGGGTGAAATTGAGATTTAAAAAACAAGTAAGAAGATAGAAGTCGCAAAAGAAATATAGAGAGCGTGATTCTTCAACCTTCATACTTCCTACTTCTATCTAGGGTTCAACTTGTGGGTTTTATGCAGGAGGACCACCTAATTTTTGACCTGTTTGCGGTCCAACAACTCCATCGACTGTTAAGCCGTTGTCGCTTTGAAATTTTTTGATGGCATTTTCGGTTTGTTCATCAAATGTGCCGTTAACTGCACCTGCGTCGAGATATCCCTTTGCAGACAAATCGCGTTGCAGTCCTTCTACAATTGGACCTGTGGAACCACGATTTAAAGTTGGAGGTACGCCACTCATTGTTCTGTTTCTCCTTAATTAATGACAAAATCAACTGCTGTGGAAAATTGAGATTTGAAAAACAAGCAAGAAGATAAAAGCCGCAAAAGAAATATAAAGAGCGTGATTCTTGAACTTTTATTCTTCCTACTTTTATCTAGGGTCAGGCCTTTGGGTTTTATGCAGGAGGACCACCTAATTTTTGACCAGTTTGAGGTCCAACAATTCCATCAACTGTTAAGCCATTATCCTTTTGAAATGCTTTGACTGCATTTTCGGTTGCTTCATCAAATATGCCGTTAACTGCAGTAGCTTCGAGATATCCCTTTGCAGACAGGTCACGTTGCAGTTCTGATACAAATGGATCTATGGAACCAAGACTTAAAGTTGGAGGCGTACTCATTGTTTTGTTTCTCCTTTTTGTGTTTGTTTACAAAAATCGACACATATGCAATCTGCTAAAAGGAACTATCCCAAAGCAGCATCTATATGGCTTCCAGTTATGTGTCCAACGGTTCCATCCACGGTTAAATTGTGGTCTTGTTGGTATTTTTTGACAGCATTTTCGGTATATTCATCGAAAACACCATTGACTCCATTCGGTCCAATTTCATATCCCAGTCGAGATAAGTTGCGTTGCAGAAGTTCTACATCTGCATGTGCGACACCAAGGCGTAAAAGTGGGCGTGCTTCTCTCATGATTTCCTTCTCGTTTTGACTGATATTAGTTAATAGGGGTGAAGGTTTGACAAATATGCAAGCTATCAAATTGGGGTTATGCCGTCGCCGGAAGATGGTCGCCGGAAGATGGAAGAACACCCAACTGGCTAAGACTCAGGAGTGGTGGAATTTTCATTGACCAATTTTTTGAGCACCATTTTGATACCATCTTTCGGTTGCAGAGTAATGGTTGGTTGGGGAATAATCGTCTGACCTGGAACCAGAGTGAGTTCAAACTTTTGGGCGATCGCTGCCAGTAATAAAACCACCTCCATCAGGGCAAAGCTTCTACCAATGCAAATACGTGGTCCACCTCCAAATGGTGCGTAAACGCCTGGTGGAAGCTGTTTTTCTAAGTCACCAGCCCAGCGATCTGGATTAAATACCTCTGGCTGTTCAAAAAAGCGGGGATCTCGTTGCATAACCCACTGGCTGCCGATGATTGTACAGCCAGCAGGCACATGATAACCGCCAATTTCACAGTCGGCACTGGTTTCACTGAACATATTCCACACCACTGGGTAAAGCCGCATTGACTCTTTAATCACCAGATTGGTGTAACGCAAAGAAGGGAGGTCAGCAATCGTAGGAAGGCGATCGCCCAATACTTCTTTTAGCTCTTGTCGTAACTTGGTTTGCACTTCGGGGTTTTGGGATAAAAGCATCCATGCCCAAGTCAAGGTATTTGCGGAGGTTTCATGGCCAGCGAAAATGAGGGTAGCGATTTCATCTCGCAATTGCTTATCACTCATCCGGCTACCATCGTCTTCATCCTGAGCCTGCATCATCATCGACAGCAAATCACCTGGATTTTCGCCGCTTGTACGCCGTTGCTGAATAATGTCGTAAATATGTTTATCCATCTGGCGCATGGCGTTTTTGTAACGGATATTCAACGGACTGGGGAATCGATCCGACAAATATGGAACGAGCGCCTTACGAGCAACCATTAACCAGTCTGCTGCTACACTCATCGCGTGAGTCACAGATTGAGCTTGTTCCTCTGTCACATCACTGCTAAACAGAATTTTCATCACAATGTTGAAGGTGAGGCGCATCATCTCACCCTGAATTTCTCTCGTCTCCCCATCTTTCCAGGAGGCGAGCATTTTTTCAGTGTAGTCAACCATCACTTCTCCATAAGTCGCAATCCGCTTTTGGTGAAATACTGGTTGAGCTAAACGTCGCTGGCGAAACCAAGTCTCTGCTTCACTGGTTAAAAGTCCTTGTCCCAGTAAATCGTGAAGCCTTTTCAATAACTGTGGTTTGACAAATAGATCCCGCTCTTTGAGGAATCGTTCAACATATTTAGGATTGGTTACAAAAAGCGCTCGGTTGTTGGCGAAACGTAGGGGAATAATCTCACCGTATTCCTGGGCGCATTTGGTCAAAAACCCTAGTGGATCGCGACCAAAATCTGCTGCGTGCCCCGCGATCAAACTTCCTTTGGGGTGAGGTAGATCGAAGATATTCCCACTCTGGGTTGGGGTATTAGATTTCGTCTGCTTTGTGCTTAACATAATCTTTGTTGATTAAAAGAAATAGGAACAAATTTTGATGTAAATCTGCTCTAGCAAAGGTTTCCACCAATAGGGCGTGCTAGTTTGACTCTTCGCAATCAATAGTGAATGGGTTACCTTCTGGGTCAAGACCTTCAGCAATTTTTAGACCAGGCGAGGGGGAACGCATCGGGCTGAGTTTGACGCCACGCTCAGTGAGCGTATGGTATGCGGTTTCAAAATCATCAACGTGAAACGCTAGCTTGGGTCTATCCTCACCAAATTCCTTATCTAAATTGCCATGTAACACTAAGGTGCATTGACCTGTCTCAAACTCTACCCACTGTTTGTCACTACGTCCTTCTATACTCTTGAAGGATTTTACCTGAAGTCCCAACAAATCGCGGTAAAAGTTTGTCTGCGCGTCTATATCTTTAACATAGAGAATGGCTTTTGTCAAACCTTGTATAACACTCATCTAATTTGCACCTTATTTGCAATTTTTTATACGCAGGACGATATCATTTTAGATTTTGGATTCAATCCAAAATCTAAAATCTTTGAATTAGGCGATCGCAGGTTTTCTAAAAGCAACCTGGAGGTGATTAGGACCATGAAACACAATGTTGTTTGCCCACTCAATGTTTTCTTGTGCCAAACGAAGGTCAGGCAAACGGTTGAGCAGGACATTTATAGCGATCTGACCCTCGGCACGAGCTAGCGTCGAACCAAGGCAGTAATGGATACCGCCGCCATAGGCACTGTGTTTGTTGTTGTCTTGCCGCTGTATATCCAGAACATCGGGGTTGTTGAATTGGGCGGGATCTCGGTTGGCTGAGCCAAGCATGACGCCCACGCTATCCCCACGCCGGATTAACTTACCGCCGACCTCAACGTCTTCATAAGCCCAGCGTGTCACCATCTGGATTGGGGTGTCGTAGCGGACGAACTCTTCTATTGCCGCAGGGATCAGTTCGGGGTGGGAGCGTAACTTTTTGAGTACTTCTGGATGATACAGTAACGCCAGTGCCCCCTTGGCAATTAGGTTAATTGTGGTCTCGTGTCCTGCGGTCAACAGGTGGGTACAAGTGGCGACTATCTCAAAGTCGCTCAGTTTGTCGCCCTCATCAGCAGCCTTGACGAGAGCCGAGATCAGATCTTCGCGCGGATTGGCACGTCGTTCTGTGATTAAAGGGGTGAAATAATCCACGAATGATTGGGCAGCCTGATTTGCACGTTCGTAGACTTCTGGTGGTGGCTTCAAACGGGAGGCGCTGGCATGCTGCATGGCGAGTGCCCATTCACGGAACAACGGCAAATCTTCGGGATCAGCACCGAGCATAATCGCAACTACCTTAGTTGGCAGAGGGAAAGCGAACTCCTCAACCAAGTCCAACTCACCACGGTTCTGGACTTTATCTAACAGATTGTCTGCGATTTCGTAGATGGCTGGACGGATGTTTTCGACAATTTTTGGGGTAAATGCCTTGCTAGCTAGCGATTTTAGTCGTGTGTGATTGGGTGGTTCCCGAAAGACGATCCAGTTGCTGACCAAAGACAGGAACGCATTATATGCGGTTGGCACTGGCGTGGTTTCAACGTCCTCTCGTTCGTTCAAAGTCTCGCGACCAAATCTCCGGTCTTCAAGAACCTTCATAACATCGTCATGACGAAAGATGTACCAGGCACCCGGCAACTGGGGATTCGCCGATACCCCCCAATGAACGGGGTCTTCCTCTCTGTAGCGACGATAGACTGTGTAGGGATCTTGGATAACTTCACGTATAAACGGGTTTAATCTTTCGATTGTCGAACTAGTCATTTTTTATCTCCAAGAAAAAGTTTTGAATTAGGGCTTAGTAGGGTTCTTTACTAACTCTCTAAAGGCACCAGTTGCAGTGGATTCCGCAGTTCACACAGCATCTTTGTCATCTGGTCGCGTCCCAAGTTGAAAACTTGCGCTACGGATGGTCTAGACTCCAAGCGTTTGACGTAATTTGTCAAATTGGGAAAGTGGTTGTAGTTGTAGACCATACGCAAGTAGGCGAGGGTGGGAGCGGCAGCACAGTCAGCGATCGTAAAGTCTTCGCCGCCCAGCCAGGTACGAGTTGCCAGTTTTTCATCCAGCAGAGCGAGTGCTGTTTCCAATAATCGCTTTGCTTTGATCACCTCTTTTTTGCCTCGTTCTTCAACCGGACGTTGCGTATCGGCAAACAGCGCCTCTCGCCCACCGTTGATATACACATCAATTGTCCGTTCCAGCATCCGCACCTCTAAGGCTTGTTCTGGGTCAGCAGGAATCAAACGGGATGTATTTTGAAATTTTTGGTCAAGGTATTCAATGATGATATTTGCCTCAAATATTACATTTTCTTTCTCAGTCATTAGGGTGGGTATCTTGGCGAAATGGTTAACTTGCATATATTCTTCACGGGCTTGGGGGTCAAAAAGATTTACCTCAATCGGTGTAAAATTAGCTTTCTTTTCGTATAGCGCGATCAGGACTCGTTGGGAATAAGATGATGCCGGGGCGTAATAAAGTTTCATAATCAGTTCTCAGTTATTAGTTTTTAGTTCTTAGTTATCCATAGAGGGGAAAAAATGAATGTATGCATCTCTTCTGTGAATTTGCACAGCGAAAAGCAAAATTCATCGGGAACTAATAACTGAGCACTGTTGATGAGCGACTTGAGGGCGGGGCTAGTTCTAAATGAAAAGCTCCTGGAACTCGCTCAATCAGCGCCTTTGAGTCAACACCCTAGGCATCACTCCCAACAAAGAACTATGTCAATGCAACAACGACTGGGGATGATGAGCCAGATCCTCAAAGAATCTGGCGTAGAAATCAAACATCTCGTAGACCGTGCTGTGGATAACTTGACATTCACGCGCCTGATGTGCAAGCCGCTCAAATCGACGGGCGATCGCTCTCATTGCCAATTCCGGAGTCGGGATATAAATGGGGGTTTCAATCTCAAACGATGGTCCGGCTGTTTTACCGCTTTTGCCTGAAGGCAGACTCATCAGCAATTCACCCAAAGGACGCATCATTCCCGTCATCACGTCAATGCCAGCATTCATCAGCTTTGAGCGTCGCAGGCTAGCAGTGGGCATCAAGCCGAAGTGTTGCACCATCAACTGTATCATCAGAAAATAAGTTTCGTTGAATATCTCCATAACTGCCCTAGTTTGGGGAACAGTGACAACGTTGGTGCTGTAATCTCGGTGCTGTAAGGAAGGATTACGCAAAGCAGGGTAGGAGGGGTTCCACGGCACTTTGCGTCCAGTCTCGGCATCGGTCATCTGTTCTTTAGAAAGTGCATCCGCTAGACGACGAAATTGCTGATAGTGAGAACGGTCAAATTTAGGTGATTCGGCATGGCATCCTTCTCCTTGCTCAACAATGAGGTCGATCGCAAAAAGTGCGCTGTTGAGATCGTCAACTTGAAACTGGTAATCTGGGTGAACTTTATTAAAGTCATCGCGTAGGAACAAACGATGCTCGCCGCCTACTTGACCCTTCTTAACCATGAATAAATCTGGAATATTCTCTAGCCCTTGGCGAATCTGATGGTACAGTTCGCTCAAAGAACCATAACCGTGCAAGTTGTCAACTGAGCGATTCCCACTTCCTGATTCGTTGCTCAAGTTTTCTTCCAAAAAGTCAGGCATCTCCAAACGCATAAAACGCTGTAGAGAGGCGGCGTTCATTGGTTCTAGCGCAAAGTCTACATCAATGGGGAAGCGTCCGTTAAGTTCGTTGAAGTTGGGGACTGCTGGATAAAAAGGTTCCCCAATCGCCATCAATATATTATTAACCATCAAAAAGTGAATCATTTCCTCGCGGGAAATTCCCAGCACCACACCCCGCATCCCGTAACTTTGGACTTCTTTGCCGTCGCCACAAGCTAAATGTAACTGTTCGGGAGTCCACAAACCCCGACGCACGTATTCCTCACCAGTGACGTAGTTGGGAATAGAGTATCCTGCATAGATGTATTGCAACATCACAGTCACTTCCAATTCCGCCGCCTGTTTCAGGGCGCTTACTAACTCTTCCCGCGTCTGGATCGTGCGTTGCGGGCGTTTTGGTTCTGCCATCGCAGGCGGAACATAGCCGACTCGCTGTAGATTTTGCAGAAACTTCAGCAAAAGCATCGACTTGGCTTGGGACATATCCCGCGTTGGAGGCATATAGTAAGTCTTATATTTGTTGCGTGGATCGGACATTTGCCACATCAGACGTGCGTAAGTCTCGACCTTGCATTGGTCGGCGAGACTAAACACATCGACTTTCATAAACGAGAAACTTAACTCGTAGAAAGCTAGGATCTGTTCGTAGATTAAGTGAAAATCTACCGCTGCATCGGGGATTTCATCCAGGTGCCAATCATCACTCATCACCCGCACTGCAAAAAAGCCAGCAGCAGACCAAAAGCCTAGTTTATCATCATTGTCATAAGCAATTCCCGATTCATCCGGGTGATTAGGGTCACAAGGTAACTCGTCAGGGCGAGCAGATAGCAGCACTCGTGTCGTTCCCGCTCTGGCACCGCGCAGAGTCACCCAAGCACTCCCCTTGTCGTCCGTGGAAATTGCACATGTGGAGGCAAACTCTCCTTTGGACTGGCGTTTCCCTGGCTTAAAGTGGACAATTTCCATTTCCGAGCTACGCGGGTAATGGAAAGCCTTACCTGCATTGGCGGGGTCGCTTTCAAACTCGTAGCGTAGTTGAGGAAAGGCTCTGGGGTTATAGAACTGACGCAGGTAAATCGCCTCAACTGGTGCTGGACGCCCGCGCACGAAAGACCGCACTTCTAACTCTACTGCGTGGTCTTCACCGCTATGTCTATTGGGATGTTCGACAAACAAACAAGCGTCATCTACCTGAAGATTGATTTCTTCCTCTTGAACGAGAATTCGCCGTTGTCCGTCAGGTGCCGTCCCGATGATGCACAGACCTTGCTGTTCTATTTCCTGAGATAAATTGTCCCACTCTTGGGTTAAAGGAATATCTACAATTCCACTAGTTAATTGATGCGCCTCCCTTTGGTATGCTTCCTTGGGTATCCGCGCTATTAGCTGTTGGCTGTTAACGGTACGCAATTCCAAATCACCTAAGTCGAGCTTAGAACCAATCGCGTGGGTTGGTCCTGGTCCCGGTTTGGGGGCGCGTCCCACACAAGGCACTGCCGTAATCATATTTAAACTCACGCCTTGCGGGGTGACTTGCACAGTGAGGTTAGAAAGCGGTTTAGATTCTGTTTGCGATAAAGCAGCACCTCGGGGAGTCAGCAACCGACCGTGAGGATAGGTAGAAAGTTCGTCTTGACACCATAAACCGATAGTTCCGTGCAGTTCCCAAAAACTAGGCAAATCAGGTTGAACTGGCGCAGACATATTACTAATGCCCAATTGCATCACCAGCCCCAAGACATCCTCGCGATTCATTGCTTCCCGCAGTAGAGATACAGTTGGTGACTGGGCGACTTCTTCGCTCCACAGAAAATCTTGGGCATCTTTGGGGATAGTAAACTGATAAACAGCCGCTCGTTTAAACTCATCGTTGAGACAGTGTTGAGGCAATTCGCGGATGTGGTTAAAGTTTTGCCAGCGAGCTAACTGCATACCTGTAATCGGGGCAGATAGCATATATGGAACTTCGTGGGAAACGCCTTGGCGTCCGAAGGCGAGTTGACCCAACATAATTGTGCTAGTCCAGTTGGAAGCTGGGTCAGATTCAAAGATTCGGGCGCGATTGAAACTTGTTTTGACGTATTCGTTGTAATGACCCCATAAATCAACAGAACGTCCTACCACTGGGTCATTTTGGTCAACTTGTCCAAACTCCCTTTGCGTGCTAACAATTTGTGCTTCGATAGAAAAGTGACCGTTACCGCCAAAGTCGGATCCCATAGCCATACTGAACGGACCATTTTCATCCAGTTCCCCTTGGGCGTTAAACTTTGGTCCCAAATTGTAGAGGTATTCGTGGTACTCGGACGCTCCACTGTGGTGGTCGAAGGGCTTACCGTTCATGTAGACTGTGTTGCTACTGACATCCACTCCTCCGTTTTTATGTCCTGTTGGCGCGTGGATGCGGGCGAAGCCGAGTAAGTGTAGGCGGGGAAAATCTAAGATGCTCATATCTAAAGACCGCTTTTATAACTTTGGACAAAAAGGGAACTTAGGAAAGAAAAAAGGGCTTTGCTGAATTCTCGTGTAGACCTGACAAGTCGGGAGATTGGGGAAGTCATGGGAATTGAACCAGAGAAGGATTGAGTTTTCCCGATAAATGCGGATTCATATTGCAATTGGACAGGGCATGACATTCTCGTGGAATTCAACCGTATCCGGGCAGTCTTCAGGCTGGTCCAGGTATCATTTAATACTTTTTATTGACAGCCAGATTGTTATCGATGAGTTGTACGTAGAATTAATTTGTTTTATTTTTAACTTTTTAATCTTAGTTAAGTTATTGTAATATTTGGTTTTAGGCATTATGGATAAATCTTTTGTTTCCTCCCAAATACATTGTGTTTGTCTCAAATGTTATTATCTTGTTTTCTTCGGTTTTTCTTTATAAATAGCGTTCCTTCAATTACCAGGGGTGGATGTCATAAGGTCACTATAAGTATATAGAGTTGAGTGAATCGAACTTATGCAGTTACAAATATATAGACTTGAGTGAATCGAACTTATGCAGTTACAGATTTGAGGGGGCGGTGCGTAGCGTGCAAAGGGGGCAAAGCAGAGGGCGAAAAGCATTTATGGGTAAGGATTTTCAGCAATTCATTGGCTGATAAAGTCATGGAGTTGACTCGTTTATAACTGAGAAGCTGCATCAGGCTACTTGTGAAATTTGTCAAACTCTTTTCAAAATTCATAATTCTTTGTTTTTGGCAAGATTGATCTGCCGCCAACCCTCCAAATGTATTGTGGGGGCTTTTTCCAGATGATTAAGCCACTTGATAAGCCTGTTGACGTTGGTTTGTTCGTAGAATCTTGGCATGTGTCTTCCTGGTAACTCTTTTGTTGGTTGTCGCTTTCTTGATTGGTTGGTGAGAAACAATATCGTACACAGCCTCGACTGCAGACTCGATAGAACCCTGAAGCCAAGCAGGATATTTAGAACAATGTTCACCAGCAAAGAACAGAGTCTTTTGCGGTCTAGCAGCTTCCAAGTAACTGATGGTATGGTTAGATTCATCTGTCATATCATCGCTCCAATGAACAGTACATCCACCAGCACTCCACTCGTAATTGCCCCAGGCGATCGAAGCCACATCTAACACCATACCAGGAGTTTGAATTTCTGGGTGAACTTTGCTGACAACGTTCTTGACGTAAGCGTGACGCTGTTGCTCAGACATCATCCCCAAGCGTAGAGCATCATCGCCGATGGTATAACTAGCAAGCATCGTACTTCCACGTTCGGGGTTGAATTTCACAGAAGGATAGTATGTTTGGCGAACGCCATCACCGCTGAAGGATGCACCACCCTTAATACCTTGTTTTTCCCAAAAAGCTTGTTGAGTGTGAAATGCAACCTTGGTTGCTGGACAATATATAGTATTGTGGATAGAGTCGAGTTTTCTAGAGTCAAATCCGCTCAACTCCATCTTACGCATTACCGAGAAAGGAATAGTGCATAACACATAGTCGCAACGACGCGTCTGCAACTGTCCGTTTTCCAAGTAATCCAATTCTACGTGGTCTGGACGCACCCGCATTGCCACGATTTTTTGGTTGCACTGAATCGGAGCTTTGATTGATGCTACCAGGCGTTGGATAAGTTGGTCCATTCCGCCTTTGAGTTGTAATAAATCGTGACTGGTTTCAACTAAGATGTCGCTCAGGAACATATCCAAGGCTTTGCTGCAACGAGCGCGAAAACTTGGGTTATCTTTAATAAATGCCTGTAGGTCGATAGTTTCGCCGTCTTCGCTAAAATAAGGTTCTAAATCCAGTCTTTCCAATTCATCCATGAGATGTAATTTCAAGTCAGAATCCAAACTTTCACGCAAATTTCCAGGAGAGATGGTATTGACAATGGTTTTCAGCCATGCTGCAAACAACCGAGTTTTTTCACTGTAACGAGTGTCGGTAAAGATTCCTTGATAACGTTCTTGAAGGAGGCGAGGTGCGTCTTTCATGCGGAAGACATTTCCTTCGATGTTCATGAAAGCGTTTTGTTCTTCAAAGACTGTGACAAATTTGCAGAGTTTGTCAGCTAGTCCCAGTTCGTTTACGTAGTGCAGTGTATGCTGGTGTTCGCTGGGGATACGCATTGCGCCGAGTTCTGCGTAGGCTGCATCAGGAGAATTACCGAAACGGTGTGTCCAAACTCGACCGCCGACGCGCGGGCTACCTTCCATAATATCGACTTCATGACCCAGACGTTCTAATTCGTAAGCTGCAACTAAACCTGCAATTCCTGCACCCAGGATGGTGATGCGCTTACCTTTTTGGATGTTCGCCACTTTGCACATATCGAGCATTGTTGTGGTGTCCATTTTGAAATTCCTCTTGCAAATTAGTTTGTTGTTTGTTTTCGGTGTTTCAACCGCTTCATAAGTTTGATAGAGGTGAGGAATTTTTTTTATGCACTCTGATCTGCACCGATCGCAAACAAGTGACGCGCTGACTGGCGCGGATAAGCATTGTGCCGAGATGGGCGACGTGAAAATTGACGCGGTGATAAGCGCCATGAAAATCAGTAATGACAGCTTCTTTCCCTTCAAGTAGAGCGTGCTGCGATGGTGCGGAGCACCCGCATAATTGCGATCGCTCGAACGGGCGATCGCGTTTGGGATCATGTTGCATTTAGAGTCGATGAAGGGCAAGGATTTGATTGAATTAAGCCTCTAATCATGAAACGCGACATGGCAGTATAAATCTAAGTACTGCATTTACATAGTTATATTTATTACGTTTATTTAAAAAAAAAGCAGCTTTGTATTCATGATTACAAATAATTTTAATATTATCTAAATTCCTTGGTTAGAAACAAATATGTCGATTGATAGAAGGTTGTATAAACAGTTAATAGTATGTTTAAAAGTTAGTGATAGCGATTGTTGTCAAGGTAAACAGCCTTAATAGTTTTTAGGCAGTCCAGAAAAACAGCAAACGCTTCTTGACCAGATAGTGCTTACTGCCCTTGTAGTAGGAAAAAGTAAGCTAAAAGTGGATTTTTTGTAATTCCTATGATCTGGTGAGAGAGCATTTGGGAACAAACAATTCTATTTCCTACAAAGATAAAATTGAGATAACCTATGTCAGGCGAAAAAAGTCAAATAAAAAATAACGGTATCAGTAATGGTAAGTCGAAGATGCTTAAAGCTAAGCTATCGACACTAACTGAACCGCAATCATCAGGTGTATCATCGCAGAATTTATCCATACCCAAGAAAATTTATAAAGAAGCCTCTACAGATACGCCTGATATAGTTTGCTTGTCTCATTTGCGTTGGAATTTCGTCTATCAAAGACCGCAACATCTTCTGGTTCGTTGCGCTCAAGGACAGCGGGTTTTCTTTATCGAGGAGCCGATTTTTAGCCCCGAACCGTTGGGGCGGTTGGATGTCAGCCAAGACAACAATGGGGTAGTGGTTGTTGTTCCGCACTTACCAGAAGGTTTGAGTCAGGAGGCGGTAAACGCGGATCTAAAAGTGCTGATTGATGGTTTGTTTGCAGAGCATAACATCCGCAAGTACATCTGTTGGTACTACACGCCGATGGCGATCGCATTTACAAGCCACTTGCAACCGCTAGCAATCGTGTACGATTGCATGGATGAATTGTCTGCATTCAAAGGAGCGTCACCTGCTTTAAAGAACAACGAAGCCGAACTTTTCCGCCGTGCAGATTTGGTGTTTACAGGTGGACAAAGCCTTTACGAAAGCAAGGTGAACCAGCACCCTAACGTCTACGCCTTTCCTAGTAGTGTTGAAGTACCACATTTTGCACAAGCAAGAAATTCCCAGGGATCAGAACCAGCAGATCAAGCGAATATTCCCCATCCGCGCCTTGGCTTCTTTGGGGTGATTGACGAGCGGATGGATATCGAACTGTTGGCTGGTATTGCCGACACACGCCCTGACTGGCATTTGGTGATCATTGGACCGGTGGTGAAAATCGATCCCGCAACTTTGCCACAGCGAGAGAATATTCATTATCTCGGTGGGAAAGACTATAAAGAACTACCTGCATATTTGGCGGGGTGGGACTTGGCGATGCTGCCGTTTGCGCGCAACGAGTCAACTCGCTTTATTAGCCCCACTAAAACCCCAGAGTATCTTGCCGCAGGTAAGCCTGTGGTGTCTACCTCAATTCGAGATGTGGTGCGCCCCTACGGAGATTTGAAGCTGGTACGAATTGCAGACACGGTTTCTGAATTCGTCGCTGCCATAGAAAAGGCTATGCAAGAGGACACCTCTGCATCGGGATGGTTGAGTCGGGTAGATGCCTTTTTGGAGCAAATTTCTTGGGATCGCACTTGGGGATCAATGATGCAATTGATAGACTCTGCTATTGCTGCACAAAAAGAAGGCAACAAAATGAACTCAAATCTGGCTATTGCTGGTAAACAAGCACCAAGTATAATTAACAGAGACAAAGAGCCTGTATTTGATTACTTGATCGTTGGTGCTGGATTTTCAGGAAGCGTCATCGCGGAACGGTTGGCAACTCAGTCAGGTAAGAAAGTGCTGGTTGTGGACAAGCGATCGCACATCGGCGGCAACGCCTACGATCATTACGACGATCATGGAATCCTCGTACACAAATACGGTCCCCACATCTTTCACACCAACTCTCGCGAAGTCTTTGAATACCTCTCGCAGTTCACTGAATGGCGGGCTTACGAACATCGCGTTCTCGCCAGCGTAGACGGGCAACTTGTTCCGATCCCCATCAACCTCGACACTATCAATAAACTCTATGGAATGAACCTGACTTCATTTCAGGTGGAGGAGTTCTTCAAGTCGCTTGCAGAACCGAAAGATTACATCCGCACCTCAGAGGATGTGGTGGTGAGCAAAGTCGGTCGGGAACTGTATGAAAAGTTCTTCCGCAACTACACACGCAAACAATGGGGACTCGACCCATCGGAACTTGACAAATCAGTCATTGCCCGCATCCCCACCCGCACCAACCGCGACGACCGCTATTTCACAGATAGTTACCAGGCAATGCCCCGGCACGGCTTTACCCGGATGTTCGAGACAATGTTGGCACACCCCAACATCAAGGTGATGCTCAACACCGATTACCGTGAAATCCAGAAGGCAATACCTTGCGGTGAGATAGTTTACAGTGGACCTGTTGATGAGTTCTTTGATTATCGCTACGGCAAACTACCGTATCGCTCGCTTGATTTCAAGCACGAGACGCATAACACCTCGGTGTTTCAGCAAGCGCCAGTCATCAACTATCCGAACGACCACCTGTATACTCGCGTCACAGAGTTTAAGTACCTAACTGGACAGGAACACCACAAAACTAGTATTGTTTACGAGTTTCCCAAGGCAGAGGGAGACCCCTATTACCCTGTACCACGTCCTGAAAATCAGGAAATTTACAAGCAATACAAGGAACTGGCTGATGCAACCCAGGGGGTGTATTTTGTCGGACGCTTAGCAACCTACAAGTATTACAACATGGATCAATGTGTTGCTCAGGCTCTATCTGTTTACAAGCAAATCGCGATTAAGGCTTGAGTTGTAGAGTGGGCAATGCCCACTTTTGTATGTGTCTTGGCGGTTAATATAACGGTTCTCGTTTGAGGGCAATACAAATCTTGTGGGGTGGGATTGGTGCCCGTCCTATATCCGGGCGGGCGTTAATCCCATCCCACAAGAATCTAGAACTGTATTCCATTCAATTGAGAACCGCTATAAAACGTAGACGCGCAGCGGCGTGCCGCAGGCTACCGCACGCCTTCGCATTCGCGCAGCGTCTCCGACAGGAGAAGAACGCCAAGTAAAGAAAAAGAAAATATTAAAATTGAGTTTAAAGTATGACTTCCTTCAACTCAACACTCGAAAATGATCGCTCAAAACTTCCTCCTTTGGAAGTGTGGGCTGGTGTGGAGTGTACGGTTAATCGTGTGGGTGATGAGTATTTCGACCAGTTGGAACGCAACGGTCATGCAACGCGCTTGGATGACCTAGACTTATTCGCCGAACTTGGGATAAAGGCGATCCGCTACCCGGTGCTGTGGGAGCGAACCGCACCCAACGGGTTGGAGAATGCAGATTGGTCGTGGGCGGATGAGCGACTAGGGCGATTGCGCGAACTTGGCATCAATCCGATTGTGGGATTAGTGCATCATGGTAGCGGACCGCGTCACACTAGCTTGATAGATCCAGAATTTCCAGAGAAACTAGCTTTGTATGCCCGTGCAGTTGCTGAACGTTATCCTTGGGTAACGCATTACACACCCGTGAACGAGCCACTGACAACGGCGCGTTTCAGTGGAATGTACGGGCACTGGTATCCTCACGGAACAGATGGGTTAACTTTCGGTCGTGCTTTGTTGGGAGAGTGTCGTGGGGTTGCCCTTTCCATGCAGGCAATCCGAGAAGTCAACCCCAACGCCCAACTGGTGCAAACTGACGATTTGGGTAAGATTTACAGTACGCCAAAGCTGGCGTATCAAGCAGAATTTGAGAACGAGCGGCGCTGGTTGACCTTTGATTTATTGTGCGGTCGAATAACCCCGACTCATCCGATGTGGCGCTACCTGCACAAGTGTGGCATCAGTGAAGCTGAACTTGATTGGTTTGTAGAAAATCCCTGTCCGCCAGATATCATCGGGATTAACCACTACCTGACGAGCGATCGCTTTTTGGATGAGCGTATGGAACGCTATCCGACTAGCTCGCATGGGGGCAATGGGCGGCACGAGTACGCAGATATAGAGGCAGTGCGGGTTTGTGCTGAGGGTGCAGCAGGTCCGCGCAACTTGCTACTAGAAGCATGGGAACGCTATAAACTGCCAATTGCTATTACCGAAGCTCACCTCCACTGCACCCGCGAGGAGCAGCTGCGCTGGCTTTATGAGGTCTGGAGTGCGGCGCTTCAATTACGAGCTCAGGGTGTGGATGTCCGCGCTGTCACTGCTTGGTCGCTCCTGGGCACCTACGATTGGAATAGCTTAGTGACTCGCTGGGTCGGCTACTACGAGTCAGGCGTGTTTGACTTGCGTTCGTCACGTCCCAGACCGACAGCAATTGCCAAGATGATACGCGACCTATCCGCTGGGCGCAAACCAGATCACCCACTACTTGATACACCCGGATGGTGGCATCGGCAAGAGCGGTTATTATACCCGGCGGTGAGTTGTTTAAAAGAAAGCAGTGGGCAGCCGGGAGTAGGGGGAGAAATGACTCCCTCATCTTCCCCATCTCCCCTAGCCATCGTGGGTGCGAGAGGAACCTTGGGAAGGGCTTTTGCGCGGTTGTGCGAAGTGCGGGGTATCTCGTACCGCCTGTTGACACGTCAAGAGATGGACATTGCTGATCCTGCCTCTGTTGATGCTGTTCTAGCTGAGTTGAAGCCGTGGGCGGTTGTGAACGCTGCGGGATACGTGCGGGTGGACGATGCGGAACGCGAACCCCATGTTTGTCTGCGGGTGAACGCTGAGGGACCAGCGATTTTAGCTGCTGCTTGCGCTCAGCATAACGTGGGGCTACTGACTTTCTCGTCAGACCTGGTATTTGACGGTGCTGTGTTCAACCCTTATATAGAAAGTGATACCGTTGCCCCCCTGAATGTGTATGGGTGCAGCAAAGCTTTGGCAGAAAAGCTGGTATTGAAGGTTAATCCCGCATCGCTGATCATTCGCACCAGTGCATTTTTCGGTCCTTGGGATGATTACAATTTCGTCACTATTGCCCTACGTCAACTCAGTGCTGGAAATTCTTTCGTCGCTGCCGAGGATGGGATTGTTTCGCCTACGTATGTGCCGGATCTTGTCCATACTAGTCTGGATTTGTTAATTGACGGCGAAAGTGGCTTGTGGCATTTGGCTAACAAAGGTGCGATCACATGGGCTGATTTGGCACGGCTAGCGGCGAAAACAGCAGGCTTTAATCCTAGCAATGTGATTGCCCTGCCAACGCGAGAACTTGGTTTAACCGCTAAGCGCCCGACTTACAGCGTTCTTGGTACCAATAGGGGTGAGTTAATGTCATCTCTTGACAGTGCGATGTCTCGCTATTTTGATGAGTGTCAACGATTTTAGATTTTTGTCATTTGTCAATCATTTCTAACTCTATACGGGCGTTGCTTTCGACCAGAAATATTTTTGCTTCGTGGCTTCGCCCCTACCTAATTCATTGTTGAATCCAAAATATAAAATCTAAAACCTAAAATTAGTACAGTTATGACAACTATTTTAGTTACAGGTGGAGCAGGATATATTGGCTCCCATGCTGTATTAGCTCTAAAAAACGCAGGTTATGAAGTCGTTGTTCTTGATAATTTGTCCAATGGGCATCGAGAACTTGTAGAACAGGTTTTGCAGGTAAAGTTGATTGTTGGTGATACGAGCGATCGCCCTCTTTTAGATAACATATTTACAACCCACAATATAACTGCGGTGATGCATTTTGCTGCCTACATTGCCGTAGGTGAATCTGTCACTGACCCAGCCAAATATTACCACAACAACGTCGCAGGCACCCTGACGCTTTTAGAAGCAATGCTTGCTGCTTCCATCAACAAGTTTATCTTTTCTTCTACTTGCGCTCTTTATGGTGTGCCCAAGTTTGTGCCGCTGACTGAAGACCATCCTCAAGACCCTATCAGTCCCTATGCAACTACCAAATGGATGGTAGAGCGAATCTTGTCTGATTTTGATACAGCTTATAATCTCAAGTCTGTCCGTTTCCGCTACTTTAACGCCGCAGGTGCTGACCCAACTGGGTTGTTAGGTGAAGACCACGAACCAGAAACTCACCTCATACCACTAGTGCTTATGGCTGCTTTGGGTAAGCGCGAATCCATTTTGATTTTCGGTACTGATTACCCTACGACTGACGGTACTTGTATTCGAGATTACATTCACGTAACAGACTTGGCACAAGCACATGTTCTGGGTTTGGAGTATCTCCTGAAAGGAGGAGATAGCGAAGTCTTTAATCTAGGGAATGGCAGTGGGTTTTCAGTCAGAGAAGTCATCGAAAGCGCAAAGGAAGTCACGGGAGCTGAAATCAAAATAGAGGAGCGCGACAGAAGACCAGGCGACCCGCCTATTTTAGTCGGCAGCAGCGACAAAGCAAGTAAAGTTTTGGGTTGGCGTCCCCAATACCCAAACATTAAGGACATCCTCACCCACGCTTGGCAGTGGCATCAGCGACGGCACGGGTAGTCTACACTTTAGACAGTTTTGCCTAGCGTAGCGACATATCGGCAAGGTTGGCGACGGCTGCAACTAACGCGGCTGGCTCCACTGGCTTGGCAATATGCTGTTGAAATCCTGCGGCAATTGCCTGTTGGTAATCAACTTCACCCGCGTAAGCCGTTAGGGCGATCGCTGGAATTTGCCCTCCCAGTTCTGGTGGCATTGCTCTGATTTGACGCATCAGCATATAGCCGTTTATTTCAGGCATTCCGATGTCGCTTAACAGCACATTTGGTTTAAACTGAGTGAGGGCTTGTAGTGCTTCAGTTGCCGATGCTACCTGTGTCACTTCTGCTCCAGACTGCTCTAAAATGAAAGCAATCAACTCTCGTGTATCAACTTCATCATCCACAACGAGAACTTTCAGCCCATTTAAATCGGGAAACTCATCAGACTGTCTATCACTCTGTTGCTCATGTAGATGAATCTTCATCAGCGGCAGCGTGACTGTAAAGGTTGCTCCCTGTCCTTCACCCAAACTTTCTGCCTTAACCGTACCACCGTGTAGCTCTACGATGTGGCGGACAATCGCTAAACCTAACCCCAGTCCACCGAATTTCCTGGTCGTTGTGGCGTCAGCTTGTCGGAAGTACTCAAACACATGCGGTAGAAACTCAAGAGCAATTCCCTTACCTGTATCGCGCACTTGAAGCTGAGCCACAGAACCAAGCGACTCTAAACGGATTTCTACTTGTCGACCTTCTGGTGTAAACTTAATAGCGTTGGAAAGCAAATTCCAGATGACTTGCTGTAAGCGAGCTGAATCGCCTGAAACTTGTCCTATGTTCTCCTCAAACACGGTCACTAGCTGAATCGATTTGGCTTGGGCAGCTAACTGCACAGTTTCTATTGCTGCTGCGATCGTAGATGCCAAATCAACTGCACCAAGCTTCAGGGTGAGTTTGCCTTGTAGGATGCGAGAAACATCCAGCAAATCTTCGATCAGTTCGGTCTGGAGTTTGGCGTTCCGCTCAATGGTTTCTAAGGCGCGAGCAGTAGTTGCTTCATCATGCTTTCTAGCTCGTAGTAACTTCGACCATCCGAGTATGGGGTTGAGCGGCGTGCGAAGTTCGTGGGAGAGGACTGCCAAGAATTCATCTTTGATGCGGTTAGCTTGAATCAATTGCTCTGTTTGCCGCTGGAGAGCTTGTTCTGCAAGGTGGCGTTCACGAAGTGCGCGTTCTCGTTCGGTGATGTCAACCGCAACTCCTCCTACCAGGCATTGCCCAGACACATCCGCAATCGGAAACTTGTACACCAGAAAATCGCCGAGCGTGCCATCTGTGCGAGGGGCATGCTCAATCGCCTCAACGACTTGCTTTGTCTGGGCAACCATTCTAATGTTATCAAGGAATTGCTGAGCGATTTCAGTCGGATATAGCTCGAAGATACTTTTGCCGATCGCATCGTCTGTTGGTAGCTTGAATATGCGATAATAAGTTTGACTGAGGTAAATGACACGCCCGTCTGCATCTGTCATCCATGATGCGGCTGGACTGTTATTCATAAAAGCTTGAAATCGCTCTTCACTGTGGCGTAGCGCTTCAAGAGCCTGCTTGCGCTCGCTAATGTCGAGAATGAATGCGACCGCCTTGTGCCGAGACTCGCCTACCAAAGAGTAGCCAATCACCACCGGGACACGAGAACCATCCTTGCGAATGTATTCCTTCTCATAAGCTGTACACGCTCCCTTTTCCATTGCTTCGGCAATAGCCAGTTCATCTAGATAAAGGTGCTCAGGTGGCGTGATATCAATCCAGCGTAGTCTGCCTGCTTCGATATCCTCTTGCGTGTAGCCCACAATTCTCAAGAACTCGTCATTGGCTTCACTGATACCACCGTCCACATCACTAAAGACAATGCCAACCACATTTGCTTCGACGAAACTTCTAAGCCGCTCTTCACTGGCTTGAACCGCTGCTTCTGCCTGCTTGCGCTCAGTGATATTCATTATGCTCACCAAGACGCTGTGAAATTTTGCGGTTGGCGGCGGAAAGGTCATCGTAAAAAGGACGTTGAGGCGTTCTCCGTTTATAGTTTGCAGAATGGTTTCAGATTCAAAGTAAGTTTCGCAGTTAGCAAGCGCCAGGAGTTGTTCAACGAACACCTCTAGGGTTTCCGGTACAAAGACTTGGTCAAGTGAAGCCAAGAGTTCATTTTTGTTTTGAGCGCCAAACATCCGCACCGCCGTGTCATTCACGTTGACAATTCTTACCATGTCAACTGCCTGTTGAAGGAACTCAGGGTGTTCCGCGAAATAGGCGCGAAAATTTTGGACTCCTTGCGCTTTTAAATGAGCGATCGCTTCTTGCACAAGAGAAAAATCTTCTTCCCAAATCGCCACGCCTGCGGCTTCAAAGATATAGCGGTATTTTCTCTCCTGTTCTTGGAGCGCCTCCTCCGCCTGCTTGCGTTCGCTAATATCCCGAAAATAAACGGCAAGACCATCTGGCGAAGGATAGGCGTGCACTTCCAGCCACTTACCTATCGGCTGACCAAATTCTTCAAAGACAACGGCAACCTGCTCAGTAACAGCACGGTGAAATTCTTGATACGACAGACTTCCGACTGTCTCTGGAAACACCTCCTCCCACACCTGCTTGCCGAGCAGTTCTTCACGGGTTTTGTGTAAAAGCCGCGTGGCTTGCTGATTGACATAGGTGTAGCGCCACTGGTGGTCGAAAGCCACAAAGGCATCAGTGATGCTTTCAAGAATGTTGCTGATTTGGTCACGGGTTGCCTCAGCGGCACGTTGTGCCGTTTCGCTAACAGCACGTAATTCCTGCTCTCGCCGCGTTGCTTCCTGACGCAATCGAGCCATCTCTAAGTTAGCATTCACACGAGCCAGGAGTTCACGGGCAGAAAAGGGCTTAACCAAATAGTCGTCTGCCCCAGCTTCCAAACCTTCAATGCGGGACTCTTCCCCAGCACGCGCAGAAAGCAGAATGATGGGGATTTCTCTCGTGTGCGGATCAGCCCTCAACTCGCGAAGCAACTCAAAGCCATCCATCCCTGGCATCATGACATCACTGAGGATCAGATCTGGAAGCAGCGCACGAGCAGCAGCGAACGCCTCAGCGCCATTTGCTACCGTCTCCACGTCATACCGTTGGCACAACAGGCGTTTCACGTAGTCGCGCATATCGGCATTGTCGTCAGCTAGGAGAATGCGAGCTTTCTGTGGTGGGGTGCTGGGGTGAATTCTCCCTCTCTCCCCATCTCCCCTGCTCCCCATCTCCCCGTTCGGCTGACGCTCACGGCGGAAGCCTGCTCCCCATCTCCCCGTTCGGCTGACGCTCACGGCAAAAGCCTGCTCCCCATCTCCCCTGCTCCCCTGCTCCCCCTCCTCTTGGCGTAGCCAACGTAATGCTTCCTCGACATACGGGGCAGCGCCCACTGCTGTAGATGCTAGTGAACGGGTTGCGCGGATGCGTTCACTCGGCAGATGGGCACTTCCTGTGGGAATCAACACCGTAAAGCAGGTTCCCTGATTCACAATGCTGCTAACTTGGATCGTGCCACCGTGCAGCTTTACCAACTCTTGGACTAACGATAGCCCAATGCCCGAACCTTCATGAGTGCGTCCTTGCCTTCCTTTGACGCGATAGAACCGCTCGAACACATGGGGTAGCTCATCACCGGGGATACCTATGCCTGTATCCCGCACGTCTAACTCAACGTGATCGTCGCAATAACGGAGCGTTACTGCAATTTCCCCCTCAAAGGTGAACTTAAAGGCATTGGAAAGCAGGTTAAGCACAATCTTTTCCCACATTTCCTGGTCTACGTACACAAATTCTGGCAAAGGTGGACAGTTAACCAAAAGCCTTAGCCCTGCTCGTTCGATTCCGGAGCGAAATACACTCGCTAGCTCCGCCGTCAGCATCGCTAAGTCTGTTGGTTCGTAAACTGCCTGCACCCGCCCTGCTTCGATGCGGGAGAAGTCCAGCAGGCTATTAACCAGCTTCAGCAAGCGTAACCCATTACGCTGCACCATTTCTAACTCCTCACGCTCCTGCTTGGGAAGAACGCTTGAGGGATTGGTTAACACGTCCTCAAGAGGACCCAGCATCAAAGTCAGCGGCGTACGTAACTCATGGCTGATGTTACTGAAAAAGGTAGTTTTAGCGCGGTCTAGTTCTGCTAGCGCCTCTGCACGTTTGCGTTCTGCTTCGTAAGCATCAGCATTAGCGATCGCAGTCGCAACATTACTGGCAATTAAATCAAAGAACCCCCGGTAGTCGTCATCAAATGAACGCCGAGGACTTATTCCGGCAACCAGGAATCCAGCTAACTGCTGCTTATGTCCCGATTGAGCAATAGGCATGACCAAGGCGGCGTTTGGCGGTTCCTTCCCGGTTGCTCCAAACAGTGTTCCCAACCGAGTTACTAAATCATCCACCACCTCAGCTTGCCCCGTACGCCTAACTCGTGCCAGATGCCAGCAGTCTGTCTCTTGGGTCAAATCAATCTGCTCAAGGCTTGCGGGTGTGCCTGGTTCAATCCCCATCGTTCCTACAAGACGTGCTTGTTTTCCGTCCGCCTCAACTAAGTACAATAGAGCAAAGGGAATACAGCCGGGATTGTGGTATAAGGTTTGCGTGGCAATGTGACAAGCTTCCTTGACCGTCTTTGCCTGTGCGGTGTTGCTGGCAAGTTCACGCAACGTTCGCAGCCGACGCTCCCCAATGATCCGTTCTGTTGTTTCGATCGCAGCACAGAAAACTCCGCCAACTCCACCGCTCTCGTCTTGTATCGGACTGTAGGAAAAGGTGAAGTAGGTTTCTTCCAGATAGCCGTAGCGGTCGATCATCAGCAGCAGATTATCTGACCAGGTAGGTTGACCTGTGGTGAGGACGCTATCAGCTAACGGACCAATGACATCCCAAACTTCTGCCCAGCACTGCTTGGCAGACTGTCCCAGAAATTGGGGATGCTTGCTAGCACCGAGAATTGGGCGGTAGGCATCGTTGTAGAGGTTAGCATACTCGCTTCCCCACCAGATGAACATCGGGTAGCGGGAGTTGAGAATAATGCTAACAGCAGTTTTCAAGCTCTGTGCCCATTCCGATACTGGACCCAAAAGCGTTTGCGACCAGTGGAGCGATCGCTCAGCGTCTCCGTTCGGCAAAGCCGTGCCGCAGGCATAGGAGTTTCGCATCAGCGCTCCCATTTCTCCACCGCCTGCAAAGATATCCTCAGGGACAGTCGCCTTCACTGGATCACTCACCATTTCTGCTCCGCTTCAGGAAAATATTTGGTAAGGAGGTCTTTGCCGCGTTCCCGTAGAGTTGGCTCCGGCGAATGCCAAAGTTCCCGAATCAGTTTGCTCACTTCTGGTTGCCTAAGCACTGCTGTCTTCCTAGAGTTGAGTGTTGGAAAATGAAATTGCATCGGCTTAAGCAACATTTAACGCTGATTATCTAATATTTATAATATTTAATATATTCAATCCTCTAACAACTGGGTCAAGTACTTCTCTACCTTTTGATTTAATTTTTCATCCCTATTAAGTTATATAAGTTAATACTTTATGTCGGCATTGCCACACTATCACCAGCTTTAGAGGGCCATCTCACAGTCAAAATAGTGGACTCAGACTCAGCAACCCAACAATGCGGCACACCCGCACACCAAAGAACGTAGTCGCCCTCACGAGATAGTACAATATCTCCGTCCTCAAATTGAAGACGAAATTGTCCCTTGATCAGGATAGAAAGGGTGGCGGCTTGGTTATTGACTGCCCACTCAGTTCTACTGTCTCCTGCTTTGTGGACAGCCCATTTCACTTCTAGGTCTTCAGTCGAGCGCGGATCTTCACTTGGGGTGATAAAGTGACCCATAAACCACCCCCAGCGCTTCGCGCCTTCGTTAACAGCGTTACCAAAAACAACTTTGTCATTAGTCATGAGTCATTAGTATTAGTCATGAGTCATTAGTCAACAATCCAAAATTATCGTAAATTCAAGGGTTTAAGACTCCTTCGTCTATACTAGTCTCAGTTTCAGTCGGGGTTGGTTGAAATCCCCCTTTGAAACTGTCTTCAATGCGTGAATTTTGAATTTTGAATTTTGAATTGTTAACTCCCCTGCTCCCCATCTCCCCAATCAAAAATCGGTAGCGGGAACTAAAATTCGTCCGGTGTTACCTGTTTGATTGTATTGTTCGAGGACGTTACTAGCAATACCTCTGCCCTCACCCGCAGCCACCAAAGCAACGCAAGCCCCGCCAAAACCTGCACCCGTCAGCCTTGCGCCAAACACTCCTGCTGTTTTCTGCAACATCCCTACCAGCGTATCCAGCGCTGGTACAGAAACTTCGTAGTCGTCCCGCAAGCTGGCGTGGGATGCGTTCATCAATTCGCCAAAGCGCTGTAGAGACGTTTCATGAAACGTCTCTACAATTTGCAAAACCTCCAAAACGCGGTTATTTTCCGTTATGACATGACGGGCGCGACGCCGCAGCGGTTCGGGTAATACTTCTGTTGCGCTACTGTCAGTAATATCTCGCAGCGCCTTCACCCCCAGTAACCGCGCCGCCTCCTCGCATTCACCTCGCCGCTGGTTATATCCGCTACCTGCAAGCGTGCGAGGCACACCGCTATCTATCACCACAATCTCCGCTCCACTTGGAAAAGGTATCACGCGGCGTTCCAGGCTACGCGTATCTAAAAACAGCATATGCTCAGTGTCAGCGAGGCTGGAAGCCATCTGATCCATAATGCCGCATTGCACACCGGCATACTGAATTTCCGCTTGTTGTGCGAGTTGGGCGATTTCGACATCATTGATGGGGAGGTTGAGGAGTTGGCGCACAGCCCTCAGCGTTGCGACTTCCAAAGCCGCACTGCTAGACAAACCCGAACCGATAGGAACCGTTGATTTGACGTGCAAATTCAGCGACGGTATCGTGTATCCTTGTTTTTGCAAAAGCTGAATACATCCAAAGATATAACTTGCAAATCCAGACGGCGTATGATTACTTTCTAAAACGCTGACTCGCTCGTCTAAATCTTCAGAATAAAAGTGGTGGTGTCCATCGGTACTAGAACCTAGCTGTACGGTGGTGCGTTGGGGAATTGCTGTTGGGAGCACGAAGCCATCATTATAATCAGTATGTTCGCCAAGTAGGTTGACTCTTCCTGGCGCACTGGCTTCTGTTTCAGGTGGTTTACCGAATATCTTTTGGAAGTTCATAATTGTTAGTAGATAGCAAAAGAATTAAATATTACACATCCGCCCAACGATACAACGAATAATACTTTCGCGCCAAGACCCAAAGGCGAGCCAGCGCTGCAGGAGGGTTTCCCTCCGTAGGCGACTGGCGTCGCAAAGTTTTTCTTAGCACCTTTGCGCGTTTGCATGAGATTCTCTCATTGTGCAACCTGTATTAGCCCACCTCCAACGGAACGGGACGCAGCCTTCCCTCTACCTCCACGCTGGGAAAATTTGCATCGAAAGTCAGATTTTCCAATTTTCCATCCTGGAGAATAACAAAAGTATCTTCAACCTTTGCCCCTGGTAAACTAGGATTCCAAGCAACAGCTGTACCTTCTGCTAAAGTGTCGGTAGTTGAGGGATTTGCCACAATTTCTCGCGACAGATATCCTGTTGTTCCACCTTGATGATGTTCGCGGATTGCATTATTAAATCCGTGCTGTTGATAGGCTTTCGCTAAAGTGTCATAAACTGCATTGAGAGATGTTCCCGGTTTACACAAATTCAAAGCTTCGGCTTCAATTTCGCGGACATGACGATGCAATTCGGCGTGTTCATCTGAAAGCGCACCAAAACAGACAAATCGCGTCAGATTCGCATACAAACCATATCCCCTAGCGCAAAACACGAGCATTGCTTGCCTTCCCAACTGCTCACTGCTGGCTGTAGCATGGCGGTATAGCGGTAAACGCCTTTCGCCAGCCACCAGTGTCAGTGCTGGATGCAGCCCCCTCGCCCACAACGCCTCTGCACCCGCACCCGCTAACTGATATTCTGTCCAGGTTGGCTTGGCTGCTTTGAGTACTTCTGTCATCGCTTCGCTTGCTTTTCGCCCCACTTGGCGATATCGCTCTAGCTCGCTTGACATCATGACTTTTTTATGCAGTTGTAGAGACGGCGGTAATAGCTTCTCTACATCAGGGATGGGGCGTTCGCTCAAAACCTTTCCGCCACCAGTCGCATCACGGACAAAAGATTCACGCGCAGCAGCATCAGCCCAAGGGTTAACGTGCAGCTTAAAATTAGCTGGCAGTTCTTCGTCCTGTAAACGCTGCGCTTCAATTTCATCTGTTAATACCCAAGCATCTTGCGCCGTTACCAACACTTCTGCTACTCCAGTTTCAGCAGTCAGCAGCACGGTGTTAGAAGCGCCAGCAGTCGCCCAAGCAAACCAGTCTGTACCGCGTAGTCGCACAGCTTGCGCCTCAGTTTCAGCGAGAGTTTGGCGGATTAACTCTAGCTTGGTAGAAACTTCTTGATTCAAAGGATTCATATTATACCTGTGTTAAAGTGTCTTTGATTGATGACCCGATTATGTCGGGGTTCTCTTCTACGTATTGTTTGCTGCACCTTAGAGATTGTTCCTGCAAGACGAGTGGGAAAGCTTTCAGCAGAGTCTGAACCGAGCAGGCGATCGCGTAAGGAGAGCTTTCGATTTGGCTTGGAAACATATCACTGGCAAAAAATCATAAAAGGTATTGCTATTGAGCCGAGATACAAGGAAATAAGCATGTTGCAACTTAAATGGACATCAGCTTAGCAGAAGTCCTCAAACCACAATCTCTACAGCAGGCGTGCCGCTGCCTCACGTAATCGATAGTTACAATCAGCAACTATTGGACTACCATGAGCGACAGAAATGACCCGCAAGTCAGGTATGCCATCAGCTAATGCTTCTAACCACTGGCGATAGGCATTGCGATCGCTCAGAAAAAACCGCCTACCCAAGCCAGTGATACCAAAAAATCCACTCGATCCAATGGCACTTGCTCCTATCCACTGAAGTAGGAATTCTCCTGTAGGTAAGTGCTGCTGTAAATATGACTTGTTTAAGTTAAATAGAATGTCTGTAAACACTAGTGCCTTCCCCGTCGGTAGTGGCAGTTCATAAACGAGTTCTTGCGGACGGATACCAGCAGGTTCGTGACAAATAATTCCGTATGCTCTTAAAACTTCCTCTGCGATTCCATCTACCGCCACCACTTGTTCGACATACGGTTTTGCTGCTGCTGGACAAACAATTATTAGCTGAGGATAGCGCTGTTTATATACGCCAACATCAAGTCTGTGGATGCGGTTAGGTACAACCAGGATTTTAGGCGTGCCTAAAGACTCAAGTTTTGCCATTCCCGCTTCATTTAAGGCGATCGCGCCGTGAATCAGTAGGCTAGCGTCTGCTAATCTATAAAGCACCATTTCACGCGGAACTATAGTAGAACTAGGCAAAGTGCCGGTCACGTGCCAAAGATTTGGTGCTAGTTCTTCAATCGCACCATGAGGTAAAATATGAGACTGCCACTCATCCTGAGTAGAAGTGCTTCTATGCTGACGAGGTTTAATTGAGGAGAAGAAAGAATAAAATAGCTCAGAGGCATCCCCTTTTTCTTGATTCATATTTATCACTGCCTTATTAGCCTCAACTAACTACTTAATAAATACACCTTTTTCAGGTAGTGATCCAACTGCTGCAAGATGTGAATTAAATGTACTCAATCATCATCTGGAAGATAAAACATTTATCGCTGGCGATTAGTCGGTCGCAGATATCGCGAATTATCCATGGGTGTCAGGAGGGCTAAACTTTATTCGCACCGCACATCTTGCTCGGGTAGAGAACTTGACCGCTCTTGATCGTTGGGTGAAAACAGTTGGCGATCGCCCCCTTGGGGCGGCTCCTTTGGAGCATCGCCCCGCCGTTAAAAGAGGACTAGAGGTAATAAAGTCGCTATAAAGGGTGTCTAACGGTCGTGTTCAGCAGAGGCGGATAACCTTGAACTCAGCACCAAGATCTTTATACCGTCCGCTGCAACACGGTTGTTCTGCTGCGACTTATGACTTGTTGCTTATTATCACAGTTCAAGGATTTGCATCCCCGAAAATTGCGCCCTAACGTGTTCGATCGCTTTGTATCGTGCTTCAATCAGGGCTGCCACAACGACGGGTTGCTGCTGCCCCTGACTCTCAAACTGCCTCGCTATTTCCTCTGCACTCGTCAGTTGGGCAATTTCTCTAGCATAAGCAATGTCGCTAAATTGCCGAACATACGCAACTAGGAGTGCTGTTGGACTAATTTTGTCAAAATCACTGACTGAAGAAGTAGACATGATATGCTGTCTTTGGCTGTTTTCAAAGTTTACCGTTTGCGGTTGAACTGGCGACGGATTGTCCCCTAGAAATTGGTCAGCCTGAGTCCTTCGGACACAGCAAAGCCGAACGTTTTGTTGATCTATGTTCCAAGACGGGTAATCGTTGTATTAAGGCTGACCAATTTTTTACGTGTTAGACCCCCGTATTGACACACCATTGTAGCCAATAACTTCAAAACAGATTAATCTCGAACAGTAAGCGCCTGTTTTGTTCCCAGATATTTGGATTGCAGATAAATCTGCACGTGTCGTTTTTCATCCACGAGTTGAAACTACGTGGCTTTCAAACTCCCGCTGAACTTTAGGTAAAGTAGCGATGATTCTAGGCAAACTTAAAATTTCATCTATCTATCGGTCGTGAAATCCTGTAGAAATTTTTACTTTCTTAGAACAGTTGAGTTGGTCTTAACCCAATTCGGTATCCCTAGTAAGCGAATGACTATTAGTCAATGACTAAAACTGAAATCGGCTCTTTGTAAGTAGTGAACTATACGCTTGATTGTTATTATAAGTCCCTCTAAAGAATTTCTTGTAGATTCTCCTGAAGACAGAGTATAGCAGCTACCAAAGTAAATAATATGAATGTGTACAGAGTTCGGAATGTAAATACAGGATTTAAAAGATGCGATCGCAGCCTACAAAAAACAGTCTTAAATTGTAGTTAAAGAGACAGTTAGCCTGTAATTAAGTCTATGGTGAAAGGGGACATCCTTCTACATATCACTCAAAAATACAGACCGACTGAAATTTGAGTGTATATAGCCTTTTACCACTATAAATGCTCAGCTGGCTTTTTTCGGTCGTTCAATTAGGGTTTCATTTGCATCAATTACAATTACTTTCCCAGCATAGTTGTGGTAATGTAATTGCTTTTTACCCGGCAGATTGAAGACTCCTGAGAGAACTAAAGCAGTCTCTAATTTTAGGGTTATAAAACAGACATTTGAATCACGCACTTCCCAATTTTGAACAAGGTGGAAGTATGTGTGGTACTCTCGTACCTTACTCCAGGTTAATCACAACTGAATATTTGATACTTAATTGATTAGGTTTACCTGATTTCTTCTTTTTGTGTTCTACCTGCTCCCGCACCATACTTACCATGTGGCAAAACCTTTCCTTGTAAATGCCACAGAGTATGCCTGAAATTTTCGCACTTTGAGATATTTGTACTGCTTGTAGGTCATGGGCTATACCCAGACTGACCTACTCTTTTTACCTGATTATCCACTTATTTCCACTTATTTAAGAAGTCTCATGGTTAACTTACTAAAGCCCCCCAGTGTTTCAAGTTCTCGCCTCGGTACTATAACTGGTTTGTGGAGGGAACAATCTCCTTACGACAGGAGGGCGCTTAATACTGGTATCGTCCATTTCGGCCCGGGTCGTTTTTTTAGGGGTCACCTCGCCTACATAATACATAACTATCTTGCACAGAAGGGGTCCCAAGAGCAGAGATGGGGGATTTGTGGGGTTAGCCTCAAGAGCCAAGGCACCATTACTAAATTGAAACCGCAGAGATTCCTTTACACTTTGACCAAACACTCGAGTTGCGCTAAAAATCGTGAGGAAGCGGAAGTTATAGGTTCTATCAGGGAAATCGTTAATGGTAGAGAGAAGTGCGACTATGTGCTTGAAAAGATGACGTCTCCCTCTGTGCATCTCGTGACTCTTACAATTACTCAAGGAGGCTACCATCTAGACAAGAGTTTTAATCTCGACACAGCGAATGAAGACATCGCGCACGATCTGCGAAATCCTTCCACTCCAACAACTGCAATTGGCTTTATAGTAGAGGCGCTACGCCGACGACGCGATTGCGGAATGACCCCCTTCACCACGCTTTCTTGCGACAACCTTCCAAGAAACGGGGAGATCCTGCGAAAAGCAGTGCTAGCTTACGCTGACCTGATTGAGCCTCAGCTTGCAGAATACATCAGGGATAACGCGAGGTTTCCTAATACGGTTGTAGACAGGATTGTGCCTCAAGAGCAAGAATCCGACTATAACTACCCCAGCCGACTGTTGCAGGTTCGCGATCGCGGACCCATTGTTACGGAGCCATTTTGGCAGTTTGTCGTGGAAGACAACTTCACAGGCGATCGACCCAAGTGGGAAGATGCGGGGGTCATTATGACTAGCGACATCACTCCCTTTCTGTATATGAAGTCGAGATTCTTGAATGCAGTACACTCCTTCATAGCCTGTTTAGCTGTAAGAGCAGGTATAAAGTATATGCATGAGGCGATCAGGCTACCGGAATTCCACTTGTTTACTCGGCTTCTCATGGACGATATCGCAGCAGCAACACCAGTGCCTCGCGAGATGTGTGAACAATATATGAAGCAAGTGTTACTAAGGCTGAGTAACGAAGATCTTCCCGATACTACTGAGAGAATCTCTTCAGAAACAGCCAGGAAAGTAGGCAAGTATATATTTCCGATACTTCAGGATGCTTATAGCCGAAAGGTCAGCATGAAGCGGATTATACTTCCCGTTGCGGCGTGGCTTCTTGCAGTCAGAGAGGGGGCGTGCGAGTCTGGTCAGCCCTATCATGCCAAGGATACCCAAAGCGCAATTACAGCGATTCAAGAAGGCGCGGTGATTAGCGGCATTCTGGGATTGGAAAATTGCGAACAGACAGAGGTCGTAGATAATGAATGCCACCAAGCTTTGCGAGATCTTCAGACCCACGGACTATTGACTACACTTAAGAATTATAGTGAGAGAGGTCAATTGAGATGAAACCGCTTCATCAGCATCCTAAGATGGTGCTTTTCGATCATGACGGAACTGTCGTTGATAGTGAAACCATAGCACTTGAGAGCGCGTGGAGGCTGACAAGTGAAGTGGCTCGTGAGTTCGCTGGCGCTCAACACTATGAGCTTGATGAGTTTGTTAAAAGCTTCGCAGGGAAACCTTACAGGGAAATACTCAAGAAGATCTACGCAGACTCATCAACCACTCTTAATGAGCGCGATATTGACTTTCTTGTGGCTGAAGAAGAAAAGAGAGCGATTGAACGGCTTAGTGTACAGGCAAAAGCGACTGAAGGAACGCCTGAAGTGCTGTCTTACCTGCGCGACGACGGATTTGAATATGCACTAGTCAGTAACAGCAGCTTACAGCGGCTGAGTGCTTGCCTTACTTCTGCTGCCCTGACCGACTATTTCCCAAGTGAGCTGGTATTTAGCGCTCACGACTCTCTCCCCGTTGCCCGGCCCAAGCCGCTTCCTGACATCTACCTACATGCAGCGAAGTGTCTGGATGCTGAAGTTTCGGATTGCGTGGCAATTGAAGATTCTCTCAGTGGGGTAAGGTCTGCCGTTGCCGCTGGAATTGGGCAGATTATCGGTTATGTAGGGGGAACTCATATAAGCGAGGATGAACGAACAAGCCGTGCAGATGCTCTTCAGTCGGCTGGTGCCCAGCAAGTTATCGAGCGGATGCACGATCTTATCGGGATATTGTCAGCAACCCCGGTCTAAATAAACTGGGCATAAGGCACTGAGATCTGATCGTTTTCAAACCCTCCGCACCTACAACTTCTTGAAGTACCTGGCGATTGGTAACAGTCTGAAACCCATCTTTTCATAGGTATAACGTGCTGGGGCATGACCGGGATCACCTCCGGTCTCGACCATAGCAACGGACATCCCAGCAACTTTCATCCAATCAAGAGCGAATTGGGTGAGAGCAGCGCCAATGCCTCGACGTTGATAGCCTGGATCGACGGCGATCATGTAGATTTCACCCATGCTGCTCTCCAAGTGGAGTTTCACGGCAACAAAGCCCACGGTTGAACCAGAGTCTATCGCAACCCACACCTTTGTGTCCGCATCAGCACAGACTTCCTCGACAGCCTTTTGCTGGCTTACACGCCAATCGTCGGGATAAAATGCTCGGTACACGTCAAAGTCCATCGCGTTCTGAATCGAATCAAAGACCGGAGCCCATGCCCGAAGCGAAAGACGAATAACGGCATCAACTTGGCGGGGGTCGTATGGTTCAATTCGCATTTCGGTATGGACTCCAGAAGACGACGGAGGCTCTTAGGCAATCAAGCAGCCGAACAATTTATTCTAACGTGAGTTCGGGATAAGAAGGGGTGGAATAGATACAGTTGAACGTTCTTAGCAGCAACAATGATCAGCAACGCCTGAAAAATCAGATTTTATCAAGAATAGCTTGGGCGACAACTTCGTCGGTGATCAGTCCCGTGATCAACTTGCCATGCAGAGCCGCCAAAATTGACTCCACCTTTTTCACCCCTCCTGCAATACCGATAATCAGCCGTTGAGCTGTTTGTTCGAGCGGGACACCGGCAACTCGGCTGTTAGTTGCACCTTGAATCAAGACTCCTTGACGATCGTATGCCCAACCTGCAATCTCGCCAACTGCACCCAGTTCAATTAATTGGGTCACTTCATCGTCATTAATGAACCCGTCTTGGTGTAACGGTGCATTCCAGCCAATTTGGCTAATACCAACAAAGGTCGCTTTGGCTTGCTCCACAAGGTTTTTTACGGTGATAAACGATCGCTGGGTCTGCAAGAGTTCTCGTTCTTCAATACTGGTCGCTACGACCGGAGTAGGAACTGGATATACTTGGGAACCAACGCGATCGGACAAATGCATCACCACTTCATAACGACCCGCACGCCCATATTGAGACATATTCCCAACTATTGAGACAATCTTATGCTGAGGTTGGTGCATGGATGGGATCTGCTCCACCATCGATCGCAAAGTACGACCCGTGGAAAATGCCAGGATTGTTGGAGTTTTAGCAACAAGGTACGTCTCTAAGTGAGTGGCAGCACATACACCAATTCCGTTGAAGGTATCGCCACTCCCTGCATCGCTTGGAACCACTTCACAAAGCGATAGTTCAAATTTGTCTCTGAGCGATTCAGCTAGAGCAATACACTCACGCAGGGGATGATCGAGCCGAAATTTGATCAGTTTTTCACTCACCGCTAGTGCGACCAAACGCTGTGCCGCCTGCCGGGACACGTTCAGCTTTGCGGCAATCTCTTCCTGTGTGTTTCCAGCAATGTAGTAGAGCCAAGCAGCATGAGCTGCCTGGTCTAACTTGCGAGTCCGAAGGGGCAAGCCAGCTTTGCTGGCATCGCGCCGCTCTAAGAAGGGTTCTCTCATATTCCACCTATGGGAAGTATGCATCCCCAAAAGAGTAGATGGGTTATTTGAGTATCTGCTCAAAGATGCATTTTTTGCTCAAGTTACTCTGTATAGGTTATCACAATCTACGTTAATGAAAGTGGTCTTAAAAAACTCCGACATAGCAAAACATTGCAGTACCAATCCTGGGGGCTGACAACATTGCTAACTTGCCGATACCCTTTTCCCTATTGCCCGCCAGTAAGCTCCAAATTAAACCCCGTAATGTAGCTTGCCTCTTCGCTCATGAGAAATGCCACACCGTTGGCAACTTCTTCAAGGCTCCCCAAACGCCGCATCGGTACTGAATTAATCATTTGCTGCTCTACTACTTGAGGATCGGCATTAAAGTACTGTGATCCTACACCCGCCTGCAATTCGGTCTGCCGCGTCCACATCACACCAGGGCCAATCAGCGCAGGCGAGAGCGCATTCACCCGAATGTGGTAGGGAGCTAAGTCTTTCGCTGCTGTTTGAGTTATCCCAATTACGGCAAACTTCGAGGCTGAGTAGGCGATCATATTTGGGGGGCCAACCACTCCTGCATAGCTTGCCATGTTGACGATCGCCCCTCCACCCGATTCGCGTAGGTGTTGTGCCGCAGCCTTAAGGACGTGAAAAACTCCGACAACATTGATGTCAATGACCTTTTGAAAATCCTCCTCGGGATACTCGTCAGTTTTGGCAAACACTCCTTGATAACCCGCATTGTTGAAAACATAGTCGATCCGCCCAAACCGCTCTACAGCACCAGAAAAGGCTTGAGCAACGTCGTTAGGAGCAGTGACATTGCAGCCAAAGGTAGCAACTGGAATTTTGTAGGCTTCCAATTCCTGAGTAACGTCTGCCATCTTCGCTTCGTTTAAGTCTAGGAGTACTACACCTGCGCCATCTGCGGCAAAACGCTGTGCGGTAGCTCGACCAATATCACCAGCACCGCCCGTAATCAGGATCGTTTTACCAGCAAAGTGATAGCTTGCTTTAGCTGTCATATCTTCAACTCCTTGTGAATATATGTTGCAAATAGTGTTTAAGTGTCCAGTATTTAAGGTGAGCTAGTATGATTCAATTATTGGGCAACCGCTCAATATTAGAGCATAAAATTAATTTTTTCATGTGATTTTAATACTTAAGGAGCTGTGCGATGCGTATGCCCCGCTTCGCTAAGATGTTGGTTGCGTTCCTCGCTGGAGTGATCCTGGTGCAACTACTGCACGCGTGTTCGCCGAGTTCGCAAGCAGCAGGGAAAACAAGACTGACGATCGCCACTGTCAATAACGGCGACATGGTGGTCATGCAAGGGCTTTCCCGCAATTTTGAACAAGCCAACCCAAATATTCAGCTGAGGTGGGTTGTCCTGGAAGAAAACGTGTTGCGTCAACGCACCACCACAGACGTTGCTAGCCAGGGCGGACAATTCGATGTCCTGACAATCGGTTCTTATGAAACGCCGATTTGGGCGAGACGGGATTGGTTAAGACCATTAGATCTACCCGCCAGCTACGACGTGAATGACCTGATAAAACCCATCCGAGAAGGGCTTTCCAACAACGGCAAACTCTATGCTGTGCCGTTCTATGGGGAGAGTTCGATGCTGTATTACCGAAAAGACTTGTTTGTCCAAGCAGGGATTACGGTTCCCGAACAGCCAACCTATCCCCAGATCAGAGAATGGGCGAGTAAGGTTCACGATCCAGCGCATGGAGTCTATGGTGTTTGTCTGCGTGGAAAACCGGGCTGGGGCGAAAACATGGGATTTGTGTCCACATTGGTCAACACGTTTGGCGGACAGTGGTTTGACATGAAGTGGCAACCCACTATAAATACTCCAGCTTGGAAAGAAGCGATCGCCTTCTACGTCGATCTGCTCAACAAATATGGGCCACCGGGTGCCAGTTCCAATGGATTCAATGAGAATCTGGCGCTATTCTCGACGGGTAAGTGCGGGATGTGGGTAGACGCAACCGTTGCAGCAGGGCTGTTATCCAATCCAAAAGAATCTCAAGTTTATGACAAAGTTGGCTTTGCCCGTGCGCCAATTGAGAGATATGCAAACGGCTCGAATTGGCTCTGGGCTTGGGCACTAGCAGTTCCAAAAACCTCAAAATCCCCCGAAGCCGCTCAAAAGTTCGTTGCCTGGGCAACCTCCAAGGAATACATCCAATTGGTGGCTAACCAAAGTGGTTGGGTTAGTGTACCCCCAGGTACGCGAACTTCCACCTATAAAAATCCCAACTATCAAAAAGCCGCACCGTTTGCATCGATTGTGCTGAGGTCGATCCAATCTGCCGATATTAGCCGTCCAGCTGCACAACCAACCCCTTATAAGGGTATTCAATATGTGGATATTCCAGAATTTCAGGCGATCGGTTCTTCGGTGGGGCAAACTATGGCAGCAGCACTGACGAATCGCCTTTCAGTCGATCAGGCGTTGCAGCAATCGCAGAATTCGACTGAACGGTTTATGAAACACACGGGTTATATCGAGTGAAAAGAGGGGCTAGGTTCTGTTTTTAAACCCGGAGATCCCCCTAAATCCTCCTTAAAAAGGGGGACTTTGACTGAATTCTCCCCCCTTTTTAAGGGGGGCTGGGGGGGATCTAAATCTGACGGGGAAGGCAAGAAAACACGCCAATGCTCACCCAGAAAACTTTCACAATCTAAAATCCAAAATCTAAAATCCAAAATTCTATTAGGCTATGTCTTCTTCAGTAGCTGTAAAACATCACCACGAAACGCCACCCACCCAGCAACGAACAAAGCGACAGGCATCAACCTTACCCCTGGTTGCGCCTTCTGTGATTGCCTTGCTGCTGTGGATGATTGTGCCTCTGGTGATGACGGTATGGTTTTCCTTTCAGCGGTATAACCTGCTTAATCCAGGCGCACGCAAATTCATCGGAATTGAAAACTTCACGTTCATCTTGAGTGATCCAGCTTTGTGGACTTCGATCGCCATCACAATAATTCTGGTTGTGTCCGTTCTGGTGATCACAATTGGTCTAGGCACACTTCTGGCAATTCTATTTGACCAGGACTTTTATGGTCAGGGGATTGCGCGGGTCCTGGCGATTTCTCCGTTTTTCGTCATGCCCACAGTCAGTGCCCTAATCTGGAAGAATATGCTGATGCATCCAGTGAATGGACTGTTTGCTCAATTTACAAGAGGTTTGGGTTTGGGGGCGATCGATTGGTTTGCAGATTTTCCCCTGCTTGCCATCATTATCATTGTTTCGTGGGAGTGGCTTCCTTTTGCCCTGCTGATTTTATTGACGGCAATTCAGTCTTTAGATCATGAGCAGATAGAAGCAGCCCGGATGGATGGAGCAAATGCTCTAGCTTTATTCCGTTTCGTCATGCTACCGCATCTGAGCCGCGCCATTGCCGTAGTCGCCATGATCGAGACGATTTTCTTTTTAACTATCTTTGCAGAAATCTTTGTCACCACAGGTGGCGGACCCGGAGTGGCAACTACCAACCTTGCCTATTACATCTTCCTGAGAGCTTTGCTGGAATTTGATGTCGGCGGTGCCTCAGCGGGTGGATTAATCGCGGTAATTCTTGCCAACATCGCGGCAATTTTTCTGATGCGTAGTGTTGCTCGTAATTTGGATACCTAACAATGGCACAAAAAACTTCTCGCCGTTGGCTATTTACCTTGCTGGGCTGGTTTGTCGCTTGCAGCTTGTTTTTCCCCATTTTCTGGATGTTTCTCACCAGTTTCAAAACGGAGGTGGCGGCGGTTGCAACTCCCCCTCAGTTATTTTTCCAGCCGACATTAGAAAATTATGTAGCGATACAAGATCGGGCAAACTATTTCAACTATGCCCTTAACAGTGTAGCTGTTTCACTCGGATCGACCCTACTCGCGCTGCTGCTTGCCGTACCTGCCGCTTATGCAATGGCGTTTTTCCCAACCAAACGCACTAAGGGCACCTTGCTGTGGATGCTTTCCACTAGAATGCTGCCACCCGTTGGCGTGCTGGTGCCGATCTACATCTTGTGCCGTAACGCTCGTTTGCTGGATACCCGCATCGGTTTAATTATTATTTACACCCTGATCAATTTGCCAATTGTTGTCTGGATGATTTACAGCTTTTTCAGGGACGTTCCCAAAGATATTCTGGAAGCCGATCGCATGGATGGGGCAAACACACAGCAAGAACTCATTCATGTGTTGCTGCCACTATCATCACCTGGAATTGCTTCCACCGCATTGCTTTCGATCATTTTGTCCTGGAATGAAGCGTTTTGGAGCCTCAACCTAACAACAGCTAATGCCGCTCCTTTAACCGCATTTATTGCCTCATTTTCCAGTCCTCAAGGATTGTTTTGGGCAAAACTTTCGGCAGCATCAACTCTGGCGATCGCGCCTATCCTCATCTTCGGCTGGTTGAGTCAACGGCAATTAGTCCGGGGTCTGACGTTTGGTGCGGTGAAATAAGTGGAAGGCAGAGGGCAGATGGCAGATGGCATCCGGGAAGAAAGTTTTTCATCCGTTCTGGTGTAAGCAGTTAATGACGGCTACTTAATCTTTTTTAAACACATTAACAGAAGTTTATTATGTCAACAGTTGCTTTAAGAGATATACATAAAACTTATGCCGATACTGAGGTCATCAAAGGCGTTGATCTTGATGTTGGCGATCGCGAATTTGTTGTATTTGTTGGTCCGTCCGGTTGTGGGAAATCGACCTTGTTACGCATGATTGCCGGACTTGAGGAAATCACCTCTGGCGAGTTGCTGATTGATGGAGACAAAGTCAATGATGTGCCTCCGGATAAACGCGGATTGGCAATGGTGTTTCAAACCTACGCCTTGTATCCTCACATGACCGTAGCGGAGAATATGGCGTTTAGCCTCCGCCTCGCGGGTGTGCCAAAAGCCAAGCGTTATGAAAGGGCACGTGAAGTCGCTCGTGTCCTCCAACTGGAACCACTGTTAAACCGCAAGCCCAAAGAATTATCCGGCGGACAGCGCCAACGGGTGGCAATTGGTCGTGCCTTGGTTCGCAATCCCAAAGTGTTTTTATTTGACGAACCACTGTCAAACCTGGATGCCTCCTTGCGCGTGCAGATGCGGATCGAACTTGCTAATCTACATGACAGCTTGCAAGCCACCATGATTTATGTGACGCACGATCAGGTTGAGGCAATGACACTTGCCACCAAGATTGTGGTGTTGCAGGGCGGCATTGTAGAACAAGTGGGTTCGCCACTAGAACTCTACCACCATCCCCGCAATCTATTCGTTGCTGGATTTATTGGTTCACCTAAGATGAACTTTGTCTCGGTTACGGTGACAGCCGTTAATGATTCTGGTATAATTGTCAAACTTCCTGGTGATGCCAGTGTGACCATTCCCGTGAAGGCTGCAAAGCTGTCGGTTGGAGATAGAGCTACATTGGGGATTCGCCCCGAACACCTACGAGTCGATCGCAATAGCGCAACAGTGAATGGCGAAGTGCTAGTTGTGGAACGACTGGGTGGACAAACCTATCTCTATGTCAAAATTGTGGGTGGAGACACCCTAGTCGTGCAAACAGACGGAGATAATCGCAGCCAGTTGCGCGATCTTGTTCCTATCCACATTAGCGGCGATCTTTGCCATCTGTTTGACCTGCACGGTGAAGCAGTTTCAAAAACTCGTCGTCACCATTTAGCATAAATAAATGAACAGCAATACCAGCACAGACTCAACAATCAAGCTGAATGAAGCATCCCTGACTCGTTTACCTGGAAACGTTCGCATACCCAAGTATGATCGCCGTAAAATCACTAATGGAATTGTGCATATTGGGGTAGGTGGATTTCATAAATCGCACCAAGCGCTCTATCTCGATGATTATTTCCATCAGCATCCTGGTAGTGACTGGGGAATCTGTGGTGTTGGATTGCTGGACTATGACTATGACAGGCGTATGCGGGATGCGCTTCAATCCCAAGATTGTTTGTATACCTTAGTTGAGCGATCGCCTTCTAGCGATCGCGCTCGAATCATCGGTTCAATCACTCGATACCTGTTTGCACCAGACAATCGTCAAGCAGTTATTGAAGCATTAGCAGATCCCAAATGCCGAATTGTTACTTTAACAATCACTGAAAGCGGCTACTACATCATTGAAGGAAGTGGCGAATTCGATGTGAATCACCCGACGATTCAGCACGATTTGCAACATCCTGACCAACCAATTGGGACATACGGTTTTTTGACAGCCGCACTCGAAAAGCGACGTAAACAGGGGTTGGCACCCTTTACCGTACTGTCCTGCGACAATATCCAGGGCAACGGCAACATGGTGGGGAAAATGCTAACGACATTTGCCCAAATGCGCGATCCGGATTTGGGACGTTGGATTACTGAACAGGGGGCGTTTCCCAACTGCATGGTCGATCGCATTACTCCGATGACAACCCCACCAGATATCAAAATGGTGGCGGAACAGTTTGGTATTGATGATGCATTTCCAGGCGTCGCGGAGCCTTTCATCCAGTGGGTAATCGAAGATACCTTTTGTGCAGGCAGACCTGATTGGGAATCCGTTGGCGTACAGATGACTAACGATGTTCATCCCTACGAGATGATGAAAATTCGGCTGCTCAACGCCAGTCACTTGCTGATTGGCTATCTCGGCTCTCTGGCAGGTTATACCTACGTTTATGAAGTCATGGCTGATCCCTTGTTTCAGCAAGCAGTCGCTGACCTGATGGACGAGGTGACACCAACGCTCCAACCCGTTCCTGGGATTGATTTAGACGATTATAAAAAGACTTTAATTGAACGGTTTTCCAATCCCAAAATTCGCGATCAGCTTCCGCGCCTGTGCCTGAATGGATCGGCCAAAATTCCTAAGTTTCTTTTGGGATCGATCCGCGATAAATTAGAACTTGGAGGTGCGATAGCGAAGCGCTGCTGCGATAGCGAAGCGGCTCTGAAAGAGCTAGCGCAGATCGATTACCTAAGTCTGACGATTGCTGCTTGGTGTCGCTATCTCAATGGTTATGACGACCAGAACCGTCCTATCCTCATTGATGACCCCTTAGCTGATATCCTCACTCAACAAGCCCGCTTAGGTAAAACAGATCCCACACCATTACTCAGCATATTTGAGATTTTTGGAGATTTAGTACAGTCGCCACGTTTCGTCGAGACTGTTGCTGACAAGTTGAGCAGTTTGCATGAGGTTGGTGCGAAAGGAACGCTAGGGCGTGTCTGCAAACTCCATTGATTACGATGCAGTTTAGATCCAGGAACCCAGCCAGAATGTACCAAAAATAATTAATGCAGTTGTGGCGATCCACGTGCCCCCCAACCTCCCCGCAGGTTCGGGGGAGAATATTGCAGGCATAACACAAATTGGTATTATAGACAACTAAGCAGATAAAGTTAGGAGCTTGGCGATCGCTTGCTAACAGCATTGCGGATTAAAACCAGGAAAATTCCTATACCTGTAAACACTAACGCCGCAATATTACTTTTTGTCTCAGCGAAAGCAATGAGAAATAGGTTGGAGAGCAGCGCTAAAGCCGGAATCAGATAAGGAACCTGAAAGCCATCGACTCGGGGTTCTTGGCGTTTAATGACCAGCAGTGAGAGGTTGACCAGACAGAACATTGCAAGAATCAAGGTTGCGGTTGTTCCAGCCAGGAATTCAAGCGAAAATGCCAGCGCCAGAAAGATAGCCATCGGCAGAATGATAAGCAGCGTTCGATAGGGAGTTGCTCGCCATGGATGTAATTTTCCTAACCAAGCTGGAAGCAGCCCTTCTCTGGACATCCCAAAGAGCAGCCGCGATGCCGTGACAAAATTCAGCAAAGCAGTATTTAGAACGGCGAACAGGGCGATGAGTGAAAAGACGACTGCTGGAAAATTTGGCTGCGCTCGACGAACCACATCGAGAAGAGGAGCATTCGAGCCGGCAAGCGCCGCCGGACTTAGTACGTTACTGGCAAGCCAGGAGACGAGAACATAAACGACACCTGCAATTCCAAGGGCAAACAGGATGGCTCTTGGAACATTGCGCTCAGGATTTTTCACTTCCTCCGCAACATTCACAATATCCTCAAAGCCAATGAAGGCGTAGAAGGCGAGTGCCGCTCCCTGAACGATCGCCGTCCAACCAATGGCTTGCGCGTTGGGTACGGGACTTGCAGGAGGATTACCCGTGCCTCCTCCGCCCCCGATTATAAAAAGAGTCGAAACTAGGATGACGATGACCAGACCTGAAACTTCGAGAGCCGTGCAAAAAATATTCAGGGCTGAGGACTCCTGCATTCCCCTAAAATTGACAAATGCAAGAGCCGAAAAGAGAGTGATGATAATCAACCAAGCTGGAATGGCTGGAGCAAAAGCATTTAGATAGCCTGCAAACGCTTTTGACAGAGTCGCCATCGAAACAAGGCAGGTACAAAACATCAACCAGCCTACAAGGATTGAGAGCCAATCCTTGCGAAATGCTCTGTGGATGAAAGTGGCGACTCCTCCGCTTTGCGGAATTCGGCTGCCGAGTTCCGCATAACTTAAAGCTGTGAGTGTCGCAACACTCATCGCTGTCAGGAAAGAAACCCAAACCAAAGAGCCGGAAAGTCCCGCAATTTTTCCGATCACTGCATAAATTCCGGCACCGAGAATATCACCAACTCCGTAAATCACCAGCGTAGGCAATCCAAACACTCGCTTCAGTGAATCCGCTTCTGCATTCGGTTCCATAGAATTTCTCTTGTCCTTCTATTGTCCCAATCTTGTCATCTTTCTGCTCGTCAGTATAGGGGCTGGAAGCGCGAAGGTAAACGTAGATGGAGCAGCAAAATTTTGTCGTTTTGCTTCCACCCTATCATATCCTTGAGAAACCTAACCCTAGTCTGCCTATATTTGACTATGCTAAAGGGAACTATTTGAGGATTAGCCTGATGCTGCTTGGTATAGATTTAGGAACAGGCTCTGCTAAGGCATTGCTCCTAGCGACTGACGGAACTGCTATAGGTGAGGCGTCAAGCTCGTATCCTGTTCATGCACCCCACCCTGGATGGGCTGAGTCGGAGCCAGGGGATTGGTGGTCAGCTGTTGCCTCGGCTGTTAGGAAGGCAGTGGGAAATCACGCTGATCGGGTACAGGCGATCGCACTTTCAGGACAGATGCATGGTGTTGTCCTAGCTTCGGAGTCGGGTCAGCCCCTGCGTCCTGCTATCCTTTGGGCAGATACTCGCTCTAGTGCCACGCTTAGCGCTTATCATTCGCTCGATGCCGCTATTCTAGAGCGCTTGGGAAACCCCATCACGGCGGGAATGGCAGGTCCAACTTTGTTGTGGCTACGAGAACACGAGGCTACTGTCTACACCCAAGCGCGTTGGGCACTCCAGCCAAAAGATTGGCTACGTGTACGTCTCACAGGAGAAGTTGCAACAGAACCATCTGATGCTAGTGGTACTTTGCTTTACGATGTTGTGTCGGACAACTGGGCAAGGGAAGCAATCTCAGCCCTGAATCTACGTTGTGATTGGTTACCAAAAATTATTCCCTCTAGTGCGATCGCAGGTTACTTGACGGCTGTTGCTTCAGAGCATCTTGGCTTAAGAGTTGACTTACCCGTTATCGCTGGTGCTGCGGATACGGCAGCGGCGGCGCTTGGTAACGGACTACTAGAGCCTGGTTTGGTTCAACTAACTATTGGCACAGGCGCTCAAATCATTACACCTCGCTCCCAACCCATTATCGATCCTCATGGTCGTACACATCTCTATCGAGCCGCCGTACCTAACCAGTGGTACACCCTTGCAGCAATGCAAAATGCAGGGTTAGCGCTTGAGTGGGTGCGAGGTATTCTCGGCTTGAGTTGGCAGCAAGTCTATACTAAAGCGTTTTCTGTTCCCCCAGGATGTGAAGGGTTGACATTTTTGCCATACCTCACAGGTGAGCGAACTCCACACCTCGACCCCTATGTACGCGGCGCATGGGTGGGGCTTGGACTTCATCACACACAGGCGCACCTGATGCGGGCGGCTTTAGAGGGAGTTGCTTTTGCCTTGCGACAAGGTTTTGAGGCACTTGAGGCAACAGGTTTTAAAGCGACAGAACTGCGTTTAGCAGGTGGTGGCACGGCAGAAATGCCTTGGAAACAATTACTGACTGATGTATTGAGAATACCCCTCTATGCAACTACAGTTGCTGCTGCTTCTGCGTGGGGTGCTGCTCTATTGGCGGGTATCGGAATTGGTGTATACGCAGATACAAATGACACGCTCAAACTGGCGGCCACACCAACGCTTGCTGCAACTCCCCAATCAGTTGATTCAGCCCTGGAAGAGGCTTGGATGCGATATCAATCCCTTTATCCACGACTTAAAAAAATGTGATAGCAGTTATGCCTCAAGGAGGTAGCACTAGAAGGTATCTACAATTAAATTCTTAACTAGTGAGGCTGTTTAACATCACTAGACTTCTTGCATTCATTCCAAAAAAAAGAATAATTAACCACAGATGGACAATAAATAAAAGTATTTCCTCTGTTTTCCCCCCTACAAGAGGGGAGAATGAACAGGGTGGATACAGATGGAATCAAAGAGATGCAACCTTGTCTAGTTAATCAAAGAAGTTAGTTTACTAAGAGAATAGGTAGACATTATATGTATATACTAGGTGGAATAAAGCTTCCCAAATCAGCTGACGTTTCTGATTTATACATACAGTGTAATGAAGCTGCATCTATAAACTACCAGGAAGATGACAAAAAAGTCGTCTTACGTCAGGGAGGCCTTATATCCTCAAGTTCTTACTTTAATTCATTTTACGAGAAATTTTATACTAAATATACAACTCTTAGCTCTATCTACTATTTGCTGAAACTTGAAGGCGATTTTAAAGTTACTGTTTACCGAGAAGTTAACGGGGAAAATAACAAAGAGATTATTTATCAAGAGAACTTTGAAAACTGTCAATTTTCAGAATCCGTCAAAATTTCCCCAATAAATCTCCTTCAAAATGAAAACGCTGGCAGAATATATTTTGAAATAACCTGTTCTAGTGAACAGGGTGCCTTTAAAGAGGCGTGGATAGCAACTGATGAAAATAAAACGAGAGAAGTCTCGTTGGGAATCATCATTTGCACCTTCAAAAAAGAGGATTATATAAAAAATACTTTAGCTGCGATTTTTCAAGATAAATTACTAGAAACTAAGGACTTCAAAATATTTGTTATTGATAATGGTAGAACTTTAGACAAAGCTGGTTTCACAGAGCAAAAACTGAAACTGGTTCCCAATATAAATGCGGGTGGAAGTGGTGGTTTTACTAGAGGGTTAGTTGAAGCTTTAGAGGAGAACATCTACTCTCATTTTTTGGTCATGGATGATGATATAGAGTTAGAAAATCAATGTATTTATAGGTTGTTTTCTTTGCATGAGTACGCCAAGACTGATTCTGCCGTAGCTGGCGGACTGCTAAATTTAGAGAAAAAGCATATGTTGTATGAAGCAGGAGCAACGTACAACGAAGATTCTAAAACTAGAGGATTTGCGCCTGGGTCATTAACTGCTGTCAATCATAATATTGATCTACGAAGTTCTAGTTCTCTCAACAGGTTACTGGTAGAAGAAGATATAGATTATGGCGGATTTTGGTTTTTCTCTTTTTCTAAAGACGTTGTTGAAAAAATTAAATTACCGCTGCCTTTATTTATAAAGATAGATGATATAGAGTTTTGTTTAAGAATTAAAGAGTTGGGTAACAAAATAGTAGCTTTTCCCTCTCTAGCTGTGTGGCATCAACCGGCTTCTGCAAAGAATTTAAATTGGGAAAGTTATTATTATGCTCGGAATGATTTAATAACTTATGCCATCCATTATTCGATAAGATATATGGATACGGTCAAGCATTTTACAAAAGTAATAATTCAGTCTTTATCAAGATGTGATTATGATTATGTGCAGATGCTTATAAAATCTTTTGAAGACTATATAAAAGGTCCAGCTTTTATCAAAAACTCTGATCCAGAAAACTTGCATATTAGCATTATAAAGCTTAGCCAAAGCTATAAGAACCAAAAGGAAATAGATAAATTAGCTGGTATTAAGCTTTTGGCTAGGTGGTTTAAAGTTGCTGCTAAAAGTAGTATTGAATGGTCATCCGTAAGTAGAGAATGGAAAAGTGCTTCAAAGGAGCTGACATCTACTATATTTTGGCAGCAATACCTTGGGTTAAAGAACTAGAATTGAGTTGACACTAGTGAAGGTATGAACCGCTCAGACGGTGGCAACCGATCCAACCATTTCAGTTGCTCAAATTGGTCATATTCTGCTCTGACCATACTAAGGAAAGAGAGCACGACTTTCCACTGGGGGATTGAGTGGTATCACAGAGCCCCGCGCGCAACTGCGTGGCATTGAGGGATTTATGGTGAGAACAACTGAGGCAATTTGCACTCACTTTATAAAAAACTTCGTATTAGTTTGTAAGTGGGAATACTTTCAAACTTAACATTAAGTTTGTTTTTTAGAAGAAGGCGCACCAAAAGACACAAACGGATAAGTTTCAAAAATTTAGCACAAATTTAGCCTCTAGCTTCCTTCTCTAGAGACTTTTTGTAAAGTTGCCATGTGATAGGCAAAACTTAAATTTTCATCTATCTATCGGTGGTGAAATGCTGTAGAAATTTTTACTAAAACTGGAAAATTAGAACATCAACACTCCAATTTCCCTGCTATCTGACTACCCTGCTAGCAGGAGGCAACTTTTGTCTTAGGTACGACGCATATGACAGACAATCAAAAAAAGGACGAACTCGGTAACCAAGAGGAAATCCTGACAAACCGCCAAGGTCACCCAATATCTGATAACCAGAATACACGAACTGTGGGTGACAGGGGTCCGACAGTACTTGAAAACTACAACTTCCTAGAAAAGATCAGCCACTTTGACCGTGAACGCATCCCAGAACGCGTCGTTCATGCACGAGGAGCGGGTGCTCATGGCTATTTTGAGGCTTATGGCACCATCGGCGATGAAGCACTGAGCAAATATACACGCGCCAAGCTTTTCCAAGAAAAAGGTAAAATCACGCCTGTATTTATTCGTTTTTCAAGTGTCATTCACGGAGGTCATTCACCAGAAACACTCCGCGATCCGCGTGGGTTTGCAATCAAGTTTTACACCGAAGATGGCAATTGGGATTTGGTCGGGAATAACCTTAAAGTCTTTTTTATTCGAGATCCCATCAAGTTTCCCGATCTCGTTCACGCTTTCAAACCAGATCCAGTCACGAACCGTCAAGATCCCAACCGCATCTTTGATTTCATCAGCCACACGCCTGAGGCGATGCACATGATCACGTGGCTGTTTAGTCCGTGGGGAATTCCTGCCACCTACCGACACATGGAAGGCTCAGGTGTAAACACCTACAAATGGGTTAATTCTGACGGTGTTGGGCATCTTGTCAAGTATTTCTTTTTACCCAAGCAGGGGGTCAAGTGCCTCACTCAAGCTCAAGCTGAGGAAATTCAGGCGAAGAATTTTAACCATGCGACACAGGATTTGTACGAAGCGATCGCACAAGGTGAGTATCCTGAATGGGAATTTTGTGTGCAAATCATGTCGGATGACGAGCACCCTGAACTCGATTTCGATCCATTAGATCCAACAAAGATCTGGCCGCCAGACCAATTCCCATTGCTGCCTGTCGGACGAGTGGTACTCGACAAAAATCCTGTCAACTATTTCGCTGAGGTTGAGCAAGCCGCGTTTGGTACAGGTGTATTGGTTGACGGTCTTGACTTCTCGGACGACAAATTGCTTCAAGGTCGGACGTTCTCTTACTCAGATGCTCAACGTCACCGTGTGGGTTCTAATTACCTCCAGCTACCTATTAATCAGCCAAAAACACCTGTTGCTACGAATCAGCGTGATGGTCAAATGACTTACCGCGTTGATGGAGTTGAAGCAGGTGAAAACCCCCACGTGAATTACGAGCCAAGCAGTCTTGGCGGACTCAAAGAAGCGCCGAAGTCGGGCAAAGCCCACACTCCTTATGTGCAAGGTCCAGTCATTCGTCAAAAAATCAGCCGAACCAACGATTACCAGCAAGCTGGCGAGCGGTATCGCACCTTTGAGGACTGGGAGCGGGATGACCTGATTTTAAACCTTGTGTCAGCACTCAAACAGTGCGACGCGCATATTCAAGAGCGCATGGTGGAACACTTCACACAATGCGATCCAGAATACGGTACACGGGTGCGAGAAGGACTCAAGCAAAGCCAAGAAAAAAATATGCATGCTCACTCTTAGTTGAGCCAGTAGTGTTACGGAGCGCGACGTGAAAAATTGAACCACAGATGGACACCGATATAGGCGTAAGCCGTGCCGTAGGCTACACAGATAATTTATCGGTGTCCATCTGTGGTTTAAAAAAGAAATACATTATCTTATTGAAATCGGCGTTTCGATATTTACCACCACAGCCTGCAACTCCTTCGCCTTCTCTTCTGGAAGCGCATCATTCGCAAACATCCCTGCTGCGAGTTCCGTTCCCGCCAGATACTTAAGCCTTTCGCTTGTCCGATAGGGAGGATAAAACTGAGCGTGTAAATGGGCTTCGGGATGCGCTTCACCGTCAGTTGGTGCTTGAAACCAAGCCATCAGGTAAGGAAACGGACGATTCCACAAACCGTCATACTTGAGAGTGACAGTTTTTAATGCCCTGGCGAGTCCCTGGCGTTGCTCAGGAGTAAGATCCATAAAAGTGCCAACAGGCTTAATTGGGGCAATCCAAACTTCATACGGGTAACGAGCGCACACGGGGACGAATGCGATCGCTTCCTCATCCTGATAAATAATCCGTTTGTTGTCAGCAATCTCCTTTTGTATCAAATCTTCCAGCAACCCGCGCCCCTGTTGCTGGTAAAATTGCCGCTGTTGCTCCAACATCCGTGCTGGAACAGGTGGTACAAAAGGATATGCATAAATTTGGCCATGCGGATGGTGCAGAGTCACACCTACCTCCACGCCTTTGTTTTCAAACGGCAGTACATACTGTATGTGCTGATTTTCACCGATCACGCGAGTGCGATCGCCCCACACTTCCAACAGCAACTCTAGGTGATTTAGTTCCAGGGAACTCAGGGAGGCTTGCGGATCTTGTGTAAAAACCACTACCTCACACGCCCCATTAGCGGGCATGGTATCCACGATGCTAGCAGGCGGATCGTGAGCAGCTACCGTCATCGACGGAAATCGGTTATCGAACACCGCCACATCATACTTACCTTGCGGTAGTTCCGTTGGAAACTCAGGGTTACTGGTGGCTGCGAGGGGGTTATACTCTGGGGGCGGCATGAAAGTCCGCCCTTGACGGTGAGAAGCATAAGCCACCCATTCGCCCCGCAAGGGGTGCCAGCGCAGGTGCGGATTTGCCTGTACTGGCTCATTGCTAGGGCTAGTGGCTGTAATATTTTCGGCTATAGGGTATCGACTATATAAAGTCAGTGGGCGACCATCTGGCTTTAACAGCTTGTGGGAGTACATAATCCTTCTCCTGAAAGGGTCGCTGCGCGGATCGCCTCGATGGGAAATTTCGGCGTGCGATCGGCGTACAACAACCCGTTAGCTTCTTGGAACGTATCCGTTAACTGCGTGTAACAAAATCCACTGAATATCTCAATATTATTGATAGTTTCCAGTAGGGCAGCGTATTTGATTTGTAGCTCGGAGATATTCCAGCTGCGCTCATATCCCCAAATTTTGTTAGAATCGGGCTTGTCCTCTGGGGCATAGGCGATACCGCCAAACTCGGTCAGCATCACTGGCTGTCCTTGGTGAGGATAGTTGTCGAGTGTGAGGATGCGCCCTCCGGGACGCTTACGATCAAACAAATCTGATAGCTTGACTTCCGGTCCATAACGATAAGCCAAGTGCTGCGGATTGGTGTCGTAGTCATGGATAGCCAGAATGTCCGTATCTGTACTTTCCCAGCCATCGTTACCAATCACTGGGCGACTCGGATCGAGCGTCTTGGTCAAGTGATACATTGCTAAAACGTAGTTCTGGTGAGCCTTTGTTTCGACCAGATTCGGAACTCCCCAAGATTCATTAAACGGCACCCAAGCCACAATACAGGGGTGGTTGACATCCCGCTTGATGACCTCTGTCCACTCTTTGGTCATGCGCTCCACCGCTTTATTTGTAAATCGGTAGGAACTCGGCATCTCCTCCCATACTAACAGCCCCAGCACATCTGCCCAATATAAAAAGCGGGGGTCTTCAATTTTTTGGTGCTTACGTACACCGTTAAAGCCCATTGCTTTGGCGAGTTCCACATCGCGCCGCAACGCGTCATCATCGGGTGCAGTCATGAGGCTATCTTGCCAGTAGCCTTGGTCGAGAACCAGCCGCAAATAGTAGGGACGACCGTTGAGCATAAAGCGATCGCGCTGTATACTCACATTCCGCATCGCTGTATAAGTTTTTACTTTATCCAATAGTTCGTCTTTATACCAAAGTTCTATATCAGCATCGAGCAGCGTTGGCTTTTCTGGACTCCACAGTAATTCGTTGCGGTAGTCGTCGATACCTGGATCGGAAAGGGCGAGGCGACGGCTAATCTCCCCGTTGAACACTTCATAGGTATCGTTCACCAGCACGCGATCGCCAACGCTCAGTTTCACCTTTATTTGTACGCCCGAAGCAGGCACATCGCCCGCCAGCGCGGCGTAACAACCAATTTCCCACCGCTCGAAGTCAGGAGTCCAGCGGATGTGATCTATATAACTCGTACCCACGCGCTCAACCCAGACTGTCTGCCAAATACCGGTGGTGCGAGGATACCAAATACCATGCGGCTCAAGCTGCCAATCCTGCTTACCGCGAGGCTTGGCGAGATCCTGAGGATCGTCCTGCGCCCATACTGTCACTTTCGTTGTGCCAGTGTCATTCAAGACATGGGTAATATCGAGGGTGAAAGCGGTATGTCCGCCTTCATGCTCAGCTATGTATTGATCGTTAACCCAGACACGGGCGCGATAGTCCACAGCCCCAAAGTGCAGCAGCAACCTGCCCTCGCCTGGTGGCGTTTCAAATTCCCTCTCGTACCAGCAGTTCGGGTGAAATCCCGTGTCACCAATACCACTTTTGGCAGATTCCGGAGCAAACGGAACTTCTATATCATGACTCCATTGCTTAACGTCGCTGGGTTGAACGCATTTGCCCTGATCATCAAATGCGAACTTCCACAGACCGTTTAGACTTTGCCAATGTGATTGCTCAGCGTCTGCGGAAGAAATTCGCTGAAAATGCGGACGCGGGTATGCCGTTTCTTTTAAGCTCAAACTCATATTATTATCCGCATTAGAGGTTAGTTCAACCGCATGATTCTTTAACTCTAACAAGTTCATCGAAACCTATTCCCAACTCTACTAAAGAAACTATTTGTAACTACTCGCCTATTACCAAAGATTCCAGGAATTTTGCCTGTAAAATTACCTAAAAATTACCTAAACTTCATCACTCACCTCAAACGACACTATCCCCTGGTAACAAATGCCTAAGGATGGAGCTGCAGTAAGCAAACGATAGCGATCGTCCCCAAGGCTGTTGGAGGCGTTCCATTAACTATTGGCTTCCGGCTCGTGACATTATGGCACACCTTGGGCAAATGTTTCAGGTTAAAATTTTGCTTTTTTTTACTTTTCTTGCTAAATATAAAAAAACTGCCCCCTATCTACTATTTTAGGGCCATATTTGTTGAAATATAGCGCTTTCGGCTCAAATACAATATGGACTGACCTCTGCCCTAACTTCTCCCCACCTCTTTTTAACCCTCTCGTTGTAGGAGAGGGAAGCGCAAGATTTTTGTTAACGGGAGGGGAATTTCTCCCCTTCCCTATGAGGGAACTGGGGCTGGGGGGTTATGTCTTTTATAATTTTTTGGACTGAAATTTGTTAGAAAATTATGTGGCAGCGATTCCGAATGAGCGATTACCGTCCAAATAGCACCGAAAGAGTTGTTAATTGGGTAAAAGGCGAGAAATTGCTACTTTTTTTCGTTGGAATAGTGCCTGCCCCAATTTCAGCCACTAAACTTCACTAAACTTGCGGCTAAACTCTTGGAGTTGGCTTTTAATCCAATGAGCACCCCTACCTATGCATTCAGGACAAACATCGCCATAGCCATCACCCTCTTCACTGCACACAATTAATCTCGCTTCCCTCGTCTGAAACAGCTGATTGCATATTAAGCACATTTGGTTATTTTTCAAAGTGTTACATTCAATTTGAAATTGCATACTTCCTCCTCCTAAACCAACTTTGACGTCAACTTTGTTTAATAAAAATTTACTTAATGACCACAATACAACTATTGTTATTAATCCGACTTCTACCAAATGAATGGAATAATGTTAAGTTGATTTGTAATTAATAACACATTGTTTTCTCAAACATTCAAACCACTGCCTACAAAAGAAATCTAGAGTATAAAAAAACTACAATTATGCGGTTTACAGACGCATATTTTATATTTAAATACCCTAAAAGATAGATAAAAACATGATTGTTAAGCTACGTTCTCATGCCAAAGTAACGATTACCTATACTTACATCTTGAGAAAGATTAAGTAAAACAGGCAAAACGTTAAATATAAGATGACCGGATTGAAAAACAGTTTTATGGATACTATTTATGGCAATGTTCAAGGATTAAAATCTAGCCAAATCAAAAAACTGCAACAACTTTACGAACAACGGCAACCCTCATATAGCCCAACTACGCCAGAATTCGCCCAAGCTTTGGCAGCAATCAGTACAGAAATCCATCAACCCGTGTGCAGCTATATTAATAGACGCGGGCAGGTGATCCGAGTCGCAGTCGGAACGCCGAGTCAAACTCAAATTCCCCGCGAACAGCTACCTCGGCATAGTGCGGAACGCTTGAGCGGGATTCACTGCGTTGCTACTCAATTGAAATCAGTGCCACCTGATGAAGCAGCGCTGATTGCAATGGCACGCCAGCGGTTAGATGCTCTGGTGGTGCTAACCGTAGCTGACGGCAAAGATGGAAGGCGGGGCAAAGAAGCTACAGGCGATGTTAAAGAAGCTTTCTTAGCTCACATTGTCCCCGATCCGGAAAAGCCTTGGGTGATTTCTCCTCCCCTCAGTTTAGATGACTTAACTGAGCAAGATTTTGACGACTTAGTTGATGAATGGGAGAGGGAGATTTCTGAATCTGGCGATGGAATGCCATTCCAGGACATTGTATCTGACCAGGACAAAGTACTGCTGGTGGGATTGAAGACAGATGATATTTCTCAACAGCGGTTTGAAGATGGACTGCAAGAACTAGCACGGTTGGTGGAAACTGCTGGTGGAACTGTAGCAGACATAGTGCAACAAAAGCGAAGTAGTCCGCATCCCCAAACAGTTGTCGGGCAGGGAAAAATTGAGGAAATTGCCCTTCAAGCTCAGAAACTGGGAGCTAATTTAATTGTCTTTGACCGAGATATTTCTCCATCTCAAGCCCGCAACTTGGAAAACGAGATTGGCATCCGAGTTGTAGACCGAACCGAAGTCATTCTAGATATTTTCGCTCAACGGGCTCAATCCCAAGCAGGTAAACTGCAGGTAGAACTGGCGCAATTAGAATATATGCTACCTCGCTTGCGCGGTCAAGGTCGGGAGATGTCCAGGCTAGGAGGCGGAATTGGGACGCGAGGACCTGGTGAAACCAAACTAGAGACGGAACGGCGAGCAATTCAGCGGCGTATTGCACAACTTCAGCAGGAAGTCAACCAATTACAGGCACATCGTGCCCGCATCAGACAACAGCGACAACAGCAAGAAATTCCAGCTGTCGCTTTAGTTGGTTACACCAATGCAGGTAAGTCTACTCTGCTGAATGTGTTAACCCACGCTGAAGTTTACACGGCGGATCAACTCTTTGCCACCCTCGACCCGACAACGCGAAAGCTGGTCATTACAGAACCAGAAACTCAGGAACGCAGGACTATTCTGCTAACAGATACCGTAGGGTTTATTCACGAACTCCCGCCACCCCTAGTGGATGCGTTTCGCGCCACCCTAGAGGAAGTCACTGAAGCAGATGTGTTGCTTCATGTTGTTGATTTGTCCCATCCAGCTTGGGAAAGCCACATTGCGAGTGTGGAGGAAGTGCTTGCAGAAATGCCAACTATTTCTGGTCCTACTTTGATTGCTTTTAACAAAGTTGATCAGGTAGATAGCGAAAATCTCGCTTTGGCTGGGCAAAAGTATCCCGAAGCCGTGTTTATTTCAGCGACGCAACGCTTAGGCTTAGAGACTTTACGACAGCGATTACTGCAAGTGATTGACCAACCCGTTGAAGCAATTTCAGTCACACAAGGTTCATAGGAAAAGAAGGAAATTTATGACACTAGCTATTATTGTTCACGGTGGAGCGAAAACCATTTCAGAGGATAAGGTTGCAGCCAACAATGCGGGATGCTTGGCAGCAGTAGAGGCAGGTTGGGCAGTGCTGACTAAGGGAGGCAGTGCTGCAGAAGCCGTTGAGGCAGCCATCCGCGTTCTAGAAACTGACCAGACGTTTAATGCAGGTTTTGGCGCGACTCTCAACAGTAATGGAGAGGTGGAGCTAGATGCGGCGATGATGGAGGGCGCTACCTTAGGTTGGGGGGCAGTGGCGGCAGTTCAGGGGGTGCGCCATCCGATCTCGGCAGCACGGAAGATTATGGATGAAAAACCCCGGTTCCTAGTCGCACGCAGTGCCGAACGCTTTGCTGCAGACAACGGACTCGAAATGTGTAAAAAAGAAGACTTGATTGCTGATGAGCAGTGGCACGAGTGGAAGGAGGAGCAGGAAGTTCTGGATCGCCCCAACACCGTCGGCTGTGTGGCTCTAGATGCTAACGGCACCCTAGTCGCTGGAACCTCTACAGGAGGCACCACGGGTCAGCCAGCCGGTCGCGTTGGCGACACCGCGCTGGTTGGCAGTGGCTTGTACGCTGATGGTAAACTCGGCGCTTGCTCAACAACGGGTGATGGCGAGTCGATTATCCCGGTGGTTCTGGCGAAAACTGCGATTGATTTCCTGAATGGAGACAGGCATCCAGACGAAGCAGCGCAGATGGCGATCGACACTTTGAAATCTAAGGTTACAGGAGAGGCTGGGTGTATTCTCTTAGACCATCAGGGACGGGTTGGCTGGGCTTATAACTCGCAGGACATGGCTTGTGGTTATATGACCACGGAACTGGACAAACCAGCTGTGTTTACCAAAAAAGAATAGACCTGTTGCAAAAATCCCTTTTGCACTTTTGCGCTTAAAGGGGAATGGGGAAAGGAGTTTTTCTTCCCCTTTAACTTTTAAGCCTTCCGATTTCCCCCACCTGAGCAAGAAGTCTAAGTGCGGCGTCACTGAAATTAGTGCGAAATTTTTCAGGAATCCGTTTCTGCTTGCGGATAGAGGAATCAAAATTCCGCAACTAATACCTTGTTGTCAGGTATATGCGAAAGTGGGTCTTGAAAACATTTTTTTATGAACTTAACATACGATTTTCAGTACTTTCACGGGTGTTCTTTTTCTGATCTGTTTGCTCAAGACATCACAGATGCACATTATGGGCTCATTTTAAATTACCCTGCGACTGCTAGTTGGGCTGCTTACCCCAACACAAAAAAATACTTCATTCAAGACGGCAGTAGTGAAGCTACCAAAACTCCCTTCGACAAGCTTTGTCAGAAGGAAGCTTGGAAAAACCTGGCTGTATTAGGTGATGCCATTCCAGGAATTGTCATTATTCCGCCACAAAAGTTGCTGATTGGCTACTGGCGGGAGCATTTTGGCTTCAGCTATAGCAGTATGGAGATGCTAGACTGCTCGCTTTATCTGGATGAGCTCAGCCAGAGCGAAGCCTTTGACAAACTCATCACTCTATTTCCCTTTGATAATCTAAAACCTGAAAAACACGCCGTTGATCCGGACACTCACTACCGCTTGCTTGACAAAGTGACGCTAGCCGAGCTAGGAGTGCAATGTCCGAAATACGAGAGCTACAATCTGCACACCAAGAGTCTCGAAGACATTCGCTTACCAGAACAATTCCCCTACTTGATCAAAACGTCCCACGGACTTTCAGGAGAAGGCACTTATATTATCAACAACGCCAGCGATCTGAACTACTGCTTAGAAGAAGTCAGGAAGTATCTCGATATTAAACTGCTAGATACGATTATTGTCTCGGAGTTCGTTAAGAATGCGGTGCAGAACTACTGCGTGCAGTTCTATCTCAACAAAGCGGGAGATATAACGCTCATCGGTACCACTCGCCAACTCGTCACAGAGGAGGGCAACTATTTAGGGGGACTGATTCACTACCGCGAGACCGACATGAGCAAATTCTTTCAGATGATTGCCGCCATTGGTGAGTATGCTCATAAGGTCGGTTATTTCGGCTTTATTGGCTTCGACGTGTTGGAAGATAAAGACGGACAGCTTTATGCGATCGATGCCAATTTCCGAATCAATGGCTCAACTCCGCTCTGCTTACAGCGCCATACCCTACTGTCCCTTGGAAAGGAGGTGGCTAAATATTCCACTGACTACCGCATGGATGGGACATTGGACTCGATTCTAGTGAGCCTGAAACCAGAACTGGATCGCAAAGACTTTATCATCCTGTCGGCTTTAGAGAAGGTCAAATACGGAAAAATTTATACCGAAATTTCCGGGATTGTGGCTGGAGAGACAATCGAGGAAATGCAGCACATTGAGAAGAACCTACAGGATAAGGGATTGCAGTCGCTTGCTTAAACAGCATGATCATTTATTAGAGGAGCATAAAAAATGGTATCAACTCTTGATGACACTAAGCGCCTTTCAATTGCCACAAAATTGGCAGATATGAAAGCACTACAAAATCTGCTGATTAAGAATGAGCAGCAATTCATTGAGAATTGCACTGATGATGATATTTGCGATCGCCTACAGGATATGCTCAAAGATGATCAAAAAAACCTGGGCGTTCTCGATACTGTGATTGTTCAGTACGGTGTTAAGGGTGAGCCGAAGGCAACAACCCAGAAGATAATTGCAGAAGTTCAGAAACTCATGGAATCTGAACTGACTTTGTTTGAGAAAGTACAAGAGCATGAATTGCTCAAGCATAAGCAGACGATGGCTGGACTGCTCATCCACAAGGCTGCTCAAGTTGTTGGTGCTGATATTGAAGCTGCCATAACTCCTTTAAATACAGTTAACTTTGAAAACCGCGCTCATCAAGAGCAACTCAAAGGGATTCTAGAGATTCTGGGCGTTCGTGAACTGACAGGAAAAGACCCAAAGCAGGGACTGTGGGCACGAGTTCAAGATGCTGTTGCAGCTTTAACTGGCGTGGTAGGTAGTGTCGTCACACGCACCGATGACGAAATGACTATCCGTGAGCTTCTCCTGATGGATCATACTAAGGCTGATATTCTGTTTATGGAAATTTTAGGTACTAATGATCCTCATAAAATCCAAGAGTATTTTGGGCAACTCTACAAAGACATAAAAGCTCATGGCACAGCCGAAGAACAAGTCGTCTACCCAGCAGTTCGTCAGTATTACGAACACACACAGGAAATATACGCTCAGACTGACGAAGTGATGGAGATGTTAGATGAAATTAAGCTTATCAATCCTTCTTCATCTGAGTTCAAAGCAAAAATTGAGCAGCTAAGAACTGCGGTGCGAACTCATATTAATCAAGAAGAGAAAGATATATTCCCCAAACTCCGCGACAACTTTAGCCATGAGCAGCAAAAGCAAATGGCTAGCGAGTTTAAAACAGCTAAAAGCAAACTGCAAGAGGAGATGGCTGCTTCCTAAGAGTGCAGCAAGCTCATCAAATCTAAAGTGGTTAGCTAAATTTTCTTTAGCTAAACATGAACCCTGCAACTCTGCAAGTAAAACGTTCTAGCGAAGAGGATTCAAAGCGCGTGCAATTATGAATAATCAAATGACGTGGAAGTATATATTTCAACTTAAGGCTGTAATCAATTGGGTCGAATCTGTGTTTTTGCTGTTATCGGACCAATGGATTCGTGAGTGGCTTGGTGAGAAACCCCTCATCAATGCTGAATACTCACACCTATTTCTCGCGTTGGTCTTTGTTATCGGGATTGGCTATTGGTGGGTTGGTCAGGACATCGATCGCAATCACGGCATCATAAAACTTGGAATCATAGCGCAATCTTCGGTCTTCGTTGTGCTAGCTTATCACACCTTGGTAGGCAAGCTTCACCCATTTTATTTAGTTCCAGGTGTTATTGACCTTACCTTTGCAATTCTCTTTGTTGTGTTTTTAAACTCTTACGCTCGAACTAAACCGGCTCTCGAGTGATTTTTAGTGGTCTTTGTCATTAAACAAGAGTGCAAAGGTCAATTTTATGAAAATGAAACCACAGATGCACACAGATAAACCTTGCCCTTGAGCGAAGCGTAGACGCCCGGAGGGCGGTGAGACAGCGCTGCAGGAGGGTTTCCCTCCGTAGGCGACTGCGAACCCGAAGGGCTTCCCGGAGGGTAGGGACAGATGAATTATCTGTGTACATCTGTCTTTATCTGTTTGTGTGTGACTTAATAGCGAGAAAACTCATCATGCCACAAAAAAATGGTCCTTGGACAATACAAGAAACTAACGAGAAATTCCACGATTCGTTTATTCATGTCCGTGAAGACCAAGTTCTACGACCTGACGGGCAACCTGGTAAGTATGCCACCGTTAAAATGAAACCTGCCGTTGCTATTCTACCGATAGATAACGATGGTTACGTCTATCTGGTTCGGCAATTTCGCTATGCTCTTGGTAAAGATAGTATCGAAGTTGTATGCGGTGCAGTTGAGGAGGATGAACCTCATCTAGAAGCAGCAAAACGTGAAATTGAAGAAGAAGTTGGCATCAAAGCGTCGGAATTGATTGAGTTAGGTGTCGTTGATTTAGATACATCGATTGTTCATTGTCCTGTGCAGATGTTTCTGGCAAAGCAGTTAACAAAAACAGAAGCCCATCCAGAAGGAACGGAAACGATAAAAACAGTTAAAGTTTCTCTCGATGCAGCGGTACAAATGGTGATGGATAACACTATCACACATGCACCAAGCTGTGTGCTAATTCTTAAAGCACGTCACGGATATCTCAACTCTAACTAATGGTAAACGTCAATAGAAAACAAGGCATTGCATATACTTGGGGGTCTACGGCTGAAGAGAGGCTGATGCCGTTCCCATGCGACCAATATATAGAAAATAGTGACGATGCCTATTTCCGAGCCATAAATGTGAAAGCACCAACTCAGATTTTATTTCGATGGCTATGCCAACTGAAAGTTGGGTCTTACAGTTATGACTGGATTGACCGCCTCGAAAGGGTATTTTTTCCGGTTCAAGATTCAATATCAGACCCTCCAAGTCCAAACAAACTGCTTGCAAGTGTGGAAAATTTAGCGCCTGAGCAAAGAGTTATGGGCGTTTTTAAACTTGTTGAGTTTGAAGAAAATCGACATTTAACAATAGTAATGGATGACGAACGAGCTATTACAATGTTTGGTAACATTGCAGCAAGTTATGTCATTTTGCCGATAACGGAAAACACTTGTCGCCTGATTCTCAAAGGGCATATTCGCTATCCCAGAAATATCTTTTGGTCATGGATACGCTGGGTTTTGCCGTGGGGAGATTTATTGATGATGCGCCAGCAGTTTTTAAGGCTAAAAAATCTAGCTGAATGCCAAGCTAACTGTAGCGCTGAGGTAAAGATTTAGAAAATGAAAAAGTACAAAATAGTCTTCCAAATCATACTTGCAATCGGGATGGTAGTCGTTGGTGCTTTGCACTTTACCCATCCAGGTGGATTTGAGAAGATTGTGCCAGACTTTCTTCCCCACCATCTGGCATTTGTTTACACTAGCGGCTTTTTGGAAGTTTTGGCTGGGGTGGGATTATTAATTCCTGGTGTAAGCCGCTTTGCTGCATGGGTTCTCGTTGTACTTTATATTGCTGTTTTTCCCGCTAATCTTTATCAGGCAGTTAATAACATCGAGGTTGCAGCATTGCCACACGATCCACCACTGATTTGGTTGCGACTTCCTTTTCAGGTTTTCTTAGTCGCTTGGGCTTGGTGGTTCACCAGAGAAGAGAGTAACAACAAACAACTGAATGGGTAAGCTGCAAATCGGTACAAGTGGTTGGGTTTATAAACATTGGATGGGCATCTTCTATCCACTGCATTTGCCTAGTAACCAGCAACTATCATTTTACGCACAAAACTTTTCTACTGTAGAGATTAACTTTTCTTTTTATCGTCTACCAGAGCGGTCTGTGTTTGAAAGTTGGCGAGAGCAAACACCATCTGGGTTTCTTTTTGCTGTCAAAGGTAGCCGCTACCTGACTCACATGAAAAAGTTAAAAGACCCCCAAGAGCCGCTATCTCGGTTGATGGAACGGGTAGAAGGCTTGCAAGAAAAGCTTGGTCCGATTTTATTTCAATTTCCTCACACTTGGCATCTCAATCTTGAGCGTCTTCAGTCCTTTTTAGAGTTATTGCAAACGTACGGGGAACAACGATTTACTTTTGAATTCCGTCACTCTAGCTGGCTGATTCCACAAGTGTACAAATTACTCGAAAATGCTGGTGTAGCCCTTTGCCTGCCAGTTAGTCCAACCGTACCGCTAGATGTTCGCCTGACTGCGCCTTGGACCTATATTCGTATGCATACGGGACAATATGGTGTTGGCTACAGTGATGAAGAATTATCTATTTGGGCGAACCGTATCCGCTTATTTCTTCAACAGGAAGCTGATGTGTACATATACTTCAACAATGACCCCGATGGTTATGCTATCCACGATGCTCAGCACCTGTGCAGGTTGCTGGGATATTGATAACTAGCATTCCTTGAAATCTTGCTTCATTTCTTCTGCGTGGCAAAAACGCACCACATGATAAAGACCGTAAACCCTACATACGCTAATACAGTTAGCCATTCTTGCCACCTACTAAATGTGCCGTTCATCAACTTTAGCCTGTTTGTAAATAATGTTGTATTTTCGCACATCTACACCTGCGACATCGGCAGCTTCTCTTGCACCAGTGGCGAGCCTAGTGTTGAACCCAATGATAAGGCGTTACTGGCAGCAGCAATGTGAATCAGCGCCTCGTGCCTCACGCTTGAGATGGGGTAGCACTCAGGGCAAATGCATCTTGTCAATAAGAACATCTCAATCTCAATAAAATATCAATTAATCGCATTAACGCCTGCTTCTTAACAAACTTTTAGGCGAACTGCCGTAGGCGGCAGCGTTAAGCCCAAGGGCACGCTCCGCGTATGCCTGCGGCACGCTTTGCGCTTACGCTATCGCTCTGAGCCATGGAAAATCATCAAACGAGCAATTCTGATTCTTTCGTTGATACACTAACAAAGCTTTTTGTCAAGACTAATTTAGATACGTTTGCTCTGGCGTAGCACTCCCATTGCACCGTATACCTGCCCCATCAAGCTGATATCAATGACGCGTTGAAACTCTTTTGGTGTTGTATTGTCGAAAGTAGCAAAGACGACCATTTTCAGTGAAAACTAAGAATACCTTTACAAAAATAATAACTCCCAAGAAGGAGTTTATAAAATTTTCAATTATATTATCCTAGATAATATAGGATTTATTTGATAAATATATTTATCATAATAAAACTCCTCGAAAATAAGGGTTATTTGATTCTTCGTTAATTCCCCAGAAACTCAAGTTCCACAGGGAGTAGCTTAAGTTCGCTTTAACGGACTTCGGCTATTACCGACAACACTTGCCTGCGGAGGCTCTCTCGGGCAAAAGCAATGAAATAGGCTTGTCTGAAAAATTGTGTAGGAAACCAAAATTATGACTTTTGTGTGGCAGATTTTGGTTATAAGCTGATGCTCGTTTACATTGCACTTTTTTCTGTTGAGGCAGTCCATAGTTAATACTTACTATGGACTGTCTTCACGAGTAAGTAAGCAATTTCAATGCGTCACAGCTTATTTATGAAATTCTCTATAGCGTTTACTTATTAATGCTGATAGGGGAAGGAGTTGCCATTACAGGATTTAACTTTTTAAATATTGGCTAGACAATATGTTCAGGCAATCAGAAGATGACTTATTAGTAGAAACAAGCCCTCTCCCTATTCACGAAATCGCAGAAGATAGGGCAATCACAGAGACGCTACTTCCTCCAACTCCAAAACTGCTTTTTAAAATTTCTAAGCCGGAAATTCGGACAAGCCTCAGGGCGTTAACTTTTGAGAGTGTCTTCGCTACGGTTTTTTACAGTATCATCGGCAGCGCGTTGCTCACTAATTTCTTGCTGGAGCTGGGTGCCGGTCCAGTGAAAATTGGTCTTTTAGCCTCGATTCCTCAGTTGGTGAATCTGCTCCAACCGCTGGGAGCGTATCTGGTAGACAGAAGTCCTAGCTTCAACTGGTTTTCGATGTGCATTTTCGTCCCGTCGCGGCTACTGTGGGTGATTCTCGTGCCAGCGATTTGGTTGGTCACCTCAGTCACCTCTGATATCACTGGGGATCAAGTGGTGCTGTTGACATTGGGAATTATCTTGGTGACTAATATCATCGAAGCTTTGGGCCGTGCTCCCTTTTTGGGCTGGACGGCTGTGTTAGTCCCACAGCGGTTGCGGGGGCGGTATTTTGGCTTTCGCAATAGTCTTGTGAGCTTGACGAATCTTGTTGGTGTGCCGCTGCTGGGTCTAGCGGTATCGACCTGGCCCGGTGGAACACTGCAAGGCTACGGTGTGGTCTTGGTTCTAGGAATTGTGTTTGGGCTAAGTAGTCTGGTCAGTCAGTTCTGGTTGACCGATGTGAACCCGCAGCTTTTAAAAGTCGCCCATTCAGAGAAATCCCAACCGCAGCCCACGGGAATAGATCTTAGCTTCCTCAAAGACACCAATTTTTTGAAGTTTGTGTTTTACATTGCCATATGGTGCTTTGCCGTTAACGTCAGCGCTCCCTTCTTTAACCTCTACATGCTGGATAACCTGGAGATAAATGTCACTTTGGTAACAATTTATACTGGTATTTCTACTGGTGCTAATATGTTGCTGCTGCTTTTGTGGGGCAAACTGGCAGACCGGATTGGGAATCGCCCACTCCTGGTATTCGTGGGATTATTGGTGGGGGTGACACCTTTGTTGTGGCTAGGAACTGGAGCTGATCCAATTTCCCTTTGGGTCTGGTTACCCTTGTTGCACGTGCTAACTGGTGGAACATGGGCGGCAATTGACCTGTGTACCAACAATCTTATGATGGCAGTGGCACCGGTGGGTAATCTGTCCAAATACTTCGCGATCACGGGGGCGGTTGCTGGTGTGAGTGGGGCAATAGGAATCACCATCGGTAGCTTTCTCGCAACTCTGGCTGGTGGCGGTGGCTTGCTGGGGCTGTTTGTTCTCTCAGGCGTGCTACGGCTGTTTGCCCTCCTGCCCTTACTTTTTGTTCAGGAGGAGCGCTCTATGCCTCTGGCTCAGCTAATGGGAGTCCTGTTCCCAGTTAGGCAGCCAACAGAGCTGATTGAAGCAGAGAAATAAGTTTTCGGGATTTCCAACAAATAAATTATCCCCTAACAGTGGGGTGGGCATCCCGGAGCGCACAGTTTATAGGACGCTCCCCAATCGCATCCCACAAGAAAAAGTTGGATATTTTTTAATTTGGAACTCCCTTCAATCACCTATATTTATTTGCCGGTGGTGAATGAAGAAAAGTCTTCCTATAATTTCCCTTTTTTAGAGAAATTATAGGAAGACTATTTACAATCATGCAAGAGGATTAGAGGCAGGTTACGTTTAATTCTAGTTACCAATTTCAATCATTAGAGTTTAAGCTCTCTGTTTCTGATTCGTTTCTCATAGTCATAAGAGCGGGAGGTACTGGCATTCCCATTGCTTGTGCTAGCGCTTCGGGTGGCTTCTGGCGAGAAGGCGCTCGCAAATATTCACCAGTTAGAATGCGATTCCCTACCTTCAAGTTGTGCCTGGTGCTGTAGTAGCGATGGGTTTGCGTAATTTTGCCCCGCTCCTGCATTGAGTCATTGGATATTTTTTTGCGAAGCTTGATGATAGCATCCATAATTGCCTCCGGGCGGGGCGGGCAACCGGGTATGTAAACATCTATGGGCAGAATTTTATCAGCTCCTCGAACAGCAGTAGGAGAATCGGCGCTGAACATACCGCCGGTGATCATGCAGGCTCCCATTGCAATGACGTATTTCGGCTCAGGCATCTGCTCGTAAAGGCGCATTGTCGGTTGAGACATTTTCATGTTGAGAGTGCCTGCCAAAATGATTAAGTCAGCTTGACGCGGACTAGCACGAGGAATGAGACCAAATCTGTCAAAATCGAATCGTGAGCCAATCATCGCAGCAAATTCAATAAAGCAGCAAGCTGTGCCGTACATCAGCGGCCATAAGCTGGAGAGCCTAGCCCAGTTATACACGTCGTCTAATGTGGTCAAGATGACGTTTTCCGAAAGTTGATTAGTCACCCCGTAACTCACTGGGGACATTATTTGCTCTTTCCCAAATGAGCTATTGGGATTGATATCATTGGGATTCATTATTTTATCCTGAAGAGTTTACCCATCAGATGAAGGATAAAGAATGAAACATTAATCCCACTTAATTAATTCAGACTTCTGCCTTCATTTGCTATCTTTTTCCTAACATAAGTTCTGTCATTAACTGTTCCTTCTGTCTTTAGGAAGGGGCATCTGTTAAATTGTTCTGTGCTTGCAAATACAAAAATTAAATGGCTCAATATCAAGAAATCGTAAAATTGTAAGTTATGCCATTAATGAATATCTTTGAGAATCATATGGTTTGTGGAGTCAAAACAAATTTTCCCTTGTTTCTGTAACTTGCCTATCATTCGTGTAATGGTTACCCTGGTCGTGCAGCAGGCGTTGGCAAGCTCTTCATGAGTGAGGCGAACCAAAAGGCGAGTTCCGTCTGCCACTGGTTGACCAATTTCCTGTTTTAAAAGCAGTAACAATTGGTGAAACCGGTCTTGTACCCTTCGTCTTCCACAAATGGCTAAAAAAGATTCTGTTTGCCGTAACCGCCGATTGATTTTCGGTAACAGAGTATGGCTAAGGATTGGCAAAGCTGCAATTTCTGCTAGGTGTATTGGCACTAATTCCACATCGGATAAGGCTGTTGCTTGGTAAATGTGCAGCGCAGTCAGACTCGCACCAAAAACCATTCCTTCGCCAGCTAACCCAACCAGGACTTCTTCGCCCTTTTCACATAGTGTGCTCAGCTTCACCCAACCTTGATGAATATACCAAATCACTTCCGGGTTGAGAAGGATCGTTTCTCCTTTGCAATATTTATGCGAAAAGCGGTCTTGACGCAAGTCACAGTTATTCTTAAACAGTGTTGATTCTACTTGCTGGCGCTCAGTAATGTCACGCAGCAGCCAACGTAGTGCTATTGGCTTACCCTGCTGATTGCGGACTACTCCTACTGTCATGGCGGCATCAAACAACTGATCGCCGCGTTTTTGCATACGTATAACTAACTCTTTGACCTTGTTGGATTCGGATAATTGGATAAGGAAGCCACGAAAGGTCTGACGGTCTTCTAACGTCACGAAGTTAATAATTGGTTTGCCCACTAGATACTGCTGTAGGTAGTTGAACAATTTAGCAGCAGCACAGTTAGCTTCTTGAATGATGCCGCTGCCATCAGTTACCAAATAGCCGTCTGGTGCAAACTCGAATAAATCCTGGTAGCGTTGGCGTTCCGTTTCCAGCAAATTTCGTGTTTGTATGAGTTCTTCATTCTGCTGATGGAGTTCTTGTGTAGCCAAATCCATTATTTCTGACGCGCTCCCAAGTTCGACGAGAGCTTGCGGTAACGTATCTGGCATGACAGGCATCGTGTTTAGATTGTCGTACAAATCTGCTAAACGCCTGTACATTCGGTGTGTGCGTTGGACAAATTGGTCAATTTCTAACTTGTTTACATCCATTTGAAATTCTTACTACAAAGTTTGCAGAGGTTGAGCAAAAATCTGACAAATAGGGTTTGTATCAGGTGTAAGGCTTCAAAATAATTCTTAATTATTGATTCGTCATTCGTCATGGAGTTAGAAAGTACGAATGATGAATGACGAATTACTAATTATTTCCCTGACATCCGTACGAGGGCTAGGTATTGCGCTAGAAACAAGTTAAGAGCATATCACCAAAATTGAGAAACTTTTAAAAAGAGAAAATGCTGATGACGTAATCAATTAAAAATTCCAAATAGCTAACTAATTTTTTGCAATATCAATTGTTATTTGTGTCAAGAAATTATCAACATCTATCAAATATTAATAATTATAAAAAATAATATTAAATTTTAATTTATTACAATTTTTTCTTCCTTATGAATGTAACCACATGATTGACGACTTTTGAATTAAGAACGTTAATAAGTATAATAGATGCCTCTGTTTTACCCAACTTCTATCGAAGGAATAAGTTAATTTTAAGTTAGCTTGTATGCGTGGATACAATTAACAGCTCTAAACCAGAACCCCAGCGATGGAATGGCGCGATTCCCTTGCCGATTTACTCAGTAGAAGGTGTAAAGTAAAACCCCAATTATGTCAGGGTGTTTTTCTATTTGAAGTATATTGCATCTAACTTGATGCTTTTGTCTAAATACCCCAAAGTGCGAGACAAATTACATCCGTTTGCAACGGAATTATTTCTCCTTCCTCTCCCTCTGCGATCGAGAGCGAAGGCGTGCGGTTTTTTAATCATTCACATGTAACCGAACTTGACATAACACAAGTACTCGGCATTCGCGGAGGGTCTGCCAAGGAGAATCGCCCTCCTACTATGGTAGACTTGTCTTGCTTGCGTTATGTTGAGATATTTATGCCACCGGAGCAATGGCTAATCGTATTGCCTTCGAGAATTGGTCATTACCTTGCGTAAGGAAAGAATTCTCAGTTCCTTTAGTGCTGGTGGTCTAGCTGCTTCTCGGGCTGAAGCTGCCATTGATGGGATGTCTTTCAGTCTCCACTCACCACCAGCTTCTTATACCCTTTGCTACAAAAGGATTTACAGGTTTGAAGTCGTTGGGGAAAATTTCTGCGCGATCGCCGCAGCGAAGATTACGATCTCTGTCGATCCACTGCTGCGTCGTTAAGAAGCTCGATTGTCCTCAATAACGGAAACGCCTCTTATGTCGCTGCTGCCTGTGTCTCGCAACTGCTTTACGCTTGTGTTTCTCCAGAGGCGTTTCAAAGTGACGATGTTTCTTCATATCTGGAAAAATTCCCGCTTTGGAAACTTCTCGCTTAAATCGACGTAAGGCTGATTCAATTCCTTCATTTTCGCCCACAATTATTTGGGTCATTCTCTCTCCTACTAAATTGACTTAATTGGTAGCTGGATATAACCAATCCAGTAAAACGCGAGCAAAAAAGGGCAGACTCCTTATCTGCCCAAAATACCCGAGAGTTCAATTATTTCTTTGTGATGAAACGATTGGAGAAGGAGCCAACACTCATCTCAAAGCTTAGTAGCGTCGAGAATATCCTCCACCACCACCACTATTGTTTCGTCTACCACCACCAAAGGAATCTCTGTCTTCGCGGGGCTTAGCTTTGTTCACTTTTAAGTTACGACCCATCCACTCAGCACCGTCAAGAGCCGCGATCGCTGCGGATTCTTCTGCTTCTGTTCCCATTTCTACAAAGGCGAAACCTCGTACGCGGCCCGTTTCCCGGTCTGTAGGTAATTGAACGCTCTTAACAGTTCCATACTCTGAAAAGACCTGTTTGAGGTCATCTTGTTCAACCTCATATGATAGATTGCCGACATAAATTGACATAAAAGATCTCCAGAATCAGATAGTAGTGTAGAGAGTTAGATTCGGAGAGACACTTGTAATAGATAAAAACAAACTGCACAACCGAATTTAATCCTATAAAGTGAGGATAACATAGAATTTAAAAGTGATGTTGCCAACCTTTGAGAAAATTTTAGAAATAAAATAGACATTCAAAAGTTGGTTACGTAATGGCTTGATTCCAGCCGCCAACGCTCCCAGCAGATGCACCCAACACCTACTTGGCAGCGCGCTGAGGTTACAACACAGCTGTTGTCGCGGTGGCGCAGAGCGAATTTTGACCTGCTTGCACTGCAACCACATCCACCCTCAACGACGAAAATCTTTCCGCAATGGAAAGCAGTTTGTTTGCGGTCATTGCGGTGCTAACCTTGACGCTGAATGACAATGCTGCACGAAACATAGCGCGACTAGGGGTGTCCATAAAGTGCGATTCGCTGTGAGTAAAGTACGGTAATCACTCCATAAATCTGGCTTTTCCCGTTAAGTGTCTCTGGCAAGCTGCCAACCCTCACTCTTGTCGTGCAATTTTAACCAGCCCCGCCACAGTACCCCGATACCAATGGGTGTATGACGCCGATGTTCCAAGTAAAAGCAGGCTATACGCGCTTGGCGGTTGATTTAATTCGGTATTCCACGGGCGGCATAGGAGTCATGATAAGTCTTTAACCGGACACAATATTAACTCGTATGTCACCCCATGAGCAGATGGCATTTCATGACATTTAGGATATTTTATTGCTATCAAATAAAAATAGCGACATGGTAGCTTGTTGCTAGGCGATCTCTGAAATGCTTGTTAAATTTGAGTCGTTCCCCATCACTGTGGATGACCACCAAACATTCTTTTTGCGGCACAAATAAGAGGTGTCACAAGTTGTGTGATATTTCTTTACAAAAAAATGAAAATTGCTCAACAATCACAGATCTCAAGCTGATTGTTGAAAGTTGATTCTTGAAAAAGGAGCTTTATGGCAGTTATTTACGGTACTACAGGAAACGATGATCTCAAAGGAACTCAAAACAATGATTCAATTTTTGGTGATAAAGGAGATGATGTTCTCATTGGTCTAGCCGGTGACGACTTTTTAGAAGGTGGACAGGGTAATGACAAGATAGAAGGCGGCGACGGTGACGACATTCTATATGCTGGACTCAGCAAAGTACTATATGCTCCGGGTTACGGAGGAGACCCAAACAGCGAAAATTTCTTGTATGGCAAAAAAGGTGACGACCAGCTCTTTGGCTCTTTAGGTAAGGATTTCCTGTTTGGTGGAAGTGGGAATGACCAAATCATAGGTCTTTCTGGTGATGACTATTTAGATGGCGGCGACGGTAACGACAGATTAGATGGTGGGTTTGGCAATGATACCCTGATTGGTGGCAATGGAGATGATATTTTATACGATGGAAGCTACAAGACTGGTGGCGGGGATGATTTGCTCTATGGTGGAAATGGAAATGATGTTCTCAACAGTGGAAGCGGCAATGATTTCGTTTTAGGTGGAAAAGGAGATGATATTCTCACTGGTGCTGGATACATACCCAGTGGTCCTTCTGGTGGTAGCTATGGAGTAGGTGAAATAGACATCCTGGTTGGAGGAGAAGGCAGAGATACATTCAACCTTGGAGGGCGAAACGCTGCTGGTAGCTTCTCTGTTTACTATGATGACTATAATCGGACAACTGCTGGTGAGAGTGACTACGCTATCATTACTGACTTTAATCCAAGTGAAGATATGATCCAGCTTGTCGGAACAGCGTCTGACTATATTTTGGGATCATCTCCTACTGCTTTAGCGCAAGGGGTAGCCATCAACCTTAAAAAGCCTGATGGTGAGTTGAATGAACTCATTGCAATTGTCCAAGGTGTTTCGAGTTTGAGTCTTGACAGTAGCTACTTCACATTTCTTTCTCAGAGTCTTACATAGCAAGGCTTTTGAAAACTACATACCGACTCATGACAGCTACGCTATTATTTATTAGCTTAATAAATAATTCCGAGCAATGCCGTAAGCTGGTCAATTGCAGACAGCCAATAATCAGAAGACGAAAACGATTAAATTTACATTAACTGGTGTTCCTCTTGCTCTGGATATGGCTAGGAGTGCTCCCTAGTAAGTCAAAAGCAGTTCTGGGTCTTTTGTCAAATACTTCTAGTACAGCATGGCGGAAGTAAACCGACGATTATTTTGACTCAAATTTCTCGTACACGGACTATAAAAAGATGGTAGGCGTATTTACGCCGCACGGTACTAGTGGACTGGTTCTTTAGTCGTCACGGTGATCCCAGCACTGGCACAACCTTCTCGCCAAACACCTCGATAAACTGCTCGTGTTCTCGGTTGACATTGTGCAGAATCAATTCGTCAAACCCGAGTTCAATATATTCTTGCAGCCACTCGATATGCTGCTGCACGTCTGCTGAGATACGGACGTACGGGTCTAACTCCTTTGGTTGGACAAAGCTCCCCGCAGCATCAAATTGCTGTGGAGTTCGTAGTTCTGTCATCAAGATATTCTCAAAAATATTGTTGCGCCATTGCTGATGAGCTTTTTGTCGCGCTGTCTCCTCGTCACGGTCGTATGAAAGCTGCACTTTTAAAATCATGGGTTTGCCTTCTCCACCACCTTGGCGAAAGGCTTCGACGACTTCTTTGAGCTTGGGGAGTGGGTGAGAAATGGTAATCAGTCCATCTGCCCAACCACCAAGCCATTCTGCGGTTTTGGCGGTGACGGCGGCTCCAATAATTGGGGGTGGCGTTTGCGGACGGGTATAAAGTTTTGCTTCTTCAACACAGACTAGACCGTGATGCGTGACTGTCTCTCCCGCCCAAAGAGCGCGGATGACATCAACGCACTCTTTGAGACGGGCATTACGTTTAGACTTGACGGGCCAAGGTTCGCCTGTAATCTGTTCGTTCAGTGCCTGACCGCTGCCTACTGTCAACCAGAAGCGGTTGGGGAACATTTCCTCTAGGGTTGCCACAGCTTGGGCGATGATAGCTGGATGATACCGCTGACCGGGAGCGCAAACAACCCGATAAGCAAGCGTTGGGGTGGCTTGCATTGCTGCACCCAACCATGACCAGGCAAAACCGCTTTGTCCTTGCTGTTCACTCCAAGGATGGAAGTGGTCGGAAGATAAGACATGGGTGAAGCCAGCTTGTTCTGCTATTTGGACGTACTTCAGCAGTTCGCTGGGCTTGAATTGTTCGTGGGAAGCTTGATAGCCAATCTTTGCCATAATCGTTTCTTTGGTTTGGAACTAACGCACTGTGTGAACTCGGAACCAGCGATCGCTTTCGGCACAGCGAAGAGCGCAATCGCCGTATGCTGACAAAGGGATGGAGAACAGTTCTCCACGTAAAACGTACACAGCTTATTAGCCGCCATTGTTGCCCTTGCAAGGCGAATAATCAGGACAATTAACGGCTTCTTTATTTAAAACCAAATAAGGCTGTACAGCACACTGTATGTATTGATTACGTTTAAAAAATTGACATCTAAAACACGGAATTTGATAGTAAAGTTTTAGAGTCATTATTCGAGTGTATAAAGCCTGTTTAAACTTGGATTGCTTCAGAAAAGCAACTGACAAAAGCAATAAAAAGCAAAGGGGAATAAAAAAGAACCCTTCTCTAGGAATCGTCACATCTTTTTGTGGTGCAGAATTTGAGGGAGACACACTCAAAGTCTGCTCGATTAAAACTTCTCTTTTTTGCTGCATTTTGAGTCAAAAGCTTTGATGACTTTATACCCTGCCTAATATTAAAATTTCGTCAATAAGTTTCTTCTTAAAAAGTTCGCTTTGTGACAGTTCTAACGAACATATACCCTTACAATACCCTGAAGCCAAAGATATTGATTTTATCTTATGGCTAGGGAAAAAAGGTTTTATATAGACAATGAAGAAAATCGATATCTGACGAAAGACAGGTTTAATTACAGTCATATCTCTAAAAGTAGCTCTAATACACCTACCTTTGGTTATGTGTCTGTAGAGGTGTATTAGCTCAAGCTTTGTGTGCCAAAGGATAGTTACATAAAGTGGTTGTGTATGTAGGAACAAGTCTCAGCAATAACCAGGGTTTTTTGTTCTAAAACAGCAAATCTTGCACTGATTAACTCAAAACCCCTACTTTTCCTTTAATATTAAGGATATATAGTGTCAGCAACCAACACAGGCTTGTTTCTGTAATCGGCTTCCAACTGTCCTCTCACTCTCTCATCCCAGGTTATGCCGTAGTCTTTCTGAATATCTGCAACGACAAACGGACGAACAACACCCACCACTCCTACTGTTTGACCCTGCTTAATAGCACTTTTTGGTGTTGCAACTAATAAAACTAGTAAATCTTCTCCACCAAGCACGGAGTTTTCATCTAGTGTAAACAAAACCGGACTTTGAATATTGTCAACTTCACTCCTAACTGCAACTCTCCTGCCATAGTATTTGCTAGGATCTTTGGTCATTTGCCCGGCTGTGGGTGCTAGCATCATCGACTTAGCAATAATCGCCGGTTTATTGATGTAGTCTTTATAGTATTGGTTTTGCAAATTCAGCTTATAATCGCGCTCAATATTTGGAATATCTAAGTTACGAACATCGCCCGTAACTTGAACTCTGATGTTACTATCTGTAGGTAAATCGAAAGGCACACCTGAAGCGTTCACCACCACTATAGGTTCGCCGCTAAAAAATCGCTCATCGCTTACAGTAAAAGAACTTAAACCGACTTTTTTAATAGGGTTGCTTATAACCGTCACGGTTTGACCGATAATATCGTCTGTATTTCTGCTAACTTCATATGTGCTCACAACTGGCGTAGGAGCAGCCGCATTATCTCTATAACCAAATTTCACCAGCACAGCAAGCAATAGTATAGATATGATGACTTTTGCGTCCCAAAGCCTGTGAAGTAAATAGTCTGTTTCAGTAGTAATTTTGTTCTTCATCTGTTGATCATTTAAATTACTTATAGTTCAAACTCTTTTTGAATTCAAAATTATTCAAACTTGGGCTATTACTCGAAAAATGCTAAAATTACAAATATATACTCAAGTGAAAGCTTATTTGAATTGCAGGTCAATTTCTGCTTTTTCAAGCAGTCATTTATCTGAATAGAGTATTTATTTGTCAACTAATTTTAGATTAGCAATTCTATGTCATGATCTCTTCTAACTGAGGTAATACAATCAATATCAAAGAAGGTTGATTGCCAATACTATAGGTAGATTTATATCTTTCACTAGCTGACAGGATAAAGTCTGCGGCACTTTCGCCAAGCCCGCAAGACAAAAACTCATACAAATTTAGGCTTCTTAAGTACGGTTCGGATCAGCCCATAGACCGAAGTCTGGACGGCACTACCTTGGGTTGAGGGTGTTGTTAGTATTCGCACCTTTGACCAAAAGTACAGCCGCAATACGCTTGATTTCTACGTAGTGTCGGTGTTGCGATTCGGCGTATCCCTCAACGGGACGCTTTGCGCTTAGCCCATTGCCCTTGCGGGCGATTGCTCAAGGGGCAGTGGCAAAGCCAATCGCATTGCTAGAAATTCTTGGCACACAACTTATAGGTCGTCCCGCAATTGCCATCAACCCAGTATGTGGTGACAAGGATGTGCAAACAGTTGCCAAATTTTTAAACCCTAAATGAATTTAAGGGAATTCCATCTACCGAGATAGATTTCAAAAAACAGTCTTTTGTTTTTAGTGACACTTCAAAAGTGACGGTCGTCTGTTGTAGTTTGGTGTATCCTTGCAAGTAAGAGGTAGTTGGATAAAGATCTATTTGTCTCTTAGTTACTAAACCACAATGCAGCAATGCTAGCAGAGATTAACCCCGGAACTTTGATTAACAATCGCTATTCCGTTCAAAGACTTCTTGGACAGGGAGGTTTTGGAAAAACTTACTTAGCATCTGATATGCAACGTTTCGGGGATCTGTGTGTCCTGAAAGAGTTTGTGCCTATAAACACATCAGAGCATATCCTTGTCAAATCTCGTGAGCTATTTGAGCGCGAAGCAAAAGTATTATACCAGATTAATCATCCCCATATTCCCAAATTTCTAGCTTGGTTGACTGAGAAACAGCGGCTGTTTATAGTGCAGGAATATATAGAAGGCAATACTTATTCTCAACTTTTGCGCGATCGCCTATCTAGGGAAAGAAAGCCGTTTTCCGAGGCAGAAGTTATCCAGTGGTTATCGGATCTGTTGCCCATTTTAGACTATCTCCACCAGCGCAACATCATTCATCGGGATATCTCACTCGACAATGTGATGCTTTCCCATAAGCTTTCTAAACCTGTACTCATCGACTTTGGCGTGGTGAAGCAGAAACTCACTCAGATTTTGGCGGGTGATTCTTCTAATTCTCCCAATGCCTGGCGCTCTGTTGCTGGTTCGATGGTGGGAAAAATGGGTTATTCTCCACCAGAACAGATTCGTATGGGACGTTGCTACCCCTCTAGCGACCTTTATGCACTAGGTGTTTCTGCTGTTATTCTCCTGACTGGCAAAACGCCACGTTCTTTACTGGATGACTCTTTCAAGTGGCAATGGCGCTCGTTTGTTAATGTCACAGAACCTGTGGGTGAGATACTGGAAAAAATGCTAGCGGAAAAACCAGCAGACCGCTACCAATCAGCCAAAGAAGTTTACAATCTGCTTCACTCACCAATTTTACCTGGCAGTATCGGTGTGAGCGTATCGCATCAGAAAATGCAAATTTACCCTGACTCTGTTAATGAAGTTGAATTACCAGAAACTATACAACCAGAAAAAATTCAACAGTCGAACCAACACTCACAACAACCCAGGCAAAACACTGAAGCAGCAACTCCATTTCAGGCAGAAAAGCCTAGTAATATTAACCCAGAGTTTTTAGAGTATTGTCAGCGGGAACTGACTACTTCTGTGGGACCATTTGCCAGTGTTTTGATCAAAAAGACTTTGGATCAAACCCCACAAATGACACCTAGCGAACTCGTAGAAAAGTTAGCTGCGGCAATTCCTGATCCGCAACGGGCACAGGAGTTTAAAACCAACATCCGAATTCCCTCACAACCTGAGTCAAAAACAAAAACACTTCCGGAAACAACCCCCTCTGGGCAAAGCATAAATAGTTATCCTGTTGCTGACAACCGAGAGTTTCTACAATATTGTCGGCAAGAACTGACTTCTTTTGTAGGACCATTCGCCAGCTTTGTTCTTGAAGACACTTTGGCTCAAAATCCCCAAATAACCCCAGAGGAATTGGTAGAAGCCTTAGTCGCAAAAATTCCTCACCAGCAAAGGGCGGAAGAATTTAGAAAGCGTATTCACATCCCTCGCCAGTAAGCAATTCAAAATTCAAAAGCTGCCTATTAACTCGTGAGGCTGGTGCTTTATTATTAGTCATTACAAAGGACTTTGGACAAATGACTAATGACGGTTATAAAAAAATAAATTTATGAGTAATCCAAATTCAACAACATCATTACCGGGTTGGACGTTATCAGCGCGAGAACCTGAATTTATTGAATCGTTAATGCCAATATGGGAATGGTTTTACCGCTACTATTTTCGAGTGCAGACTTCAGGTTGGCATCACATTCCAGACGATGGAAAGGTTTTGCTCGTTGGCTCACATAATGGTGGGATGGCGTCTCCCGATTTACACATGATGATGTACGATTGGTTCCGTCGCTTTGGCACGCAACGTTTGGTGTATGGTTTAATGCACTCCTATGCGTGGAAAGTAAGTCCCCCCATGGCCAGCGTTGGACAAAAAATTGGAGCCATTCTCGCACATCCAAAAATGGCAAGCGCCGCCTTTGATATCGGTGCAAGTGTACTTGTTTATCCGGGAGGACAATACGATATGTTTCGTCCTCATAGCCAGCGTTACAAAATTCAATTTGCTGGTCATAAAGGATTTATCAAGCTGGCACTAAAAAAGTTGGTACCAATCATTCCGCTGATCTCTGTTGGCGCACATGATACCTTGATTGTTTTGGGTGATTGCTACGAACAGGTAAAACAGTTAAATCAGTGGGGTATCCCTTGGTTGTACCAGCTAGATCCAGGCGTATTTCCCATATATCTAGGTTTGCCTTGGGGCTTGGGTATTGGTCCGCTACCCAATATACCCTTTCCTGTACAAATTCACACCCGTGTCTGTGCTCCGATTGTTTTTGAACGTTATGGCACTGAAGCAGCCAATGACCGTGAGTACGTGAATGCTTGTTATGACTTAGTTTACACTCAAATGCAACGCGAATTGGATGTTTTAGTGAAGGATGTAGCGATGTAGTTGATTGCGTTATGTTACAACTGCTGCTGCATAAATTGATTTTAGTCGCACTTATTAAGAATCGTCTGTTCTAGAACTTACGTACTTTACAAACAATACACCCAAGTCGTTGAATCGCTTAAGCGATTACTACAAACCTGTACTTAATCTTTAAAAAGAGAGGCTGATTTGCAAATTTTTATGTTTTTCTTAAAATCATCTATCTGAAGATAGGTAAAAAATGTATCTTTAGAGATAGAATAAGAGTATAGCTCATCTTATGAATCTATCATTTCTACTTCAAATTTAGATGATCGCAATTGTTTGGTTGAAGGCAAGCTTATTTTCATTAACCAAATAAAAATTGTAAAATTTTAGACTAATTTTTTTGAACTCACATTACAATCCTTGATCTGTTGTCCTTTATTGGCTTCTAGCCCTTATCGCCCCCATGCTAACTTACTACCGCAAGCCCGTTTGCCTATCACTCATTTCCACAGATCAGCCACTTTGGTCTGTCGTTGAAACCGCTGTAACAGTGTATCAAAAAGACCATAATCGGTTTCACTTACTATTGAGTGCGCCGTCTTTTAAGGAGCCTGAAGTGGCAAACTCTTTCAACCCAGAGAGTACAAGTCGCCAAGAGCAAGATCATGCTGATCTCCCAACTAGTCCCCCGCAATGGTGGTTAGAAATTGCTCCTGAGCGAGTTATCATGACACACCAAGGTCACGCTCAGGTGAATTACCGTCACTTGTGGCAACAAGGCGCGTATGGTAGGACTCGCTATTGGTTGGCTAATGAATCATCACAACATAACGAGCCTATCCGCCTGCATAATTTTACTCGTAGCCTAGTACTCAAGGGTGATCCAATGCCTGAGCAGTTGCGAGTGGAATACGAATTGTTGGCAGGAGACGTCCAATTGGGAAGTTACATTCTCAATATAGAAATTAAACACTAATTGTACTCACCCAAATCGAGAATTTGCGGACGTATCCAGTGATTCTTTGTGCATATCAACGCAATACCATTCAGTTACGGATTTTTTGTGAATATAGCGCTTCTCGTTTGGATAAAGTAATTATTTATCTGTGTCCATCTGTGTCCATCTGTGGTTCTTATTTCTTGATGTATTGCACTCAACACCACCAAGCGCTATATTTCACACCTGTAGAACTTTCGGATGCAAGGTAAGATTGCATTGGTTATTGTTTTTACTCTTGCAAACTTTCCATTGCTATTACCAAACTTATCTTCATGCGTGTAAAGGCTTCCACCAAACTGCCGACTTCATCGTTAGCCACTTTCTCAAATTCTACATCCATATCACCAGTACTTACAGCTTCTGCAACTCGGACGACGCGCTTAATGGGACGCACAACATATCGCTTAAGCCAGAAGTTAGCCATGTATATGGCGAAGGCAAAAATCATAGTGACAATTCCCATCACTAAAACAAACGATTGATGAGCTTTCTGCAAAACTTGACTGGCAGGAATAGAAACCATCTGAACACCATTAATAAGATTTAATTTCCAGCCAAACCCGTGTTCTGTCCCATAAATCTGAATCATATTCTTGGGAGCAGCCTCTGGTGTGCTGTGACATCTCAAGCAACTAGACTCAGTTATGGCTAAGGGACGCGCAATGTAATAAAATTTCTCTTTATCAAAAGAACGGAATCCTGACATTTCTTTGAGATTCTTGTTTTGACGAAATTTTTGTACAATATCAGTCTCAAAACTATCAGCTTTATCTCGAATATTTGTTGGATTCAGCATCGCATCCTTATAAAAAAAATCTTTATAGGCATCGTTGTCATTTCGTAGCTTTTCAAAAACTCTCCTTGATGAGTAAGATGGAATAGTCTGCGCTGCAAATTCATCTTTTTCTAAGCGTTGTTCCAACTCGGGATTCACTTCATCATTTGTGTAAGAACGGACAGAGTTTATAGTCCGGAACAACAACCAAGCATTTGAACTGATTTCATCTTGAGCTTTGTAATTCAGGATATTAGCCAAAGCTAGACCACTCAAGGTAATTCCTCCAATAAATATGATCAGTAGTAGTACAGTTAGCTTTTTGGCTAATCTTAAATTATTGAAATAGAATGAAAACAATCTCAGCATATTTTTTTATCCATTAACATAAATAAACAGTAGTGACTTAGTACAGTTTTGCATAAGTTTGTAACGATATTGGGTGGCTTGTAGTGAGCGCAAAGAGCGCTTACTACCAACTTTCGTTTCAGGCATACATAACGCTACGAACTTGTGAAATTTTCTACTTAAGGTATATGGTCTCTTTGTTAACACGAGTTAATAGCGGTGAAAAATTGAGAAATATGCAAGCGAACTCTCAACCTTCCCTTGCAACTGAGAAAGCCAACTCAGGAAGATTTATCGAAAAGTTGGGTCTAAAACCCCGTCCTTATAGGACGGCTTTGTATTTACTAGAGTTACAATCTCCAGTAAATGTGTTAAAATAGCGAAATGTTAACCATGAACTACCGCTATCGAATCTAC
>JAHHIB010000021.1 GCA_019359075.1 Kalymmatonema hyalinum WJT4-NPBG1
GCAGGTAATTTTCTCCTCATACTCATCTTTGATTCCCCCTGTCAACCCCCACAACTACCCTCACCGCCACCATTCTTATCCTGCCTGTTTTACAGCAATGTTAAGAAAGATCCGGGTAATGCATAGCACTTTGACATGGGGGTTTAACTTTGTCTATCTCTGTTACCACCCAGGATTTATTGGACGCTGGGAAAGTAGGATGTAGGATGCGATCGTATTATTGCGCGAACCCCAGCACAATAACGTCTTCATTTCTGGTAGATGATACTCACTCTAGTTAGGCGATCGCTATTTTATTGAGATACAGCAATGTCAGGAAATTGAACTAGCCTTTGGTTGTTTGGCCACAGGTTTAACACGCTTAGCGCAAACTGAACAAGATTATTTAAAAATGTAACTTTCAGGTAGGGATGATCGAGGTGGCTAAAGTTATTTCTCTACCAATGTTTAATCTTTCTGAATTATCGGACATATTGTATCTTCCGGCTTAGTTGCTAAAGTGTTCCATCCTGAGAATAATCTTCTCAATTCACCCCGCAAGGTTAATAACTGTTCAATTTGTCTATCAATCTCTGATATCTTATCTTTCAACTTCTGTTGAATTTCATCACAGGCAGGTTTGCCTCCATCATAGACTTGGAGGATTTCGGCAATTTCTTGCAAGCTTAAACCAAGGTTCTGAGCACGTTTCATAAAAGAAAGATGGGTCAGCACATCAGATGAAAACTGACAAAATCCTCCCTCGGTTCGTTCTCAGGACTGAATTAAACCTAGACTTTCGTAATAACGAATTGTCCTAATAAAAGCTCCCTTAAAGCTGTTACCTAGCCTATTAAAAGCAGTTTATTCTCTTTAGTAAACATGGTAGAATCCCCTGTTTATACAACAGTTTTTTATGACATCTATAGCAATCGTAATTCATCCGTGAAAATTATTTTGATACTAACCACGTAGACACGAAGTGGCGTGCCGAACGCGAGTGCTTGTCCGTTAGGACAAGGCTAGGACACATTACACGCGCAGTGGTGAGGCAGCGCACTCAATGACAGCAAATACAAACCGAACAAAGCACAAAATAAAGCAGGAAGAATGAAACATGAAGTATTTAATACTTCACTGTATACTTCATGATTGAGAGAATATTATCTTTTCCTTAGATTTTAAAAAAGAAGTGGCAAAGCCACTTCTAAGTAATTCCCAGGTAGAACCTATAAAACTAGTATAACTTTTATAATAAATTTAAATAGTATAGTTATACACTTATTAAGTGTTACTGATATGTTAGTTTTGTTTGCCTTGGTAATGTTGCTGAGGCTGAATGGGGTGGGTGACAGACTCACTCTATTGTGGTCAAAGAGTCAAGAAGACTGGCTATTGGATGTTATTAGTCTATTTTGTTATACCTATTCTCTATAGAGATGCACTTAATATTTATTAAATGTTTATTAAACGAACCGCCAAGCCCGTACCCTCCGGGAGCGCAAAGCGCTCTTGGCGTGTCCTATTGTCTGAAAGTTGGCAAGTCACAAGTCCAACAGCTTATTTCATGACTCTAGTGGCGCTCAAGATGAAAAGCAAAATTTTATGGTTATTATTCTCATTTTTCTTAACTTCAATTTGGCAAAAGTGTAGGAAAAAAAGTTTAGCTTGCTTTGTGCTATCTAAGGAAAGGTTTATTAGGTTGAAAGAATAAGAAGAATTGTTGGTATTCCTGATAAAAACTCTCTTGACCTGTAACAGTGAATTAGATTATCTTAGCAGTCAGCCAAATTTGCTAAGGACACGAAGGAAACCTATAGCAATCTGGTTTGATTTTTGAAAAAATTTAAGTATCTTTCGGGTGGGCAATGCTCAAGAAAACCTAGATATAACCCAGATATAGTCAGCATTGCCCACCCTACGTGTATTTAAAAAATCAAATCATAGTCCTATATGGACAGAAAACTTATACTTAACTTGCTGTCTAGTTCCTCGATTTTTGTATAGCTGATGTCTACTTTGGCAGCCATTCATCCTTCCTGCACACGCTGGTGCAACCCAGGAACTAATCCACACAAACAATGGTCAGACTTGTATATCTAGTCCCCACGCTGTCAACACTTTAGTGTGCGTCCGAGATTCACAGAGGAAGCAACAATCTCCTTCGACACCTGCATCAACCGTGGCTACAGGGCAGGCTGCTAAGAATATTGCTTCGGTAGAATTTACTGAAGAAGAAAGTGATGCTGCGATCACCAAGTTTGGCTGCGATTGTCCAGCTTGTATAAACTCTTTACGCCAACTGCGCGGCACTGGAAACTTGGTGTACTAAGGTGTTTCCCTTGCCGCGATGATTGCAACTTTGAAATGAAAATTCAGTATTTAGGACTTAGGATTCAGGACTGAAAACTCCCAACTCCTAACTCCTTACTTATTCCACTACTTCATTGACTGGGAACCGATCAATGAGCTGCATAGCGCGATGGGCATTGCGCTGTAAGGATTCTGATAAATGCGGTACGTGAGGAATTTGCGATAGTAAATCTAGCGTCCGGCGTAGTATTCGCACCACATCACCTTCATCCAAACTGGTATTTTCGCAAAGTTCTACCCACTCCATACCCAGCGCCCACTGCTCCACTAGAGCTATTAACTCAAACTCCAACCATATCGGTAAAGTCACATTATAACGACGTTGGTACTGAAACATCTTGCGGCGAATTCCCCGCAATCGTGACAAACCTTCTAGCACTTCCTCACTAAGATCAAAGCGAACCATGCTATCTGGACGTGGAGTTTCTGTGACCAAAGCCGCGATCGCAGCTGCTAAATGCTGTGGATCTAGGTTATCCAATTCTCCACTGGCAAATACTAACCCCAGCCACAATTCATTCTCTCCCCGAATCGCTGCAGCAATTCGCCCTAGTCGCGTGGGAACTAAGTTATCTAGACATTCAAAGTGCTGCAAAATTTCAATTAAATTGAGAAACTCTTCCCAATTGCGCTGCGACTGTTGATCTACTTGTGCCTGCATCTGTTGAATTTCGGCTTCAAGTTCAGCAACCTGTGTTCTGCGTTTGAAAATATTGCTAGCGTTGCCTGATTGATGCAGGGGATGAGCCTCTAATTGCTCTTGCACAGCAACAACGCGACTGAGTTGTTCTGCGACTTCTGGAGCCATATATGCAGCTTCGCTTGGATCGGGAATTTGTTGGGCTATTGCTGCTGTTTCCTCGTTACCAGGAAGCGACTGTCCCCGTTTCAAGGGCATCTCTGGTGGTGGTAGCAACTGGTCTGGCACCTCAATTCGTGGCAGTTCTGCATACAAATCCATCACATCAGAGGCTGTCGTGACATACCAGCGGTTATCTCCGCCTAAGCATACCAGGTAACAAGTTTGACCAGAAGCTGGCGTTTTCCCAACTAACACTGCTGTTATGGGTGCAGGCATTGTGAAGTTTTTACTTTTGAGACTCAAAAGCGTTCCCGACACTGCAAAGTCTAACATCATGCCCAATTCCTCTTGTCGGGCATCCTGCGCTTGCTCTTGCAGCGTTTTCAATAGCTGGCGTTCAACTCGCAGGCGTTGCCGCAGTTTCTCGTAAACAGCCAGTTCTCCTTCATCAATGGCGGCGATTTGCGCCTGAAGTTGGGCGAGTTGTGTTTGCAAATGAGCGACATACTCGTACTGCGGTCGTAGGTGCAAAGTTGCCAAGTACTGTCCAAAGCTGCGTTCTATCAGTTCCCTGGCTTGTTCCAAGGTGTGGGTTTGCAGTAAGTTCAGCACCATACCGTAACTTGGTGTAAACTGGCTGACTAAGGGATCTGCTTTGGATGTTGCCAAATACGCCGCTTCTTTCGCTCCTTCAAAGGGGGTTTGCAGCGTCACCACATGACCCCGTTCATCCATCCCCCTACGACCAGCCCTGCCTGCCATTTGCAGGAACTCCGAAGCATTCAACAGGCGATGCCCGGTATCGGTACGCTTGGAAAGGGTGGAAATGACCGTTGTCCTGGCTGGCATATTAATTCCAGCTGCCAAGGTTTCGGTGGCAAACACGACTTTAATTAACCCTTGCTGAAAGAGTTCTTCGACCAGCACTTTCCACGCAGGTAAAATCCCAGCATGGTGTGCTGCTATTCCCCGGTACAACGGTGCAATCTGTCCAGAACGTCCTGCTTCAGGATTGCGGGTTAAAAATTCATCAATTTGCCGACGCAACTGCTGCGCCTCTTGGTTATTGACCAACCGAAAATCACCAACATCCGCTACGGATTTATCACATCCCCGGCGGCTGAAGATGAAGTAAATAGCTGGCAGCATATCCCGTTCTTGTAGCTGGCTCAAAACCTGAATAATACTGGGAGCCTCGGCTTTTACATGGGCTTTGCTCTTTTCTTTATCTCCTTTTTTCTTCTTTCTCAGCAGACGGTGGTTAATTTGGGTTTTGTCATCATTAAGCAGGGGAAATAACCCTTTGATATTGCCAAAATGAAACTCCAAAGGCACTGGGCGATGATCGGAGTATATGAGGTCAGTCGGGCCGTGAACTTGATTTAACCAGTCGGTCAGTTCATCACTATTGGCAACAGTTGCTGAGAGGGCGACCAGTTGAACTCCACGGGGACAATAGATGATCGATTCTTCCCAAACTGTTCCCCGTTGACGGTCGTTCATGTAATGGCACTCATCCAGCACCACCGCCTCAACGTCTACTAATGAAATGCCAATTTGCCCGATAGGTGTGCCATACAGCATATTACGGAAAATTTCTGTGGTCATCACCAGAATCGGTGCATCTCGGTTAATGGAGGCATCTCCAGTTAACAGTCCAACATGGTCAAAGCCAAATTTTTCACGAAAGTCACGTAGTTTCTGATTGGAGAGCGCCTTTAGGGGAGTCGTGTAAAATACTCTCTTTCCTCGCGACAGGGCGCGATATATGGCGTATTCCCCCACTAATGTTTTGCCCGAACCGGTGGGCGCACACACCACTACGGAACTTCCAGCATTCAGCGAAGCGATCGCATCCTTCTGGAACTGATCCAGTTGAAAAGGAAATACAGAACTTGGGTCAAGTTCTGGAGACAGCGCAGGGTAATTCACTCAATCACATTTGCAACCAAAACTGATTACTATATTAACGACTCTTTTGTCAACTTAGTTATTAGTTATTTAGTCATGAGTCATGAGTCATTCGTTTTTAACAAATGACAAACAACTATTTTCCCAATTCTTGGGAGCGGGCTGTTGCTGCTTTGACTGCTTCTATTAAAGCTGAGCGAAACCCTGCTCTTTCTAATTGAGCAATCCCAGCAATTGTCGTACCGCCTGGACTGGTGACGCGATCTTTAAGTTCTGCTGGGTGTAATTTGGTTTCATGTAAAAGCTTTGCTGTTCCTAGTACAGTTTGCAAAGCGAGTTGATTGGCGATCGCCCGAGGTAACCCTGCGGCGACTCCCCCATCAGCAAGTGCTTCTACAAGCAGCGCTACGTAAGCTGGACCTGATCCTGATAATCCTGTCACCGCATCCATTAGGTTTTCTGAAACTTCCACCACTTCTCCCACCGCTGAAAAAAGTTGCTTTGCGGTTTCGTGGTGACTTAATTTGGTATAAGCACCTGGAGATATCGCAGTTATTCCCGCCCCTACCGTTGCTGGTGTGTTAGGCATTGCCCGAATCACTGGTAAGTGTCCAAAAGTTGCTTCCAACTGACTCAAAGTCACACCTGCTAAGATAGATATTATCAGTGGTTTTGAATCGGTAGCGATGACATCTGCCAATTCTTGAGCGATCGCACTAAACACCTGAGGTTTCACTGCCAAAAACACGACTTCTGTTGTTGGCGTAAAAACCAGACGATTATCCGCTGTGATCCCTACACCATATGCCTCTTCCAGAAAACTTTGGCGTGAGGTTTGCGGTTCACTAACTAGGACTTCTGATGGTTGGTAAATTTTCCGAGCAATAAGGCGGGATAAGAGCGCTTCTCCCATTACCCCGCCACCAATCAAGCCAAATTTAGTAGTCATTACTCATAAGTCATAACTCAAGAGGAGACAGCGCTATGCAGGGGGGTTTCCCGCTCTCACGGCGACTGGCGTTCAAAATTCAAAAGTCAAGAGTCAATATCTTTGGACTTTAGACTCTTGACTCTTGACTTATCACTAATTTATATTTATTGTGCCATCGTGTTACCATCATTTCCCCAGGCTGGATTTGGTCCTGTGGAACGTGTGGGACGAACTGTGGGTTGAGGTACTTCATGAAGAACTCCTGACTGAGTGCTAACTTGCACGCAGCTTGGTGTAAACAAAAATATGCTTTCGCCGATGCGTTCCTGGTGTCCATCAAGTGCGTAAGTGCCACCCGCTACAAAATCTACGGCACGTTGTGCTTGATCCGGATCCATGATCGTCAAATTTAATACTACTGACTTCCGCTCTCGCAACGCTTGAATTGCTTGGGGCATTTCTTCAAAGGTGCGTGGTTCTAGCACCAATACTTCTGAGATCCCATTTATTGCTCCTGGCATACCAATAACATTACTCATCGGTTTTGATCCCGCTGCACTTACATCTCCCATTGTATTCATGGGTTCACGCCACCGTCGATTTTGAGCAGCAGCTTCTTGCTGTGCTGGTTGAGCATTTTGTTCTTGATACAGATTTTGGTAATTTTCTGTATCTGGTTCTTCTTCATAATATTCGTATTCTACTTGCTCATTTAGACCTACGAAGTCTCTGAGTTTAGAAAATATATTGTTCATCGTTTACCCTCCTACTGCCAATCACTTTAACCAATCTGGCAAAAACTGATTCAATGAATTTTTACCCCTGCTCATACCAGACAATCCAGCCATTTTTTCGCTGTTTGTACTATCTCCTACAGGTTTTCGTTTTAACAAACGCTCCTGGTAAGACCCGTATATGTTTTATAGGCAACAATGAGTCAAAATTATATCTTAACTAGTTGGCTTGGGGGAAGTGCTTTTCCCCAATATTCTGTTTACTTTTACTTTTGTCAATACTATATCCTTTGTGACTGATTGAACCAGTATGTTATGAGATTTTTCTCTACAAAATTTTATAAGGAGTTTAGAAGTTCAAAATCTCAGTAATTGATGTAATTTATATGACTTTTGAACTCCTGAACTCCGCTGTTGGTGTATTCTCGCCTGTTTACGTCGCTAAAGGAGCAAACGCTCTCCAAACAAGATGGTTCCTAATCTCACCATTGTTGCACCCGCTTGCACTGCCAGTTTGTAATCCCCTGACATTCCCATTGAAAGGTGTTGCATTTGAATGTGAGACCAGTTTTGTTCTTGGATCTCTTTTGCGAGTTCATAGGTGCGATTGAACACATTTAGAGTCTCTGAATCATTCAATCCCAAAGGTGGAATTGTCATTAAACCCTGAATTTGTAAATTTTTGCATTCATTTAGGGCGCTTAGGTCAGCTAAGAGTTGTGATATGCTCCAACCCGACTTGTTAGGATCGCTCAGCATTTTGACTTGCAGACAAACCTGAGGGCTCACTTCTAGCTGTTGCGCCAATTGGTTTAAGCGTTGAGCGAGCTTCAAATTATCTACAGAGTGAATCCACTGGAATTGTTCAATGACTTTTTTGGCTTTATTGCTTTGCAAATGTCCAATAAAGTGCCAAGTCAAATCTGATAAGTCTTGCAACTGGGCCTGTTTGCTAGCTGCTTCTTGGATGCGACTCTCGCCAAAATCCCGAATTCCTGCAGCATAAGCACAGCGCATGGCTTCAGGGGATACTTGCTTGGTAACAGCAATTAACCGGACTGAATCTGGTAGGGAGGAACGAAGGGCGAGAATACGTTCGTGAATCGAACTGCTCATTGGAAGGTGCGTTGGAAAACACTCTGAAGCTGATCGTAGTCCTGAGATTGTCCTGTACGGCGCAGATTACGCAAGCGATTTTCCAGCATCATTCTAGCCTCAGTACGTCCAATAGGCTGGAACTTCATACCTTTGACGTCACTTGCTACTAAAAAGAATAAGCGTTGGGCATACAGTGTTGTGAACAACTCTTGGTTCTCATCTACCATACAAATCCTATAGAGCAAACCCCAAGTTGGATGATTTATGTAAGTTTCCGAGTTGTCTGAGTTCATTTAATATCGAGGGATGAGTATAAATATTTTTGCAGTTGAATAGAAAATTTTGACGATAATGGACACATTTCGCCAAAATCTTGACTGAAAATCCTAAAAAGCCCTAAATCAAGAGTCATCAGTTAATAGCTCTGAACTACAAACTCAGGATTCAGGACTGATGCACTGTTGACTCATAACCATTGTCAGTGCCTTAAGTTGTGCCTGCGCTTTGTGCAAAGACTCATACCATTCTCTCTCGGGATCGCTATCTGCAACAATACCTGCTCCAACCTGTCCCCAAACGGTGTTAAGTAGGGAGTAGGAAGTGGGGATTGTAGGAGAGCAAGGCGTTGCGCCCGTACGAGTGTGGGGAGTCGTTAGATGGGGAAACACAGGAGAATTCCTTATTGTCTTCCTTGTCCCCAAGTCTACCTTATCCCCCCTGTCTCCTTCTGTAGAGGGAGATAATAGCAGGGTGCGGATCAAGATATTTAAGTCTAAGTTACCCCGCCAATCTAAATAACCGCAGGAACCATAGAACAAACTACGCCGCATCGGTTCTAGTTCTTCAATAATTTCCATGCAGCGGACTTTAGGGCAACCTGTGATCGTGCCACCAGGGAATATGGCGCGAATCAAGTCAACGGCGTTGCAATCAGATTTTAAGCTACCTTTGATGTTGCTGACAAGGTGCATAACGTGGCTGTAACGCTCAATTGTTAGCAATTCGTCAACAGCAACACTCCCCCATTCGCACACTCGCCCTAAATCGTTGCGTTCTAGGTCAACTAGCATAATATGTTCAGCGCGTTCTTTGGTGCTGCTGAGTAAATCCTGTGCTAGTTCTTGATCCCCGTTTGGAGTGATTCCACGCGATCGCGTCCCAGCAATCGGTCTTGTCGAGACGTGCAATTTCCCGTCTGGACATCTTTGTAATTGCACCAACCTTTCTGGAGAACAGCTCATAACCTCTCCCCAAGGGGTTTGCCAATAGCTTGCAAAAGGAGAAGGATTTATCTGCTGCAAAGCACCATAAATTTCCCAACCAGAAGCAGCAGTCTGTGTTTCAAACCGCACTGAGAGATTCGCCTGAAAGATGTCTCCAGCCTGAATGTATTTTTTGGCACGCTTTACAAGGGCTTCATACTCCTGTTGAGAAGTCCAAAAATGGGGAGGTGGGGGGGATGAGGGGGGTGAGGGACGGAGGGAGAGAGATGAGGGGGGGAGTGGGGGAAAGGTTTTTTCCTGGTCGTGTTGTCGTTGCAACTTCTTCTCCAAGTCATCCAATCGAGCAAAGTCACTAGCGGCTAGCCAGAGAATTTGCTCCCAGTGATCTAAGATGGTAAAACAATCGGGTTCGTACCAAAAAGCAACTGGAAACGGGAGAGTATCATCTTTGTGACGGGGTAGCTGTTCAATTTCCCATGCAATGTCGTAACCTAGCCAACCCAGCCAACCACCAGTGAAGGGAAGGTGAGGAGGAATTTCTGTGCGTCCCGCGATCGCAGTGTCGGAGTGTCCTCTTGTGTGTAGCAACTGTTCCAGAAACGGTAAAACTTGTCCAAGTGGTGGTGTCCACATTTGCACAACTCCATCGACGATCCGAGGAGCGCCTGCACAGATAGAATATCGAGCTAGTTGGGAACGGTCAAATGTTGCGTGGGGACTTTCTAACAGAGTGGCAATTTTAGGCAAAGAGGTAGAGGTATGGCGAAATAAGGCTGCAAAAACATCATAGCCAGTACGATTTTTTAAGGGGAGCGATCGCCAGTACCAAGGCTTTGTCATCTAAAATCCTCCGGTAGTGTGGAAACCGTGGGTATGCGCAACCACAGAGCGTCTTGACAGTGTTTTCTATGCTAAACAAACATTGGTGGACAAAAACTAAGCCACGTCCCTTGAAACTTAATATCATAGCGGTTTTTCCTTGAGTCAACACAAGATATAACCATTCAAACCTCTGAGCATATTTTTTTGCTCTATGCCTTATCCACAACCTTGTGCAACTCCAAATCCACAGAACGTCTATGCCTTGATTGGGTTCTTGTACTTTGAAATTTACCGCTCGTTGTGTTATATTAGACAGAATTGGGCGATTAGCACAGTGGTAGCGCACTTCCTTCACACGGAAGGGGTCACTGGTTCGAGTCCAGTATCGCCCATTGATTAATGTGAAATAACTTTATGTTAAATAACAAATATTTTGTTAGAACGTTACGCTAACGGCGATCGGCGTGGTGGTACCCACTCGGCATAGGAGATACCCGTTTCCCCTTGGCATACCGCAGGGTAGAATGCCAAGAATTCCTAGAGTGTGCGTAAGTCCTAATAATATTGAAGAGTGACAAGCCTGGCTTATCCAAATCTAGTGTTTGTTTTTAATAACGCTCATAAACGAATGTAGGTTCGTCAACTAATATTTTCAAATAGCAACAAAAGAGTTATAAAAAATTAATTTTTCCCATCATTAGCAGATTAATCACTTGAAATAGCGATAATCAAAATGTCTTTAGTTTGAGAAATTATCTGAAGTTATCATTGAATAATGAAAATCATTATTTTACGACGTATTTTGCTCATCCAGTTCCTAGTACTTATTGGGTTACTAGGAACTGGATGTAATAATCAAAAAGAAGACATTAGATCAGAAAAACTGACTATAGGTGTGGTAAGTTACGGCGAAGGAGCCGTTTCTCTAGACAAGTATGAGCGCTTCAAAGACTATATAGCAAAACAAACTCAGTCGATTGTAGAACTCGAACCAGCTTATAACGAATTACAAGCTCTAGAGCAAATTCAGCACAAAAATTGGGAAATTGTTTTTGCACCTCCGGGCTTAGCAGCAATTGCTATAAGCAAAGAACTCTACACGCCTCTGTTTTCTATGGAGGGAACTAGTGGTAGACAACGCTCTTTGCTTATAGTCCGAGATGATAAACCAATAAAAACAATGGCAGACCTAGCTAATAAAACCCTTGCTTTAGGAGCAGCTGGTTCTGCTGCTGGCTATTATGTTCCTTTGTACGATTTGTACGGTTTAACCCTTGCTCAAATCCGTTTTGCTCCCACTCCCAAAATAGTACTACAGTGGCTCAATGACGGTAGCGTTGATGCTGGTGCATTATCGGAAACAGATTTTGAGCTTTATCAGCGAGAGTTTAGTACAACAAAGTTTAGAGTTTTACACACTAGCCGATGGATTCCTCCTGCAGTTGTTATATTGGCACCGTCTATAGAGCGTAATCAACAGCAGCAAATTCAAAAAGCGATGAGCCAAGCGCCTGGAGATATTACAGCAGATGCGGGTTATGTCCCTCTAGCAAAAGTACCTAACTACGAGCAGTTCATTAAATTAGTCGAAAAAGTCAGACCTCTTGAGGCGCAGGTCAAGAAAACACCCGCCGTCTTACTCAATGAACAATCTGCTAATCAAAAGGTTGGTGGACAAGCGGTTAACTAATACCACTTGATAAATTTTTATCCTTTCTTTGCGTTTTTTTTGTAAATTTTACCGAGAAGTCATTAGAGTCTCAACAGGCTGCCGTGATGATGAATAAACTCGTAAGAAAGAGATGGTCTATTTTGTAACAGAGTGCTACTAAGCAAAGAAAGGGATTGTTATATAGTTATGATAGAAAATCTAGGCTGTATAAGTCTATTAAAGTTTTTACCTAATAGAGTTTTTCACCTTAAAAACCTCAAAATTATTGATAAACGAAATAGTTAGGATAGTTAGGAGTGCAATGTTATGTCTCAGTCTTTCTTAATCAAACCAGAAATTCCCTCGGGAACGATGATTGATAACCGTTATATCATTCAACAACTGTTGGGACATGGAGGACTGGGAAGAACATACTTGGCGTTTGATACTCGTCGCTTCAATGAAGCATGCGTCCTCAAAGAATTTGCACCCACTGGTTCAGGGGAAAATGCTCTAGAAAAATGTCGCAACTTGTTTAAAAGAGAGGCAAAAATTCTCCACCACTTGGAACATCCTCAGATTCCTCGTTTCTTGGCTTGCTTTGAAGGAGATGGTCGGCTGTTTTTAGTACAAGAATTTGTTGATGGTAAAACATATTCAGCGCTGTTGCGAGAACGGCAAAACCAAGGACGAGCTTTTTCGGAAGGCGAAGTTATAGAGTGGCTAAAAAATCTGTTGCCTGTGTTGGACTATGTTCACCAGCACAACATTATCCATCGAGATATTTCTCCTGATAACATCATGTTGCCTCAGGGCAAAAATTTGCCGGTGCTGATTGATTTCGGTGTCGGAAAGCAAATAGCTGACGTTAACGAAGGTAGCAATGCCTACCAAATGAGTTTTGTTGGCAAAATGTCACTTGTGGGCAAAGTGGGATATGCTCCCCGCGAGCAAATTAGCTTAGGATTGTGTTCTCCGAGTAGTGACCTTTATGCTCTAGGTGTGACTGCAGTGGTACTGCTCACAGGTAGAGATCCGTCCTTCCTTATGGATCAGTACTCTTTAGAGTGGAGATGGCATTTTTACACCAATGTCAGCAATGATTTTGCTCAAATACTCGATAAATTGCTAGCCGATACGCCAAAGCAGCGATATCAATCCTCAAAGCAAGTTCTCGCCGAATTACAGCGTCTTGGACAGCCTCAACTTATACCACAATCAACAATACTTGATTTACCTACGACTGTCATCGCAAATGCATCTCAGCCTGGAGTCACAAGAGGGTACTCACACAACCAAGATCCAGAAACAATAGTGAGTTCGGCTATAAGTTCATCTAACGAGCAGCAAACTCCTCAAATGAAGTCACAAGCACAACCACAACAATCCTCACTCAATCCAGCTTTCATACAACGTTGTCAGCAAGATCTAGCTTACTACATTGGACCAATAGCAAGTTTGGTTGTAGAAGAGACACTGGCTCAAACTCCTCACGTCTCGCCCTACCAATTTGTTGAATTTTTGGCAGCAGAAATTGCCGATGCTGCAGCAGCTTTTGAATTTAGAAAACGCTTGTTTTCATGAGTCATACCAAGTTGCGTTCATACGTATTAACAAGAAAGAACTCAGAACACAGTTGTCAGAACTTAGGAGAATCCTCAACCCGGAAATTGTAGTTAGCGGTATGACGTTTGTACGAACTGAGCCAAGAGTAGAAGAGTTTAAGCCTCCCACCAAAATCTAGGAATTGGTGCTCAACAAAATCGCTAGGAGCACCCATCCCTAACCAATTGCATTCTGTGTTCTGTGTTCTGTGTTCTGCGTTCTTCTTATTTAAAGCTTAATTTCCTGCTGCTCCTCCTGTATTTCCTCCCTGAGTACGTCTGATTCTTTTCATAGCCATTTCTAAACTTAACTTCATCCGTTTGAAAGCTTTGGCAAGATTACCAATTTCATCATTAGACATCTGATCAAAGTCAACTTCCATATGCCCCGTGCTAACTTCCTCGGCTATACGAGTTATCCGCTTGAGAGGAAGAATAACTTGTCGATTCAAAAAGACGTTGACTAAAAGGATAACAGCTATAAAAACAGTAGAAACCAGTCCCACTATCAATAAAGAAGCTTGATGGGCTTTTTCGATGACTTTGCTCGCCGGTAAGGAAACAAATTGAGCAGCTACAATTTCATTCAAATGCCACCCAAATCCATTGACTGCGCCAAAACGGTCAATCATCGTTTTCGGTGCGGCTTCAGGAGTACTATGACACTGAAGACAACTTGGTTGGCTAATTGTTAGCGGACGTGCAATGTAAAATATGTCGCCACCAGGAAGTGAGCGAAATCCGTTCACCTGTTTTAAATCTTTTTCTTTTCTAAAACGCTCTAAAACTTGTGCTTCAAAACTATCAGCCTTGTCCCGAAGATTAGTGGGATTTATCGCGGCTTCTTTATAAAATAAGTCGCGATATTCTGGTTTTTTTCGTAGAATTTCAAAAACCTCTCGTGCTGAGTATGCGGATACAACTTGGGGCAAAAACTTCTCTTCTAGTTTAAAAGAGAGTTCTGGATAGATTTGCTTAAGTGTGTACTCACGTAGAGAAGTCATTGTGTCAATGAGTGTTAAAGCTCTTGAGGCAATTTCATTTGTAGCGTTCTGCCTCAGCAAAGCAGAAAGAACTAATCCACTGAAGCTTAAACCTACTACAAGAATTACGAGTAGCAATAGTGTAAATTTTTGTCTCAATTTCAAATTTTTTAACATAACCCCAGATCATGTGAAAATAAAAGTACAAGGAGCAAATAATTGAAGTCATGCATGACCCGTTGCATGGATGGGCTGAGGGTGAATCTTACTTTACATAGGAAGATAGGTAGTTACAAAATAACTTGGTAGGATTCCGGATTCTATCCTAACATTTTTGAAAAAATTAGATGACTTGCAAATTATCCTTAATTATTAAATTACTCAAGGCATCTTTCTAGTCATTAGTTTGAAGAATTATGTATTGCTCAGCCTACAACCTTTGACTTTTGCTAATTGGAACTTTTTCATGTACTTTATCACTCAGTTTAATAATGAAAACGTAGCTAGTCTTAAAGTTGATTTGTTCAAGAAATTTTAAGATGCTACCAACTTGCTAGTGGGCTGCTTGTTGAGTTGAGTAAGACGACTGTTGGCAGTGGGAAAATAAAATAAGGGGGTAAAGTAACAAGGAGACAAGGGGACAAGGGGAAGAGAAAAAGTCATAAAGCCCACCTCCCCATCTTGTCCCCATTGCCTACTCCCCTCCAAGCCAGCTTTCAGACCGTGGCAAAATAAATAGCATAATTTAGCAATTAATCTAATGGTCTGGAATCCAGGACAGCCGTTATTTGGGGGACGTTACATCATCGAAAGAAAACTAGGCGAAGGTGGAATTGGTATCACGTATCTCGCCAGAAACGAACGGGATGAACTGCGGGTCATTAAAACTCTTAGAGAAGACATCCTCAATCACTCTACCTGGAAACCTCATCAAACCAAATTAAAGCAAGACTTCCGCGATGAAGCTGTTCGGCTTGCCGTGTGTCGCCATCCTCATATAGTGCAGATAGAAAACATTTTTGATGAAGGAAATTTGCCTTGCATGGTGATAGAGTACATCGAAGGTGAAGACTTAGGCGATCGCCTTCGGCGTATGGGGGTCTTATCAGAAGTTGAAGCGCTTTTGTATATCCGGCAAATTGGCGAGGCTTTGAAGGTTATTCACTCTAAAGGCTTGCTGCATCGCGACATCAAACCGCGTAACATCATGATTCGCGCTGGCAAATCAGAAGCTGTGCTCATTGACTTTGGTATTGCCAGAGAATTTATCCCCAATGTTATCCAAAGACATACAGTGTATCGCACTCCTGGTTTTGCTCCCCCAGAACAGTATGAATTGGAAGCAGCACGGGGAGCATACATTGATGTATATGCGCTAGCTGCCACCTTGTATACTTTACTTACCGGATTAATTCCAAGGAATGCTGATGACAGGCGACGCCGCAACATTCCTCTAGAACAACCAAAACACTTCAATCGTAATATCAGCGACACAGTCAATCAAGCAATTATGAGGGGGATGGATTTGCAAGCTGATCTCCGCCCCCAGTCCATACAGGAGTGGCTGGATTTATTGGATGGTGAGATCGAGGAGGTTCCTGTCACACAGGTGATAACACCCGACTCATCACTCCCGACTCAGCAGTTCCCACACCCCAACCCGCAATCACTCAAACCATCTGTTGTGACTTCTCAACGGTGGCAATGCGTACATACCCTCAAAGGTCATTCCAGCATGGTTTTTGCCGTTGCTATCAGCTTGGATGGGCAGACTCTAGCTAGTGGTAGCAATGACAACACAATCAAACTGTGGCAACTAGAAACTGGTAAACAACTGCGTACCTTTGGTCGTTGGTTTTCTGGTCATTCCAACATTGTTTATACCGTCGCCTTTAGCCCAGACGGAAACTTGCTTGCCAGTGGCAGCTGGGATGAAAGCATCAAACTGTGGCAGGTTGCTACAGGAAAAGAAATTTACACACTGACTAGTAATGGCAACTGGATTAATTCCGTAGCCTTTAGTCCAATATTCCCAAACCCCTCTGATCAAGAAGAAGAAACTTACCTGCGGAGATTGCCCTCATCCAGCAAAGCTTCTATAGAGCTAAGGTGGATCTTAGCGAGTGGCAGTGCTGACAGCACAGTTAAACTTTGGCAAGTGAATACAGGCAGAGAAATTCGCACCTTCACAGGTCATTCCGACTCAGTATGGTCAGTAGCCTTTAGTCCGGATGGGCAACTTTTGGCTAGTGGTAGCGCTGACAGCACAATTAAGCTTTGGCAAGTGAATACAGGCAGAGAAATTCGTACCTTCACAGGTCATTCGTTTTTCGTTCACTCGGTTGCCTTCAGTCCAAATGGACAACTTATAGCTAGTAGCAGTGCTGATAAGACAATCAAGCTTTGGCAAGTGACTACAGGAGAAAAAATTCGTACCTTCATAGGTCATTCCGAGGCAGTGTGTTCAGTTGCCTTTAGCCCGAATGGGCAGCTTCTTGCTAGCGGTAGTTGGGATAAAACTATCAAAATCTGGCAGATAAGTACAGGTACAGAAATCTGCACTCTTAGCGGTCATTCCAACTACGTCAGATCCGTTGCCTTTAGTCCAGATGGACAGACCATTGTCAGCGGCAGCGATGACGATACTATCAAAATTTGGCGATGCTATTCCTAATTTAGGCAATGCATTTAATATTTTCATATTTATGTATTGTATTTATGTATTGATGATTACTTGAAAAAGTATCCGCCACTCGACACATCCTCCGCGCCCTTAATGCCTCTGGGGTTCAATTGTTCTAACTCTCTAGATAGACTCAATATTTTCCAATAATTGAAACAATAAGGACGGTCATCCTAATTTTGGCAATCTATCCTTAGCTGACATGCTTTTACTAAAGCAAGCAGATAGGACGTTTACCTAAGTTAGGCATATTAATTTTAATTTTGAATAGCATATGGGCTTCGGTATAGGTGATTTATTTTGGGTTTTCCTCCTTCTTTCTTCTCTGCAACCCCTGTGGCAGAAACGTCAGATAGAGTATCGGCGCTTGCGTTCCATACAAGAATTTCAGCAGCAACGCAAAAGCCGAGTGATTTTGCTTATTCACCGCCAAGAGTCTATCAGCTTTCTGGGAATTCCCGTATCGCGTTACATCACCATTGAAGACTCAGAACAGATTCTGCGGGCAATTCGCCTCACCCCGCCAGATGTCCCCATTGACTTAATTTTGCATACTCCGGGTGGTTTAGTCTTAGCAACAGAACAAATAGCTAGAGCATTAATTCGCCATCCTGGCAAAGTGACCGTTTTTGTACCCCACTACGCGATGAGTGGCGGCACAATGCTTGCCCTAGCGTCCGATGAAATTGTCATGGATGCTAACGCTGTTCTTGGACCAGTTGACCCGCAACTCGGTAACTTCCCAGCAGCCAGCATCATTAAAGTTGTTGAACAGAAGCCTATTGGTGAAGTTGACGACCAGACTTTGATTATGGCAGATTTATCACGCAAAGCGATCGACCAAGTGCAGCGCTTTGTGCGGACTCTGCTGAAAGATACAGTACCCACACAAAAAGTCCAGCCAGAGAACATCGAAAATATTATCGATGCCCTAACAACTGGGCGCGTAACTCACGATTACCCAATCACCGTTGAAGAAGCAACGGAAATGGGGCTGCCCATAACAGTCGGACTGCCCCGTGTTATTTACGACCTCATGGATTTATACCCACAACCACAAGGCGGACGTCCCAGCGTACAGTACATTCCCATGCCTTATGATGACCGCCGTCCAATTTTACCCACTCCCAAAGGTAGACCCTTAGAAGAACCTAGCCCAAGCCAGTTGAGTTAAGGCAATTCATTATCTTGTTGGCGTTGGTGTAGGCGTTGCTGTCGGTGACACTCCAGGTGTGGACGTAGGAGTCACTGTAGGCAACGCTTCTGGTGTAGAAGTAGGCGTCGCTGTTGGCGACGCCTCTGTTGTGGGAGTAGGTGTCGCTGTAGGTAACACCTGTGGTGTAGAAGTCGGCCTTGTGGTTGGTTTTGCTGTTGGTGTAGTTCTAGGTGTAGAAGTCGGCGTTGTAGTTGGTTTTGCTGTTGGTGTAGTTCTAGGTGTAGAAGCCGGCGTTCTAGTTGGTTTTGCTGTTGGCGTTGCTGTAGGTGAAGTTGTTGGTTCTGGTGATGGCTGCGTTGTTGGTGCAGATGTTGGCTTTTTCAGAATTTCCTTTGCTTGTTGGTCGAGTCTTTGCCTGAATGCTAAGTCAGCAATTCCAGTTTCTTGTAAACCCAGTTTTTTTTGAGATTGCCTGACTGCTGCTTCTGTTTGAGGACCATAATATTGATTACGGGGCAAAGGAGGATTGGGCTTAGCTACCAAATTTAAGTTTGCCTGCAAAATTTCAACTATTCTTGCAGCAAAATCTTGAGTTTTTGCTCCTACTATTCCGTCAGCAGGTTGTAGCTTGTACCCTTTCTGAAATTCTTGAATTGCTTTTTTAGTATCCCCTGCCGTTAAAGGTGCATCTGATAACTTGACGTTATAGCCCAAACCCCGCAAAACAGCACGAAATTGCCGTGGCGTGTAGGTTCGAGCAGCAAAAGCGACATCTGAAATCACTACACTAGCTGTTATCAAACAAGCAGTTGCAACGGTAACGCTTGATTTTCCAAACCCACACCACATAGAGAACACTCCTTTTTATCAAATCATCCGGATATTGACGTTAACAGATGCATTCTAAGTTTCCGTAACGTCTTTTGTGGGCATTATTTATGTTTATTGATAAGTTTTCCTTATGACATAAGAATTTTAATCTTTTAGATTCAATAACTTTTGTCACCTATCCATAGATTTAGTTTTTTAAATGAGTAGGTATAAGTTTGCAAGACCTAAAACGACGTAATTTAGAGATATTGTATTCAAAATCTGTACTTTACTTATTTAAAAGCCAATGGCTAACGTAAAACCTCTAACACGGCGTAACTTATGGTTTGAGCGATTGATGGCAATTCTTGCCTCTGTGAATTTAAGCTTAGTTTTATTTGATTTAACTTATGTTCATTGGCGAGATTTTTACATACGAAATCTGCCCCAAGTAACTCAGATATACGACCCAATTAAAGGGATTGAACCTCATCGAGAAACGGAAAATTATTTGGCAACAGTAGACGCACTTACAGAACAGGTGAGTCAAACAGGGTTGCGATCGCCTCAGGTAGAAAAGAAACTGGAGGAACTCAGCCGTCTTAGTGGTGAGATGATTGACAGTAACCCGTTTGCGGCGGCTAATAAGAGTGGTACCTTGGAAAAAATCAAAAATCGGATGCGCGATCGCATAGGCGTTAAATCTTCCAAGCAAGCCTTTTCCACGTTCTGGAGCCAGGCGTATTTATCAAAACGTGGGTGGAACCAAGAAATTAATTTTTTCAACCAAAGAATTCGTCCTTTCATTATCGTCAATTACTACCGAAGTATCGGAGAAAATGGGGAATTTATTGAAAAGTTTTGGATAATTGACTTACCATTTGTGATTTTATTTGCTGTAGAGTTACTGGCACGTAGCTTCTATATCAAACGTCAACACCCTGGTTTTAGCTGGTCAAATGCCATTTTGTGGCGTTGGTACGACCTGTTTTGGCTGCTACCATTTTGGCGACCTTTACGAGTTATACCTGTATTAATTCGCCTCGACCACGCACGTTTATTAAATCTCCATCCACTACGCCAGCAAATTCATCAAGGAATTGTCGCGAATTTTGCCGAAGAAATCACAGAAATTGTCGTAGTGCGGGTCATTAACCAGGTTCAGGGGTCTATTCAACGGGGCGAGCTGAAACATTGGCTGTCACAAAACGAAAACCTGCGTTCCTACATAGATATCAATAATATTAATGAAGTAGAAGCAATTGGATCTATTTTGGTAAAAACCATTGTTTACCAAGTGCTGCCAAAAATCCAACCCGAAATAGCTGCTATTTTGCGCCACAATATCGAAAGCGCCTTGAGAGGCGCTCCCATGTATCGCAACCTGCATTCCTTACCGGGGGTGGAGGTGATGCAAACTCAGCTGAGTGAGCAACTGGCAACCCAAATCACGACTAACCTTTACGGTGCGATCGTCAGCGCAACAGAGGATCCAGTTGGAGCGAAACTTTCGAGTCAACTCTTGCAACGCTTTAGCGAAGCCTTGGGAACAGAAATGCAGAAAAAACACGTCCTCTCAGAAATTCAGAATTTACTTATTGACTTTTTAGAGGAAGTGAAGCTCAACTACGTCCAACGCCTGTCACAAGAGGATCTGTGGAAAGTTCTGGAACAAACCAAGCAGCTACGAAGACAGCCGTCAGTTCCGCCTGTACAAGACAAAAACTCTGCCGCACTGGTGCGTAGAGAAGGAAGCTGATTGTTAGTTTAAAGGCAGTAGTAATCGTCTCCTACTTCAGCAGCCAGCCGCGTGTGGAAGTTCCCCCAAACCGATTGCAACAAAGACAAGAACGCTTTATAAAGACGCATCAGTGCAATCTTGGGCGAGCATTCCCCTGTTCAGTCGTATCGTGTATTCATGTCTTCTGCAAAGATGGCTTGAGTTTGGTCACAAAGCTTGACAGGGCATTTGAGATGAAAGTCTTTGCCGCAATGGGCAATGTGATGATTTCGTCTTGTAACCATCTGCTGTTTTCTTTAGTTGTGAGACCGTTCGGGTTGAGTCAGAGGCTTGTGCCGAAATTAGCTCAGTACTCAGCACTGTTTTGGGGATGAAAAAGTGTACAATAAAGAGTTACAACGTATGATTAAAAATCGGTTTTTGCTTCTCGCTCCAAAAAAAATGCGCTAAACTTAGATCAAAGGCGAACTTATACAAGTTCGCCTGTAGACTTCTTGGAAGATATCCCTATCGCAGGAAGTGGGTAATAGCCCACTTTTTTTGTTGGAATAGCCGCATGACTCACCCTCTCGTACCACAAATTATTGAATTGGCGACCCCAGTGGCAGAAGAACTGGGATTAGAAGTAGTTGGCGTGGTTTTTCACACGAACCAACGTCCGCCAATTTTACGGGTAGATATTCGCAATCCTCAACAGGACACTGGGTTGGATGACTGCGAGAGAATGAGCCGTGCTTTAGAAGCTACCTTAGATACGACGGAAATTATTCCAGATGCTTATGTGTTGGAAGTGTCCAGTCCTGGTATTTCGCGACAACTGACAACCGACCGAGAGTTTATTTCCTTCAAGGGATTTTCTGTGATTGTCCAGACTTCGCCACCCTACGAAGGACAGCAAGAGTGGAATGGTCAGTTGATTCGCCGGGATGAGACAGCAGTTTATTTAAACCAAAAAGGTCGTGTCGTCCAAATTCCTCGCTCCTTGATTACCAGGGTGCAGCTGGATGAGCGGCGATAAAAGAGCTATCAGCTACTAACTATTAGCTTTTTGTTCTTTGTCATTTGTCCTACCCTACGGGAAACCACCCTGCGGGCGTCTATGTCATTTGTCCTTTATGGTTCCTAATGACCCATGACTCATGACTCATGACTGCTAATAGCTAAAAGCTAAAAGCTGATCATATTTTGCATAGCGCTATAAGGAGATTGCTTATGTCAATGGTTACTCTACCCGGATTAAAAGATTTAATTGAAAATATAAGTCGTGAGCGTAATTTACCTCGTATTGCAGTTCAATCAGCTATAAGAGAAGCACTACTTAAAGGTTACGAACGTTATCGTCGTGCCCAAAACTTGGAACGAAAACAGTTCGATGAAGATTACTTTGAGAATTTTGATGTCCAACTAGACGTTGATGATGAAGGCTTTCGCGTTGTTGCTACCAAAACTATAGTTGAGGAAGTTACGAACTCTGACCATGAAATTGCTCTGCAACAAGTTCAGGATATGGGAGGAGACGAAGCCCAATTAGGACAGGAAGTTGTATTGGATGTCACCCCGGATCAAGGCGAATTTGGTCGGATGGCGGCAATGCAAACCAAGCAAGTCTTGGCGCAAAAACTGCGGGATCAACAGCGCCAGATGGTGCAAGAAGAGTTCCAGGACTTAGAAGGAACGGTTTTACAAGCAAGAGTTTTGCGATTTGAAAGACAATCGGTGATTATGGCGGTCAGCAGTAGCTTTGGTCAGCCGGAAGTGGAAGCCGAATTGCCCAAGCGCGAACAATTGCCTAATGATAATTATCGGGCAAATGCTACCTTTAAGGTTTATCTCAAAAAAGTTTCTCAAGGTCAGCAACGGGGACCGCAGTTATTGGTATCTCGAGCCGATGCTGGTTTGGTGGTTTATTTGTTTGCTAACGAAGTGCCAGAAATTGAGGATGAAGTCGTGCGGATTGTGGCTGTTGCCCGAGAGGCAAATCCCCCTTCCCGTCATGTCGGACCTCGGACTAAAATTGCTGTAGACACTCTTGATCGCGATGTAGATCCAGTAGGTGCTTGTATTGGAGCACGGGGATCACGGATTCAAGTGGTAGTCAACGAATTGCGCGGCGAAAAAATAGATGTGATTCGCTGGTCTCCAGACCCTGCGACCTACATTGCCAATGCCCTCAGCCCCGCACGGGTAGATGAGGTTCGGCTCATGGATCCCGAAACCAGACAAACTCACGTACTGGTAGCAGAAGACCAATTGAGTCTGGCGATCGGTAAAGAAGGACAAAATGTCCGTTTAGCCGCTCGCCTGACAGGTTGGAAAATTGATATCAAAGATAAAGCTAAGTATGATTACGCAGGAGAAGATACTAAGTTTGCAGCAGCAAGAGCAAAATATACACTAGAAGTAGATGACTCAGACGAAGAGGAATTCGATGATGAAAATCAAGAAGAATTGTTCGAGGAAGAAATTTTTGAAGACAATAATAATGACGACCAAGAATAAAGCGATCAGCACTTCCCCAGTCCTCAATTTTGAGTCAGGAGGAACTTTTAGGAGGAGTGTTGCTTGCGTAGAGTCATTTCAAGCGACTCAAAAGTAGCACTTAAGGCTCGCTTATCAAGACGACTCAGTTATGAAACCAAATTATCGGCGTTGTATGAGCTGCCGACAAGTAGGATTAAAACAAGAGTTCTGGCGAATTGTCCGCGTGTTTCCTTCAGGACAGGTACAATTAGATCAGGGCATGGGGCGTTCTGCCTATATTTGTCCGCAACAGAGTTGTCTAGTGGCGGCTCAAAAAAAAAATAAACTAGGGCGATCGCTACGTGCATCAGTGCCAGAAGCACTGTACCACATATTGTGGCAGCGCCTATCCCAAAGCAATAACCAAAAACAAACTTAATTAAAATAAAACTACCTTGATGCGGTAATTTCCAGAGAAATTGTCCTGAGCGCCGAACAACTCGTGCTATGAACAAACCCTCTTTTATCGCTCATGTAGTGCCAAAATAGTAAAAGGGTGTCGTTAGCATTGCTCTTGGTTATCCAAAGGGGCGAAGCAAGACTCCTAAGAAGTTTTACTTGATTGTGTCGTGGAAGACTCAGAATCAGCAAAACAACACCGTACAGGATGGCAACCTGGTAGCGCTCAAGCGCAGTTCGGCGTCAACCACCTTTGTTGGTGGGGATGCCAGCAGTAACCCGAAACATCTCTCTTTCCTGAATGGAGGCACACCGGCATTCATCAGAAACGGCAACCTAACACAGTAATCGAAGGATGGAGATGTCGCCAACCAGGCAACCATCCGTTAAAACTGTAAATTAAAGGGGAAGAGTGGATGAACAACGGCAAAGTTAGAATTTACGAATTATCAAAGGAATTGAATTTGGATAACAAAGAGCTATTAGCAATTTGCGACCAGCTCAATATTGCGGTCAAAAGTCATAGCAGCACGATTACAGAATCCGAGGCAGAACGCATTCGGAGTCAAGCAGAAAAACTTGCGGCGACAACCGTGACGTCGCAAAGGGATAATGGCGCAAACAGCCATAGACCAAATTCATCACAAGATGGTGGACGTAACCGACCAACTGCACCTAATAAACAACAAATTTTGGAGATTCGCAAACCTAAAGTTTTGAAAAACCCCATCTCTAACGCCCCAGAGGCGTCGGTTGCTACCAATATACAAGCTGCTTCTGAAGTTAATCCTCCTTCACCCCCTAATCCCTTCGCTACCCCAGTCTCACCAATGAAGCCGACGGCACCAATTCGACCTGTACCCCGGAATCAGTCTGAGACCACACCTCAAGAAAGTGCTGTGACAGACGCGGATGCGGCGGATAAAGACAAAGCACCCAATACAAATCAGCCGGTTGAAAAAGTCGCAGCGGAAAAACCAGAAAAAGTAGCAGTCCCAAAACCAAAAGCGGAAAGACCCCCAAAACCGCAACTGTCTGCCCCGCCGACAAGACCTGCTGGTGTGGACGATACGAACCCTCCAGCAGATGATCCCCAACCGACCGCCGTCAGCGAAAAACCGGTTCTCAAACGCGATCGCGACCAACCTAAGCAGCAAAAGGTCAACAAACCAACAACAGGGGAAACCGCACAGACTGCTCCATCGGCAAAACCTGAAAAACCTGTGCGTTCTACTTCATCATCCCCAGCTAGACCTGAGCCAAGGGGAAATAGACCCTCTGCACCTGCAATAGTAGGAGAATCACAACGACCCGCAAGACCAGTAGTACGTTCTGGTGAGCCCGTAGCTGCGGGTGCATCGCTGATTGCGACTCCTCCAAAACCGATGCGCGTCCTCTCACCGACCAAACCGCAGGTAGGGCAAGAGGAGGAAGACGATGATACAGCAACGACGACAACGACTGATGAAGTCCTTGAACTCAAGCGCCCAACACCGCCACGTCAAATTAATAAAGGCGGTAAGAAGTGGCAAGAAGAAGAAATAGATGAAATTAAAGAGTCAGCTAAGGCTAAGGTAGCCGCTAAAGGCAAACGTCTCAAGCCGATAGTTGATGAGTTTGAGGACGAAGATTTACTAGAAGAAGAGGGACTGGACATACCAGCCACGATCCAAGTCAGCCTCTCGATCGCCCGTCCGCCCAAACCCAAGGCTGCCAAGCTAACACAACCTGTAGCAGCCACAACTGTCGCGCCAGTTGCTAAAGGTAAAGGTAAAAAGCCAGCTTCCTCTCGCGAGCAAAACCAAAACCGTCGCCGCGAAACGGAACAAAAGCCCGAGCACCCAGAATTACTGGAAGTCACAGGTCCGATGACAGTGCAAGAGCTGGCTGAAGCCTTGGCGATGGCGGACACAGAAATTGTGAAAATCCTGTTCCTCAAAGGTATGGCGGTGAGTATCACCCAAAATTTGGATATTCCCACAATTACCTTGGTCGCAAACGAGTTGGAAATACCAGTCGAAACCGTCGAACGAGAAGCAGAAGCCCGCAAAGTCACCGAAATGATAGACGTGGCAGACCTGGAATACCTCCATCGCCGTCCGCCAGTTGTGACAATTATGGGTCACGTAGACCACGGAAAAACGACGCTGCTTGACTCGATTCGCAAAACAAAGGTGGCATCTGGCGAAGCAGGTGGTATTACTCAGCACATCGGAGCTTACCACGTAGATGTGGAACACGATGGCAACGTTCAACAAGTAGTATTCTTGGATACCCCTGGTCACGAAGCGTTTACAGCTATGCGGGCGCGAGGAGCGCGAGTCACCGACATCGCTATTCTGGTTGTCGCTGCCGATGATGGCGTCCGTCCTCAGACCATTGAAGCGATTAGCCACGCCAAAGCGGCTGAAGTTCCCATCATCGTTGCCATCAATAAAGTTGACAAACCAGAAGCACAGCCTGAGCGTGTGAAGCAAGAATTAACGGAATACGCTCTGGTGCCAGAAGAGTGGGGCGGCGATACCATTATGGTTCCCGTCAGCGCCATTAAGGGTGAAAACCTGGATACACTCCTAGAGATGATTCTCTTGGTAGCAGAAATAGGAGAACTCTCTGCCAACCCAGACCGACTTGCGAAAGGAACCGTGATTGAAGCTCACCTGGATAAGGCAAAGGGACCAGTTGCGACCCTGCTGATTCAGAACGGTAGCCTACACGTTGGTGATTTGTTGGTAGCTGGCTCAGCCTTCGGTAAAGTCCGCGCAATGGTGGATGACAGAGGTAGAAGAGTCGAAGCGGCTACTCCCTCATTCGCTGTTGAGGTGTTGGGCTTAAGTGATGTACCAGCAGCAGGCGATGAATTCGAGGTCTTCAGCAACGAAAAACAAGCACGGTCAATTGCTTCTGATCGCGCCGATAAACAGCGTCAATCCCGCCTCATGCAGGGACGCATTACCTTGACAAGTATCTCGGCTCAAGCTCAAGAAGGCGAGTTGAAAGAACTCAACCTGATCTTGAAAGGAGACGTACAAGGTTCAGTAGAAGCGATTGTGGGATCGCTACGGCAAATACCCCAAAACGAGGTACAAATCCGCTTGTTGATGGCAACTGCTGGTGAAATTACCCAAACGGATATCGACTTAGCGGCAGCCAGTGGAGCGGTCATCGTTGGCTTCAATACCACTTACGCTAGTGGCGCAAGACAAGCCGCCGATGAAGCTGGTGTAGATGTGCGGGAATACAACATCATCTACAAACTTATAGAAGATATCCAAGGAGCCTTGGAAGGTCTATTGGAGCCAGAGTTGGCGGAAGAACACTTGGGTCAAGCCGAAGTCCGTGCGGTCTTCCCAGTTGGTCGTGGTTCCGTTGCCGGTTGTTACGTGCAGTCTGGCAAACTCACCCGCAACTGCAAAGTGCGAGTGCGTCGTAACAATAAGGTGATCTATGAAGGCGTCCTTGACTCGCTCAAGCGAATGAAAGAAGACGTCCGCGAAGTTAATGCAGGTTACGAATGCGGTATCGGCATTGACAAATACAATGAATGGGCTGAAGGTGACATCATCGAAGGCTTCCAGATGGTAACCAAGCGCCGTACTCTCTTATCTACTAGACAGGGAGTCAATGAAAGGTGATAGGTGACAGGTGATAGGTGACAGGTGACAGGTGATAGATAAGTTTTACTTCCCTGCACTCTGTCCCCCTCCTAATACCCTGTACCCCCTTTCCTGTTGGCGCTACCTTATGCAAATATTTGCTGTTGCGTTCGTTGGTTTAAAAAAATCTGATTAATAAACAAACAGTAAAAAATTCTTTGTTTAGGCAATAAAAATTAAAAATGCGTGCTGCTCATATGGCAGCAGTATAAAGACCTCAACTGTGCTGGGATCAAGAGCAAGCTTAATTATTACTCATAAGTCTTGTTTCGTTGATTCCCTAGGAGCTAAATTTAGCCTAACTTTTAGCTGATTGAAGCTTTTTTGCTACAATTTATCTATATATATATGCGAAATTTCCGTGAGTAGGCGCAAATTTTAGTGACTAATGAGACAGAATTTGCTGCGATAGAAGTATTACCCTGGAAAAATAAGTAGGATTTTAAGCTCAAAGAGGAGCGGCTTCTTTAAAGTTTGCTTTATATATTGACATTTGAAACTGAGGAACAAGGAACTATGGCTGGAATTAAAGTTTCTAGCGGTGACCCATTTACTGGTAATACTGAAAATTGGAATAGTTTAAAGTGCGCGATCGCAGCTACTTCCGGTTTCCAGCGCTGGCTATTAGAACGCGATGCTCAATTTCAGAAGCTTCGCCTTGAGGAACAGGTACAGCGGTATTTGCGGGAAACATTAGAAACATTAGCATACTAGCTATTAGTCAGGACAAAAGACAAATAACTTAAGTAAGACTAATAACTAAAAACCAAGCAAATCTTGTAAGTTCCCTTGTAAGCGAGCCAGCTGGCGATAGGCACTTTCCAAACGTTCCCCGTCAACTTCAACTGCTGAAGTAGGGTAATTTTGCATAATTTCTATGAGTGTCATTTGCTTATCAACGTTAGCAGAAAGTACCAACGCGGAGCGTAAAGCTTGTCGGTTTGCTTTCTGGGAAGGTGTGTGAATCACTTGACTAAGTTGGTCTAGAATAGCGTTACCAACTGGGCTGTTGAGTACCCTGTCTAAAATCACAGGATCTACCTTCACTGGTTGCGACAAATACTTCCGAATGAGTTTAGGATCTTGCCGTGCTAAAGCTAAATTGACTTGCAACGACCTTGAGAGTTTGCCAGTTTCAGCAAAAGTAGATAATTCCTCTACAGAAAGTGATTCGCGAAAGATGCGGTACTTAAGTACCACTCGTTCAGCGGCTTTGACAGGAACACTAGAGAGTAGAAGACAGATACTAATTACTAAAAATAACGCGCGACGTAGTGACAACAATCGATAGCGCATTACGTTAACTTCGGTGAAAGTTCTCTTTTCTTTAGACGACATTCCACTGCAATTAGTTGCAGCTTTACCCATATATAAGTTCCACAAACCCAGTTTCTTAAAGAAACTGGGTTTGTTTTTCAGTTGTGTACGGATGAGGGGTGTTGAGTGTAGAAGAAAGGGTTGAGGGTACGGGATATTGGGTTAGGTAAGCATCAAATATCCCTATCCTGCGATTCGCCTACACGCTACACCCTCAAACCCATGTTGATATGCAAACTAAATGTGAATGAGTGTAACAAATTATATTCTTTACATAGGGAACTCAGCTGCCAAAGTGCTGGTCTTCGGCTATAGTTTGCATGAGTTTTACAGCAATGCCTGCTGTTATTGACACCTTATTCAATTAACACTATTTCAGCACATCACAGATAAGATGACACATCAGGGATTTGATACTCCACAGAAGAAAAATTTTCGCATTCAAACTGGTAGACGCCTTCTCACAATGCCTGCAGGACTAACCGCTTTGTTAGTGGTTTCTGGTGGGTTTATGCTACCAGCATCACAGGTCAATGCTGGTGCTATCCACACCAAAGCTATTGCCCAAACTGTTACGCCGCAAGCTCCCGCAACTGCAAGCGTTATTTACGTAAATCCACAAACTGGTACAGACAGTGCTGGTGCTGGTAACGCGGAAGCAACCCCATACAAAACCATCACCTACGCTCTCAATCAGGCTCAGCCAGGTACAGTTGTCCAACTCGCTCCTGGTACTTATAACCAAGAAAGTGGAGAAACCTTCCCACTTTTTATCAAACAAGGTGTGACGCTACGGGGTGACGAATCAACCAAAGGTCAGGCGGTATTAATTACAGGTAGTGGCATTTACATTAGTCCCACCTTTGCCCGTCAAAATATGACTATTCGTGCCGATAACGATGCTGTTATCACAGGGGTAACAGTCACAAATCCAGAAAACCGTGGCACTGGTATATGGGTGGAATCGACTAATCCCACAATCACAAATAGTACGTTTACCAACAGTATAAGAGAAGGTGTTTTTGTCACGGGTAAAGGTAATCCCAAAATTGAAAATAATGTCTTTGTTCAAAACAAAGGTAACGGGATTTCTGTTGCAAAATCTGCCCAAGGACAGATCCGGAACAATTTATTTCAAGATACAGGTTTTGGTCTGGCAATAGGTGGTACTTCCACACCTTTAGTAGAAGGAAACCAGATCATCGAAAATCAAGATGGTCTATTTATCTCTGAATCAGCGAAGCCAGTACTGCGTAAGAATGTTATTCAAAAGAACAAGCGCGATGGCATAGTCGTGATTACTAATGCTTCACCTGACCTTGGCACCACTGAAAATCCCGGCGGTAACCTGATCCGCAGTAACACTCGCCACGACGTGAACAACAGCAAGGGGAATAATACAATTGTCGCTATTGGCAATGATATTGATCCTAAGCGTATACTTGGTCAAGTCGAATTTGTTGCCGCCACTGTTGAACCACCAGCAGGTGGTCCAGTCGCCTTCAAGGATCTGCCTGCAAATTATTGGGCAAAAAGCTACATCGAAGCTCTAGCTTCTAAAAATATTATTGCTGGATTTCCCGATGGGACTTTTAAACCCAATGAACCTGTTACGCGTGCCCAATTTGCCGCTATTGTGACCAAAGCCTTTACACCAACAGGGCAACGCCAAGCCATTAACTTCAACGATGTTAGCAGCAACTTCTGGGCTTCCAAGGTGATTCAATCTGCGTACCAAGGTGGCTTTGTTTCTGGGTATCCTGACCGTACCTTTAAACCAGAGCAACAAATTCCGCGAGTGCAGGTACTCGTCTCCTTAGCAAGCGGTTTGGGTTTATCTGCGAATACTCAGAATGTCCTTTCCGTATACAGCGATGCTTCCCAGATTCCCAACTATGCTACCAATTCAGTAGCAGCAGCTACTGCACGGCAACTCGTGGTAAATTACCCTGCAGTTGGGCAATTAAATCCCAATCGTCAGGCAACTAGGGCAGAAGTTGCTGCCTTTGTTTACCAAGCACTGGTTAGTAAAGGGAACGCCCAAGCCATTCCTTCACCGTATTTGGTAAGAATTCCATAATTTAAAAGTTAAAAGCGCCATGACTGACAAGTTGTAAGTCTGGCGCTTGGTATATTATGATTTTTACTGACATTGGGATCTTTAAATTTATAGTTTGACCCCTTTTAAATATTTGAGGCTTATAATCAGGGTCTTTATATAAGCTGACCCCGTTTGAACAATATTTAGTTTCTCAGTAAATTCGCTGAAATTCAGATTTCCTAATAATTTTTTTATTTTTATCTCTCTTTATATTTCAGAAATTGAATAAATATTAATTTCATTAAATTTAGTTTATCAGTTTATAGATATACATTAATACTCCAAGCTTGAGCCTGTGGGCTTATCCGAGAAGTATTACCTGCTAACTCATTTGCACTTCATCGATTTTTGCCATCCATCTCACTAGTGCAATTCGTCAGTTATGCAGAAGAAATATTGGTTGTACATTGACACTCCCACGGGTGCCCAAATATCGCACTCCGCGCTCATTTGGACAAAAAGCCGTGGGATTCTAGGCTCAATGTCGAAACTTGTTCAACCAGGTTTGCACCAGACTGAATAGAGGTTTTAACTCCCCTAGCGTTTCTTGCCTTCCGTTTAGAAGGCTTGCTTTCCCCCTGCCCGGAGGTAGCAATTTTTTCTTTGCCCTTACGAAGTATGTTGATTGCGGCTGCATGGTCACGTTGTAGGACACAGCCGCATTTGCAAGTGTGCGTCCTGGTTGACAGTGACTTTTTGACTATCGTGCCGCATTGTGGACACTCTTGCGAAGTGTTGTAGTCTCGCAGCAAGTGCCACTTTTCCATACTTTTGGGCAAAGTATTCTAGATAGCTCCGAAACTGTCTCCATCCAGCATCATTGATGCTTTTTGCTAGATGGTGATTACGCACCATATTTTTAACCTGCAAGTTTTCGTAGACTGCTAAGTCGTTAGACCGTATGACGTGACGCGCTGCTTTCTTTGCGTGTTCGGTACGTTGTCTACTTATCTTGAGGTGCTTGCGTGCGTATCGATTTCGGGCGCTCGATCTACCGTTTTTTCCTTTCTCCTTTTTATAGATTCTGCGTTGAGCGTGCTTGATTTGTTTCTCGGCTTTACGCAGAAATCTGGGGTTTGGTTCGTGGTATCCGTTTGAGTCAGTGTAAAAGTACTCAAGTCCAAAGTCTAGTCCTACTTCCTGACCAGTTAGTTGAACCTCTTCCTTGCACTCGACATCAACACAAAATTGAACATAGAACCCGTCAGCACGGCGAACAATCCGAACTCTTTTGATTGACTTAACAGGGTAAGTAACGCCCAAAATCCCCCTAAAGAAATAGCAAGAATGTGACAAGAACCACAAGAATGGACAAGACAATGAAATGCCAAACCTCTACTTTATTGTGATTAGGTGTAGAAAGACAAAGTTCCCGCTCCTCGCCTACAAACCTGATTAGCAGCCACAGTTGCTAAAATTTCTGCCTGAGTGTTGCTTGACCAGCCTTGGTAATGAAAGATGAATACTCCTTTGCGCATCAACCTACTGTGCCACTTGCTTTGGCTTCTGCTGATTCTCCCCTTGAGGAGGTTGTCGTCACAGCCAATCCTTTGTACACGCGCAGCAGCCTCCTGCCAGAACTATCAAATGATCAACGGTTGAGACAGACAGCGTTGATCATACTTCAGAGTACATAGCAACCAAGGAAAACTCTTAGGGATGTGCCGTGTCTTTTTTATTGCATATAACACGACGAGCAGCAAGACACAATGAGTACTGCTTAAAGCGCTGTTTAACAATAGACCTTTTGCACGAATAGTGTGAAGATGGAAATAACTAGGTCAAAATACGTGTTGTTAGCCAACACATCAACCGTTTGAAGATTTTTTACATCCTGGCACAGCGCTATCGTAATCGGAGAAAACGATTTGGCTGGCGCTGCAATTTAATTGCTGGTTTACTCAACGTAAGGGAGCCTCTTTTTTTGATTCATGCAATCTTGTGTACTGGTACACAATTATGAGAAGGCTATAGCAATTAAAGAACTCGGTATGACCAAATTTAGCCGTCATCTGTCGCTACCTACCGGGGAATGAATGAATAATTTAGCTATTTATAAATCAAATTGAAAATACCCCCTTTTTTGTGAGGAATTCAATGTCTAATGAAGTGCATGAATCGGAAGTCACGACTCGCTTAAGTGCGATTGAGGTGCAGCTACAACAATTCAATCAGATCTTATCAAATCTGAGCGATCGCATTGCCAAATCAGAAGAGACTTTCCTACTGGTTGCCGATATCCACAAATACAAAAAGCTGCACGAACTGTTAGCAGCAGGAAATCTACGAGAGGCAGACTGGGAAACGATTCGGGTCATCCAAGCAATAACAAAAGAGCCGGACTTGGCAGCCATCACTCCAGATGATATGAGGGAGTTTCCCTGCGAAGAACTACGGGTGATAGACAGCCTGTGGACAAAATATAGCCAGGGCCGCTTTGGTTTCAGTGTGCAAATACAGACATATCAAAGTGTTGGTGGTTCGTTCGATAGCACCATTAATCAAGATAATACAGTGATTGAGAAATTCGGCGAAGTTGTAGGCTGGCGCGTGGACGGCAAATGGCTAAAGTGTGATGACCTAGATTACACCTTGGCTGCACCGCTTGGCTGTCATCCTTCACGGTGGTGGAATTCCCCCTTTGGCTCAAAAATGACGAATTATTTCTTCAATCGCCTGCTTGTATGTAGTCTTTAAACTAGACGCAACCTTGTTGTCATCCAAGCGATTGGGCAACTAAAGTTCTCAAGAGCAAAACTTAAGCATTTAGAATTCACGCATACTTGCAAGAAGTACTCATTTTGCCTTCACCTCAGTTAAATTCTTTTGAGGTTAAAAATATGTTTAAAAAAGCTAATGTCTTACTCGCAAGTAAATTATTATTTCCAGCGCTTCTCGCTTCTTTTTTCACCAGCGCCTGCAGTAAAAGCAAACCCTCTGCCGCAGCTAGCGAACCGCCACCAACTGCGGTCAAGTTGCAGTTATTGAAGTCCAGCCAAGTGCAAGAGGTCTCAGATTTCGTGGGTAGGTTGGAAGCTCAGCAGAGAGTCTCGTTGCAACCGGAGATCCAAGGTCGGATAGAGTCGATTCCCGTCTCCTCAGGAGATCGAGTGCAGCAAGGAACGCCGATTGTGCTGCTGCGTCCTGATCGCGCCGGTCCGGAATTGAATAGCGCCATTGCCAGAGTGAACTCAGTCAAATCTGCCTATGGAACCGCACAGGCGCAACTGAAAGCACAAGAGGCACAACGGCTGAGGGATGTGGCAGACGTAGAACTTCAAACGCTTCAGTTCCAAAGGGCGCAGCAACTCGTTTCTGTTGGGGCACAGGCAAAACAACAGTTAGACATTGCCCAGAGAAACTTAAACACGGCGATCGCAACGCTGCGCGCTACTGAGGGGCAAGTACAAGCTGCCAAAGCCAGCTTAAATCAAGCACAAGCAAACGTCCGACAAGCTGAGGCAGATACAGCTGCTGCTCGCGTGTCGCTCCAGTTTAAACGGGTGCTGGCACCGATTACTGGAGAGGTGGGTGATTTCCCGCTGAAGGTTGGAGATTACGTTAATACTGGTCAAACGCTAACGACTATTACCCAAAATGATAATCTCTACCTGCGAATCTCAATTTCCAACAACTACTTTTCACAACTGCGACGGGGGTTGCCAGTGGAGCTTATTGACCCCAAGACAAAAAAACGCGTGGCAACTGGGAGTATCAACTTTATCTCTCCAGATGTAGACACGGGTACCCAAGCTGTCTTAACCAAAGCTCGCTTTTCCAACAAGGGCGGCAACCTACGCGAGGGGCAGTTTGTCAAGGCACGAGTCATTTTGAGCGAACGTCCGGGTGTTTTACTTCCCACAGTGGCTGTCTCTAATGTCGGGGCACAAAGCTTTGTCTTTGTAGCTCAGAAAACAGGGTCAAAACAGACTGTGCGACGTCAGCCAGTGAAGCTGGGAGCAATTCAAGGTCAAAGCTACCAGGTAATTGATGGAGTCAAGCCAGGCGATCAAATTGCGGTGACGCGAATTCTTAACCTCAAAGATGGTTCTCCGATTCAACCTGAGTCTTAAGTCAGCACATTAGGTCTCTATTGAGCTTAATCGTCAATAGCTATTGATCGCACTCTCAACTTGATCCTTATCACTCCTAGGTTATGCTGCTAAGTATTGCGGATATTTTCATTAAGCGACCAGTCTTCACGACAGTTTGTACTGTACTTATTCTCTTGGTCGGAGGAATCTGCATTCCCCTCCTCCCCTTAGATAAGCTACCAGAAATGGCTCTCAAGCAGGTGACTGTCACTGCTAACTATCTCGGGACTGATGCCAAAACAGCAGAAGAAAACGTCACCACCGTGCTAGAGCGGGAAATCAACGGCACGGAGCGGGTGGTGTATATGTCCTCGCAGACGACGAATGATGGCAACAGCACGATTAACGTCTCCTTTCCCACGGACACGGATAGGAATACGGCACAAGTCCTCGTGCAAAATAACGTGGCGATCGCCGAAGCCAGCTTACCTGAGGAAGTCAACCGCATTGGTGTGACGACGCAGAAGCAGTCTCCAACCATTACTCTCGCCTATGCTTTTTATTCAGAAAAAGACCAGAAGGGTAACTTCATCTACGATAACGTCTTCCTGAGTAACTACGTTGACCGACAAATTTTTGATGAAATCAAACGGATCGAGGGCGTAGGTTCGCTCAGAATTGTCGGGGAACGGAAATATGCTATGCGTATCTGGCTCGATCCTGATGCCTTGGCTGCCAGAAATTTGACGGCACAGGATGCGCTCAATGCCATTTCCGAACAGAATATCCAGGTTGGAGCCGGCAGAATTGGTCAGCAGCCTACCCCAACCGATCAGCAGTATGAAATTGCTCTGCGAGCCAACGGTCGGTTTACCACTCCCGCAGAAGCGGAAGACATCGTGGTGCAAACAGGTAAGGATGGCACGCTGATCCGGTTAAAAGATGTCGGTCGCGCAGAAGTTGGGGCGGAAAACTATAGCGCAACGACGCTATTTGACGGCTCACCAGCAGTTATTTTGTTAGCCTACCAACTGCCCGGCACAAATGCCTGGAATACAGCCAGCGCCATCAAAGCAAAAATGGCGGAGTTGCAACCCAATTTTCCGCCAGGATTAAAGGCAACGATCGGTTTAGATAATACTTTGTTCGTCGCAGCTTCTCTCGATGAAGCCTTCAAAACTTTGATGGAGGCGATCGCGCTCGTCTTCCTAGTCATCTTCATCTTTTTACAAGATTGGCGCACCACCATTATTCCCTCCCTTGCGATCCCCGTATCGCTGATTGGAACGATGGCATTTGCCTATGTGTTTGGGTTTACCCTCAATCAGTTGACGATATTCGGCATCATCCTGGCAACAGGTTTGGTGGTGGATGATGGAATCGTCGTCGTAGAGGCGATCGCTGCCAAACTCGAGCAGGGCATGAAACCAATGCAAGCCGCCCTAGATGCGATGGAGGAACTCACCGGGGCAATCATTGCAACATCAGTGGTACTGATGGCAGTATTTATCCCCGTAACCTTCTTTCCTGGTACAACCGGCATCGTTTACAAGCAATTCGCGCTGGTTATCGCTTTCTCGATTGCCATTTCGACCTTCAACGCCCTCAGCTTCTCTCCCAGTATGTCAGCCATCATCATGCGGCGACAGCAGGAAGTCCACGGTCCCTTGAGCTTGTTTTTCCGCTGGTTTAATCGGGTGTTTGATTGGTTCAAGGGGGGATACGTCAAGATTGTGGAATTCCTGCTCCGGATTCGCTGGCTCGTGATTCCAGTGTTTATTGCGGGTTTAGTAGCGACAGGTTGGATTTACCAGACAACTCCCCAGGGATTTATCCCCGAAGAAGACCAAGGCTATTTCTTTGCGATTGTCGAAGCGCCACCAGGGGTGTCTCTCAACTACAGCGTTGATCTCGTTAAGAAGATTTCTGAGGAAGTGGTGCAGCCACTGCCTGAAGTTGAACATGTTGTCGGTAATGCTGGCTTTGGTTTTGAGGGGAACGCTAGCAACAAGTCGCTGTTTTTCGTCAAGCTGAAAGATTGGGAAGAGCGCCGAGGTGCTGAGCATTCAGTCTTTGGCATTCTCCAAAAAATTAATAAAGGGTTGCGGGAAAAAATTCCGGGAGCAGTAGCGATCGCCGTCAATGCACCACCCGTGGATGGTTTGGGTAGTACAGGTGGCTTCGAGATGTATATCCAAAACAGACAAGCCCTTCCGATGGAAGCGCTGATCGACAACGCCCGAAACGTGATTGCGGCGGCTCAAAAGCGACCGGAACTAGGAGGTGTCTTTACCCAATTCACCTTTGATACCCCGATGATGCAAATCTCCATCGATCGCAACCAAGCCAAGGCACAAAACATTCGGGTAAGTGATATTTTCAGCACCATGCAGACCTACTTGGGTGCAAGCTATGTCAACCAATACGTGCTTGGTGGACGACTGTATCGCGTTTACGCTCAAGCAGAGGGGACAGTGCGCTCCAATCCTGAAGATCTCAGTCGTTTGTACGTACGCTCCCAGGATGGCAATCTCGTCCAATTGAGCTCTGTGGTGCAAATGGAAAGATTTACCTATCCGCCTGTCGTCACCCACTTCAACGTCTATCCGTCAATCAAAATTCAAGGAGGTCCAGCAGCAGGCTACAGTACCGGACAGGCAATCCAAGCAATGGAAGCGGTTGCCAACGAAGTTTTGCAACCGGGATTTGGCTTCGCTTGGACAGGGACTGCCCTTCAGGAGACGTCCTCTGGCGGTGCGGCACCGATCATTTTTGGCTTAGCCTTTGTCATGGTCTTCTTGGTGTTAGCGGCGCAGTACGAAAGCTACATCGATCCCACCATCATCATGATTACCGTACCTCTGGCAATCTTGGGCGCACTTGGTGCAATCGTGTTCCGCGCCAATGTTTTCCAGCAAGGTGGTGTTTGGCCAACGCTTAACAATAACATCTATGCCCAAGTCGCGCTGGTGATGCTCATTGGTTTAGCAAGTAAAAACGCGATTCTGATCGTGGAATTTGCTAACCAGTTGGTAGAGTTAGGGATGAATATCACTAAGGCAGCAATCCGCGCTTCTGAGGAACGCTTGCGACCAATTCTCATGACTGCTATCTCTGGTTTCGTTGGTTTTTGGCCCTTGGTGATAGCTTCTGGCGCTGGGGCAATGAGCCGTTGGTCTTTGGGAACAGCGCTGTTTGGTGGTTATCTGATTTCGACAATCTTAAGTTTGTTTTTAGTCCCTGTGCTGTATGTCGTGATCAAGAACCTAGAAGAGAGCTTCTTGAAACCGGGTAAACCTGGCAAGCCCAGCCCGACAGAGTATCCACATTCTCAGCAGGACAAGGAACAAGCTCTCTCTACATTTCAGGCTAGTCCACAAGAGGAGTGAGGTGTTGAGTTCGTCACGCAGCCCGGGTTAAAACAGTGAACAGTTATCAGTTATCAGTGACCAGGTTACCCATAGGGATTTAAACCCCACTTGAAACAATCCACTTGTATCCGTGGGGGACTCACGCCTCCCAAGCAACTGTATAGTCATAGCTCGGCACTGCGGCTGGTACGTGGTAACTGTGTTGAGCACTCAGGCTGTTCTTTTTTTATCTAAACTGAAATGGTCATGCGACTTCGACATTATTAACATTATTAACTGTAAAGTTAGCAGTTCTAGAAAAAGCCTTGAATGTAGAATAATGTCATGAGGTAGAAGAAGATTCACGTTTGTCTATAGAGGTAACACGGATGTTCAAAAAATGGAATTTAGACGATTGGATAAACCACATTTTGTTTACGATCACTGTTGCCTTTCTGTTTTACTCTTTCTTCTTGCACCACTAATCCTCATATCAAGTACCCGCAGTATCAGTTATCAGTTATCAGTTATGGGTAAACAACCGCCTGTGTACTATTCACTGTGTACTGCTAACTGTTCACTGTTTACTGTTTACTGTTTACTGTTCTATGAATATCAAATTAATCATCTTCTCAGGTGTTATGACTGCTCTAGTTGGCGCAGTTATCGGCTTAGCTGCTGCTCAAATTGGTCAGCGTGGCTTTAACCAACTGAAATTTCAAGGTCAATACTACCAAGATTTGCACAACAAATATACCTTAATTGGTGGCAGCTTGGGACTTGCTGTAGGTGTTGCACAAGAATGCGTGCGTGAGCTTAAGGCTGATAGAGAAGATAAGTAGGAATAAGTAAAATTAGGCTGAGCCAAGAGTACTTCTCTTTTTAACTTGTGGATATGCACGAAAGTTCTCCAAAACGTCTTGTCAGTGAGCTAAATCAAAACCCGAGCCTATCTTAGGTATTGTTTTTCAAAGTCAATTATGCACTTGCTATCTGCAAGTGTCTCAGCCATTAATTTTCATTTCTTAGTTTCCAAACGCAGACCTTTGGTGGAAAAAGCTTGAATCTTTTGTTTAGAAAAAGTAAGTACGAATGAAGGTTAAATACAGCTTATTTTGCTTGCTTATTATCGGCACAACCGCTCTAACTACGACTTACTGGAACTTTGGTATGATGGGGATAACAGTATTTTTATTAGCTTACTTCTCTAAAGGCATAAGATCCCATCGCGTAAGCCTGGCGGCACCGGAGGACTCAGGGGGAGAAAAGCACCATCGCAAAAGCTTGTAATTCATTTTCTGAAAGGGCTTTAGGGGCGTCGTTGTCTGCGCTGCTCCCAGCGCCAGAGAAAAACCATTAAAGTAACCACTCCTATTTGAAGTGCCAAGCTAGGCAAAGCGCTGTCAAGATTGCGCCCCGCAATTATCTGAGAAAAAAAGATCAGCCCGCCGATAAAGCCAGAAGCACCACAAGCAATGTAGATAAATTGCCGTAAGCCACGATAGGGGGCAGCTATTTCTGCCTTAAGACGGGCATATTGTTCTGATTTCATACGATTTTTGCTATTCGGTTCTGTCATGAGCTATTATCTTTTAATGTGTGCCGATGTGGCTCAGTGGTAGAGCACTCGATTCGTAATCGAGCGGTCGCGGGTTCAAATCCCGCCATCGGCTTTTGATCAGAGATTACCAGAACTTTAGATAAATGAAGTTTTTCGAGAGCTTCTTGACAAATAATAAGTGATCAGTCCTAGAAGGCACGGGCAGGCTGAGCGTATGCCTGCGGTGCGCTTGGCGCTTACGGGCAATCGCCATTCCGCTATCTCTGGAAAGCACAGGTTGTCAGTCTCGACTAACGTAAAAATGAGTCTAGAAAAGTATTTTAGACTCATTTCGTCCCAGCTTTTTACAAAGTCCGACGAGTTGGATGCCAACTACATATCTTCTAACTCAATTCCTTTGGTTTCCTTAATAAAAAAGAGAACGAAAAACAACGAGATAGCCGCCGCAGTTGTATAGAGACCATAGGCAGCACCTAGCCCCAAATATTGCAGTATGGGAGGAAATGTCGTGGAAACGACGAAATTCGCAACCCATTGCATTGCAGCAGCAACTGAAAGTGCAGCAGCTCGAATCTTATTATTAAACATTTCTCCTAACAGCACCCAAACCACTGGTCCCCAGGAGAAACCGAAGCAAAACACATAAAGATTGGCTGCGATAAGAGCCACAATACCCGCTGAACCGCTCAAAGTAGGGTTGCCAGCAGGATCTAACTGAGCAGTTCCAAAAATAGAAGCCAACGTCCCCAAGGTCAAAGTCATGCCGATTGACCCTAGAATGAGCAACGGCTTGCGACCAAATTTATCCACGAAGGCGATCGCCACTAGCGTAGTAATAATGTTTACGGCTCCTGTGATCACCGTGATCGTTAGGGAATTTTGTTCTGAAAACCCGACGGACCGCCACAAAATACTGCTGTAGTAGAAGATCACATTAATACCAACCAATTGCTGGAGTACGGATAAGCCTATTCCTATCCAAACAATACGGAGCAGTCCGCCATTTCTCCCTAAGAGGTCAGAAAACCTGGGCTCGCGCTCTCGCATAACTGTTTGCCGAATTTCTTCGATTTTTGAGCGCACGTCACCTCCCAAAATCTTGGTCAGAACGTTAGCAGCTTCTGGCTCCCGTCCTTGGGCAACCAAGTACCGGGGGGATTCGGGAATCATTAAAGCTGCCATCCCGTAAAGCACCGCTGGAGGAATTTCTGTCCAAAACATCCAGCGCCAGGCGGCTATTCCAAACAAAAACGGCGACTCAGCCGAACCTGCTGACACAGCAATAAAGTAGTCGCTCAGCAGTGCAATGAAAATCCCAACCACAATCGCTAGTTGCTGGAGAGATCCTAGCCTTCCCCGCAAATGAGTGGGAGAACATTCTGCAATGTAAGCTGGCGCGATCACGCTAGCAGCGCCGACTGCAATTCCACCCAATAGTCGCCAAAAGATAAAATCCCAGATTCCGAAGGCAATCCCGGAGCCAATGGCACTGATGGTAAACAACACCGAAGCTACCACCATTGCCTTGACTCGACCATAACGGTCTGCGATCTTCCCGGCATAGAAGGCTCCTACCGCAGACCCCAGTAATGCCAGGGACACGGCAAAACCAGTCACTACACTGTTGGCGTTAAAGGCTTTAGAGAGAGCTGCAACCGCGCCGTTGATCACCGCAGTGTCAAAACCAAACAAAAAGCCGCCAAGAGCAGCAGCACCAGCAATCAAAATGACATAGAACGTGTTGGATTTACGACGAGTAGTAGTGGAGGACATGGTTATCTCTTCTAGATATGGTGAGAGTGTTTGCTAGACACGCTTGAGATTGAAGATTCGCGATGGCGCACAGCGCCCGGTGAGTCCTTCGGTGCCGCCAGGCTTACGCGATCGCCTGCAGCACTGGGCACATGGACAATCGCTCTTTGATCTCATCCTCAAGATGTTTTAGCTAGAGATCCGTTGGTCAGCACACAGCACCTGCGAGGAGTCCAACTTGTCGATTTAAGATGAGATGAACAGGAATCCGCTTAAGTAGAGAATTCATCCGCCCTTTCTGCAGGAATGTTTGCATCAAATTCCCTTGCTGCATGAGGGGTAGAATCTTGGCAGCAATGCCGCCCGCTATATACAGCTTGGTATAGGGCAGGAGTTTGAGAGCCAGGTTTCCTGCTTATGTACCATAAGCCTGCAAAAACAACTCCATCGTTTTTTGGCTAGATCCGTAGCCAATATTTAATTTTCCTGCTGGAATTGTTCGGTGTAAGGAATCTAGCCCACAAAAAGTGCAAGTTAAACCCAAGGGCAGCGTATAACGTTATAGACAATTGTCTACACGTTTAAGTCATTGGAGATGACATGGTAGGAAATAGCAACTAAACCTATCGCTTGCTCCAATTTTTTGACTAACGGTTTGGCTTGATCAACCTAGACTAATGTTTACTTAATATCAATAAAAGATAAAAATAATCAGTTTTCTATCACTCTAAAGTTAGATGTTCTTAAGATATAAATGATTTTATATCTTAAGTAGAAAAGCAAATATAACTCTTTAAAATATAACAACAAATTTTAAGAAGTGTAACGCTATCAAGCTAGATTTATTGAGTTTTGAATTTGCTGATAGCTTCACTGGATAGTCATTTATCCAGCGCTTTTGCCAAGCTAAATCAATAGTAAACCTCATCTTCAGTAACTGCCAACTAGTCATTGAAGGTGAAGTTTTCTGTTGGAGTATAAGCGGTAATTTGCTTGGTGAATGTTTAGTGGGACATTAGAAGTTTCTGGGACCTCAAAGCCTTAGTAAATAAGGCAAAGGCGTCACTCGCTTCGCTCAAATTCAAAATTCAAAATTCAAAATTAATTAGTGGGAGCAAGGAAGCGCCACTAATTGAAGACTACCAAATCAAAGATTATGGTGGGGGCTTGTACCCACCATAATCAATTCAAAAAAAGATTCTTAATTTTTGTTCGCGTAGCGTGTCCGTAAGCGCAAAGCGTACACTTCGTGTTGGCGCAGCCTGTCCGTAAGGACTTACGCGCAGCGTGTCCGTAAGGACTCAGGACACACTTTGAACTTTGAATTCAAAAAAGGTCAATAGGGGCAAAAGTGACTCAAACCCAGTGACAATAGACGAAATTGATATGAAAGCCTTGCCCCTTCTAAAATTGAGACGATTTTGAGCCTAGTTTTTTAAAAAATCCTATTAGAAACAAGATAAGACTTATTAAGTCAAGGCTAAAAAAATGATAAAAACGCATAAAATAATGCAACTGATTGCGGCAAGCCTGACAATCAACTTAATTGGTATTGAGACGTTATGTGCTCAAGATATTGATGGAAGAATTGAAGTTGCAAATAACCTGATTACTGTTCATAAACAAAATACTGATTTAGTTAAATTACCCCAAGTAGTTAACTCTAACTCTGCAACTAATGCAAACACTAAAGAGCTTGTAGCCGACAATGTTTTAGTACAAACTCATATTTCTGCCAGCCTGATGCCAGTGGCAACTCATTCCCCAAAGGTCTCAGAGAACGCCGTCAACAATAAGGTAATGGCTCAAATACCTTCTGTTTCTCAGTTATCAGATGTGCAACCTACTGATTGGGCATACCAAGCATTACAGTCTTTAGTTGAGCGTTATGGTGTCATTGCTGGTTATTCTGATGGCACATTCCGGGGAAACCGATCGCTCACTCGCTATGAGTTTGCTGCTGGTTTGAATGCTGCTTTAAATCGGCTTAACGAATTGATTGCTGCGGGTACTGCTGATTTAGTCAGGCAAGAAGATTTGGCAACACTGCAAAAATTGCAACAGGAGTTTGCAACAGAACTGGCGATTCTGCGCGGGCGGATAGATACGCTGGAAGCACGTTCGGCAATCCTGGAGGAGCAGCAGTTTTCCACCACAACCAAGCTGAATGCTCAAATTATTACCGCTGTCAGCGACACCTTTGGTCGCAGCGTGGGCGGCGATGCTCCCTCTGGGAGCGGCGCAAGGCGCGATCGCGATCGCTCCCAACTCTATTTTGCAGATCGCGGTCGTCTCAACTTTGAAAGCAGCTTCACAGGCAAAGATTTGTTGCGAGTTCGCTTGGAGTTTGGCAACTTCTTGAATTCCAATGGCACAAGTCAGATTGCGTCGGTGACGGGTACCGGGATGACACGGCTCAACTTTGACACTAACAGCAACAATGATGTCTCTATTCCCCACGTCCGTTACTACTTTCCCGTAAGCGGTTCTGTTTCCTTTGTGGTAGGTCCCACAGGTATTGGTTACACCGACATCACAGACACCGTGACTCCTGCCTCTATTGCAGATGACGGAAACGGGGTTCCCTCACTATTTGGGCAATACAGTCCCCTCTTCCGGCGAGGCGGTGGCGGTGGAGCTGTTAATTGGTACATCAATAAAGATCTGGTTTTGACTCTGGGCTATTTGGCGGATAACCCCAATCTTCCATCTGAAAAAAATGGGGTATTTAATGGCGGTTACAATGCGCTAGCACATTTGGTGTATTACGGCAAGCAAGGGGCTGTTGGCATCGCTTACTCCCATAGCTACACCCCTGGTGGTAAGGTTGGTCTCACAGGCGGGACAGGTAGCGCCTTGGCAGGCTCTCCCTTTGGGAACAGCATTGCGACTTCCGGCAACATTGTGGGTGCGCAGGGATACTACCGCTTTTCTGAGCACTTCCAGATGCACGCTTGGGGTGGATATATTTGGGCAACTGCTAAGAACTCTGGTTTCACTGAGATTTCCAATGGTAGGGGTGAAACAGATTCTCTGTTCGTAAACAATGGTGACAATGCCAATCTGTGGTATGGGGCGATCGGCGTGTCGTTTCCGGATGTGGGGGGTAAAGGCAACCTGCCGGGAATTCTCTTTGGTGTGCCACCACGCGTGTCTAGCAGCGATGTGCGTAAAGAGGGAGACAACGCTTACCACATCGAAGCATTCTACCGCTGGCGACTGAACGACAACATTTCAGTGACTCCTGGTTTGTGGGTAATTCTTAACCCGGAAAACAACAGCAAAAATGATACGCAGTATGTGGGTGTGCTTCGCACAACATTCGATTTCTAAATCCACTTTGCAACACAACCGACACAGGGCGAGCGATCGCTTCCCTTCTACACAACAGCGCGATGCTCCGGAGGAGCCGCCCTGCATGGCGATCGCGAAGCGGGAGAAAAGCGCGATCGCCCTCCAACACCTTGCATTGAACACAAGAGTGATAGATAGTGCAATTCTAAATCATAAGCTTTACGGGCAAGCACTCTCGGCGCGTAAGCTCCTCCGATAGGAGCCACGTGAACACCAAGATAGCCGACTTCTTAAAGAAGTCGGCTATCTGAGCTTTTTCTTTTCACAAATCAAATAGGACTGCTATATTATTGTATAAATGCTAAATCATTTTAAAAAACAGATAAAAAGTTATAAAAGACATTTTTTATAAAAAAAAACATATTTAAAACTCATCAAATTTTGTTTCTATATGCCAGATTCATTAATGTATCAGCAGGATTATTTTGTTGTTTTAGAAACGAACCAGCCAGAAGAAATTCTTTCTACTCCAGAGTTATTAGAGAAGCTTAAGGGAGTTTTAGAAAAATTTCAATTTGAGGATTTGCCACTCGATTTACACTCTTTTGATTCAACAGAGGCGCAAGCAAAATATTTAATCGACACGAGTTGCGAGTTGGATATTGGTCCTGGGCAGTATTTGCAATGGTACGCAGTTCGCCTAGAAAAGTAAAGATGAGTCATTAGTCATTAGTAAACAACTAAAAACTAATGACTAATAACTATTTTTGATTCGTAATCAGCGCCAGTTCAATTCTTTCTGATTCTGGCTGTGTCACTTTTACCTCTACTTTAGGACCAAAAAAACTGGTCATTTTTTCCTGCTTTTGTTGCCATACATCAATTGGTACCAATGGTGAATCAAATTCCAAAATTAAAGTATACGCTCCATTTATTTCTGTTTCTCGCAATCCTGTGACAACTGGTCTCTCATTGTCTGTGGAACCAAGCTTTAGAAATGAGAGCGCTTTCTCTAAATGCGCGTCTTGACCGTAGTAATATCGAGTAATGTCTTGGCGAATTTGATTTTGAGTAGGAGTTGCTTGCTCATTTCTAAGTGCTAGCACCTGTGGCGTCGTTGGTTGACTGAAGGGAACAGGGTTAAGTTCGTTAGCTTTGAGTGCAAGTCCTCCTAGTAGAAGAGGAATTCCATAAAAAAATCCTGCAAGATTTAGTGTTGCATAGTCAGCAGCGTAGGCAGCAAAACCGATGATAGTTAAGAGACCGCCGATGGTTATACCTAGCGTTCCCAAAGAAAATTGGCGTAACATGATTTTAGTTCGTGATGAATTCCTAGTACCTTAGTTTTTCTATCATCGGTGATCACGAACAAGTTAGGGAAGACCATAGGTGATTCAACGGCTGGTTTGCGCTACACTCAGAGGGCGGCTTACCGTAGATTAAAGTAGAGGAGACTTGAAGACAGGAAGATAACAATGGATGCACAAACGATAAAACAACGAGTAGCTAAAGTTCAAACTCAACGAGAGTATTTACTGAATCTCCTAGAACAGCCAAACCTGGGAACTTTAAGAATTGACGTGAATCAGGCTTTGGAAGAAATGGATGAGCTTATTGATGAATTTAGACGCACCTTTGGACAAACAGAAATTTAGTTGAGTCTCAATAAGCGACACAATTGATAAAAAACTGCGTCGGCAAACCGCTAATTTACGGCTTTACCGACGCCTCTAAACACTTTCATATTCCCTAGTCCACTGAGTTGACCTTGTTCTAGATTTCCCAAGCTACTTTGCTGTATCATTTATCCCGCTACTGAACGATGAGCTGCACCCTGTCCTAACTTTTTAACTAAAGCAATGAGTTCGCTTGTTGGTGTATCTTTTTTACAAAAAGCATCCAAGCTACCGATTTCCTTGGTTTCCTGACACTTAGTGTCTTCGACTGACGAGTAAGCAATGATCTGGGTATTTGGAGCAATTGCTTTAATATGACCAGAGGCGCTCCAACCGTCCATGACTGGCATGTGTAAATCTAGTACTATCACGTCGGGGTGACAGCGTTTAACCATTTCTACCGCTTCTTTACCATTACTGGCTAAACCAACAACTTGAAGATTTTTCTGGTTAGAAAAGGCTAACTTTAGCGTTAAACGAGTCAGTTCGTGATCGTCAACTACTAGAACACGCAATGTAGAAGGCTCACAAGACAACATCAACATCCATGTAAAACAATAACGACTTTATGATAACCTTTACAGTTTATGGGAATAGATGCCTCGACTCACTCTATCCTATGGTTGAATAAGTTGTATTGATCCTATGGTAACGAGTTGGATAATTTAGAGAGGGGAGAGGTTTTAAGAAAACTTATAAGAAGCTAGCCGTCAACATCTAATAAACTTTTTTTGTATCCACTATGTTTGGAGTGGCGATTCCATTCGAGCTTAAAGCCATAGACATGAGTATTTTTTGCGAACTGGCTTCTGGGCTGTCTTCACCTGGGCGTCTTTGAACGTAACTGCCATCTGGCTGTAACTCCCAAGCTTGGCGGTTATCTGCTAACATAATTCCTAAGATTTCTTGCAAATCCTTAGCAATATCTGCATCTATAATTGGGGTAATCACTTCTACCCGACGATCTAGATTACGCCGCATCCAGTCAGCACTGCCAATATAGATTTCCTCTTGTCCATTGTTATAGAAATAAAACATACGGGAGTGTTCTAAAAAGCGACCAACGATACTAATAACGCGAATATTTTCACTAATATCTTTGAGCCCTGGGCGTAAACAGCACATTCCACGTATGATCAGGTCAATTTGCACGCCAGCGCGGGAAGCTTCGTATAAGTAGCAGATAATTTGCTGGTCTACCAATGAATTCATTTTGGCAACAATGCGCCCACTCATGCCATTATGAACATTTTCAATTTCTCGTTGAATTAGGGAAATGAAGCGATCGCGCATCGTCACAGGTGCAACCAGCAGTTTTCGGTATGATTTTTGCCGCGAGTATCCTGTCAAGAAATTGAAAACGTCTGTAACATCGGCTCCTAAATCTTCGTTACAACTGAACAATCCCAAGTCTGTGTACAGCCGCGCCGTTTTCGAGTTATAATTACCAGTGCCAATATGCACATAGCGATAAATGCGGTCTTGTTCGCGTCGCACCACCATAACAAGTTTGCAGTGAGTCTTCAGCCCCACTAAACCATAAACTACGTGAACTCCGACGCTTTCCAGACGCTTTGCCCAGTAGATATTATTCTCTTCATCAAACCGCGCCTTAAGTTCCACCAGTACAGACACCTGCTTGCCATTTTCCGCAGCAGCAATTAAGGCATTTACGATCGGCGAGTCAAAAGAAGTGCGATAAAGAGTCATCTTGATTGCTAGCACATTCGGGTCATGAGCCGCATGGGAAATAAAGCGCACAACGGATCTCGAAAAGGATTGATAGGGATGGTGTACGAATAAATCCTTTTCCCGAATGATTGTAAAAAAATCTTTTCCTTCTTCTATCTCCCGTACATCTGGGTTTCTGTTTGGCTCTTTAATCCTTTGTAAGCGGGGATGCACTACAGATTGCCATGGTGGATCTTTGAGTTCTGGAACGGGCAAGGACATGAAGTACATTAAATCCTTCAGTCCTATAATACCGTCTACTTGGTAAACATCATTTTCTTCTAATTCCAAATCCTCCAACAATCGTTTTCTGATCGATTCAGGAGTTTGAGAATGTATTTCTAGCCGTAAAGCAGACCCACCAACGCGCCGTTTTCGCAGTTCCTGCTCAATTGCCAACAGCAAGTCATCAGCTTCATCTTCTTCTAATTCCAGATCGGCATCACGGGTTATACGGAATGTATGGTATTCTTGAATACTCATACCTGGAAAGAGGGACTCTAAGTTATGGGCGATCGCCTGTTCCAAAGGTATGCCAGTCCAGACTGCTGGTTTTCCATCATCATGAGTTCCCAAATCTGGCGGTAAAGCCAAAAATCGCGGCAAAACTGTGGGAACTTTGACTCTGGCAAACAACTCTTCTTCAGTTTCTGGGTTTTTGACTACAACAGCCAAATTCAGGCTGAGATTAGAAATGTAGGGAAAAGGATGCGACGGATCAACAGCAAGCGGAGTCACGACGGGAAAGACTTGCTCTTCGTAGTATTTGTCTAAATAATTTTTCTGCCTTTCGCTTAAATCTATGTAATCTAATATATGTATACCGTGCTTTGCTAGCTGAGGTCGCAGAACTTTCTCAAATTGTTCGTGTTGTTTGGCTACTAACGGACGCAGTGCCGAGCTAATTTCATCGAGTTGTTGTTGTGGCGTGCGAGCATCGGAAGCTAACGGACTAACCTTCGCTTCTACCTGTTGCTTGAGCGCTGCAACGCGCACCATGAAGAACTCATCGAGGTTAGAGCTAAAGATTCCCAAAAACTTGAGGCGTTCAAGAAGCGGTGTTCGCGAGTCGCAGGCTTCATGCAACACCCTTCTATTAAACTCCAACCAGCTTAACTCTCGGTTGAAATAGTATTGCGGGTCATTGAGATTGATTGGATGTGCGGTCTTCTTTGATTTTGGCATGATGACCTGGATACAAGCAGGTGTAGACCATGAAACTGGAATGGCATACTAAACATAGTAGAGGAAAAAATACCTTGCTTCTATCTCAAGGCAAAGAGAAAGGGAAATTTGCGGACGGAGTAAATTATGCTCAAGGATATCATTGCGGTTGAGCCTCTAGAAAACTACCAACTTCGCATCCGTTTTGAAGATGGCGTTGAAGGAATAGTTGATATTAGTCAAATGATTAAATTCACAGGTGTTTTTGCCCCTCTCCAAGATAAACAACACTTTGCCAACGTTGAAGTAAATCCTGAAGTAGGCACAATTGAATGGCAATCAGGAGTCGATATTGAGCCCGATGTTCTCTATGCTACCATTACCAAAAAGCCAATCCCCTGGTATCAACTAAATAACGTTACGAGTAGCATCGGTTGAGAGAAGATTTGTACACAACTATGTTTCAAGCTACTCGTCGCCGTCTTGCGCTATGGTACACAGCTATAACCGCTATACTACTGCTGTTGTTTGCTAGTGGGGTGTATTTGTATGTCCGCAGCACATTGGTTGAGCGGATTGATGATACCTTGAATCATGTCGTGGAAGTAGTAGAGCGATCGCTCGTCATCGAACCTGTTAAGTCAGACTTGGGTCAATTCCGTGTAAACGTAGAAGCCAGTTTTCGCGACAATACCGACACAGCAGAAGATGACCGCATCGACCTAGAATGGTTTAGCCCTACTGGAGAATTGCTTTGGTCTACTTTCTCACAACCCCTCAATATTCGACTGCACCCCAACCAAACGGGTGAGACGGTCAAAGTTGTAAGGAAAGAGGACGAATCAATTCAAAATACCCTGCGGGAAGCCGCCCAGGGGGTGTCTACAAAATTCAAAATATGCCCGAAGGGCACGCTGCGCGTTTGCGTAGCTCCTCCGCAGGAGGCACAAAATTTGGAATCTTCCCCCACTTCCTCCACTTCCCCTACTCCCCCACTCCTACTACGACAAGTGACAGAACGGGTGCAAATTGGTCGGCAAGTATTGGGATATTTGCGTGTTAGCCATCCTTGGTTTGAAGTCACAAAACCCAGTCGTCAGTTGATTTTTGATTTAGCACTGGGTACTGGATTGATGGTACTTTCTGTTGCAGCGAGTGGTTGGTTTCTTTCAGGTAAAGCAATGGAACCAGTGCGCGAGTCTTATCAACGTCTTAAACAGTTTACTGCTGATGCTTCTCATGAACTGAGAAGTCCAATTACGTTGATTCAAACTAATGTACAAGTCGCCCTGAGTGAGTTGGAATTAACAGGGACAGATGGCACTATTCCATCGCACTATCGCCAACAATTGAAAGTGGTGGAACGGCTGACGCAACGCTTGGGCAAGTTAGTCAACGATTTACTGTTTCTGGCAAGACAGGATAGTGGTATCAGCAAAGAAAGTTTTTCTCCTTGTCCTGTTGATGCTTTGTTAATGGAAGTGGTTGAAGAACAACAACTGTTAGCCGTAGAAAAGGGTATTATCCTCTCTCTAGATTTGATTGACGCTCCTGCTTCGGAAACTCATCCGGAATTACTTGATAATTGGTTTACAGTTGTTGGCAACTGGGATCAACTGGTACGGCTGGTTACAAATTTGATTGGCAATGCCTTGCAATACACCCCATCTGGAGGGCGAGTCGATGTGGAATTGGCACGTATCGAGGCAACAAATCGCGTTTCTGGGCTGCGTTACAACTCCGCCCATTTGCTTCTTAAGGTGAAGGATACCGGAATTGGTATCCCTGCTGAGGAACTACCGCGTTTGTTTGACCGTTTTTATCGGGTAGATCCAGCGCGTACTCACACGGCTTCCACTAAAGCAACACAAAGTGCAACTGGTTCAGGATTGGGACTGGCGATCGCCTTAGCTATAGTCGAAAAACACCACGGTCAAATTCAAGTAGAAAGTACTCAAGGAATCGGGACTACTGTCACCGTCACTTTACCCGTTACTCTTGAGTCTTAATTAAATTTTGTGCTGAAATTAGAAGTTAAATTCTAACTTGTGACTCCTGAGTTTTCACTTAATTATCTTAATTATAAAGAATATCTATTTATATACGACTTGTGGCAGAAACCTAGCTCCAATCTGCTATTACTTTTCACGTCTATAGTTAGAGTGCGAAATTATTAGTAATTGTTATAGTTTAATTGTTAAGTTTTAAAACTTTATTAAAAAGCAAGCAGAATCTGGCAACAGGCAAATCGGTCTTCATTTTGCCCAAATGAACCTGTTGTTTATTGCAAAACTTTTCGTATTTAAAAAATTTTGGCTCTTAATTTAGATTATTCACCAGGAGGTCAACATGAACCTGAAATATCAAAAATTCAGTAAATCTGCTAAACTTTTTGGGGCTATTTGCGGAGGATTACTGATTGGGTTGCCTGCAATTTCTCAAGTAGCAGTCGCTCAGCAAACTGCACCTCAGCAACCTCAACAGCAACCTAATTCCCGAGTTAACCCTTGTCCCAGGATTTTCTACGAACAACCCCACGACAATAGAGTCTTGACTCCGGCAGGATGTCCACCCAATGCCATAACTCGACAATTAGCACAGCAAGGGGGTGTAACTCCAGGTAGTGCTTCTGCGAACCCAACACAAGAACAGATCAGGCAGGGTGTGGGCGGTGAAACACCATACAACCGTTCTGATAGTAGCTCCCAAAGCTACAACTATAGCAGCCAGACACAGTCAACGCGTTCCGGACAAGACGTAAACAGTTCCGAGTCAGAAACTCGGACATATACCAGTCAAGGACCTACAGGTGGGTATACTGTCAGCACAAACTCACAATCTCAAAGTAACCCCACCACTCAACAAAGACAAAGTTCTGTGATCACATCACCAGCGCCAGAACAACGCCAAGCCCCCAGCAGCATAATTGCGGTGAGAGATGGTAGGGTAAGTGTCAGGCTGGTGAACGATACAGCTGCGCCTATCAGTTATCAAGCCATTGGTGATACAGCACCGCGAACTTTACCAGGTAAGTCAGAAGTGCTGTTGCAACGTTTAGCTACACCAACAACGGTGACATTCCAACGGCAGGATAACGGACTATTGATGGTAAGCACACAACCTTCTTCTCAAGCTGGAGTTTTAGAAGTCAGGTTGGATGAAACAACCGACTTGCAAATGGATACAAAAGCAATGAGTATTCAACAAAACGGTCAAGTTTTCTTGAATTAGTTACCAAGTTTGCAAACTCATATCTTGCATCTGTTGCAACAGTGAGGAGGCGAAGCCTCCAAACCCTCGTTACCAGGTTGAACCTGGTAACGAGATATTAGAGCCTCTGGCTCTTGTTGAGAATGGTGAGTCCAGAGAAAGCAGGCGGGTTTCCCAACCTAGGGGACTGGCGTTCGCGCAGCGTCTCCGTTCGCCGCTCTTGCGTGCCGAAGGCATAGGAGATACCCGAAGGGTGCAAGATCTAAGCAAAGGGACATACGGTTCTGTCATTAGGGACTTCCAAATAAAAAAGTATCCAGCTACCTGTTCTGAAAGCAGGCGTCTTGCCTCCTATTTAGTTAGGGCGGGCAAGATGCCTACCGCACAATATCGATAATTTAATTTATTTTTTGGTATTTTTTGGAAATTCCCTACTGATAAATGCCATCGTTTGATAAAAGATGCCCGTGTGATTCAGGGTTTAAGTAGAACGTTTAACAGAAAATTTAAAAGAAAATTTAAAACTTTACCAAATCGAAACACGCTATTACATATTATTACGCAGCACCAGGCTGAAGAAAATTTTCACTTAAATAAATAGTGCGGATATCTGTTGGTAATTTCTCCTCTAGCACACGGTAACCTTCTTGAAGCAAATTTACTACTTCGCTTGGGGTGATGGCTTCTCCTTCGGCTTGTAGGTAGGCGGCAATTCTAGTTTCGCTCCAGTGGAAAGTTTGAGCCATCAAAACCATCAATCGTAACATAGCAGGCAGTTGGTCTAATGCCTGTTCTACATAACACCACAGTGGTGGAGAAGTCGCTTTGAGAGAATAATGAATCGCTTCCGTGGGAGGGAGTTGAATCTCGTTGATACAATAAGCTGTCATATTGATCAGCCAATTTTGAACAGTCAAACCGTCTTTGGCAAATTGAGTACTGTTTAAATCGAGTCCACCGAGTTCGTAATAGATATGTCGCCACGTTAGAGCAAAAAGATAATCAGCTTGCACAGGCGATCGCGCTGAATGCCGAATCAACGTGTAGACTATCGGGTTGTAGCGACAAAAAATCGCCGTGAAGTATCTACCTGCATCCGGGTTTTGCTGAAAAAGAGTCAACAGTTCTTGATCACTGTGATGAAACAGTGACTTAATCAGTGGATGATTAGCTTCAGGAAAATGAGGAATTTGCACCATCCGAATCAGGCTATGTTGCTAAAATTATTTTGGCAAAGGCAATTAAGTTGCCCGTCGCATAATATCTTGCTGCTAGTCTTTTTATGCTAGCGGTCATATTTTACTGCTGTTGATACACTAGAAACACAGACTTAAACTAAGTCCTAATCTACAAGATTAAAAGCGGGTCTCTTTATACATACATTTTCTGATGTGTTCATGGTTATAGCAGTTAGCATGTCCCAGTTCCTGCACGAGCCTTTCATTCTAGGCTCTTTTTTACCTTCCTTACCGTTAGATAGCCTTTTTTCTACCCAAGGCATCATGGTGATGCTACTAGCAGCCTATGCTGGTGCCATGTGGATGTTTCTCACCAGTGCCCCGAAAGTACACACTGTTATGGTGTCAGATTTAGAGGTTGCACGACAGTTGTATGAAGGACTGCTAGATTTGCCAGCAGCGGAAGTGCCCTTGCACTACTACTACAACTACGAGCAAACTTTAGGCGCAACGGGAGTTGATCCGCTTTATCTGTCCAGCACTCCCAGCTTTTCTAGCAGCAGAATGTCCAATGCTAGCGAAGGACTTTGGTATCAGTTAAAGAAAAATACTCAGCTGCACGTGATTACGGGAGCGAGTTTAGGTAGTAAAAGTCAGCAACGCCACGTTTGCTTTGACCGCGACTGCTTAGAAATGATTTTAATGCGCGTGGAAACGCGGGGCTTAAAATTCAAGATCCGTAACCAAAAGCCATTGAATTTTTTAGTCAAGGACTATGAAGGGCGCATCATTGAGATGGCTGAGGTTGCGAATTAGTTAGTTTTATATTATACAGTACTTTGCAGTTGGAATTGTGGGGTGGGCAGTCCAGCCCGCCCCTAATTTCACATGGGCGTCTCGCCTATTCCTCAAGAAAGTCAAAGCGCTAACTCTAGGGACGTGCTAACTTCAAAGCTTCGCGAGCTGATATTCCTTCACCTTGAGTACCAAAATACCACAAAGCAGCAGCAGCCTCAGCGCGGGTGAGTGGTTTCTTGGGTTGAAATAGCGTTGTATACCCAAATACCCGACGAATATTTGATTTTTCACCATTTTGAAAATCTGCCAAAACTGCCCGTAATGCTTTCGGGTCGATTTTCCCAACATCCTGAAAACCCCAAGTTTGCTTGACTGCTTCTAAATTGGCAGAGGGTAAAGCTTGGCGTGTGTCAAGCGGAACTTTCCAAAGAATTAACTGCTCGCGCAACAGAGGTGCATCAGGTTGAAACAAAACTGCTGTAGAATCTCCAGACAGGGAACTGGGAATTAATCCTGCTTCGGCTAATCCCTGAATCGCGGGAAAATCTGGGTCTGTTTTTAGCACATCCCGAAAAGTTGGTTGAGAACTTTCTGATGCTACACGAATTTGCTTTGCTGCATCGTTAGCGTGCATCGCATTGTTAGCTGCAACAAGCCAACGGGCAAATTGCCGACGAGTCACAACTTTACCTGGGTCAAACTGGTTCGTTGTGCTACCACCATTGCTTTTTGCCACATTTGATTCTACAGTTAAAACTCCTAAGGCTGCCAAATCTTGAATGTATTGCCGGAACCCTTGAGGTACCTTGTTGAGATCGCTGAATTCTTGAGAAGTGGGAGTGGCTGCTGTAGCGTTTTTGTTATCAGACGTATCACTTGGTTGTGTTGCTGTTTGTGATTGTACCGGACCAACAAACGAGCGATCGCTCCTTTGCGCAACAGCAGCATCGTTATTGATTTGAGGGCTTGGAGTTGGGTTAGCTTCTGTTGTTTGGGTGTTAGAAGTTTGGGGGCTTGGAGTTGGGTTAGCTTGTGCTGTTTGGGTAGAATTAGGTGAATACGAAATTTGTATTTCAGTAGATGTTTGTGGTTGGTTGGGTGCAGGGTTGGTAACTGTTTTCGGCTGAATAGAAACTTTCAACTGCATATCATTGCGCCGCGCCTCAAAAGAGCTTCCTGGCTCATCTGTAGGACTTTTGACAATCTGCCAGTTGTTTGCCTGAAATTGTTGAAGATAATAGTTTGCAATCAGATTGCTGGGGTCAGAACTCAGCCAGCGAGTGGATACATTGGAATTTTCGTTACTCGATGGTGTCACCTCTTGCAGGGTGGCGCTAGGATACAACGGAATATCCTTGGGAAAATCACTTGGCAACTGAACTGTCGGTTGAGGGGTTTGTGGTTGTTGGCTATTGCGTACCTCTTGAGCGCCAATGGTGAGTGGGTTATCCTTCAACCTGGGATCAGCCGCCAAAGACTGCTCAATGTTTTTAGCGGCTGGACTGTTGGCACAGGCTGTTAAAGAGGTGAGTAAAACAGCCAAACTCACTAATAAAACTGGACGTTTACAGTGCACCACGCTTTATCACAATTCAAGTGTCAATTCCTACACTAGCAAAAGACTTTGAGAAGAACCCAGAAATCAGGTTAAAGCTGCAACGAAAAATGTCTAAGAACTGCAAAACTGAGTAACCTTGCACGTACATTAGAACCTTGGAGAACTTTTAGACGTAGAAAGCGTCCAGTTGCCAAACGAGAAATTCCCTTGAGGCGAGCCTGAAGCCTGACTGTTAAAAACTTGATTCCATCTTTTTCATTACCAGCATATAACGGCATAAATGCCAGTTGACCATAAAGGACATCAGCACGATGAGTTCTACTAAGATTGTTTTGGTGATGTTCTGGATTGGGTAAGCCTCCATGTTCACCATAGTTCCGCCAAGGAATGTAGTTTTTCAACTTTCTTTGGCGTAGAAAGGAATCAATAGTTGAGTCCCAAGTAGAGTAGGTCGTCGCTCCCTGTTTTTCTGTCACTTCCTCTGCCAAGTCTAGCAAGCAGCGGGCAGCTTGTGGAGTCACAATGTAAGCAACTGCTGAAGTAGAAAACCCTTCGGCATAGCCATCAGATGAAACGCTGTATACCTGCGGCGCACAAGTATACAGCCAACAAATTCCAACATCACTTTGATTGGGATTAAAGGGTAGAGGAAGCTTCGCAAAATTTCGTACTGGGACAAAATCTGCCTCAATAATCAGAGTTAGTTTATCCTCTTGGACGGCTCTTTCCCAAGCTCGTTGATGGTTCATCAGGCAAAGATAACTCCGGGAAAAATTTTGATATTCTGGTTTGGTTTCTTGCCTGAGGACTTCATGCAAAAAACCTTCTTTGCTCAATGCTTCTTCAAGCTGCTGAGTTGATTCTTTGCTGGCAATAATAAAAACTTTACTAATAGAGTCTCCTAGAAGATTTTTTCTTGGCTCTTGGTTAGTCAACACTGCTTCTGGTGCTTTGATTTTGAAGGGATTAAGTTTCATGCTGTTAAAAATTTCCGGACAATTTTTGCAGGGGAAACAACTCAGTTAAACTCAATTTATAATTTTATGTTCAAAAAATAAAACGATTTAAGTATTAATACTTTAAGCGAGGATTCAGCTTTTCTAACGCTAAATCTTTCAACCAGTTATTCAGTTATTCGTTACCAGTAGTTTTTGTCCATTATGAGCGTGGTAGTCAGAGTCAACCAGTTACCAGTGATAACTGTTTAGTGTTCACTGTTTTAAATCCACTATAAAGCTGTCATCTACGCCGTTAAGCTAAAGAAAGGAAGTTATCACCAACTATTTTGAAGTGCTAAGCTGGGAGTAAGTCCCCCCCTTTGCCTCACTCAAGGACGCATTCATGATAGCGATCGCTTTCCAGTGCAGCGGATTTTGGATAGTATTCAGCGGACGAAGATAAGCTGAAGGCAGGCAACACTCGGAAAATTCCAGTGTTGAGCGGTAGAATAGCAGGTTGCATCGGTCGTTGATCATTAGCCAGGGTTTTTTTGCAGTTCTACTGATGATGAATGGTCATTTGGGTGGTAAATTTGCCTGTTGTGTTGCTTTAAGGTGTCGCTGGTTTTCCAAAATTGGGACGTACAACAAGCGCAATCGAAAGTACAGAGTCTGATTGTTGCTCGCTACGGACAAGTGGGAATCTGACTAACGTTCACTCATCGCGCAAAAGACAGCCGAGACACAGACAACAGTCTGTCTACCTCTGGGGTAAGATGGGAGCAACTCCTAGCTAAAAGCATACAAAGAGCAGTAAATTTGAGTTTGTGATGCGCTCAACTGATCTGCCAAAAGCAAACCATTTCCAGAGGATGGTGATGAGTTACACGCTCGCTTTAGGGCTTTGGTACTAAAGTTCTTTGAAAACGTTCTAGAGCGTTAGTTGGGACAGTCAATTGCCCTTCTTGAGGTTAGCATCTGGTTGGGATCAGGGTAAGAGATTGCCCGCGCTTCTATGCGAGCAATCAAATTGATTTGATCTTGGACGAGCCCTTGCAGCAGTCGTATAAAAACTTTCACTTGCGCTTGACCAAAGAGTTGATGAGAGGCAATATTGCGACTGAGATTCGGGGCTACTGGTCTTTGCTGGAGGAATTCCTCAACAAAAAGCAAGGAAATGGCTAAAAACTAAAGATGTCATTTGAAAAACCTATGTAGGTTCGGAGTCCGAAAAATCTAAAATAGATATTAAATTGAAAAAAAAAGAACGACCATTCCATCGACAACCGCCAGTCAATGTTTACTTTCTGTAAAGCGTCGTCGGTTTGTTACCAGTGCTGAAACACGATTACATGCAAGTTTCCCAGGATCAGCCTATTTCTTCTGATGCTCCACTACAGCTGTTACTTTTTGTCGATGGACGACCAAAGTCCAAACCACAAGTACAGCGAATTCGCTCTTACTTAAAAGAGTTGCAAGCTGACTACAGCTTTGATCTTCAAATCATTGATGTCGGTCAACAACCATATTTGGCGGAACATTTTAAACTGGTAGCAACGCCAGCTTTAATCAAAATTCACCCTGAACCAAAGCAAATCCTAGCTGGTAGCAATATAACTGGTGAATTGAAAACTTGGTGGCCCCGCTGGCAAGCAGCTGTAGACGCCTACTTAGAATTACAAAGTGGTTTACACGAAAATGATGAAAATGGTCGTGTCAGAGAACCAAAGTCCTCTATTGGTTCAGTTGCTGTTTCAGCCGAACTGATACGACTCTCAGATGAAATTTTTCGCCTAAAACAGGAAAAAGAGAAACTCCAGGAGCAGATCCAGTTTAAAGACCGGGTGATTGCGATACTAGCCCATGACCTCCGCAATCCCCTGACTGCGGCTTCTATAGCTATAGATACCCTGCAATCTAACTACAATGCTCAAAAAGGTGAATTCGAGCGTCTAACACCAAAGATGACGTTGCATTTATTTAAGCACGCCCGTAACCAAGCCAAGACAATAGACCGTATGATTACTGACCTTTTGCAAGTAGGTCGTGGTAATGAAAGGGAATTTCCCATTCAACCGCAAAAGGTGGATATAGGCAAAGTTTGCCTTGAGGTTCTAGAGGAATTGCGCGATCGCTACATCGCCAAATCCCACAAGATAAAAAAAGATATCCCCAAAGACTTACCCAATGTTTACGCCGATCCAGAACGCATACGCCAAGTGCTGATCAACCTGTTAGACAATGCTATCAAATACACGCCTGAAGGTGGCGACATCAGCGTTTGTGGACTTCACCGCACTACCCAAAAAATTCAGTTTAGTATTGGCGATACTGGTCCTGGTATTCCTGAAGAAAACCGCGATCGCATCTTTGAAAATCACTATCGCCTCGAACGTGATCAAGGTAAAGAAGGTTACGGCATTGGTCTGTGTTTATGCCAGCGCATTATCCAGGCGCACTACGGTCAAATATGGGTAGATACAGCACCCGATGGCGGAGCATGGTTCCACTTTACGTTACCAGTGTATCCAAGTTAGCTAGTTTTTTGATGTGAGTTGTTTCGTTCCCCGGCAAAGCGTGGGAATGCTATCAGTCAGGCTCTGGCTGACATTATCCCTAATTCTTGACTTTGTTTGACTTTGCACGCTGAGTGGAAAATAATATCCAGTCGGTTTTAGCGGTAAGCAACAATGAAAAGCCGAGGAAAAAGAAACAATATATGCTTGCGCCACACCTGCACGCAGTCTTTCGTGAATCGAAGCTTTTCCTCCTCATCTTCCAACGCTTCGAGAAAGGGACGCAAAGGAGCGCCCCTGCTCCATTGCATAATGGGCTCATGAGTGTAACGTGCTAATATTGCGTCTGCCAAAGGTCAATTCGTGAGGCAAGAGGTCGCAGGATGTTGTAATAGAAAGACGGCTTTTCAAAATAGTTCATTGCCTTTTTCGCCTTATCCATCCGACTTTGCCAACTATGTATAAGTTTCACGGAGCAGTCAATCCTTTTCCTGGCTTCCTGAAAGCCTCAAAGCGGCGATAATTTGAGTATTTGCTTCCGGAAAAGCATAGTGATCTAGCTCATCCAAACTGACCCAACGAATTTCTTCACATTCAATTGGTTGAGGAACACCACAGAGGTAGCGGCAATTATGCACTGTCAGGGTAACGCGCAAGTGGGTATAAGTGTGGTCAATTGTGATCAGATGCTTTCCCACTTCAACCTCTATCCCCAGCTCTTCATAAATTTCTCGTCTAATACACTCCTCGACAGTTTCACCAGGCTCGACTTTACCTCCAGGAAATTCCCACAAACCGCCCATTGTACCACCGGGACGACGGCGATCAATGAGAATTTGCCCCTTGTCGTTCCAAATGACAGCCACGCCAATAATTTTATGAGGTAGGAAAGTAGTGCTTTGATTCATAGTTTGTTTTTAGAGTAATGCGGAGACAAGCGGACAATAGGACTAATGATTAATCACTCATAGACATCTCCGAAAATATACAATACCTGTCTATGATTGGCTTTAGTTATGCAAGCGCCAAATTTGCTTGTCGCTGCTTGCAGGCAATGAGAAAAATTTTTATTAAGCGAGCATCTTGGCTATTTCTGTTGTATTTTAATTTGATGTTGCTGAGAGTTTCTTGGCAGTTTTTAATGACTTCGTGAGTATTATTTGTTGAACAATTATTAGATATAAAAATCTCACAGTCAGATTCAAACCTTTTGACAACTTCAGCAAGCCAAGCTAATTGCTTATTAAGAAGCTCAGAACGGTTGAACGTAGGAATAGCTATTGTTAGTAGTTTATTCATTTATAAGTTAAAGATATTTTACACTAATGTGTTAGTTTTTTATTTAGATAGAGGCTTCATGTAAAAAAAATGTATGCCTAAATTGATCCGCTACCAAATATTGATAACTAGACAGAAGTGCAAAAAAATATGAGTCATTTTTTTTCAACTTTTGACACTCTTGAATAATAGCAAAGGGAGGAGGAAGTAAATCCCTTAAAAAAGTTTTTGTGAAACCAAGGACATCGATAACTTATTTTTAACTCTTTTCTAGTGGTAGATAATAAGTAGAAGGAGTTATCAAAATCTTGCTGATTATTAAGTTTACCTGAGTGTTACCACATCAACAGTATAGTGACATCTCCCTCTACTACTAATAAGTGACCTAGTTAAGAAATAAATTTCCGCCTTGTGACAATTTAACTTTTGAAAAAAATCTCATAGGGCAAAAAGAAACGCTGTAGAAAGCCACTGGGTAAGCCAGGCATTTGAGAGGAGTAGGTTTCAATAGCTCGTTTTTTTCTGTCTTTAACAGAATCAATCGCTAATCGGTAAGGAGCACCTATATCCTCAAAGTTTAGATCAAAAGACAGTGGATGTTGCCAAAGCATCCAAATTGGATACTGTAATAGTTCGACTTGGATTCCTGATGCGGCGATCGCCTCCTGAACCAACTCGTAAGTTGCTTCGTGATCCCCATGAGCGTCTTTTCTATGAGGAACGTAAATCTCTTCTGGCATAAAAGACTGTAGGCGTTGAACTAACTCATTAACTATGTATTGGCGTTGGTCATCAGCCAGATTTTGCAAAGAACCATCTATTTGATTGAGAAAGTGAGTTTCCGAACTTGCAATTCCCAGAATATTTAGGGCATTCGTAGCTTCTTGCTGGCGAATATCTGTGATTGTTTCTGGTGTAATCCAATCGGGTCTGCCATACCGTCCATCCGTTAGAAAAATCACCTCTACAGGCACTCCTAGTGACCGTTTCAGGGCAATGGTACCACCACAACCTAGAGTTTCATCATCTTGATGGGGAGAAAACACCATTGCTGATTTTTTACTCACTGTTAGTGGCTGACTTTTAAAATACAAAATCCAGCGAGACAGGATGTCTGCACCGATAGAACGAAGCTTAGCTCCGAAAACCACTCTTAAGTTACGAAAAATTTGTCTGTTTCCCATGTTCTACCATGCTTGTCTTTTTTGCCCTGATTGGTGAGAATTTTCTCTACAGTATTTCGATATGATTCTGTAAATTTCTCTCTGGTATGATTAGCTCTCACAAATTCCCAGGCTTTTCTCGCCATGATTTTTAGTTCTAAAGGAGAAAGACTGGCAATCATCCGGAGCGAATTCTTGATTTCTTCAACAGAAGATTCTTTTAAAATCACCCCAAAATCGTCATGTACATCCACACTTGCTTCATAGCTGACAATTGGGATGAGACCAGCATGCATACAAGTGATCACACACCCACCACCACCTTCTGAATTTTGACAAAAAAGAGATTAGCTTGTCGAAACTACTGAGAACAGTAAATGCCATTTGAACCCCAAACAAGCATCGATTTAAACAAAGGCGACTTTGACTCGACTTTAGCTACCTGAGATGGTGATGTGGTTCTAAAACAGAAAAATGAAGTAAGAGCAAAAATGCCTTTTTACCCCAGCTTTACTGTCCTGTTAACTTTACCAGAAACAGAAATTTAAAAGTTAAGACTTCATCAAAAATAGAGTTAAGATTTGGTAAAGACAATGGAATCATTTGTAATTTTTTTATTAAGCATAACTACTAATGCGCATCTTTTGCAAAATAGTCAAGCTGATTCAGCGGTTGTTATGTCATTCGCTTAACAACCTGCTTAGAGGAATCTGCCAGAATACCCTGGAGGAAATAAATAAACTACGTTAACTTCTTGTTTGAGTTTTTTAATGCCAAATTTGTGATATCTTATATGATTTTTCGTCTTTTTGTAAAAATTGTTCTTAGTTACGCTTTGCTTTACATATCTTCAAAATAGCGCTATTTAGTAAGCAGAAATTGAGGTGGTATCAATAGATCGAGGATTCAAAAGTAAAATAGAAGGCATGAGCGATTGCAAGACCATGCTCAGGCAAATATTTGATAGGACGCCATAAAAAATGTTTTGACAACCACTTACCAAGACAACAATCTAATCAATTTTCGCTTGTTCTTATTTGGAGAAATTGCAGCCAACAATACAAAACGGTAAGTGCTAAGTTATAGCATTATTCATTCCGTAAGATATCACACAACTGCACTTAGCGAAGAATTTTCCAGAAAGTTTTAGCTTTTGTGCTTCCTTGCGAATTTCAAGTTTTAATATTTGCTTTAACTTCCCAGTTATGATCCAAAAAACCTCTAGCTCTCTCATCGATACTTTACGCGATCGCCGACAAAGACTAGCCAACCTCATTGATTTTCCAGCAATTCTTTGGTCAGGAAGTAGCAGCCCGCGTAACTTTCCAGCAAATGTCTTTCCGTTCCGTGCAAGCAGTCATTTCCTCTACTTTGCAGGGCTTCCACTGCCCAATGCAGCAATTCGGCTTGCAGCAGGTAAGCTAGAACTCTTCATGGATGATCCCCAACCAGAAAGTGCTCTTTGGCATGGAGAAACGCCTCATCGTGAGGAAATTGCTCAGATGATTGGAGCAGATGCTGCTAGACCAATGGCAGAATTAGAGTTGTGGACAGAAGATGCAGCAACAATTGCCGCACAAGATGCTGGCACTTGGACACAGCAGTCGCAACTCTTGAATAGATGGGTTTTGCCAAAAAGCCCGCCGCAAGGAATCGACTCGGAGTTAGCCAAGGCAATTATCTCGTTACGCCTCATCCACGACGACGGGGCATTAGCCGAACTCCGAAAAGCTGCCGCTGTCACCGTAGAAGCTCACAAAGCTGGCATGGCGGCGACAGCTAGCGCCAAAATTGAAGCAGAAGTCCGTGCGGCGATGGAACGAGTCATTATTGGCAATAATATGACCACGTCCTACACCAGTATCGTCACAGTTCACGGCGAAGTTCTGCACAACGACCAATATCACCACCCACTGCAACCAGGCGACTTGGTGCTTGCTGATGTTGGCGCTGAAACCGAAATGGGTTGGGCTGCTGATGTTACTCGTACTTGGTCTATTGCGGGTAAATTTTCATCTACCCAAAGAGATATTTATGATATTGTACTAGCGGCTCATGATGCTTGCATCGCCAAGATACGCCCTGGAGTGGAGTATCAAGATTTACATTTACTCGCCTGTACTGTGATTGCAGAAGGCTTGGTGGATTTAGGCATTTTGCAAGGAAACCCCCAAGATTTAGTGGAAATGGACGCCCACACGCTCTTTTTCCCCCACGGTATCGGTCATTTGCTGGGTTTAGATGTCCATGATATGGAAGATTTGGGAGATTTAGCAGGTTATGAAGAGGAACGCACAAGGAGTAACCGTTTTGGTTTAGGCTACTTGCGTTTAAATCGTCCCTTACGTCCGGGAATGTTAGTCACAATTGAGCCAGGATTTTATCAAGTTCCAGCAATTTTAAATGATGCGAATTGGCGTTCCAAATATCAAAATATTGTTAACTGGGAACGCTTATCTCAATTTGCCGACGTGCGAGGAATTCGCATTGAAGATGATGTTTTAGTGACAGAACAAGGGAGTGAAGTTTTAACTGCGGCATTGGCGACACAAGCCAGTGCTGTCGAGAATTTAGTACGTGGTTGAAAAGGACAATCGCCTGTGGCTGCTTGGTTGAGATTTAAGCGAATGCTTAATTAGAATTAAATTAAGCATTCGCTTAAGTTTTGGCAGCAATATCCTATGCTGCATATAAAGGTTGAAATCTTATGAATCAGGAAGACAGAAAAACTATTGAGAAACGAGTTGTCTATGTGCCTGAAGTAAATAACTCATTTACACCTGGTTCTGTCCTTAGTGTTGAAGTGAGCAATGATGAAGAAGTTGAGTGGCAATGGACGCACTTTCCTCAAGGTCAAAGTGTGATCACTGGATATAAGATAGTCAAAAAGAACAATCAAGCTAATCTTCCCTAGCTAGCCTTAAGCAACGACTAGCACTAAGTTCAGTGAGCCAAGTTTCATAAGTTTGCCAGATAATACCTGATAAGTGAATTATTTCTTGAGGTTGAATCAGAGTTTTACTAGTCATATCAATAAATTGACAAATAGAAAGTATTTATTACCCTTACTTTCAAGGCTATTTCATTCTATGCACAACCACTCGGAAATAAATTTCACTGGGTTTTAGCCGAAGTCGGTTTTAACCGACTTAAGCTATAAGCTGTGGAACTTGACTTCCTGGCGAATTGAGGAAGACTAAATTTTCTATCTACACTCTTATCACCTAACTAGAAGTTCCTAACTTTAGTTGATTTAAAGTTTCCCAGACTACAAGCCATTTTTTCTCCAACTGTGTTGCCTGGTTAATTTTGACACTACTCAAGTTCGCACCATTGAGATTGGCTCTGCTGAGATCAGCGCCTTCCAAATTAGCACCTTCCAGGTTAGCATTCTCTAAATTGGCATCGCTGAGGTTGGCGTTCTTCAAATTGGCACCGCAGAGGTTAGCCCTACAAAGGTTACTACCGCTGAGGTTCGCCTCCTTAAGCTTGGCATCGCTGAGATTGGTTTCTTTGAGGTTGGCACTACTAAGGTTCGCATTGCTGAGTTTGGTGCTATTCATATAGGCACTGCTAAGATTAGCACCCAAAAGCGTGGCATTACTAAGATTGCCACGCCATAAATAGACACTACTGAGGTTTGCACTGCTAAGGTTTGCACTCCTCAAGTCAGCATTGCTGAGGTTTGCATTACTGAGATTTGCATCTTTTAAGTCAGCATTGCTGAGGTTTGCATTACTGAGATTTGCATCTTTCAAGTCAGCATTGCTGAGGTTGGCATTTATCAAATCAGCACTGCTCAGGTTTGCATTCTTCAGGTTGGCATTGCTGAGGTTAGTATCTACTAATCGAGTACCACTGAGGTTACCATTCGATATGCTGGCTCCACTGAGGTTGGCACTACTGAGGTTGCTACCGTTGAGGTAGACACAGTTGAAATCAACACCTGCTAATTGAGCATTGCTAAGGTTAGCAAGGATGAGGTTCAAACTGTTAATGTCTTGATTGTGAGATTTCAGATTAATAATTTGCTCAACCAAATCAGATTGACAATCAAGTTCTTTTTCTACGTTACTGAAGTCTGTGTTGTTAAGAGCTTGAGAAATTGTCAATATTTTTTCAGACTCCTTCTCGACGCGCTGCTGTTCGCCCCAAGCAAAAAATAAAGTACACAAGCATAAGTACAAACCAACTACAAACCCTGGTGGTTTACCTTTTGTCAGCAGCAGCATGACGGTAAAACCTGATCCAACCCAAGCCATTGGCTTGACTAACGAAATCACTCTAGTCTTCGCTTCTCTATACATACTAAATTTTTTACGGTTAGTTAAAGTCATGCCCAATACCTCCCTTGCCTTTGTTGGAATTACTCAAATTTGCTTAAAACTGACTAGCTATTCAACCTACAAGCAAAAGCCATAGAAGAACGTTAAATGTCAGTATGCTCAAACCTGGCATAGTGTGGTAGATACAAGCCATTTTCTTCCAGGCAAACATCACAGTCATAAGATGCATTTATCACGCGATGTGCTGCCCGATTAAGTTTAAAATTGTGAGAATATAATTCATTCAGGACGAGTTTTGTTGGTTTGAGCTACCCTGAAGGAAGCGACCAAGAAGAGCATTTCTGCTTAACGCGTCCTGATTTTGGTGGTAAATATACCTGATAAATATGTATAAATATATACTATTTTATTGTAGTAAGTCTTTCTATATTTTTTGTCTGTCAAACTTTACTGACAGCATCATTTGTGAGCAAAATCTCTTCAGAAGCCTAATTACAAGCAGTTAACCGTGCGATGCACCTTACTTTACGCTCTGAACTGTAGAGGGCGTTCAATTAGTAACGCCAACAATATGTTATTGAACCCTTCTTTTGAGCGCTGTAGATGAGCTTCTGAGTACAGAGGAACTAAATATTCTAAAACCTGTGATGGTTCAACTGCAACTTTGTCTTTGACTACTTAGATTAAAGTATCATTCTTTTTTCACTATTATAACAATTATAAAAAACTCAAATAAAGTGTAGAGATTTACATAAAATAAAAAGTGTATTTGACGAAAAGGAAAAACTTAAATATATTCAGATTTCTATAATAATGAAGTTTGTAGACGCACTTAGGGTAGCTTTCTATAGCCCAAAGCGAAGTATAAAATTTTTCTTTATATTGCTCTTTTCTCCTCTAGACTTTCTACACAGTATCCCTTTGCTACAGTGGAAGTTAAAAAACACTAAGCTGTATATAGCGCGTTAAAACTCTGCTGCTAACTACCTGTCACTTAACTCATTATGTTTGAAGCACTAGCTGACCGTTTAGAATCTACCTGGAAGAAACTCCGAGGTCAGGACAAAATTTCCCAATCTAATATTCAAGAAGCTTTGCGGGAAGTGCGTCGCGCCCTGTTAGAAGCGGATGTCAATCTCCAGGTAGTTAAAGATTTTGTCACCGAAGTTGAAGCCAAAGCACAGGGATCAGAGGTCATCGCTGGCGTACAACCCGACCAACAGTTCATCAAAATTGTCTACGATGAACTGGTAAAGGTGATGGGGGAAGAAAACGTTCCTTTAGCACAGGCTAATCAGCCCCCTACAGTTGTGCTGATGGCAGGGTTGCAGGGTACTGGTAAAACAACTGCGACTGCCAAGTTAGCCTTGCATCTACGTAAATTAGAACGTAGCTGCTTAATGGTGGCGACAGATGTGTATCGTCCAGCAGCGATCGACCAACTGATGACACTAGGTAAGCAAATTGACGTGCCAGTATTTGAGCTAGGATCTGATGCTGACCCGGTTGAAATTGCGCGGCAGGGTGTGGAACGCGGCAGAGCAGAAGGGATTGATACAGTCATTATTGATACTGCGGGTCGCTTGCAAATAGACCAAGATATGATGGCGGAGTTAGCCCGCATCAAAGAAACTGTCCAACCCAATGAAACGCTGTTGGTGGTGGACGCCATGACTGGTCAAGAAGCAGCCAATTTGACCCGCACTTTCCACGAACACATTGGCATCACTGGTGCAATTCTCACCAAGTTGGATGGCGATAGCCGAGGTGGAGCAGCATTGTCTGTACGGCACATCTCAGGAGCACCGATCAAGTTTGTTGGTGTGGGTGAAAAGGTTGAGGCTCTGCAACCGTTTTATCCTGAGCGCATGGCATCGCGGATTTTAGGGATGGGCGATGTTCTGACGTTGGTAGAAAAGGCTCAGGAAGAAATTGACCTTGCCGATGCCCAGAAAATGCAGGAGAAAATCCTGTCAGCGAAGTTCGACTTTACTGACTTTCTTAAGCAAATGCGCCTGCTCAAGAACATGGGTTCGCTCGGAGGAATCATGAAACTGATTCCAGGGATGAACAAGCTGTCAGATGAACAACTCAAGCAAGGAGAAACTCAGCTTAAGCGCTGTGAAGCGATGATTAATTCCATGACCCGCCAAGAACGCACTAACCCCGATTTGTTGGCAAGTTCCCCTAGTCGGCGGCGGCGGATTGCTAATGGAGCTGGCTATAAGGAAGCAGATGTTAGTAAGCTGGTGAGTGACTTCCAAAAAATGCGTAATCTCATGCAGCAAATGGGTCAAGGAAGCTTAGGCGGTATGCCAGGAATGTTCGGTGGTATGGGTAACCCAGGGGCTGCCCTTAACCGTCCAGCTGCCCCTGGTTGGCGGGGTTATAGTGGCGGTGCTACCTCCAAAAAGAAGCCGAAGAAAGACAAAAAGAAGAAAGGCTTCGGTACGCTTTAGTCATGAGTTAGTACTTAGTTGCAAGTGAACTACCCAACACCCATCTGAGTACAGATAGGGTGTGGGCTTCCGGCGTCATTGACAGATGCCTTTCCACCTTGCGGCTTATTGGTCTTACTCCGCCTCGACACGGCAATAACGGGGTTCCCTCCGCCGTTCGGGTTCGCCACTTTGCTTATGCCGGGGAACCCGTCCACCGCAAGTGGCTCACCATTGTTTTGCAATATCCGTAATCCTTGGTTTCTGATGTTCAATGCTGCATTTCCATCACGGTCATGATGAGTGCGACATGATGGGCAGTCCCACTCTCTTATATCTAGTGGCAACTCATCAAGAACATGACCGCAGCATGAACAAGTCTTGGAACTGGGGAAAAATCGACCTATTTCTACAAGTTGTCCATTTTTCTGTTTCAACTTGTAATCAAGGAAGTTGACGAACATCCCCCAACCTACATCGCATATTGATTTGGCTAGCTTCCGGTTGCGTACCATTCCCTTCACGTTGAGATTTTCTACAACAATGACTTTGCTATCGTCTACCAGTTTTCTACTTAATTTATGCAGAAAGTCCTGGCGGGAATTTGATACTCGTTCGTGAACCTTGGCTACTAGTTTCTTATATTTGTGTCTAGAATTACTTCCTTTAACTTTACGAGCGAACTTTTTTTGTTTCCGTGCTAGATTCTTCTCATGACGCTTAAGATGTTTTGGGTTAGAGTGTTTGGTAACTTGCTCACCGTCGTGAACAATAGCGAAGTCCTTTAACCCCAAATCAATACCTATTGTCTTGTCGCCAGTTGATTGACTTACGTCACCCTCCACCTCACACAAGATTGAAGCGAAATACTTATCGGTAGGAGTTTTGCTGATAGTGACTGTTTTCAGCTTCCCTTCAATTGGTCGATGAAAAACTGCTTTCACTACACCAATCTTAGGAATATCCAAGCAATCACCAGCAACCTTTACGTTTTGTGGGTATTGAATTGACTGCTTATGATGTTTTGATTTGAATTTAGGAAATTTAGCTCGTCCTTCAAAAAAATTTGTGTAAGCCTTGTTAAGATGAATTGCTACGCATTGTAAAACAGCAGAATAACAATCTTCTTTCAACCAAGGATGTTCTACTTTTAATTTGGGAAGAAAAGCTTTGTAAACACTGACTTCTAAGGATTTTTCAGTTTGCTCGTAGTGTTGAATGCAAGCATTTAAAGCATAATTCCAATACCATCTTGCACAACCAAAGGATTTGGCTAGAGATATTTCTTGTTCGGTTATCGGGTATAGTCTGACCTTAATTGCTTTCAACACTTTAAATCACCTCCTTGTGACATTTCTATTAGTATAAATGTAACGACATTATACTGGCTTAAGTGAAAAATAAAACATTAAATCTAAGGATATCTGAGCGTAGATTAAATAAGTTGCGATTATATTGAGCTTGGAGAGATAAGACTATGACTCAAATACTTGAAGACTTCATTGACTCGTTGCCAACACCGGAGATAGATAAAAACTAAACTCGGACACCCCCCTTCCTCGATAGCCTATGGTTATCATTAGTCGGGGGTGTACCTCGTTTTTATCCGAACATTCATCCCACGCTCCCCTGAGTACACGGTGAGACGTGGGGCTTCTGCCTGACTTAGCTAAAAAATAACAACTAACACCTGACACTGTGCAAGTGCTAAAATGCTTATTTTAGCATCACTAGGTTCACCCGCCTACTTAATCGGAGGAGCCTACACAAATAGATAGACTGTTTTTAGAGGAGTAACGTTGCCCTTTGAACTGTCTTCGGGAAGCTTCTATAATGTGACTTCCCCATAAACTAACTGGAAACCGATTCCACCAAACAGGAGAATGATTTCTTAACCATGATTAAACTGCGCCTGAAGCGATACGGTAAAAAGCGGGAAGCGAGTTACCGTATCATCGCTATCAACAGCCTCGCTCGCCGCGATGGTCGTCCCCTAGAAGAACTGGGTTTTTATAACCCTAGAACTGATGAAGTACGACTGGACGTTCCCGGTATCGTCAAGCGACTACAACAGGGCGCTCAACCGACTGACACAGTGCGTCGCATCCTACAAAAAGCTAATGTCCTTGAACAGGTTAGTGCAAAAGCCTCATCATAAGGTCGGAAAAATATCCGCCACAACCAATCCCGACTACGTTGAACTAGTACGGTTTCTGATACAACCGTTTTTAGATTCTCCGGAGTCTTTGAGTATCGATTGTGAAATGTCTGGCACCGGCAAACGCGCTTGGATTCGCATTGCCTTTGATAGCTCAGATAAAGGAAAAGTGTTTGGTCGGGGTGGACGCAATATTCAGGCGATTCGCACTGTGGTTGCCGCAGCAGCTACTGCTGCTGGACAATCAGTGCACCTGGACATCTATGGCAGCACTGCTACTCGAGAGGGCTTGTCTTTTGATGACGAGACAGAAGAGCGATTACCGCCGCCAAAACCCAGAGAAAAACGTGGAAACGGACACAAACCTATTGCTAGATCACGCTTCCACTAGGTTTCAATTAGATTGTTGCCAAGTGAAGTATCAAGTGTGTAGATCCCCAAAAGAAGACTTCCCGTAGGGTAGGGTAGTATAGGTATGAAGTAAAATACGGTGTATTTCAGCCTTTATGCTTCAGCCTTTACCCTATTCTTCATACTTGATACTTCAACCTTGTAGTGCCCGAAGGGGTGAAAAACGAGCAAATTTGGTACGCCGACGTGGCTTGGTTAGTGCAATTGCTGGTTGTAGCGCAAGACCCTAATTCATAAATGGAACACTGCGCTCATCCGCAATCGGGCACTACAGAGCAATAACATTGTGAACACACGATGCTATATCAATTCTTCTCTCAAATTCATCAAAGAATCTCTGTAAGGAGGTGAAACCAGGGAGTGGCTGAAGTCCGTTTGGGTGAGAATGAGTCGATTGACTCAGCATTAAGGCGTTTTAAAAAGAAAATTCAGAAAGCTGGAATTTTATCAGAGATCAAGCGCCGGGAAAGATACGAAAAACCCAGCTTGCGTCGTAAGCGCAAAGCGGAAACGGCACGCAAAGGGGGTCGCTATTAAATCAAAGCAATGTCTTTGATTGTGGCGATTGACCAATGCCAACTAGCTGTTAAAGTTAAGCTTTGAATTTGTTGTAAATCCAACTAACATAAAGTAGAGAAGTGATTGTGTGCTTCTCTACTTCTCATCAAGAAGTCTTAATTTAGACGCAAATGTTCTCAAGAAATAAAGCAACAAAATTATTTGAATCGTCTAGTTCAAGTAAAGTGTATTGAGTATTTTTATAATTTTGGATTGTGAATTTAGAATTTATGATGGCAGGTAACTTAACAATTGAACTGCCGGATATTCCAAGTGCGATCGCACTGGCAGGAGAGGGGGAAGAAAATCTTAAAACTCTGGCACGGCAAACAGGAGCAACTCTAGTATTGCGCGGGCAAGAACTGCATATTTCTGGCACAGAAAAGCAAATTGATTTAGCTAGTCGATTAGTGCGATCGCTTGAAGACCTTTGGAGTAAAGGCAATAGTATCTCTAGCACGGATATATTCACAGCTCGTCAAGCCTTAGACGCTGATCGTGAAGGGGAACTACAAGATTTACAGCGAGATGTGATCGTTAGAACGCGCAAAGGTGAGGAAATCCGCGCCAAAACCTTCCGCCAGCGACAGTACATCGAAGCCCTAGGCAAGCGTGATCTGACCTTTTGCACCGGTCCAGCTGGTACTGGTAAAACTTTCCTAGCAGTTGTCGTCGCTGTACAAGCACTGCTTGCCAACCAATTTGAACGGCTGATTTTAACTCGTCCTGCTGTGGAAGCTGGCGAAAGACTTGGCTTTTTGCCAGGAGACTTGCAGCAGAAAGTTAATCCTTATTTGCGTCCACTCTACGACGCCATCAACGAATTCATTGATCCAGAAAAAGTCCCATCATTGATCGAAAGAGGCGTGATTGAAGTGGCTCCTTTAGCGTATATGCGGGGACGTACGCTCAACAACGCTTTCGTCATTGTCGATGAAGCTCAAAACACCACACCAGCTCAAATGAAAATGGTTTTGACTCGTTTGGGTTTCCGTTCTCGTATGGTGATTACGGGTGATATGACGCAAACCGACTTACCACTCAATCAACAATCTGGATTAACAGTGGCTGTACAAATTTTAAAATATGTTGAAGGCATAGCTTTTTGTGAATTTTCCCAGAAAGATGTTGTACGCCATCCTCTGGTTCAGCGCATAGTCGCCGCTTATGAAAAGTACGAAAAATAGTCATTAGTCATGAAACAATGACTAATAGATCTATTGCAAAAGTCTAATTTTTTTGAATGAAAACCACTGATGGGCACAGATGGACACAGATAATTTATCTGTATTTATGTGCGTCAGTCTGTGTGCATCTGCAGTTCAAAATAGCCATAAACCCGATTTTTGCAAGAAATCTAATGACTAATAACTGATAACTAATAACTCATGACTAAAACACTTAAAGAATTTTTGGAAGCTTGTGAAACCCTCGGAACATTGCGTTTCATTGTCACTAGTAGCGCCGCTGTTTTAGAACCACGCGGTAAACTGGAAAAGCTGTTTTATGCAGAACTCCCCAAGGGAAAGTACGCGAATATGCACACAGAAGGTTTTGAGTTTCACTTGAATATGGATAAAATTACACAGGTGAAATTTGAAACAGGCGAAGCGAAGCGAGGCAACTTTACCACCTATGCCATTCGGTTTTTAGATGACAAACAGGAACCAGCTTTGAGTTTATTTCTACAATGGGGTAAACCAGGAGAATATGAACCTGGACAGGTAGAGGCATGGCATACTCTACAGGAAAAATATGGGGAAGTTTGGCAACCAGCACCAGCAGAAATTTGATATCAGATTCCAAGGAGTGGGTTTTCAGATTTTCTGCAAATTCTTGGAAAGAAAGCCCTGATAACTGTGAAGGTCTTGATTGTTCGCTGTTTACTGATAATTTCTAGGCATCCAACTTGACAAGAAAATTCTCCGCGTCTTCTTGGCTTTCACAACTTGGTAAACTCAAATACATCGTAATCGCCTCCGCGAAGCACAGATTCGGTGTGTTTACCTTGCAAGCGCTTACCGATAACTTGCTCTATAGCACCCCAAACAGCACCAAGCGTATAAGTACATTTACGCTCGGAACCTTGGGGTTCGCCTGCACAACAAAAGGTTTCTGAAGTGTAAACTCTAATAACATCCCCTTCTGATACAATGCTGTGAATTATACATAAGCAAGTCCCATCTTTACCTAAAGCCAACCCAAGTTTGTAGGCAATATCCTCAAAGGATAAAGATGGCTCTGCCAAACCTAATTCTTGTGCGAGATGTCTACCACGATTACGTCCAGCTGCAGTCAAGGCGATCGCAGCTGCCTTTTCACCCAAAGCATCTTCTATCCCGACAACTGCTGACTTAAAACAGACAATACTGCTGAAATCTCCAAGTGTTGGACGTAACATACATTATGCTCCAGTAAATAAAGCTCTTTTGGTGTAGCGAATTTAGATTTTGAATGCGCGGATTTTGAATGTAAAATCTCAACTTCAAAAGGAGTTAACCTTTAAGCCAACAGTGGTATAATTCTGGCAACAGCGCGTTTAATTTCAAGAAACAAAATGCCTTGCTTGACAGCAGAATTTGCTAAAACCAATAAAACTGCTTCAGCACCACAACTTACTAATACGCCATAGCCTTTCTCACCTTCTACGACAATACGATCAACATTGCCGCGAGCTAACTCACGTCCAATGCGTTCGCCCAAGGAAAGCATAGATGCAGACATAGCAGCAGTACGCTCTTCATCCATTCCACTTGGTAGTACTGAAGCTAACGTCAAACCATCAGGGCTAGCAAGAATTGCCCCTTGAACTTCTGCACTACCAGAGACAAAGTTTTGCAGTTCATCCTGTAACATTGAAATGTTAATCATGAGTCTTTCCTGGGAAATTGTTAACAAAATCTGGGATGTAGCGTATCGAGCTTTGACAATTCAAAATTAAAAAAAATAATTTTGAATGAACGAAATTTTTTACACCTTGTCTTTTTCAATCACCGTATTTGAAAGCAACATATAAACTTTGGACGGCATTTATTCAGTCGAGTTTTGGTGAAATTCGGCAATTTCTTGGATGAGAGCAATCAACGCTTGTGTCACCGAAGTTTTACACGTAGCATTGACAGTAATAATCGGCGATCGCGCCTTTTCATCCACCAATCCCAAAGCGATCGCCACATCTTCTGCTTCCCATGCATCCGGGCAATCAGTATGAGTCAACCCAATCACATATGGTATCTGCATCCGTTGGTTAACAAAGTTGAGAATACGCCGTCCAAAACGTAAATGATCCGGGCGATGTGCATCTACTAGCAGGATGTAGGCATGTGCCTTGGCAATGAGGATATCCCACATAAAGTCAAACCGTAACTGTCCGGGTGTACCATACAGATGCAGCGATTGATTTGCTGCAATGTTGAGCCGCCCAAAGTCCAAAGCGACTGTGGTTTTCTCCTTCAGTTGTCCGACTTCATCTGTCGCTTTCCTATCGGTATCCACGACATCTATTTCACTGATTGTGCGAATCAAGGTTGTCTTTCCTGCACCTACGCCTCCTGTCACGACTATGCGTAGGATTTCCATTTATACCTCCCCAATGGCACTAGAACCATAGTTACAAAACGCTGCTGGGGAAATGACAAGGCTAATCTCAAGACTAGGGGATATAACTTTAATGAGTAACTTTGAGTGCTCGAGTGCGGATGATTGTGTTAAATACATTAACTTTTGTCCTCTTCAGGAAATTCGACAGTCATCACTTTTGTGTGTACCAATGCAATTTCCACAACTATTGCATTTGTAGATTCCGCACCCTGAAATTCCTATATACTGTTGTTTTTAATATTGGGTATTCAGTATATAATATCACATAGAACGTGCGCCAGTGGTAATTAAGCGCCTAAACAAGCCTTCTGTCCAGCCAGTTTCTTGAAGAACAGCAGCTGAAGAAACTTCCACATAAGCTTGCTCAATAAAAGCCAAGTCAATCATACAAATACGGCTGAGCGAATCTTTGAGAGCTTCAGTTTTCCCCTCTGTTTGCAGGCGCTTACCGACTTCGTGGATCACCGTCGCCATTGCTGGAACAACGTGTTGAGGTCCAATCCCAATGCGGACGTGAACTAAACCAATTTTCCAACGGCGATCAGCGTAAGCTGGACCCCACTCATCAATACCTGTAAACATTTCGTGAAACCATTCAGTAAAGGTTTGGCGGAGGCGATGAATGCGAGCTTCTCCAGTGTGCAAAATCGCATTCATCTCCTGATCGCGTTCCAGGTAGGCATAAAAGTGGTCAGCCATTTGTGGAGCAATTTCTAACCCCCAGCTTGCATGAGATTTCAGCACAGCTTTGTCTTCATCTGTAAAGCTAGAACGCTTTTCCAGCGCGGACATAAATGCGTGTGGTTCTAAAGCCATTGTTCAGTTCTCCTTGTATCAACAAAAACAACTCATCTTGATGATCGTCAAGCAACCCCTAAAAAGTAGCAATTTATCCTTCAAGTGACTCTAAAATATAAAATTGGCAGCCTTAACATTGGTGTACAGGCTCTTCTGTATTCGCAATCAAGCCAAAAGGGGTGTAATTTTCGCAACAGCCCGTTTGATTTCAAGAAACAAGATGCCTTGCTTGACAGCAGAACTTGCTAAAACCAATAAAACTGCCTCAACACCACAACCCACCAATACGCCGTAGCCTTTCTCACCTTCTACAACAATACGGTCAACACTGCCGCGAGCTAACTCGCGTCCAATGCGTTCGCCCAAGGAAAGCATCGATGCAGACATGGCAGCAGTACGCTCTTCATCCATTCCAATTGGGAGTACAGAAGCTAATGCTAAACCATCCGGGCTAGCAAGAATTGCCCCTTGAACTTCAGCACTACCAGAGATAAAGTCTTGTAATTCATCTTGTAGCATTGAAACTTTGATCATGACTCTTTCCTCCAAAATTTTTGGTAAAGGTGTTCCAGTATTTTCTGTAGTTGTCACTAAATTCGATATCCAGCGATTCTCGAAAGACTGACATACAACATTCCCAAACTCCTCTTCACTAGGCAAAATGCGGGAATTTTCCGCCTCCTCGTTTGCAGGAAGGGATAAGGAGTGGTGTTCTGGTTCCCCAGTATTTTCCACTAATGTGGGCAACAAAGAATCTTCTTGAATTGATAAATTTGATACCTTGTCAGGCTTAGTGAACATTCTTTGAAATACTACTGAGAGTAGCTTCAGGACTTTGCCAAAAGGCATAGCGGCTAAACAGCTTATCCAATATGGTAGTTTTTATTATTACATCCTGTTTTGTAAAAAAAGTTTCTTGCCCATCTACTTTTTACATTCTTAGTTTGTTCTCAACAGGACAAAAACCCTCATCCCACCTAAAAGCCTTCTTAAGAAGGGAGCATAAAACCACAGATGTAGACGCGTGATGTCTCCTGCAAAGAAGTTACGCTGTGCCTGCGGCTTATAGTAGCTTCCCGTAGACCCTTTCGTAAACGCACCTTTGTTGGGGGCTACGATTCTCGATTAAGCTTTGCTCTTGAGAAAACCAACCAGATTTTGCAAAAACAAAGTACTTATCTTATGTGGTTCTAGTTGTTTAGATTTTTGGAATTGTGAAACAGACGAATTCAGTGAGTTAAAATCCATCGGATAATCATTCAGGTTTAGTGTAGACTCCGCCAAGGAAACTTCTTCTACCAAACTTACAAGCATCAGCCGGAAAGCAGCTTGCTGGACTATTGCTATTGGTTGGTTGAGTTGAGAGGCGATCGCACTTAAAGAAACAGTACCATTCGCAAATTCCCACACTTGCCACTCCAAAGGATGCAAGTGAATCTGGGGTTTGTTATGAGTAATACTCGTAATACCAGAACTAGCATGCGGAAGGACATCGGCTAGCACTTTCCAGTCTTTTAAAGCTCTTACAGCCATCAGAGCCACTTCTATCGTTCTCAGGCTTAATCCTGTCATCTCTTTCAGAGGTACGGCTGCTTTGCTATCCAGTTTAAAGACTCCCTTTTGGATTGCAAAAAGCTCTCGAACCTGTTGTAATTGGCTGGCAAATAATAGGTTTAGCTGCTCAGCACTTAACACTCCATGAGTTTTCAATAGTAACCCAAGGGGTGTTGCTAGCGATGTTTCAGGACAAAGTTGTTCAATCACTTGCTGGTTTGCCCAGCCCCTTTGTATAATTTTGTAGCTTAAACCTTGACCGTTTAAGCTATTAGTAGCAGCAACAACACGCCCTTGGCGAAACCAAATGTAGTAGTAATGCGATTTAGAACCTGGAGCATGAAGGTCTGGTAAAGTACAGACTGTTAAACAACCAGATTTTCGCCCTTGGTCAATCAGTTGAAACAATTCAGCCAAGGAAAAATCGGTAAAAGAACTAGATAAGCTCATTATTAGTGCAAGAACTATAAAAGAATCAATTCATCCGAACTTGCACCCTGATAAATATTTTTTTTAGCAAGTTTGATACTTGCTTTAGTAAAAAGCGACTTCATCGGCTATTCATTCACTAGAAGCATAAATACAATTTTCAATTAAGAGAACGAGTAATTCTACCAATAAAAAAAGTCTAGTTTTTGTTTTTAAGTAAATACACGTAAACATATACATTAAAATTTAATTATTACACTTATATTAAAAATTGGCTTTTCTTTAAGTTTAAGGGATTTCCAACAAATAAATTATCCCACCCGTCCTATAAACTGGGTGGGCAGGGATGCCCACTCCACAAGAAAAAGTTGGATATTTTTTATTTGGAAGTCCTTAACAAAGAGATTGGGTTAAGTATTGAGTTTATAGATGTCCATGTGAAATTTCATGAAAAAATAGCAATACAAGTTTTGATTGAATGAGTTCTTACTCAAATAAAAATTCATATTTTGCAACATACTGTCACGATGCTTGCTATGAAGGTGATTTGGACTTTTTGCTTGGTTTGTTTATTCCTTCTGTTAAATAGGGAGGCGTTAGCTGGGGAGTTATCTGAGCATTTGCTACATTTTCCCCAGTGGGAAAAATTAACTTCAGTGCGACCTGCTGTCGGAGATTTGGTTTATCCTGACTGGATGATGGGTTCTTGGCAAGTGAAAAGTACGCTATGCGATTTAGTTGCACCCTTAGCTCCCGACATCGTTACACCTGGATTTGAGGCTAATCGTCAGTATCTCAAAGAGCCTATAAGTTTTCCAGTACGATTTGTGCGAAAAACAACGCCTGATCCTAGATTAAAAATCCTTCCCCAAACAAGCCGCAAATCAGCAGTAGTAGCAGATAGAGCTTTTAATGGCTTGAATTTGGCAAAAGCATATTTAGGCGACACTGTGTTATCCGTCAAACTAGATCCAGATTCTCCTAATCGTCAGATTACGTTTTTACGTGGTGAGCGTCAGCTTGTTTCGATTGTCGCAGCACGCGCTACAGAAAATACATCAGATGGCAAGTTCATCACCACAGAAGTGTTTCAACAACTGTTTAAAGGTGGCGGACGTCCTTATTTCAACACTGTAGAATCCACCACCGCCTACCGCCAACTCGCTGTGATTAATTCCCCGATAGAGGCGGATCAAGTCACTGCTGTTTATCTGTCGCCTCAAGATCCAGATTACTTTAAGGCTGGCTCTCGACCAGTCGCACTCTATCGCTATCGCTTGGAATTTCTTCCCATCGACGAGGTTCCAACTATTCCTTAAGAATGATTTACTCGTTGAGATATTGAATTTTTTGTAGTATGTATGTAGTATAAAATTCCAAGCTAACGCTCTTGAACAGAGTGCATCATGGCAAAATTTAGAGATATTATCACATACTATGATCGCTATCGAGCGGTCATTATTTTCAGTATTGCCGCAGCAAGCATCTTTGAAATTATTGATTTAGTTGTACCTTATGCTACCGGACAGATTTTAAACGTACTTTCTGGACAACCGGTGGATCGCCTCATGCAGAATGCGATCGCTGCAGTTGCCAACATCACCCAACTACCACAAAATCGGTTCCTATCTCTTGCAGTGCTAATGAGTTTAATCTTCCTTGTTACCGTTGTGAGAGCGCCGATTCAAATCTGGTCAGCATGGTGGTATCATTGGTACATTGCTTTACGTACCCGGCAAGATCACTTCAAAAAAACGGTAGCAAAAATCCTCACCCTACCACTAGAATTTTACGACGAAAATAACCCAGGACGCATTGCCGGAAAAATTTCCAAAGGTATAGAAAACCACACCTGGACTTATCCAGAAGTCGCGGGACAATTGATTCCAAAGCTGTTTAGAGTACTGGGAATTTTTGTAGTTATCTTGTTGATCGAGTGGCGCATCGCTTTAATATTTCTAGTTTCGTTCGTGGTTATCCTCAGCTTCACTCTTAAAGATTTGAAGCAGTTGACGGAACAAGAACGACGGCTAGATAAATACATGGAAAATACCCAAAGCCGCAACTCAGAAATTATCACCAACATCAAAACAGTCAAAGCTTTTGCCACAGAAGCACAAGAACTGAAACGGCAAAAACAACGGCTTAACCGCGAGTTTAAAGTCGTTGTTTTCCGCATCCATCTTGGTTACATCAAGCTGGGTACTTTAAGAACGGCTGTCATTCAGTTTTGTGTTTTTATGGTGCTAGGTTTGACGCTGGCGGCTACGGTAAAAGGACAAATTTCCCTGGGACATTTCGTAACCACTTTAACTGTTTCCAGTATGGCTTATGCCGAGTTGGAACCAATTAGCAACCTAGCAGAAATATTTGCCCGTCGCTATGCTTCAATGTTGGGGTATCACGACTTAATGCAGCAGCCCATTGGGGTAGATGCAGCCAGCCTGGAAGAGAGTACCGAGGCTTACAATTTCACTGGGAAAGTTGAGTTTTCCCATCTAAGTTTTGGGTACGACAGCGATCGCCCGGTTCTTTCTGACATCAATCTCTTAATTGAACCATATCAAACAGTGGCACTGGTTGGGCGATCAGGTTCAGGAAAGTCTACTTTAGTGAAATTGCTGTTTCGCTATTTTGAGCCGAATCAGGGAAGCATATTGATTGATGGGCAAGATATTCGGACGTTAGATGTTGGGAATTATCGACGGCGGTTGGCGATCGTTCACCAAGAAGTAGACGTCTTCAACGGGACTTTGTTGGATAACCTGACATACGGCGATCGACAAGCGACTTTTCAGCAAGTCGAGGAAGCTTGTAGAATTGCCAGATTAGACGAAGTCATTCGCCAGTTACCCCAAGGTTACTACACAGTTGTCGGTGAGAGGGGTGTCAGGTTATCTGGAGGACAACGACAGCGATTGGGAATTGCTAGGGCGTTGTTAGTCAATCCAGATGTCCTGATTTTTGACGAAGCCACATCTAGCTTAGATTACGAGTCTGAGAGATTGATTCAGCTAGCGATGCGCTCAATTTTGGGAACCCGCACCACAATTATCATTGCCCACCGTCTGAGTACAGTACGCGAAGCAGATAAAATTGTGGTTCTGGATCAAGGCAAGATTGTGGAAGTCGGTAGCCACGATGAACTTCTGGATCACGAGGGAATTTACCGCCGCTTGCATTCGTTGCAAGAGACAGGTGAACTCGTGGGCTAGGGTATGAGGTACAGGGTGTAGGTAGGGTACGCGATAGTTTAACTGTCCGCTGTCACCTATTCCCTTTTTTTCTAAAAAAGCTTGCATTTCCAAACGCTTGTGATAAGATAATAAATCGTTGGGTGACAAGGGTCGGTGTCCGAGTGGCTAATGGAGGCGGACTGTAAATCCGCTGGCTTACGCCTACGCTAGTTCGAATCTAGCCCGGCCCACCTCAAATTCGGTACCGAGTGCTGAGTTTTGAGTGACTAAAAAACTAATATAGTGACTTAGCATTCACAACTCAGCATTTTAAAACATAAGTCTGCCCGTGTAGCTCAGTGGTAGAGCACACCCTTGGTAAGGGTGAGGTCACGAGTTCAATCCTCGTCACGGGCTTTTAAAAAACCTGCTATATTAGGGACTATTACTTAGTTGCATAGGTTGGTGTGTACTTCACCAGTATCACTTTTTGCAACTCTAGTTGCATAGAAGTTGCATAACAGAATTACTTATCGAATAATTCTAATAATATATAAGATAAACTTTTAACCAATAACTCATCTAACGACTTTATCACCATTGAGAAATAAGCAGCCAAGCTATTTCCACCTACAACCCCTCTAATTAATTTAGTTATCAATACTAATTACATTACCTTGCTTATCTATATGATGTTATATTTCTGGAAGGTTTTCTTTAAACTAGAGTAACCCCATAAATCGTACATTTCCCAGGATCTTCCATCTTCATCAAAATGCCCTTCTTCAGTAAAAAAATTAGCTAATGCCTTCCACGATTTCTGGCTAGATTCAAGGTGAACAATAGTTACATCAAGGAAATGTTTAATTACTTTTGGAGTTCCTGAAGCATTATAAATTTGATTATTATTCATAATAGCATCCAATAGTTTTTTAACTTGCACAGATGAAAAATAAGAGCCTATAGGAATTAATACTGTATTTCCTAATATTTCAGAATGATTATAGCTTGATGCTTCAGAATAAATTTTAATTGCTTCTTCTGCAAAGATAGGATTTGGATGTTGTGCTATAATTTTTTCTTTAGAAAAAGAATCCATTTTATCAAAAACTTCCATTAGTAATAATTGAATATCTACTATATTTAATACATCAAAAATTTTATAATCAATAATATTTTTTAAAAGTTCATTATCTTTTCTTTTCAAGAGAAAGTTACTTTTGTTATCAAATGGAACTTTGGTTTTTATATATCCCAATAGTTCTTTTATACGTATTCTATTCTCTTCTTTTAGCCAATTCCAGCATCTTGTATCTGCACTTAATAACCTAAAGATACAAGCCATTTGATTATTTTTTAATCCTTCTACTATATATGGTAATTTTTCTGACATTCTTTCTTGATAAATTATAGGATGGATACGCTGAACAGCTTGTAACGTATAAGTAATCAAAATTTCTTTACCTATAAAGTCTGGGTGTTCCCTTTGTAGTAGAGTTTTTACTAAAACATCAATTAAATTTCTAATAAGAGAATCTTTAGCTCGATTCAAATATTTTGCATTTAAATATGTGCAAACGGTCTCTAAATCTTTAGGAAATAGTGTTTATTCTCTGATTTCAGACATAATACGCTGAATAGCACTTTTACCCTGTACAGGCTGGTGTTGCATAAGATGTACAACAGCATGAACGATATGAGTACGAACTAATTCAGGAGTTGGTTGAAACAATTCTTCCTCAGCTATAAAGGCTGGATGAGCACATAAATTGCGATCTTCTTTCAACCGCTTTAAGAGGATGTCTGAGAAGTAAGAAAGCTCACGTAACGGTATCCTGTCGTTAGAAGAAATACTTAAGTAGCGACAGCATTACGAGAGCCATGATCCCATCGTACCCAAGTAACCTGACTTACGAGCA
>JAHHIB010000110.1 GCA_019359075.1 Kalymmatonema hyalinum WJT4-NPBG1
CCTACTGTAATCCTTCTCTTATACAAAAACTGTCCGTCAGGTCAAGTTCACCCTTTTTGTCTATTCATAAAACCAAATCCCTATAACAGTTCTGGGATTGTTAAGAAAGATCCGGGTAATGCATAGGTCAAAGTGAAGGGGGTTTGATAAGGATTGAGCTAAACAGCATAGATGTGGTAATCAGTTTTAACTACCTACGCCCTCAACGCCAGCAATAAATCGCGGGCTTGCGGGCTTCGATACTCAGTTAATCTACCCCAGCTGCAATTTCCACTGCTGAAAAGGACGGTTCTTGAGGCTTGAAGCCTATGATATTCTGCATCAGTTGCACAACAGACTGACTGCGCGGTTCTTGCACAAATACCAAGGGTATCAGAGCAAGCAATCGCAAAATAGCTGAAAGAGCAAATAACCCTGTTAAGCCAGCAATAATATCTAACCCAGCTATGTAGCCGCCAGCAGCTGAGCCCAAACCACCGCACGTTCCAGCAACAGCTGCGGCGATCGCATAATATTGAGAAGGACGACTTGCTGATGCCACGGACATTTGAATATTGGTGATGCACAAGTCAATCGCTGCCCCAAAAGCGCCACAGAGTAAGTGTATGAGTGGTAGCCATACCCATACAGAAACTGAATCAGACCCAACAAACAGCCAAAATAAAGGTGTAAGTGCCATCACAATGCCGACTAACAACAGCAACGGACGATTACCTACTCTGTCAGCTAATCTTCCCCAGAACACTAGCATGACTAAGTTCGCGCCAGCTACCAAACTGGCGTACAGTGTGACTGTGCCGAGATCCAAAGCCAAATCTTTGATCATGTAAAGATTGAAAAATGGTGCGCTCAGGTTGAACGCAAACATCCACAATCCCAAATAGAGCAGAAACTTTAAGAAATTGATATCTTGAAAAATATTGAGTTTTTCAGGTTGGCTACGAGCATTTTCCTGTTGTTGGGGCTTTGCTTTGCTATATTCAATTATTTGTGGATTGACATCCGCCATCCAAAACTGACACGCCAAACTCAACAGCCCAATGACAACTCCTAATAACAACAGCACACCGTAACCTTCGATTGAGCCACCAGGCCAAGCTGAGATGGCAAAACCGAGAAGTGGCACACAAACAAGATTAGTCAAACTCGCAGCACTATTGCGAATTCCAAAATACCGACCTCGTAAGCGTTGGGGAACCAAAGCAGCCATCCAGCTAAACCAGGCACAACTCCCTAAAGCTCCTAGAATATTGGTGATTAGGATGATCCCCAAAGTCCAAGTGACTAATTGGTGTGGAGCAGTATTAGACCAGCTCAACCATGCAATGCCCGCGACTAAAATTAGCCACAGTAGTCTCGAAGGTGCAAAAATTGCTAAAATATACCAATGTCGGCTTTTCATGCTGTCGGCAATATACGCTCCCAGCGGTTGCAGAAAATTTACCAGCATGGGAATTGAGGACAGCAAACCAATTTCTACTGGCGTAGCACCTAGCTGGAGTAAGAAGTTAATCAGCAATACGCCGCCGGTGATGTTGGAAAAAATAGTCGCTAAAACACCATCGATAGTAGATGCCTTCAGGCTTGTCCTTGTGGCTTGCTTAGAAATTTTTGACGGCGCGTCAGTGTTGATGATTGGTGCAGATGCAGGCAGGGGTTCTAGTACTTCTAAAACTGGGGAAGATAAGGTGTTCACTATAGTAAGATTAAGGTATTAAGTTGGACAAGCAAGTACTGAACGACCAGTGTTAGTGGTTCTAACCTGAGAATAATCTGGCTCTTAGGGTCTACATAAGAGTCAGCGGAATGATAGATTTATCAATCTATCGAAACAAAAAGAAAATATAAAATTCCATCCAATCATGAGATGCAGACCGTAACTATTTACGGCTACTTAAGCTCTAGGAAGTCTGAGCTAGGAAGACGCAACACCCTAAAGTATGTTGTTTACTCCGTAGATCCAGTTCTATTACTTCATGCAGCGTTGCTGAAGTCTTACCTGAAAAAATCAACAGGATAGCAAACTATCGTTTTCCCTCTGGTGCTTGCTTCAAATAGCTTTAGATAGAATTGTCAATAAATCTTAATTGATGCCTTTTGCGCCGTTTTTCTGCTAACTGCACTCTTGTACTCCTATCCTACTGGAAGAATACCTAATTTTTTAACGAACCGTCAAAAAAGCCTTAGGCGCGCAGCCGTGAGGCAGCCGTGCAAAAGGGCTTCGCCGTGAGCGCTCAGCGGCTCGAGTGAGCCTCGCCGAACTCCGAACGGTTCCCCGACAGAGGCGACTGCGTAAGGCGTGGCGTCAGCCATAGGGCGTGCCGCAGCCTAGAACGCCAATGAGGACAGAGAAGAATAAATAGGTAATCTTATAGCGGCAAGATAGTAGGACAGATAAGTAAGGGTTTATTTTCCATTAAATGAAAAAGTGGTTACCCTAAATTAGTGGCAAATATAAGGAATCAGTAAGTGTTACGAATGTATACAACTACTTTTCATTTTAATTGAAAGATTAAATTTTTATTTATTTCTTTACTTAGAATTATAGTGCAACTTGAGGAATGACAAACAACAATATTTTCTATCCTAAAACTAAAAATAAGTTGTCGGTAGCTATAGGTTAGGGTGCGCTGATCTAAGGAAGGCGATTGTCCCCCCTGTTTGAGGGCTGATATGAGTTCTATGAGATAGCGCTTTCAGCAATGGCAGATCATACCAGAGTAGGTTAGCGAGTCCCGACTCAAAGTTGACTGAGTGCAACTGCAACAAGAAGCAGTACTCAACTTCTACCTACCTCGTTTTTGCATTTCCTGCTGTCGCATAGGCATAGCATCGATTTGCTCAAAAATGGCTTTCGCTTGGACTGGAGTCGTTTGACGACGCTTGACGCCGCCGTCTTTACCGACCAAAATGACGCGGAAATCTTGAGCGCCAACTTGAAGGCGATCGCGCAGCCTAGCAGCTGAAGAAGGATCTATTTGCTGTGAGCTTGCAGAACTGTTTCCATCTGTCAAGACTTCAACGAGAATCAAATCTCGCTCAACAAAAGCTGATTTGTGTCCTTGGAATTTTTGCATCTGCTGTTGATAAGCAGGGTTGTTGCTGGAGGGAGCAAAGACTAGCAGCACTCGGTTTTTCCATTTTTGCGAACTCAGGTTAAATGAGGATAGTGCAGCATCATTGGGTGAAGCTTGGGCATACATAGATGTACTTGCTGGCAGTAGGATAAAAAATGCCAGTAAGGGGAGAGTAATCAGTGCTAACTTATTCACAATCGAACTCCTCCTAACGCACTAGGGGTGAAAAATTGCTTCATATCTACAAGTCCCCTTTTAAGCTATCATCAATTGTTCCGAATCTTCCTCTATCGATCATAAAACAGGGGCAAAGAAAACCTCTGAGATTAAAAAAGGTTAAAATCTAGGTGCTTATTTGGGGTGCAATGAACATATATTTGCTGAACTTTGCAAACCTATTATGCTTATGCGAATTTTATTCGTCTCTATTCACTTTCCTAGTGATTTAAGCACTTGTACCCAAGGTGTATACAAACGCATGTCACTGTTTATTGATGCCATCAAAGAGATTGGTGAAATAGACATGCTGTTTTTTGTGCCACCGGAAACACAGCTTTCTCCAGACGCGATCGCCCAAACAGAACGTAGTTTTTCTGAACACTGGCAAACTAAAATTAACCTCTATCTCTGTCCTAAACAAGCGGATCAGAACTCACTCCCCAATTGGCGACAGCAGTGGGACGGCATTTTCAACTTTTTCAAACAGTCAGACTTTTTCATATCGCCGCAGCAGATGCAAGCACTTGAGGAATGTTTGAGCCAAAAACCAGATGCCATCTTTGTGCATCGGCTTTCATCAATGAGTGCTTTCATGCAGGTACAGCAATGTTTACCACCTGTTTTTCTTGATTTAGATGATATTGAACATATCAGTTTTATGCGCCAAATTCGGCAGCCACCCACTGGGCTTGCGACGCAGCTGTATTACTTGCAAGTACCTGCGCGTTTTTGGGGTGAGATGCAAGCGATTCGTAAGGCGCGTTGCTCGTTTGTTTGTTCAAGCGGCGATCGCCGCTATCTGACAAAACGCTTAGGATTACCCAATGTTGTGACTGTACCCAATGCAATTGCGATTCCAGAACAACAACCGATTGCGCAAGAACCCACTCTGCTGTTACTGGGAGGCTACAACTATTTCCCTAACATGAACGCCGCCAACTTTCTCATTGAACAAGTGTGGACTGATATCTATAAAGCCATACCGCATGCTAGGTTAGTGATCGCAGGACCTTATCCGCAAAATATTCGCAGCTACAACAAAAAAGTTCCAGGTGTTGAGTTTCCTGGATTTGTGGATGATATAGATGCGCTTTATCAGAACTCTCGTGTGGTATGCTGTCCGATCTTTTCCGGAGGAGGAACGCGAGTCAAAATGATTGAAGCCGCTGCTTATGGCAAACCAATTGTCGCAACTAGCATCGGGGCAGAAGGATTGGAAATGAAGGATGGGCAGGAATTTTTGATGCGCGATCATCCCAAAGCTTTTGCGGAAGTATGCTTGGAACTGTTGCGCAATGATGATTTGTGCAAGCGCTTAGGTGATGCTGCTCGTGCAGCGGCGATCCGCCATTATGATCGCACCAACATTGTGCAACAAATTAAGCAGCAGATCCAGTCTCAACTATAGCGGTTCTGGGCTGCATCCACGACAAGGTAGGGGTACAGCAAGCTCATGGGTGTCAACTTAAGCTGAAAACTTTGTAGTTACGCCATATCACGCCTTTATACTTGCTCCCAATTCTCGCTTCACCCCACCCCGGTTTTGTCTTGCGCCAAAACCTCCCTGCCCCTAATCCCCAGAGGGGGCCCCGAGTTCCCCGAAGCTCGGGGAGGGGTTGGGGGTGGGGTCAAATCAACGTGGGGTAAAGGTTTGAACGTTAAATTGACACCAATGCAGCATGCTGTACCCCTACAAACGATTTGTATTGCACTCAATTGGAAACGGCTATCACTGCTTTCCCCACAATTAAATTTTGTTACTGTTTATGGACAAAACAAAGTGTCGCGGGTGTCGCGTCCTGTGCTTGGATTCGTGCCTTTGGCTACCTTGCACAATTTATCTTGCTCATCCCTACGCAGCAGCACATCAGTAAAATCTGCTCCGTCAATAATCGCACCATCAAACTTGGCGTTAGCAGCGAAAGCGCCCTCCAACACCGCATTTGTCAAATTTGTTTTGATCAGACGAGCCGAGTCTAAAGTAGCATTTGTGAGGTTAGCCCCCTCAAGATTTGCTGATTCCAGATTTGCAGCAAAGAAGCTGACACCGCTTAAATTAGCGTTACTGAAGTTGCTGCTGCGGAGATTAGCATGAGAAAAGCTAGAGTCTGTTAAATCACGTCCTGAGAAACCAGCTTCTATCAAGCTTTCTTTGTTGTAGTCAAGTGCTAAAGCTTCTGGCGCAAAACCTGCAAAACCTAGAGATACAGTGATGCAAATCACAACCCAAAGCAATAAATTGAGTATGCTTACGCACATCTGATAGCTTAACTTACTCATCGTACTTTTTGCTAATGGCACATCCTCCATATCATTATCCCGATATAGGTATCGCAGGAGAAGACCTAGTAGCTCAATGGTTACAATCCAAAGGTTGGGTGATTTTGCATCGTCGATGGCGTTACCGACAAGGAGAAATCGACATCATTGCCGAATACGATGGACAGCAGGAGACAAGCACACAAAAAGACTTGGGGAAAGCTTCCTCATCTCCCCTCTTGGCATTTGTCGAAGTCAAAACTCGTAGCCAAGGGAATTGGGATGCAGGGGGAAGAAACGCCCTCACAAAACAGAAGCAAACAAAACTCTGGCATACAGCCCTGATGTTTTTAGCTAAATATCCTGAAAAGGCAGACTACCCTTGCCGATTTGATGTCGCTATTGTATGCTATCAACCGTCACAAGAGTTACTTGGGGTGACAATTGCCCAAGAAACCATAGCCACTTCATCAGTGGGTGAACACCTGTTGATGTTACAAGAATACATTAAGGCGGCTTTTGATACTTAAACCACTAAAAGAGTCGCTGTTGAGTCCTGTAATATATAGCGCTTCTCGTTTGGATGAAATACAGATTTATCTGTGTTCCATGAGTGTCCATCTGTGGTTCTTATTTCTTGATGTATTGCACTCAACACCACCAAGCGCTATAGCTTCCACTAGCGATTGACGTGTATATGTATTTAATTTACAGCCAACGGTAAACAGTAATCGGTAAAGGAGAAAATACCTCAATTACCAATTACTGCTTACCATAATCTTTAACATAGCAGGGGTTAAAACTTGAAGGAATCACGCCAGCGTTTCTGGACAATAGCCCAATCCCCTGACGAACTGTTGCCGGAACGCCTCTATTTCCTCTTTTTCCGGGTTACCATGAGAGACAATCGCGACTTGGTAGCGACGCATGACGTCAACTGGACACTGTCCCGCTTCCAAACTCCAAAGTGCCATTTGGACTCGCATCGGCGGCTCGTAGCTAATTCCTAATTCACTTAAGAAAGCCCGAATATTGCCGTCCTCTTGAGCCGAGAGGTGACGCTTTAGTTTGACCCTAACCACCCAACCATCAATCTGATGAATTACGGTGAGGAACGAAACAGGTATTTGGGGTTTAGCGTGCAAAAATTCAACAACCCTCAGAGTTAGACTGGCATTTGCCAGGTAATACAAGTATTCCATCTTGGTGCTTGGGATCAAAGCCAATCGTACATCCTTATTATTCGTATACAGACCCCTGTACCCGCTAGGGTAAAAGCCCCCGTTTTTAGATGGGGAGGTTTACCCAATTTTTATAAAGGTGTTTGCGTGTTATTTTCCAGCATCCAGATCAAAGCCACGGAAACTCATTGAGCGTTGATCCCCGATAGTTCTCTATCAAGAGCAGCTAAAACCTGGTTATTTGATAAAGTTCATATATTAATGCAGCAACAACGAGCAAAAAGCAATTTAAACACAATATTTAGCCATAAGAAGGAAGACGTGGAATTCGAGATCTGTCTATCTGGGTATGACTATGAATTACCTCAAGAACTCATTGCCCAAAATCCAGTGGTTCCTAGGGATAGTTCCAAACTTTTGGTAGTAAATTCTCCTAGTACAGGTACTCAAACAGCTCCTTTACACCGCATTTTCCGAGATTTGCCAGAGCTTCTGTATCCAGGCGATTTACTGGTAATGAATAACACAAAAGTGATGGCAGCGCGGCTATATGGTCGTAAATCCACTGGCGCGGAGATAGAGGTGCTGCTGTTAGAGGAACGCCAGCATAATTGTTGGTTAGCCCTAGTCAAGCCAGGGAAACGTTTTAAAGCGGGAGCAAAGATTCTTTTTGAAGCAAGGGGAGTAGGGGGAGATGAGGGAGAGAAGGGAGCAACATCCTCCTCATCCCCACCTGACTTGACTGCTACAGTTCTAGAAACAGATGAGGCGACTGGTGGGCGTCTGTTGCAATTTGATTTGCCAGATGGGATGTCCTTAGTGGAATTGTTGGATGTATTTGGAGAAGTTCCTCTACCGCCTTACATCACTGCCTCTGATGCTCAAAACGAACAGTATCAGACGGTTTACGCGAGAAATCCAGGAGCAGTCGCAGCTCCCACAGCAGGGCTTCACTTTACAACAGAATTACTAGAGCGGTTACGCGATCGCGGAATTAATCAAGCTTTTGTAACATTACATGTTGGGGTGGGGACATTTCGCCCTGTGGAAGTGGAGGACATAAAAACTCACAAAATGCATGAAGAATGGATTGAAGTGCCTTCATCAACGGTAGAGCAAATCCGTGCAACTCAGGCATCTGGTGGTCGGATTATTGCTGTGGGTACAACAGTAGTAAGAGCATTAGAAGGAGCAGCAGCCAAAGGTGAGTTACAACCATTTTGTGGCAAAACAGACTTGTTTATTTACCCAGGCTACCAATGGCGTGTGGTGGAGGGTTTGATTACCAATTTTCACCTACCGCGTTCTAGTTTGCTCATGTTGGTGAGCGCTTTAATTGGTCGGCAACGTTTGTTAAATATATATCAGGAAGCGATCGCATCTCGATACCGCTTTTATTCCTTTGGCGATGCAATGTTAATTTTGCCAGAAGCACGAAACAAATAAAGAATGAGTTTGTAGTAGGCGATCGCAGCGCCTACTACAAGCGAGTTTAAATCGGTAAGCGATTAATATCTTTATTGCAGCCAATGACAACCATTGCTGAACCACGTTCAAGAAGCTTGTTGGGGTTAGGATTAATCTGGAATTTGCCATCTTGACTGACAGCTAGCAAATTCAAACCATAGCGGTTGCGAAGTTGTAGTTCGGCGATTGTTTTGCCGTGAAATTCGTCTGGCACGATTATTTCTACAATACTGTTATCTGGGTCAAGGTCAAATCGGTCTAGAATTGCTGGTTTTGTGAGTGTTCGCGCAAGAGCTCTACCTGCTTCATATTCGGGAAATACAACATGATCTGCTCCTACTTTACTCAACAACTTGCAATGAACTTCACTAGAGGCTTTTGCAACGACGTGGGGGACACCACCTTCCTTCACATTTAGGGTCGTGATTATGCTTTCCTGAATGTAATTTCCTATGGCTACAATGACCGTATCAAATTCTAAAATTCCAGCTTCTCGCAGTGCAGCTGGTTCCGTTGAATCTAGTTGCAAAGCATGAGCAGTTATCTGCTCCGTCAACGCTTGGGATACCCGCTTTTCATCTATATCCGTAGCCAGCACTTGATAGCCGAATTTATGCAGTGTTGAACAGACTGAGCGACCAAAACGACCTAACCCAATTACAGCAAACTGGTGATTGTCTTTACGCAGACTGCGAAAAAATCCCAATGACGCCAAATCCACAGTTGTTATCCTTATTAACACTGTTTTATTTAAGGCAAAAACTCGGTTTTCCCGAATAAATTAAAAATTTTATTTTTTGCCTAATTTATATTTTATCATTTCGTTATACTTGCATCTCATTTGCCAATTGGTTCTTCCCCCTGTCCCCCAATACCCCACTCCTGACTATCCTACAAGTAAGTTTTCTTCAGGATAGCGAACACTGCTAGGTCGAGGGTCTCCGAGTATAGCTGACATAAGTAGCAAAATACCAACTCTTCCAATATACATCGTCACAATTAATATTAGCTTGGCTGCGGCGGACACACTGCCCGTAATTCCAGTAGAAAGACCAACAGTGGCAAAAGCTGACACAACTTCAAATAAAAGTTGAATAAATGATATTTCGGGGTCTGTTAGTGCAATTAAAATGGTAGATGCAATTACTGTTGCCACTGAACCAATCAAAGCTCCAACAGCTTTCAAAATTACAGATATTGCTATACTACGCTCGTATAATAAAACTTCTTCTTTCCCTTGGAGAATTGCTTTAGTGCAACTGGTGAGAACTCTCAGGGTTGTTGTTTTGAGTCCGCCTCCTGTTCCGCCTGGGCTTGCACCTATAAACATGAATGCAATTGTGATAAATAGACCAGCAGTGGTCATTTTTCCTATATCTATGGTATTGAATCCAGCAGTTCTCGTTGTAGCCGATTGAAACCAAGCTCCTAATAACTTTTCAAGAAAACTCAAATTTCCAAATGTTTCCACATTTTTGAATTCTACCAAAAAAAATGCAACTGTCCCAATCAATAAAAGGACTACGGTTGTGCTAGTTGCCACTTTAAAATCTAAAGAAAATAAGAGATTAGTAGGTTTTTTAAGTAAGCGATCGCGTAACCAAAAGTAAGTTTCTAAAATGGTCTGGTAACCAATTCCCCCAAAGATAATTAATACCGTTACGGTGAAAACAACTAAAACCGATGACTGGTATCCAATCAAATTATCTTTAAACAAACTAAAACCTGCATTATTCCAAGAGTTAATGCTATGAAACATAGCTAACCAAATTCCTTTATCCCATCCATACTGGGGAACAAAAGCTGGTAACAGTAAAAAGACTCCTGTGATTTCAAATATTAAAGTTGTTGCAATAATCGAGCGGATAATTTGGGTACTCCCATGCATCCCTGGTCGGTCTAATGATTGTTGAATAGCAATTTTTTGTTTTAGGTCAAATTTACGACCAATAAGCAGAATTAAAAAGGTGGTCGTTGTCATATAGCCTAAACCACCAATTTGTACTAATAGCGCAATAAATAATTGACCCCAAAAAGAAAAATAGGTCCCAGGATCTACTACCGATAACCCTGTGACACAAACTGCTGATGTCGAAGTGAATAATGCCACAATTAAGTTATTCCACGTACCGCTACTGGTAGAAAAAGGCATCATCAGCAGGATAGTACCTATAGCGACCATTGCTATAAATCCTAAGCAAATTGTGCGAGATACAGTCATATATAAGGTTAAAAATTTAACATTGATTGGTGACAGGGTTAAGGTTTCTCTTAGCTAAAAGCAAAAACACCTTTATTTAATTAAAAACACACATGGTAGCCTACCAGTATGTATTTTTAAAATCTGCTTCTTCTTTACACCGCTTTCTTCATGAGTGCAACACTTTACCAGCAAATTCAGCAGTTTTACGATGCTTCCTCCAGTCTATGGGAGGAAATATGGGGCGAACATATGCACCACGGCTACTACGGTGCAGATGGTACACAAAGAAAAGACCGCCGTCAGGCGCAAATTGACTTAATCGAGGAACTGCTCAAGTGGTCTGGAGTACAGCAAGCTGAAAATATCCTAGACGTAGGTTGTGGAATTGGTGGTAGTTCTTTGTATCTGGCAGGAAAGTTTAATGCTAGGGCGACAGGAATTACTCTGAGTCCGGTGCAAGCTGCAAGAGCAACAGAACGCGCTTCTGAGTTTGGGTTGAGTTCTAGGGCTCATTTTCAAGTGGCTGATGCTCAAGCAATGCCTTTTCCTGACAACTCTTTTGACTTGGTTTGGTCGCTGGAAAGCGGTGAGCATATGCCTGATAAAACCAAGTTTATGCAGGAGTGCTATCGGGTACTCAAACCTGGTGGAACTTTGATTATGGTGACTTGGTGTCATCGAGGAATTGAGAATTCACCACTCACAGCTGATGAGGAGAAGCACTTGGCAGAGATTTATCGGGTGTATTGCTTGCCTTATGTGATTTCTTTGCCTCAGTATGAAGCGATCGCCCATCAACTTGGGTTGCAAAACATTCGTACGGCTGATTGGTCCAAAGCTGTTGCTCCGTTTTGGGATATAGTCATTGATTCAGCGTTTTCTCCAAAGGCGATTTGGGGTTTGCTGTGTTCAGGTTGGACCACAATTCAAGGGGCGCTGTCTCTGGGGTTGATGCGTCAGGGTTATGAGCGCGGGTTGATTCGGTTTGGATTGTTGTGTGGAAATAAATAAACGAACCGCACCAGGCACAGAGAGCGCAAAGAGAGGAGAGAATGAGTCAGGTTTCACAGCCAGGGTTTCAAGCTAGTTGGTTTTATAGTTTTTGGAAGTTTTCGCGTCCTCACACAATTATTGGCACGAGTTTGAGTGTGTTGGGGTTGTATTTGATTGCTATTTCCCTATTTTCCAATCCTGCATCGACGCAAAGCATTGCGCCCATACTCCCTCTTTTGGGAGCGTGGATTGCCTGTCTATGTGGCAATGTTTATATTGTGGGGCTGAATCAGCTAGAAGATGTGGCAATTGACAAGATTAATAAGCCGCATTTGCCTATTGCCTCTGGGGAGTTTTCCCGAGCTACAGGGAACTTGATTGTAGCAATTACGGGAGTTTTAGCGTTGCTGTTGGCTTGGCTTCAAGGACCATTTTTGTTGGGAATGGTCGGTGTTAGTTTGGCGATTGGTACTGCTTATTCTTTACCCCCAATTCGCTTGAAGCGGTTTCCTTTTTGGGCGGCGGTGTGTATTTTTTCAGTGCGCGGGTCAATTGTTAATTTAGGGTTGTTTTTGCATTTTAATTGGGTGTTGTCTGCGGGTGATGAAACGCAAAATTCAGCGGTTCTATCAATTCCGTCGGCTGTGTGGTTGCTGACGTTGTTTATTTTGGTTTTCACGTTCGCGATCGCCATCTTCAAAGACATCCCCGATATGGAAGGAGACCTGCTGTACAATATACAAACTTTCACCCTCAAAATCGGTAAGCAAGCGGTTTTCAATCTCGCTCTTTGGGTGTTAACTGTTTGCTATGTAGGGATGATTTTAGTTGGTATACTGCGCCTTCCTGAGGTGAATTCTCTTTTTTTGGTGAGCACTCATCTCGTGGCACTGGTTTGGATGTGGTGGCAAAGTAGACAAGTGGACTTGCAAGAGAAAAGTGCGATCGCTCGCTTTTACCAATTCATCTGGAAACTGTTCTTCTTGGAATATCTAATTTTTCCAATAGCTTGTCTTTTGGCTTAAAAATTGACCGTAATTTAGACTTGTTTTAAGGTGCGTTGGGCAACAGGTGAGGCAGCGCTGCGGGAGGGTTTCCCGCAGCAGGCGACTGCGTGCCTCCTAAGGGAGGAGCTACGCTAACGTCGTAGACGTGCCGGAGGCATACCCGAAGGGCAACAGGAAAACATGGGGAGTCTTTTCTTCTGTTCTCTATTCCCTATTCCCTTCTTTGTTTAAATCCCCTAATTTTAATTATGGGGATTGCCTGTTGCCTATTCCCTGTTAAGCGTTCCCTGCTTCCTTTTAACAAATCTTATAATGCTTCGCTCGTGCCAAACTCAGTAAATTGGCGCACATAAGGCTCATGAAACGCCAGGATAATATCCTGCTTGGGTACTCCCATTTCAACTAACCGATTGGCAATTCCCTCTTCCGTGCCATCATGCTGAATCCAGATTTTCCCACCTTTAATATCAAGATGCAGAATACAGCCAAAATCACGTTTATTTCCACGCCAGCCTACATAAAGTAGTTGGTAGTGATCCTGCTGCTCATCAAATATCGTCTGCACTTCATACTCTTGGGCATCTCGCTGCATCGAAGCCCGTTCTCGCCGTTCTGAAAGAAGATGTCGAATATATTGCCGATATTGCTCTACAGCCATCGATCAATAACCTCCCGTTGCACATCGTAAATCACCAATCGCAATTGATATCGTTTAACAGCCGATGCAATGAAGCGTCGTTGAAAGAAACTTTCATAAATCGGCACACGAACCGCCAGATAAAGTTGGCGATGGCTTTCAATTTTTTCTAGGGCGTCCCGATAGTTTAGAAACTGCCCCAAAGCCGTATGAAATTCTGAAACATTGGATGGACTAATAAAACTTTTAATCTCCACCGCGATTTTTCGCCCCTCTCGTTCTGCCGCCAAGAGTTGCTCTGCTGCTAAATCAATCTCAAAATCTACATCATCCAAATTAATTTCATAAGGGTCAGCCGTAATCTTCCAGCCTTCTTTTTCTAGGGCAGTTCTGACAACATCATGAAATCGGTCTTTTGCCATACGAGTTAAACAAGAACCCTTTTTGTGAATAGCTCACACATATATAAAGATAACTCACTCAATTTGGGATAGAGTTGACAAAGGTGTGAAGGCGGCAAAGTAAGTATGAAAGTATTATTTTCAGGGGTACCCGTGAGGGCGGGGTGAGGTGAGACCAGTGCTGCAGGAGGGTTTCCCGACAGAGGCAACTGGCGTTGGCGCAGCCTCTCCAAAGGAGATACCCGAAGGGTGTAAGTCATGAATGCAACGCGCGTATCACCAATCCCCTACTGCAAGCAAGGAAGGACTTTTCTCGCTGCGGAGTTCTGCATTCTTCTTCAAAATTCATTTTCTAAATGAACCGTTAACACAATGTTTGACAACTTTCAACCAAGTTATATTATTGCCATAACTGCTGTCATTTCTAGTATCGCCCTCCTGGGTTATTTTTCCTGGAAAACTTTGATTACGTCAAATGTTTTCCAAAAAGGAGTGAATCTTTATAAGCAAGAAAATTATAAAGATGCAGAAGCAGCTTTTCGTCAAATGATTTCTCTGAATTCTACGAATGATGTTGTTCACTTGTTGCTAGGAGATACTTTGATGCAGCAAGGTAAACTAGAAGAAGCAATCGCACAATTTAAAGAAGTGATTGAACGCGCTCCTAAAAAAGTTGATGCTTATTTGCGTCTCTCGAATGCTTTCATGCGGCAAGAAAAGAAAGCGGAAGCAATTTCTAATCTAGAAAAAGCTAGAGAGTTATGCCAAGCACAGCGCCAACCGGAAAAAGCAGAACAAATTAATCGTATTATTCAAAAAATCAGTAAAAATAATTCGTAACTCATGGCTGAACAATGGGGCAAAGTCTACCTCGTAGGTGCTGGACCTGGAGATATAGCATACTTAACGGTAAAGGCTCATAGACTTTTATCGAATGCTGAGGTTTTGGTTTACGATGCCCTGGTGGATGCCCAGTTCTTGCAATGCATACCGCCTGATTGTTTGAAGATCAATGTAGGAAAACGCGGTGGTCAACCGAGTACGCCCCAAGTTGAAATTAACAAGTTACTGGTAAAGTATTGTCAGCAGGGAAAACAAGTTGTTCGCCTCAAATCTGGTGATCCATTTATTTTTGGTCGCAGCACTTCTGAAATTGAAGCGTTAAAAACGGCTGGTTGCGATTTTGAAGTTGTACCAGGAATTTCCTCAGCTCTAGCAGCGCCCTTGTTCGCGGGAATTCCGCTGACAGATCCAGTTATGAGTCGGTGTTTTGCTGTGTTTACGGCTCATGAACCAGATGCTTTGGATTGGGAAGCGCTGTCACGGTTAGAGACATTAGTTATTTTAATGGGCGGACAGCATCTGGCTGAGATTTTATATCGGCTGGTGCGACAAGGGCGAACCCGATCAACACCCATCGCCATTATCCGATGGGCAGGAACTGGGCAACAAGAAATTTGGACAGGCACTTTAGACAATATACTTGAGCAAACATCTGGTGTGTCGTTGTCGCCAGTGGTGATTGTAATTGGCGAGGTTGTGGGATTACGCAGTTATCTGCAACCTGAGAAAATATCATTAGCCGATTTCTCAGTAGATAACGCTTTGCACGCCAAAACCATGCCCACTACCCAACCCTCATCTACCCCATCTACCCAACTTCCCTTATCCAATAAAACAATTCTGGTGACACGCGCAGCTGGACAGTCAAGCCAATTTACGGAACTTCTCACTGCATCAGGCGCAACTGTCATTGAAATGCCAACCTTGGAAATTTGTCCGCCTTCGAGTTGGGAAGATTTGGATAATGCGATCGCCAATATATCCCACTTTGACTGGTTAATTCTCACTTCCACCAACGGCGTAGATTACTTTTTTGAAAGACTGTTTGCACAGGGTAAAGATGCTCGCACTTTGACTGGAATCAAAATTGCTGTTGTTGGTGAGAAAACAGCCAAAAGTCTCAATCAACGCTGTCTGCAACCAGATTTTATTCCTCCCAACTTTGTCGCCGACTCGTTGGTGGAAAACTTTCCCGAAGAACTCACAGGTAAAAAGGTTTTGTTTCCCAGAGTAGAAAGCGGCGGACGGGAAGTTTTGGTGAAAGAATTAACCACCAAGAAAGCAGAAGTTATAGAAGTGGCGGCTTATCAATCTTGCTGTCCCAAAAGTGTACCTCCTTCAGCAGAATTAGCCCTTCAAAGTGGAAATGTGGATATCATTACCTTTGCTAGTTCCAAAACTGTGCAATTTTTTTATCAACTAGCAGAAAAGATATTTTTTGAAAATACTCAAGACAATCAATCATCTGGGGTGGCTGATGCGTTAAAAGGAGTTTGTATTGCCTCAATTGGTCCCCAAACTTCTAAAACTTGTCGTTCCTTACTCGGACGCGTGGATGTAGAAGCAGAAGAATATACTTTAGATGGATTGACTCAAGCACTGAGAGAATGGACCACGAATTCTTAATATTCAAAATTCTTGATAACGTTCAACCTCTATACTTTCAGACTGAAATAGTTGACTTTGTTTAAAGACTGGTAAGCGATTGTGTCAAAACGCGCTGCCCACAGATTGTAGGTTTTTGTCTTACAACTCGTGGCGCATAGCAGGTTAATTTGTAAAGCCGTCAAACGAAGGACGGGGTAAGAGACCCAGGAGTTTCGATGACAAACTGTACTGTTGGCGACTATCTACTGCTTCGTCTGAAGCAGATTGGTGTTAAGCATATCTTTGGTGTCGCTGGTGACTACAATATGGAATTTCTCGACTCTATTGTCAATCAGTCGGACATAGAGTTGGTTACAGCCTGTAACGAACTCAACGCAGCCTACGCTGCTGATGGCTATGGTCGAATTAATGGTATTGCAGCATTAGTCACCACGTTTGGTGTTGGTGAACTGAGCGCCATTAATGGGATTGCTGGCGCTTACGCTGAACACGTCCCTGTTGTAGCAATTACTGGATCTCCTGGCACCAAAAAACAATCATCTGGGGCGCTTGTCCACCATACTTTTGGCACTGGTGACTTTACCATGTTTGCCCGGATGTATGAGAAGGTAACGGAGGCGCAAGCATATTTGACACCGGAGAATGCAACAGCAGAAATCGACAGAGTTCTGGGTGTCTGCCTTCTCAAGAAGTTACCTGTTTACATCTCCCTACCTATGGACGTTGCTTCACATGAAGTCGCTGCACCGTCAGATTCATTCATACCCCCTGTCTTTAAGAGCGATCCTGCCACTTTAGCTGAGGCTGTTGATGCGAGTGTGGCGATGTTGGAGAAGGCTGTTAAACCAATCATTCTCGCTGATGTGGGTGTGGATCGCCATCACCTACATGGAGAATTGCGATCGCTTCTAGAAGCCACTGGATACCCTTATGTCACCATGAACATGGGGAAGGGGCTTCTTGAGGAAACGCATCCCCAATTCATTGGTATATATAACGGTGTTGCCAGTGAGGACTATGTGCGAAAACGTATCGAAGAAGCAGATTGTGTATTGAGTATCGGTGCTTTGATGACTGATTTCAACACAGGAAAGTTTTCCGCTAAACTCGATCCAGGTCGAACTATTGAAGTGCATGGGCAGTATCTGAAAATTAAGCGTGCCATGTATAACAACGTGGCGATAGGGGATTTTCTACCTGCTTTAAGCAAACACCTGAAGCACCGCGATGCCAAAACGCTGGACTTAAAGCCGAAGAGGGAGAATTTGGATGCTGGCTTCATGACTCCCGGACAACCCAACTCAACAGCAGCTATTACACAGCAGCGTTTTTGGTACAGACTGACTCATTTCCTCAAAGAAAATGACATTGTCGTCGCCGAGACTGGAACGTGTTTGTTTGGAGCTGCAGTAGTTCCTTTGCCAAAGGGAACCACCTTCGTTGGACAAGTGCTTTGGGGTTCTATTGGCTACTCCGTAGGTTCTCTGCTCGGGTGTGCGATCGCTGCTCCCCAGCGACGGTCTATCCTACTCGTTGGTGACGGATCGTTCCAAATGACGGCACAAGAATTGTCAACGATATTACGCTATGACCTCAAGCCAATTATTTTTCTCATCAACAATGATGGATACACAATAGAGCGTGATATCCACGGTGAGAAGATGCCATACAATGACATCCAGCCGTGGAAATATCATAAGCTCCATGAAGTTTTTGCTAACAATGGCTGGGGCGTTAAAGTAGGCACCGAGTCAGAGTTAGAGTCAGCACTGCAACAAGCTGAACAATCTAGGGACAAACTTGCCTTCATTGAGGTGGTGATGGACAAAATGGACAGCCCAGAGGTTCTCTTAAAGATGTTGCATCAATAAAGAATCAAATGCCTAATCTGTAAATCTACCCGCGCCTGAAATTGGTAGATAGTAGTTACGAATTTGTTTAAACCCCTGAACGGATACATAAAAATAACTCATAAATAATCGTTGTTGTTATCTAACATTATTTATGAGTTACGCATAACTATCGAGTCAGATGTGGGGCTGCTGCCGGAAATAGCTCACCCATTACTGCTCAGCTCCTTTACCTGATTTTGCTAGGTATATGCCAGCTAAAACCACGAAAAAAGCTAGCCAGTTGAGGATACTTAACCTTTCTCCAAAGATTTCCCAGGCAAAGATTGCAGTTATGACTGGCTCCAACAGCAAGAAAAGGGAAACAAATCCTGCAGAAAAATTTTTGAGGCTATAAGTTACAATTCCCTGACCTATCACTTGGCAGAGAACACCTAGACCGATGACTGCCAGCCATCCCAAACCAGAATTGGGGAAAACTTTATCTTCGCTCAGCAGGACAATTGGGAGGGTCAACAAACAGCCGACGGTGCAATTGCACAGGAGTATAGTTGTCACTGAAAACTTCCTTAGTAGCTGTTCGCTAATCAGAAAGCTTCCTGCATAGAAGACAGCAGAGAGTAAAGCAACAGCATCACCGATGAAGTGTTCGGGAGACACTTGCAAATCTTCAACTCCAACGGCGATCGCTCCCCCCGATGCTAGTGCTAAGCCAATGAGAAATTTGCCATCAAAGTAATGACCCAAAAATAAGCAGTCTCCTATGGTGGCGAAAACTGGGGTCAGATTATGTAGTAAATTTGAGTTGGCAACGCTGGTCTGAGTCAGAGACCAAGCCCAAGAGAGTAAGCACAGCGCAGAAATACCACAAGATACCACAAAGAGGGCTAGATCGCGAATTGTCCATGACTTTGGTTGCACTTCATAGTCGTGGGATCTTGTGTAGCGTGCCCTGTTGATCCCTTTCCACATCAAGAGTGTTAAACTCCCTATCCAAAGGCGATTAAAGATTGTGGCATTTGGACCAAGTTCGTTTTCGCTCAATTTGATAAAGATTGCAGCGAAGGATAAAATCAATACTGCTATAAATAATACGGTTAAATTAATCAAATCAAGTGTTGGCTTTGTTTGTTGCTGTGGGAATTCTGCTTGATTGAGCATAATTAGGGTTAATGAAGTTGATGTTGTTTCGCTTAAAAATTACCTTGGATCATTGATCAGAAGTTAAATCTACCACTGTGTCAATAAGTAATTTTACTTAAATTTACTCTGCCACCCCGTGGAGAACTTATTATCTGGGAGAGTACTGAGCGTGAATATTACCTTTCACGCTCCCAAATATCGTTGTGCTTGACCGCAGGACTTAATTTGCCCTTCGCATACTTTTGACTCTATTGTCTATTTTTTAACAAAAATTATATTTGTAAATCAGTTTAAAAGGAGATTATTTATACACTGTTAATCATATTTAAGATAGATGAAGGGTACTGGTAGCAGGAGTTACACAAAACCTTAAGAATTGGGTTAGCTTTGTTACTGACGCCATCAATTTATGGAAACTAACAACAGATACACTGAAGAGCTTTGGGGTTGGATGTTGCTATTGTTGGGGGTGGTGTTTCCGGAGTGTACAGCGCTTGGCAAAAACATGCAGTGTGACCTAAATATGTGCCAAGCCCTCAAAGCAGAGGCTAAAGATAGTCCAAGAGGCAAACTGAAAATCGGCGTGTCCCTTGCGAAGCGATCGCCTTTCCCCTTATGCCTGCTTATGGTATATTCACTTACTACACATTTACCAGACCACGATTAGGGGTTGTCATAGACCAAAGCATTTTTTGCCTGGTAGTTAGAAAAATTTTTCCGACATAAGACATAAATATTACATAAATATTATTAGTTATGTCTGTAAAAATGAGATGCTTGTAAAAAGCTATTAAAATTTCTGCTTTTTGTGCAAACATCAGCACATCATTTGTAGAGGAGTAAAGCCTCTATGACTACACCGGCATCTTTTGCGGATTTGGTCATACAGTTTGGTGACATTAGGGGAATTACAAGCCTTCCTAATGACCAAGGATTCGTGGAGATTACGATCGCAAATCAAGGTGAAGAGCGTGCCGAGGGTCGTTTCGGTGCTAATTATATGGCGTATAACTGGAGTGAAATAGCTCCCCATGAAAGTTAAAAAAACGAAGTGCTCCTTGTTATCGGCTAAAACCCTCGTTTCATCTGGACACTTGTGTAGCGTGTAGCCAGAAATCAAAGTAAGCTTACCTGCTTTTATGTTTCATTTCACCCACTGACTTAAATCAATTGCACACAGATAATGGTAGTTGCTAATGCTTAATTGCTAATAGCTTTAATCAACTCATGACAAAACACATCATCGGGTTAACTGGAGGCATTGCAACAGGCAAAACCACTGTTGCCAATTATTTGGCTAGTGCTTACAATTTGCCTATTTTGGATGCAGATATTTATGCCAGAGAAGCAGTATCTGTAGATTCGCCTATTCTGCTAGAAATTGCTCAACGTTACGGAAAAAAAATTTTACTTGCAGATGGAAACCTCAACCGTCAGAAGTTGGGAGAGATTCTTTTTAATAATCAAGAGGAACGCAACTGGGTAGAGGGTTTGATTCATCCATATGTGGGCGATTGCTTTCTAGAAGAAATTGCCGTATCGCCCGCACAAATACTAGTATTAGTTGTGCCTTTGCTATTTGAAGCCGGAATGACCAAGTTAGTGACAGAAATTTGGGTTGTCAGTTGTTCTGAACAACAGCAATTAGAAAGATTGATGCGGCGGAATAATTTAACTTTAGAGCAAGCACAAGCCCGGATTATGAGTCAAATGCCAATAACAGAAAAAATAGCCCGTGCGGATGTTGTGTTGGATAACTCCTCTACTCTCGAAGTGCTGCTTAAACACGTAGATGCAGCAATCTTAGGCTTTGATACCGTTTCTTTGTGAAGCTGCAATATATAGCGCTTCTCGTTTGGATGAAGTAATTATTTATCTGTGTCCATCTGTGTCCATCTGTGGTTCTTATTTCTTGACGTATTGCACTCAACACCAGAACTGCTATATTTACCCCCGGCTAACGCCGCCCCCCCAAGGGATGGGGGGGACTACAGCGGGTATTAAGGCGAGGCATTAGTCTCAATCTCACTCTATAAGCTCGCCAAGGTTAAAATCTATTCTTATCCAACCTTTGAGTCTTCGTAGATTGTCGAGAAGGAGTAAGGGAATTTGCCAGTGATGTACCATCAGGAAGGGTAAGGGGTCATCCACCTCAAAAATTGCGTCTTTTCCCCGCAAAATGTTTCTTACCCAGGTTTGTAATTGCTTTAATGATCTAATCCCAGTGAGCCTCCAGACTTCGTGGTACAGCCAATGAGTTGGCTTACTGTCAGCAAGAGGTTGCAAAGGTTCAGCCAGAGGCACTTGACCAAGGTATGCATCTGCTACCCCTGGGTGGTTGTAAAACATAGTAATCGCGGAGTGAGTGCGGGGGTTGCACTCAATCGGATAAACAGTTCCGTCAACAGCCTGAATGATGTCAAAGGAAGCCTCTCCGGTAAGTCCCAGTTCTTTGACAAAATGACTCACCCATTGCATGATTTCAGGTTTATCAACATTTTCGTAGTTGACTTGAAAGGCGGATGACTCACAGCAGCAGTGCAGTCTTAACTCCCCATTTCGTAAGCTGCTGTGAGTGCAGTATTCCTGTCCGGGGATGAATTCCTGCATAATCCAGGGGTTATCCTCGCTGATCGGCAGACTCTTGACAAATGCTGCTGTTTGTTCAGTCGTGTCGCAGGGTAGCTTGGTCATGTTCAAGCGGCGCACGGAGTCGTAGGGTATGCTTTTGAGAATGTACTTATTCTTCTCTTGGGAAAAGTCGAAGTTTAGAACTTGTTCTGGAGCAGTAATTTTGAAGGATTTGGGAACTGATAAACCGAACGATCGCGCAATTTCTGCAAAGGCGAACTTATCATCCAGCATCTTGGTGATTTCACCATCGAAGTGGAAAATCTCGCAATAGCCTGATAACACTGGCTTGTTCTGGGGATCAAAGTAGCTGACGGCGAAAATGGCTACCGGGATAAAAAAGTCTATGTTTTCTTTTTTGGCGATCGCACGTAAAGCTTGAGTGTAGCCTTCTAGGTCTTTCTGCGGTTCAGGGACGGTGTAATAGCCAGCGACAGCCTTGGAAAATCGATGACCACTTAACCAGTATTTGTGGATGTCAACTAAAATAACCCTATGCCCTGCGGCGTGAAATGACCGCGCTAGCTGAAGGGTTTTGGTCATTCTACCGCCACCGATCAAGATATTTTTGGGATTCTCGCTTAAAACCACTTGCTTTTGAAACGGTCTTGTGAAAAAATTCCACAGCAACGCTGCTAAGACGACGATGCAGTTGAACGGAAAAGCGATCGCCAATAATGCAAGGGTGCCCAAGTTTTGGAACACTGCAAAAATACGCGCCTTTTTAAATTGCAATTCAACCATTAGCTCTAAATATTTTCTCTTGAAAATAATTATAGTCTCGGTTGCCTTGATAGCGCAAAAACAGGTATAAACCTGAATTTTACAAATCTTTATTTTTTGTTTTTTAGGTTATAAATATTTATATAGTAATCCTAAATATTTTGTGAAATTTTCTCTTCTTTCTTCTCTCTTTTCTTGGCATCCTTGGCGTCTATGTCCTGCGGACACGCTACGCTAAGGCGGTTAAGAAATTTCATAATTCAAATAAGACTGCTATATGATTTTAATCATAATATTTGTGCTAGTTTTCCTTAATTAAATAAATCAATATAAGCTCAAGGTGTCTGTTGTGTCACCCATTCCTTGAATAGTTGAGAACCTACAGCATAATACTCGTCATCCAACAGCCGAATCACACCAGTCCCCGCAATAACTTCTAAAGCATCTGTTACTTTTCCTTGGCTAAAACCTGTATATTGTGCCAAACTTTTAGGAGTTCCTTTGCGGTTCTCAACTAGGGCTTGATAAACTGTTCTTTCTGTTTCACCAAAGCAACCAGAGTGCTGTTCTTCATTCCACCATGAGGAAAAGTCTTTGTCGTGATACTGGATTAATTTATTGATTAAATTCGTGCAGGAGTCTGTTTGGTGGTCGAAGATAATATTGAGAGTTTGTTGTATTAAATATGGGTGGCATCCTGACCATTCTATAATAGAGGTCATTTTTTGCTCGGGGAAAGAAATCTGTTCCTGTTCTGCGCGATCGCTAATCAATTTCTTTGTGTCTTCCTCACTTAACGGAGCTAACCATTCGATTTCTGCTATGTTTAATAATGGAGAACCAACGCGCTGCTGATATTCTTTCAAATCTCGATAACCTGATAGCAAAAGACCCAAAAAAGGTTTGATAGCAGTGTCAGTATCTTTCAATCCCCGCAGATATGACCAAGCATCCGTTGCCCAATTTTGGCGGACAATAAACTCAGCGCCATCGATGAGAAAGCAAACACCTTGAAACTTTAACTGCCGAAGTTCCTCTATAGTTTTAAGGAACGCTAAGCGGAAGCTATCATTATCTAAGCGTCGTTCGTAGTCGGGATTGTTGATATTAAATTTAATATTTAATTGCTTGAGAAAGCTAACAGTAACCTCGCTACTCTTGACTTGACTGAGAAACTCGCGGTACATTTGCCGAATTCCAGCCATAGGAACATCTCGCCAGCGTTCTATCGCTTCCCGGAGTCTGGCTATGAGGAGATAACGCAGATTGTCTAAGTCTTTGGGTTGTTCTAACTGTAAGTTTATCAGTACAGGAAATGCTCGCCGGGGATTACCAGTATTTGGATTCAGCAAATTCCACTCCACAGCACGCAAAGCACTCGTTTTACCCAAACGCCGCCCAGCGAGGAGAATTCGCACTTGGAAGGGCGATCTTAGCATGGTATTGAGCAATTCGCTGCGTCCAAAGAAGTGGGAAGGATCAGTGATTGCTACTCGGAAGTTATCAAACGGGCGTTCTAATGGGAAATTTTGCATTGTTCAATCTCCTCCTCTGTCATCTGCATTTGGATCCACCGCGATAAGAGTGGAATCCGGATTTGGTAAAAATCCTGATGTTCCACGTCCTCGTGATACAACAATCCAACATTTGTGAGCCACAAGCAAGCATCTAAACACTGACTTGTTGTGAAATTATTTTTGAGTTGGTTGAGTAAGGCTTGTTCTGTTATCCCCTCACGAAAATGTTCGTTGCAGGCTATGGCTTGGAGGAGGGCGATCGCCACTTCAAAGTCGCGTTTTTCTAAATCTTCCCAAATGCTTTTTTCTAAGTAATTTTTCAACTCGCCTTTATGACTCAAAGTCTTTTCTAAATAACGCTCTACCATTGCCCATTCAATGAGCATATTTCCGTTTTGAGAAGGCTTTGTATTTTTATCTTGATTTTTATCTTTTATTCTTTCTGTTAAAAAGCGAGCAAGTTGACGAGAGACAAATGGGTGTCCACCGCTTTGCCGATGAATTTGTTTAGGGGTTTGGTCATCAAACTCTAAGCCCATCAATTTGCCGATATTAATGAGCATATCTTTCGTCTCTTCTTCAGCAAAAGGAGGCAGAAAGACTTCTTTGAAGAAGCTAAAAACCGGATTTGTTGCCACCCCTTGTTGCTTCCACATATTGATCCTATTGCAATCTGGATGCACATCAGCGACGAGAAGTGACAGTTGACGCTGTTCTTGACACAACACTCGTAGCGCCCCAAAACAAGCATTAAATTCTTCTGCTTTCTCCCGCGAGTCTTCTGGAGTGGGAAGAATTCGTTCTACTTCATCCAAAAAGCACAGGATGGGCAATTTATATTTTTTAGTTTGCTGGATTGCACTGGCAAAGTCAATCACTCTTTGGATGAATTCTCCAGTTAACTCTGCGGCTGGTTTCTCTAGGGGAAATGGTTCAAAAGATGGGAGTTTCGCCTCAGTCTCTAGGGTGGAAAGAAGCTGAAGGATATCGTTGAACAAAGCCGCACCGTAGCGAGAGCCGCCATACCGTTGCAGGTCAATATGTACGATGGGATGTTGTCGCAACAGGAATCCTAACTGAAGCAGCACAGAGGTTTTGCCTGATTTGCGTAATCCAAATAGCCCAATTCCTTGATATCTCAGCAGTTCTTCTGCCAAACGCTGTAGTATTTCTGTGCGACCAAAGAAAGAAAATGTGTCGCTAATGGCGTTTTTGTCATCAAAGAAGTCAACACGCTGGAGGTAGCGATCGACATACACCTCTAGCAAACCTCTGCACTCGTCTTGGTTGGGTAGCGCTTGTTCCACTTGCGCTAGAGGAATTGGAATCAGCACAAAATGGTCGCGTAACCGTACCTTAGCCGTTTCCATTCTGGCGGTGGTATCCGGTGGAACTCTGTATATCAGCAAGCCAGCCCTTTGTGTCTGCTCCCTTGCCAATTGTTGGGAGATTTGAACGAGTCGGATGATATCTTGGTCAGTTGGCGTATCCACAGTTAGCAAAACTGGTAAAGGCGTGTAGGTACTGAGACTGCCTTCGATAGTTTCGATTGTCAGGTGCAGTTCTTTCTCTCGTTTTATTTTCGCACCTACGAGTTCCAGAAACTTAGTTGCTAAATCCAAACACTTAGCTTTCTGTTCGTGTTGTTGTAGCAGTTGCTTTAATGTACCGTCTTGTGTCCATTGTGGCAACCGTAACTTTAATAACTGTACATATTTATCACTCAATGTATGGTCTTTGGTGTTTGCAGCATATTCGATTAATCTTTCTCGTAGTTCTAAGGCTGTATCTAAAGGGAGTAAAGTTGCCAACAATAAGTAAACACCGCGAAAGCGTGGATCGTTTATGTGTTGATTAACACGCTCTTGAATTTCTTCACCTTCGCCAAGAAAGTTTTGTACAAGGAAGAATTCCATAATTTTGTCGTGGCGAAAGTACCAGCTTTTGTGCGGTTCTCCCTCAGCATCTTCCCACTGACGGCTGACGACCATTTTATATTTTTCGTCTTCCATACTGATTAATTCTTGCCTAAATTCATCAGCAGGTATGGCGCTTTCGTCGTTGAGCCGCATCTGGTAAACTGCTTGCGAGAACTTCTTGAGTGGAAATTCGTGATTCCATTCTCGCAGGTATTCTTCCGCCATCAGGTGATATTGTTGTTCTTGCAGGCGAAACAAATCTGGTTGTTTACCTTGTGATAGCATCAGGGCAACCAGCGTTAAATCCATTGGGTTGGAAAGAATTCGCTTCGCTGCGGCTAAATCTTCTGGGGATTGTTGCTCGTTGAATGCTTCTGCAATGTAGCGGGCGCAAGCTTGTTCGTAATCTCGGAACCCCACCCCTAACCCCTCCCCGCTAGCAGGGAGGGGGAAAGAAGGCGGGGTGGGGTTTCGCCGTACAGACATCTCGCTTTTAGCTTCGCTAAAATCTTTCCCTCTCCTTGCTAAGGAGAGGGATGCCCGATAGGGCAGGGTGAGGTTTCGCCGTACAGACACCTCGCTTTTCACCTCACCCTCGCTTTTAGCTTCGCTAAAATCTGCCCGATAGGGCTGGGTGAGGTTCATCTGCTGACGATAAATCAAAAACTGCTGTATTTGTTCACGTTCCAACGGCTGCAATTCATATTTCTTAGCCGTTGACGGGGGTATCCAATCCAACGGCTGTGTCGTCATAATAATGTTGCCCCGGAAATAGCTTTCCGCAAACTGGGAGACTTTTGCCCGTGTATCGGCGGTGACTTCGTTGAGTCCGTCGATGCAAATATCTATAGCACCATAGTAAATGAGGTTTCGCAGGAATTTCACATCTTGTACCTGTCCTTGCAGCTTGGCGTAAATTGCTTCAATTATGCCGTTGTCACACTTTTGGGCGGGTAGAAAGGCAACTATTTGCTGGGAAGTTTTCACCAAATGGCGCAGAAACATTGATTTGCCTAAACCAGAGTCGCCCTCTAAGACAATTTGCCCCGTGATACTGGGAATCGCCTGCGTAATTGGTCGAATTTCACCCCTATCCTGATGTAGAGACGCGCCATGCAACGTCTCTACAACGCCGGATTCTGGAAAATATGCTAGAGAACTGAAATTGTCTAATCCCGCATCTGCAAGCAAGATAGGTTTGAATGGTTCAAACAGTCGGCGACGCAGGTAAGGAACCCAAGTCAGAAGTAAGCCGATATAGCCAAAACCAAGGATGCGCCTTTCCCACGGGTTCCAGAAGATTGTTTGAATTTGGGGAGATTTGGGATAAGTAAGGATGAGGAGAAGCCAAATGCCAGCATGAATTAAGATGATTGTACTGATGTTGAGAAACCACTGCTGACTCTTGAGTTGATTTATTGCTTTTTCCACCGCATCAACTTGGGTGGTGTATTTACCTTCTTTCTTGAGGTTCTCGTGGTGAGTCTCAAGTCCTTTAATATCGTCGTGTTGCCAAGAAACTGTACGAGCAACCTTAGCAATTTGTTCTGCTAGTTCTTGCCGCAAATCTGGCGTTGATTTACTATCTTGCCAAGCTTTCTCAAACACTGTCATTATGTTTCTGCCCTCATAAAGGGTCAGCTTCTCTGGTCTACTTTTGGGTGTACCAACCCATTGCATGAGAGTTTCTACATCTTGCTCTCCACCACCTATAAAATGAGCTAGGAATCTCGGTTGAGCAATTTCTTCTGGACGAGATTGCAAAACTGCGTCCAGAACCTGCACAATCAATGACAAATTTTGCTGACCTAGCTTTGGAAGTGCCGATGCTGCGGCTTGACGGACACTTGTGTCAGAATCTTTGAGCAGTTTGGCAACATCTGGGGCAATGTTTGTCGCTTTCATCTGCCCCAGTGCCTCTGCTGCGGCTTGACGGACACTTGTGTCAGAATCTTTGAGCAGTTTGGCAACATCTGGGGCAATGTTTGTCGCTTTCATCTGCCCCAGTGCCGATGCTGCGGTATAACGGACATCAGAGTCAGAATCTTTGAGCAGTTTGGCAACATCTAGGGCAA
>JAHHIB010000060.1 GCA_019359075.1 Kalymmatonema hyalinum WJT4-NPBG1
GTCAGAATCTTTGAGCAGTTTGGCAACATCTGGGGCAAAGTTTGTCGCTTTCATCTGCCCCAGTGCCTCTGCTGCGGCACGTTGGACATTCCAGTCAGAATCTTTGAGCAGTTTGGCAACATCTGGGGCAAAGTTTGTCGCTTTCATCTGCCCCAGTGCCTCTGCTGCGGCACGTTGGACATTCCAGTCAGAATCTTTGAGCAGTTTGGCAACATCTGGGGCAATGTTTGTCGCTTTCATCTGCCCCAGTGCCTCTGCTGCGGCACGTTGGACATTCCAGTCAGAATCTTTGAGCAGTTTGGCAACATCTGGGGCAAAGTTTGTCGCTTTCATCTGCCCCAGTGCCGATGCTGCGGCATAACGGACATCAGAGTCAGAATCTTTGAGCAGTTTGGCAACATCTGGGGCAAAGTTTGTCGCTTTCATCTGCCCCAGTGCCGATGCTGCGGCATAACGGATATTCCTGTCAGAATCTTTGAGCAGTTTGGCAACATCTGGGGCAAAGTTTGTCGCTTTCATCTGCCCCAGTGCCGATGCTGCGGCACTTTGGACATTCCTGTCAGAATCTTTGAGCAGTTTGGCAACATCTGGGGCAATGTTTGTCGCTTTCATCTGCCCCAGTGCCGATGCTGCGGTATAACGGACATCAGAGTCAGAATCTTTGAGCAGTTTGGCAACATCTAGGGCAAAGTTTGTCGCTTTCATCTGCCCCAGTGCCGATGCTGCGGCACTTTGGACATTCCAGTCAGAATCTTTGAGCAGTTTGGCAACATCTGGGGCAAAGTTTGTCGCTTTCATCTGCCCCAGTGCCGATGCTGCGGCTTGACGGGAAACCCTTTTTTCTTTATCGTCGCCCTCTTGAGGTGATAACTGCTTAACCAGTTTATCCACCACATCTTTATAGTTCTTAATCAGAGACTTGGGGTCATCTAGCTGATATTCTGCCAGCTTTTTCACTGCTTCCAATCTCACCTCAGCATATGGATCTGCCAGCGCTGCAACAATGCCATTCATTTCCCAGTCTTGCGGCTTTGGCTTAGGTTCTTCTTCCGCACTCACCCAAGGTAGGGAGAGGAGGAGAACAAGCAAAAGGGTGAGAGGGAAAAGGAGAAAGGTAAACTTTCTGGTTTTGCGGGGAGTTTTCAGCATGGGGGACACAGCCAGGAAGAGGGGGCGATGCTGCGAGCAGTGGAATTAAGGCTTAGGCGTTGATGCTTGTATCATAATCTGAGATTAGCTTGAGGGCACAGATCCCCGACTTCTTAAAGAAGTCGGGGATCTTGTTGAATAAAATTATATGGGTGTCAATTAGATTTTAATTTGTGAGCTACGATAACGTTTGTAAAATCTTAGCTGAAAAATATCCAACGGATTTTGCGCGTTGGTTGTTAGCGGTTGAACCACGAAGCATCGAAGTCTTAAAAACAGAATTGAGCATTGAACCAATTCGCGCTGATTCTTTGACATTTCTGCAAACAGAAAACCGCATTTTACACATCGAATTTCAAACCATAACAAGGTCTAAAACACCGATTTCTTTTCGGATGTTGGATTATTCCGTCAGATTAATCCGTCAGTATAAAGTCCCTGTCACGCAAGTCATCATTTTTTTACAACAAACAAATGACGAAATAGCATTCACCGAAGAATATCGCTGTGAAACCACAACTCATCGGTATCGCGTTTTGCGGATGTGGGAACAAGATTCAGTGCAATTTCTCAACAATCCTGCACTCTTACCGTTAGCACCGTTAACGCAAACAAACTCACCACAAAGGTTATTATCGCAGGTTGCCCAGAGTGTTGCTAGAATTTCGGATAGGGAGACGAGGCAGAATATTGCAGCTTACACAGGGATATTAGCGGGTTTGAAATTTGAGAAAAACTTGATTCGTCAATTTTTGAGCGAGGATGTTATGCAAGAGTCAGTGATTTATCAGGATATTTTGCAGAAGGGAGAACAGAAGGGAGAACTTAGATTCTGTCTGTCTTTACTTGATGAACGCTTTGGTGAAATTGATTCGTCAATTATTGAGCGAGTTCAAGTTTTCAATAAAGAACAGTTAGAAGCTTTAGGTAGAGCGCTTTTTAGAATGTCATCAATAGCTGATTTAGTGACTTGGCTAGACGAACAGGAAAGCAATTAACTTCTAGATAGTTAAATATTCGACCTTGCCTCGTTCCCAGCCTGAGGCTGGGAATGCATACTGGAAGGCTCTTGCCTTCCTTACTTGCGGCAGAGCCGCTTAAACCGCATTTCCAGGTAGAACCTGGAAACGAGATTTCACAAGAATTTTGGCTTAAGTTGACACGTATGAGCATGCTGTGCGCCTACCTTGTGGTGTTTCGAGCTTGGAACTCGGAACTTCGACCTCTGAACACGGAACTTCGACCTCTGAACACGGAACTTCGACCTCTGAACACGGAACTTCAACCTCAGAACATGAAACTCCAGCCTCAGAACATGAAACTCCAGCCTCAGAACTCGAAACTCCACTCTCAGAAGCTCAAACTTCACCCTCAGAACTCGAAACGTCAACTTTTCAACCTGAGAAATCTCTTTTATTGCTTTGTTGACGAAGCAATTTGCTGCTTTACCCAAGCACGAAAAGCGCGGGTTGTTGCCATTTCTCCATTCTTTTTAACTTGAGGGCACAGATCCCCGACTTCTTTAAGAAGTCGGGGATCTGGTTTTTCCCTCTAAGCCGCTTCTCCCCCGACAACCACGTCACGAATCCGCAAACTGGGACCACCGCAACCTACAGCCAAGCCATTTTGCCCACCCTTCCCGCAACCGCCAGACTCATCCCAGTAAAAGTCATCGCCGATCGCCTCAATATCCGCTAAAGTTTGAAAAACATTCCCTGAAAGCGTCACATCCTTCACTGGTTCGGCAATCTTGCCGTTTCTAATCATCCACGCTTCCCCAGCGCTAAAGGTGAACATTTCCCCATTCGTCATTCCACCCAACCAGTTACGCGCATAAACTCCTTCTTTTATACCGCCGAATAACTCCGCAACAGGCGTTTTTCCACGTTCAATCCAGGTATTCGTCATCCGTACAATCGGCGGATAGTGATAACTGAGACATCTGGCATTGCCCGTTGGTGCTTCGCCTAATTTGCCAGCCGTTTCGCGGGAATGCAAACGTCCTATCAGAACCCCATCTTTAATGACTTGCGTTGTGGTTGCAGGTGTACCTTCATCATCGTAAAAATAGCTGCCGCGATGTCCTTGTGGCGCAGCACCATCAAAAATCTGCAATTCTTTGGGACCAAACCGCCGCCCGAGAGTCATCACTTCTAACAAATCCGGGTTTTCGTAAGCCATGTCTGCTTCCGAAAGATGCCCAAAGGCTTCATGAACAAATAACCCTGTGAGAATGGGGTCAATCACCACAGTGTAGGTATTGCCTTTTACCGATGGCAGAGATAAAGCTGCAACTGCCCTTTGTGCCGCCTCTTTGACTTGTTCATCCAAACCCATCAAATCTTCAAACGCTTTACGCGAACCAGTCGTTTCCCGTCCAGTTTGCACAGTTTCGCCGTTTTTCGCCGTGGCGGCAAAGCGCATTTCCATATCCACCCAAGATTGCTCAATGAAACTGCCTTCACTGGTAGCAAGGATAACTCTTTGGGCGCTGTCTTCATAACGGACAGAGGTGGTGGTAATGCGGCTGTCAACACTTTTGAGTAATTCTGTGTAGCGATCGCACAATTCTTTTTTCTTTTTCAGCGAAATCTGCCGGGGGTCAGTTCCAGTCAATGGAATCTTGCATACTGTTTGCACTATGTCAACTGGTGCAAGGATAGTTTCTTCATCACCCACAATCTTGGCTGCGGCGATCGCTTCTTCTATGCGATCGCTAATTGTCGAAAGCTGGTTAAAGCTACTAAACCCCCATCCACCTTTGTAACAGGCGCGAATCTGTCCACCAATGGAAATACCTTCGCTGAGGGTTTCTACTTTGTCGCCACGCAACAAGATATCAGTTCCTTCGGCTTCTTCAAGGCGAATCATCAGATAATCTACACGGGATGAATAGCGCTTAAGTAGGTCAGAAAGCACATTTTGAACGTCAGCAAGTAAGGTCTGCATTTGTGAGAGAGGAACAATGAGGAACTGCATTCATTGTGCAATTACGCGGGTATGACCTGCCACTGAATCAAAGAACTCTTTTAATATGGCGCGTTTGTAGGGGCATAGAGCATTGCTTATACGTGTCAACATAAGCAAGAAGTCATTATTGACAAGCATTTGAGGATTTTTCAATGTACCATCTAGATTTTCGATCCCCCCTTAATCCCCCCTTTTTAAGGGGGGAAATAAAATTTTAGCCCCCTTTTTAAGGGGGTTGGGGGATCTAAAACGATGGTAAATTCAGTGTTTGAGCTTTAAGTTGACACCCATGAGCAATGCTGTGCCCCTACGATCTACTGTCGATGCGTCTTTGCGTCAAACTTCAAATCCCTGCTAGAGTGTGTGGAAATCAAGGTTCTACAATAAAGTTTTTCCCCCGTTTACCTAAACCAGGGTAAGTGAGTAATGTTGTCAAAATTACGAAAAAACCTGCGAATCATCCCATTAAAGTTGGGGGCAAGCACTGCTGGTAAGGTGTTACCACTGGTAGCAGTGTTCTTTGTCCTTTGTCTAGTCATTACCTTAAATCGTTACTACAGTTTCTACGCCTCTTTCGACCAAGGAATTTTTAACCAAGTTTTTTGGAATAACCTCCACGGTCGATTCTTTCAAAGTTCGCTTTCTTCAAGCCTTTCCACCAATGTTGTTCACGCTGGAGAAGTTGCGACAGTTTATTATCACAGACTCGGTCAACACTTTACCCCAGCCTTGTTACTTTGGCTACCAATATATGCATTGTTTCCTTCTCCTGCAACTCTAGCTGTTCTACAGGTTATATTTATCACTGCGGCTGGTTTGGTTTTGTATGTGCTAGCACGACTGTATGTGCAACCACCATTAGCAGTAATGCTGACTCTCAGCTTTTACGCCGCCAACGCTGTTCTTGGTCCCACCTTCAGTAACTTTCATGACATTAGCCAAATTCCGTTGTTTGTCTTTGGGTTGTTACTGGCAATGGAAAAACGCTGGTGGTGGCTGTTTTGGGTGCTAGCAGTTTTGATTTTGGCAGTTCGGGAAGATGCTGGTATAAATTTATTTGGTGTTGGCGTTTACATGGTTTTGAGCAAACGCTTTCCCCGCGCTGGACTGGCTGCTTGCACTCTCAGCTTTGGTTATATGTTGCTCCTCACCAATGCAATTATGCCGCTGTTTTCTGAAGATATTTCACGGCGGTTTATGTTAGAACGGTTTGGGCAATTTGCAGATGGCGATGAAGCTTCCACCCTGGAAATTATTTGGGGGATGATTAGCAACCCTTGGCGACTTATTGTAGAATTGGTTACACCTGTAGACCGCACAATCAAGTATTTACTCGGTCAATGGTTACCATTGGCGTTTGTGCCTGCTATTGCTCCTGCATCTTGGATGATAGCTGGCTTCCCTCTGCTAAAACTCTTTTTAGGACAGGGAGAGACGGTGCTAGCCATCAATGTTCGCTATGCTTTAACCGTAGTTCCTGGACTATTTTACGGGGCAATTCTTTGGTGGTCGCAGCATCCAAAAAGATTTAAACTCTCATTTCGCCGTTTTTGGATAGCCTGTATTAGTCTTTCTTTATTATTTTCCTTTACTTCCAGCAGTTCTAGCTTAAATAGAGCATTTTATTTTCTCTTACCAGATTCGTTTAATCCTTTGGTATATGTATCTTTGCCTCAACAATGGCGTCATGTATCGCAGTTTCGCCCAATGCTTGCACAGATCCCACCAGATGCTAGCGTCTCTGCAACCACTTACCTTGTCCCTCATCTTTCCAGTCGCCGCGAAATTATTCGCTTACCTGCACTGGAACTGCGAAACGATGCACGGCAGGTGATAAAAGTGGATTATGCGATCGCAGACCTTTGGCAGTTGCAACAGTATCAACCAGCGTTTAAGGAAGAGCGTAATCTTTTACGGGAATTTGTACAACTGTTTGATCAACTGACGAAGACTCAGGAATATGAAATTATTGACTTTAGAGATGGCGTCATTTTACTCAAGCGCGCTGCTACTCCTGATCCACAAGCCACAGCAGCTTGGTTAGCCTTTCGCGAACAGCTTGGCAAAGAATGAAGAGGAAAGAGGGAAGAATAGAAGTCACAATACAGCAATTCTTGAGTCAGAACAACTCCATCGATGAAAGACACAGGTTAAGAACCAGGAGTCAAGAAACTATTCTGAATTCTGACTTCTGAGTTCTGACTCCTTCTTTCAAAATGTCTCTACCATTACTTTTTGCCGAAGAATATTAAAAAAATCAAAAAATTTCCATTTAGGTACTTGTAATAGTAGCCAAACTTGTATCTTGAGATAAATGTAAAAGATTAGAGATTTGTAAAGGGCTAGGCATAGAAATATATGAAGATATTGGTATTAAGTTGGGAATTTCCGCCTCGGATAGTTGGGGGAATTGCTCGTCATGTAGGAGAGTTATACCCGGAACTTGTCAAGCTAGGACATGAAATCCACTTGATTACACCAGAGTTTGGTCATGCACCAATGTATGAAGTGGTTGAGGGAGTACGGGTACATCGCGTACCTGTGGCTCCTGCTAACGACTTTTTCCACTGGGTCGTCAATTTGAACGACAGCATGGGGCATCACGGCGGTAAGCTGATGCTAGAGGAAGGATCATTTGATATCATTCACGCACATGATTGGCTCGTTGGGGATGCAGCGATCGCCCTCAAGCACAACTTTAAAGTCCCCCTCATTGCAACTATTCACGCAACTGAACACGGGCGTCATAACGGTATTAAGACTGATACGCATCGTTATATTAGTAGCAAAGAAACACTGTTGGCTTTCAACGCTTGGCGGATTATCGTTTGCACCGACTATATGCGCCGGGAAGTAGAACGGGCGCTACAAGCTCCGTGGGATAAAGTAGATGTTATTTATAACGGTATCCGACCAGAAAAGAAACAGCACCACGAAGATTTTCACGCTCAGGATTTTCGTCGCCAATTTGCCGAAGACAGCGAGAAAATCGTTTACTATGTCGGTCGCATGACTTATGAAAAAGGTGTATCTATATTGCTAAGCGCTGCTCCCAAGGTGCTGTGGGAGATGGGGGGTTACGTTAAGTTTGTTATTATCGGTGGCGGCAATACCGACCATCTCAAAAAGCAAGCTTGGGATCTGGGAATTTCGCACAAGTGCTATTTTACGGGTTTTATCTCAGATGAGTACTTAGATAAATTTCAAACAGTCGCTGACTGTGCTGTTTTCCCCAGTCTCTATGAACCCTTTGGTATCGTTGCATTAGAAAGCTTTGCCTCTCGCGTTCCCGTGGTTGTTTCTGATACTGGTGGTTTCCCAGAAGTTGTGCAACACACCAAAACAGGCATAGTGACCTACACAAACAATCCGGATTCTCTAGCTTGGGGTATTTTAGAAGTGTTGAAAAATCCAGCTTATCGACAATGGCTAACTGATAACGCTTATGAGGATTTAGAAAGACGCTTCAGTTGGTCTAAATTAGCCAAGCAGACTGAAGACGTGTACAAGCAGGTAGTGCAAGAGCGATCGCAAGTCGCTTGGTTATAGGTCAATACGGTTCAGTTAAGGATTCTTGGTGATAGCGAAGCGTGGCACGAATGTGCCATAGATTGTACACGTGTAGAAACGTTGCATCCAACGTCTCTACATTGACGTCTTCATAACGGTTTTGGTCTTATCTGAACTGTATTGGGCTATAAAGTTCTTTGGAGTAGTGAAAGAATACTGAGCAGGTTATTGCAATTGAGTATTGGTCGAAATTTTGGCTTAGGGGTATTTGCGGTTTTAGTTAGTTTGATGAGATACCAGAGGTAGAGTTATTGGTGAAACGTTTTGGCAAAAAGCGGAACCAATAGCAGAAGATTTTCATCAATCAGCGTTGTCTAATAAATCTGATCTACAGACATAGCATCTTAAGTCTCTACAACACGTCTACTCTAGAAGAACAACTGGAAAGCAGACATCATGAAAAGACTTGTCCCCCCGAAATTAAATAGGTTTGCTACAGCAACGCTGATCAGTTTCTCAATCTTGCTTTTCCTCTGGTTAACTTCACCATTGGCTAAAACACTGGCAAAACCAGAGGTTAAAGTTTTTGAACAAGTCTGGCAAACTGTCAACGAAAACTTTTACGATCCAAAACTTAACGGAGTGGACTGGAAAGCAATGCGGCAAAAGTATGAACCTCAAGCCGTGCGAACCAAGTCCACTCAAGAAGTTGCTGGTGTTATCAATCAGATGCTTTCGGAATTGCGAACCTCTCACACCCGCTTTTACATTCCAAATGAGCCAGCATACTACCAGCTTTTGGGAATCTTTCAGGCAAGGAACCCCGAGTTCCAAAAGCAGTTAAAGAAGTTCTTCCCAAAAGGCAAGATTGAATACAGTGGCATTGGTGCATTCACCAAAGACATTAACGGTAAGACCTTTGTCAGTGGCATTCTCGATGGCAGCCCAGCTGCTAAAACTGGGTTAAAAGTCGGCGACCAACTCCTCAGCGTAGATAATCGTCCTTACCAACCGATACAATCTTTTACAGGTAAAGCAGGTCAGAAAGTCACGCTGTTGATTCAAAGAACACCTGACGCCAACAGCCAAGAAAAAATTGCTGTGACTCCCAAGATGTTCGACGCGTCAACCATGTTTCTAGAGGCGCAGCAAGCCAGTACCCAGGTTATTCAACGCAACGGCAAGAAAATTGGCTACGTTCATATTTGGTCAAATGCCGCTGAACCAGACCAGGAGAAACTTCGGGAAGACCTGACCTACGGTCGCCTTAGAGATGCACAAGCGTTGGTTTTGGATTTACGAGATGGCTGGGGTGGAGGAGATATCGGTTATCTCAACATATTCACTGCAAAGGAAGGTCCTAGTGTTACCACTGTGCCTCGCAATGGCAAGAGATATACTTATATTTCTCAATGGAAAAAGCCTGTGGTTATGGTCATCAATGAAGGGAGCAGAAGTAGTAAGGAAATTTTGGCGTATGCCTTCCAGCAACACAAAATAGGACCTGTGGTTGGTTCCAAAACAACAGGAGCAGTGGTTGCTGGTCGTCCTTTTTTGATGCCAGATGGTAGCTTCCTTTACTTAGCAGTTTCAGATGTGTTTATTAACGAAACACAACGGTTGGAAGGTAAAGGAGTCACGCCAGATATTAACGTTCCATTCTCATTGGAGTATGCTCAAGGTGCAGACCCGCAAAAAGAGCGAGCAATAGAAGCTGTGCTGGAAAAAGTCAAGTAGCGCAGTTGTGTATTGAAATCATAGCAAAAGTCTATGTTCTAACTCTCTAAGTTAGGCTCAACCTTATGCTTCAATTGATTCGGTTCAACGACAAGTCACAGTTACACCCGGTTGGCTTGTCAATCACAAATTCTCACTGTGCTTAGCGCCTTAATTTACTAGAAAATGCTGTAGCACCAATTCCCAACAACGCAAATACTAAAGACCCCTCTGGGATTGATTTAGCATTTCGCTGAACCGCAGTCCAAGCTCCCTGAGTTTCGAGGAAATCGAAACTAATGATATTACCAGAAGAATTTTGTTGAGGAATGCTTTGTGTTTGCTCCCAAGTTCCCTCAGCTAAAAATTCTGTACTTCCCCCACTTATAATTAAAGTCGAAAAAGGTGATTCTTGTGCAGCGTCGTTTTCTTTTAGCTCCCAAGAATTTACGATAAATGTGCCAAAACGACTACGTATTGATTGTCCTCTGGTTGCTTCGGCGCTATTGGGAACCCACCAGAAAGTTCGACTCAGAAAATCTTCTTTACCCCATTCCAGACCAGCAACATTTGCAGAAAAGCTATCAACAATGCCGCTTACTGATATTGTCACTGGTGGTCTCCCTGCTGTAACATTAGCTGTCGCTCCAGGTCATAACTAAACTCTCCAGTTCCTACTTGCTCACCAGAATCATTGAAAAATTCTAGATCCCAAAAGATAGATGCTGCTTGTACTGGTTTAATTTCTATTGCAGTTAAGCTTAAAACAACACCCGCACAAGTAGCTGTAATTTTCTTCAATAAAATAGTATTCATTCTATTACGATATATGAAGAACTCGTGTCTCACCATACCATAAATCAAGGATCATCAATTACTCTACCTAGAAATACAATTTTCCCCAAAATAAGCTGCCAAATTATCAATTAAAGGTTGAGGTATCGGAATACGTGACAACAGCCGCTTTTGGCGAGTCATTGCTTCTAGTTCTCCTGGGTAGTAAATACGTTGATTGAAGTCGAGGCGGGGAGTCTGTTAGAACGAGGCGATCGCCCACTGCACCTATTGCTCAAATTCCTCTCGATTCGTTCAAGCCTCCACATCTAGCAGCCAAAATAAAGGTAATTTTTTCCACATAATCCCAAAACTGCATAAGTTGATTTTCCTTACACCTATTAAGAATACAGAAGGAAAGCAAAATGAGGAGTGCTTAACTTCTGTTCGGCAAATCAAGTCAGGCTTTATGCAGGCAATCAAATTTCTGTCAATGCATAAGTCCTAATTAGGTCAAATTGCTACCTGGATTTTCCAGGAAAAAAGTCAAAAAAATATCCAAAATACAGGAGTTATTCTAAATGAAATGTAATTTGAATATTTTATTATTGTTATTAAGTTTGCTATGTTCTGTTGGCACTTCTATTAATGCTGCTGTTGCCCAAGAGACTAGTAGCACTACCTTATCAACTCAATTGAGCGCTCAACGAGAAAACAGCAATATTTTATTAGCACAAATAGGGACAGAAGAACAAGAAATTCAAGCTTTTTTCAATAGCAAATACGACTACTGGGATGCTCGTGTTTTAGCAGATTACTGGGGACAGTCGGTGAGCGATGCCAAGGCTCGAATCGGCAGAAAGATTCTTTGGGGCCCAGAAAATGTTGCCATCCTAAACCAGTTTCTTGTAGATGCAAGGGTGAACGCTTTACAGTCGGTGAAACCAGCGAAAAACCCTAGCTCCTACAAATTTTTTAGAGAGTCAAACTATTCCTATGATGATGCAAGAACACTTGCTAGATTTTGGGGCGATCGCTCACCGATGGATGCCAAACTACGCATTGAGCGCAACTTAATTTTGGGCAATAACGAGATGATTGAACAAGCGTTGCGATATTCTCGCCGTTAGATCTAGCAAGTGCAGGGTGGATGTTATTACAAAACACTTATGTCTTTGAACTGGAAAATTGGCTTTGAAATTGAACTGATGTCACCTCGGGGACTCAGCAGACAGGACTTAGCAGAGTTAATAGCCCAACAACATGATGCACAAGTGCGTCGTGTCTTTCATCCCCAGTCTGAACCAAGTCAGGTTCCGGGAACTCCTTTGTTCCAAAATCTCACTTTGGGGTTTGAGGTTATTGATCAACAGGGGCGTTTGATTGCAAGATGTGTCGATGATCTCACCCTTCAGGACGACTTGGACAAAACTCAAAAACCCAAACCAGGATGGTATCGAATTGTTAGCGATGATACCAGACTTCTGCAACTGGTGAACAGCCAAGCTAACCCTGCTGATTCCCTTACTACAGTCCTCAAGCCAATTGCTAGTTTATTTTCTACCCATGCGGAAGCAGGACCAGGGGGGATGGTGCGTGTTGCTGATAATACAGGCAATCCAATTGCGATAGCGAAGCGCTGCTGCAAAGCGCAGATCGCCGCACCCTTACCGGGTGAACGAGAACGTCCTTGTGAGTTAATTACCCCACCTATTGATACCAATCATGGCGAGCGCCTGGAGGTTCTCTTATCAGCAGCGCGTGCTATTGGCTTCACAATTCCCGCTGAAGGTGCAACCCACCTGCACTTCGATGGTATCGCCTTATGTTCTGCTAGAGTTTTCGCTAATCTAGTGAATCTCTTATGGACACATGGAGAAAATTTAAAACGATTGGTGGGAACTAACTCTAGATGCAGACGTTTGGGAATGTGGGACGAGGAGTTGTTGGTATTGATCAACGAATCGGATTTTTGCGATCTATCGTGGTTTGATGCTAAAGCACGTCTTGCCAAACTTGAATTAACAAAATATTGTGACTTTAACCTCAAAAACCTAATTCATCCTATTCCTGATAAATTTACCTTTGAAGCTCGTATTTTCCCTTCATTTTTGCACACACAACCTCTTATCGAAGTAGCGGCGTTGATGGAAGCAATCCTACGTTATGCAGCAACGGCATCTAACATATCACCCACCGCACCCTTGGAATGGAAATTAGAATCTGTGCAGGAGTTTCTCAAAGCACTCCCAATAAATGAACATTTTCGCTCTGTTTGGTTGTCTCGTGCTGCTAGCGTTGCCTAATTTTCCGAATAAATAGATAGGCGCAACGCAAATAAATTTATAGCGCTTCTCATCTGAATGAAGTACTAATTTATCTGTGTCCATCTGTGTCCATCTGTGTCCATCTGTGGTTCATTATTTCTTTGTGTACCTCACTGCGGGTTCTTACCGCTATATCTATGTGTCACATATGGCGATCGCCTCCGGCAGTGCGCTCCCTTGCGATCGCCCACTGCACCTATTGCTCAAAACAGTTACCGATTACCCATTGCAAATGAATCTTGTTTTCTTAAGCTTTGAATTGTGGCAATTGTATGCTGTGCCACCTTGTCAATTTCCTCAGCAGTATTGAAGCGCCCTATACCAAAGCGTATTGACGCATAAGCTAGCTGTTCCGTGTGTCCCAGTGCTGTGAGAACATGGGAAGGGGCAGTTGTTGCCGAAGAGCAAGCAGATCCAGAAGACACCGCCATCACTGGTTGCAACCCTAACAGCAGTGCAGAACCATCTACCCCTTCAACACTAATATTTAGATTTCCCGGTAATCGCTGAGTGGGATGTCCATTGAGATGAATTCCCTCAACCTGAGAAAGTTGTTCCCACAATCTTTGTCTAAGCTGTGTGAGGCGTTCGGTTTCTGCCACTTGTTCTTGTAAAGCAATCTCCACCGCCTTACCAAATCCTACGATTTGCGGTGTATACAAAGTACCAGAACGCATTCCCCGTTCATGTCCACCACCATGCTGCTGCGGAGCAAGTTGCACTCTAGGATTACGACGGCGAACGTACAGCGCACCAATCCCCTTGGCACCGTAGACTTTATGTGCTGTTAGCGACATTAAATCAATTTTCAGCGCCTGCACGTCTAGGGGTATTTTACCAATAGCTTGTGCTGCATCGGTATGGAAAAGGACATTACGTTCCCGGCACATTGCGCCAATTTCTGCCAATGGCTGCAACACACCAATTTCGTTATTAGCAGCCATCACCGAAACCAGAATAGTCTCGGGACGGAAAGCTTTTTCCAACTCAGTTAAATCAATCAATCCATCTTTTTGGACTGAAAGGAATGTAATTTCAAAACCAAGGGTTTTAAGATACTTGCAAGGGTCAAGAACTGCGCTATGTTCAGTAGCAACAGTAATAATATGCTGTCCTTTTTGAAAATAGGCTTCAGCAACACCTTTGATAGCTAAATTATTCGCTTCTGTCGCGCCACTGGTAAAAACAATTTCTTCTGGCGTTGCGTTAATTGCTGCTGCCAAAATTTCCCGCGTTTGTTTCACAGCAGCTTCCGCTTCCCAACCGTAAACATGACTGATACTGGAGGGGTTGCCAAAGTGTTCAGTGAAGAAGGGTAGCATAGCAGCAAGTACCCGTTCATCCACAGGTGTAGTAGCTTGGCAATCTAGGTAGATAGGACGTTGAGACATAGCTATTGGCTGATAATTGTACCCAGTATTTTTAATACAGCAAGCACTTGATATAATTCATTTCCTCGTCTTAACAGAGTGAATTCATCAGATAAAGCGTACTTTGGTTTATCTTGCTGAGTCAGTTTCAGGAAAATAAAATGGCTACCATTCGATACTAATCCAAATACAGGTTTTTCTGGATTAGGATTTGCCAGCATATAAGCTAATCCCTGGGGTATTGCTTCTAAAAGAGAAAAACTAGCCCTTTTGGATTCAATAACCAACAACCACAACTGCTCTTGCAAAACTAAAACATCTATTCGCCCTCTAATAATTTCTTCTTCATCCTCCAAGGCAATTTCTATAGATTCTTCGGTAGCAATAAAAAAAGGTTCACTATAAAACCCTGCTAAATCTAATAAAGGAGACAACACTACCATTTTTACCGCATCCTCTAAGATTGGTAGGCGTTTAACTAATCTGAGGAAGTTGGTTTTAACTCTGTCTAAATATTGCTTTTCTAAAACTGTGATTTCAGGTAAACCCTCAAACCACTCTGTAAAAAATTCCTCATTCTCCGCTACTTGCAAACCAAATCTTTCTTCTAAATAGCTAAGAGAGACATTTTGAGCCTGGATGACTTGAACCATCGTTCAATAAACAGAAGTGATATTAACCATTGTATGGTGAAAATTTCCTAACAAATGGTGAAATGGTAGGTGGTGCAATAGATACGCCATAATTAGGAAATTAGCCTGGGCCGGCAAGCTTTATTTGTAAACCTGGGGCTTTACTCGTGTGGCTATTTTAACCTGCTATTTTGACGCAAAATGACTAAAGATATGCAACGGGACTTTGCCAACCGCGATGAGTTGGTAGCCTACCTCCGCGAACAATTCCCCAAAGCCGCAGGACGCGATGATCACATCAGCGAAACCGTAGGTGGACGCAAAGCCGCTGAGGCAGTACTGCAAAAAGTAGACTTGGTACGCTACGCAAAAACACGTAACTTTTTCACAGGTGCTGTAACGCGGCTTTCTCCTTACATTCGCTACGGCGTTCTCAGCTTGCGCGAAATTCGAGATTACGTTCTTGGGCACGTCAAGTCCCAAGATGATGCAACGAAACTCATTAACGAGTTGGGTTGGCGTGACTACTGGCAGCGGCTATATGTCAAGCTAGGTGATCGTATTTGGAAAGACCAAGAGGATTACAAAACTGGGTACACCGTCGCTGAATATGCACCTGAGTTACCAGATGACATCAAACAAGGAACCACAGGACGCGTTTGCATCGACAGCTTCAGCTATGACTTACGAGAAATTGGCTACCTGCACAACCATGCACGGATGTGGATAGCAGCATACATTGTCCATTGGCGGCGCATTCGTTGGCAAGCGGGAGCAAAGTGGTTTCTCGAACACCTTTTAGACGGTGATCCGGCAAGCAATAATATGTCATGGCAGTGGGTAGCCAGCACCTTTAGCCACAAACCTTATTTTTTCAACCGCGAAAACTTAGAACGCTATACCGAAGGCGTTTATTGCCGAAAATGTCCCTTGTATGGTAAGTGTGACTTTGAAGGAAGTTATGAAGAACTAGAAGCGCGCCTTTTTCCTAAAGGGGAATTTACCAAACAATCCAATAGCCAAAGTTGGCAGAAAGGGAAGAAAGGCAAAAGGTAAAACGAAACTCAACCGGAAATATGCAATTTGAATGTGTTTTAGTTTATTAGAGTTTATGTTGACTAACCTGACTCAGCACAATGCAGCTAAAGCTAAAGGGTAAACAGTTCCAACAGTTAAAAGAAGCACTACTCAGTGCGTTTCCTAATCCACCAAAATTGGAACACATGGTTCGCTGCGGATTAGATCAGAATCTGGACGCGATCGCAACAGGTAACCATAATGACGTTGTATTTGAACTGATTAAATGGGCTGAAACTAATGGAAGTCTGGAAAATCTGCTAATTGCTGCACGTAATAAAGATTGTGACGGTAATCCCGGTAATCCGGAGTTGAAGAGAATTTATGAAGAACTATTGCCAGGGCAAGCTACAACAAAACAGCCCTATGAATGGCTGCATCCTTCCAACTTTGACTTGAACGATTTAATTAAAGACTGTTTCAATGAATTAGATGATCGGCAGGGACTTATTGGGTTAGCTGTGCCCTATTACAAACATGATTTTCCAGTATACTTCTGTGAGCGTTTGAAAGACAGACTCAATAAAAGTCACATCACAATTATAAGAACCACTGCGCTAAAACCTCAATTCACTTCTGTAGACACAGTAGTAAAAAAAATAAAAGATAACAAAAATAACCTACAAAAGAGTGATGTTATTTGTCGTATCCTTGTTGATGATCCTTATAACCAAAATACAAGTATTACTGACGACTTCTGGCAGAAGATATATGCTGAATTTAAAGATAATAATATTGAACACCGCTTAATCGTAATTATGTTTGGTAGTGAAAATAGTATTTTCCCAGAAGGCGTAAATAAGCTAAAGCCTCCACAATTTACAAGAGCAGATGCAAATGATTGGGTTCTTAATGTAACACGTCCTCTTAAATGGACACAAAATTGTCAACAGAAATGGAAGGAAATGATGATTAATAACTGTCTAGAAGACCACAATGATTCTCAAAACAGACTTCTGAATATCGGATATGTGTATGAACATTTAAACTATACTATTGACCTTTTAAAACAAAAACCTTCAGAAGAAGAGTTTCTCAAGGAACTTCAGCAAAGGATTCAGGCTTATGTCTAAACGCTCTATTGACATATCTACCAGCTTCTCTACAATCGCTTACGAATCCTTGCCCGAATCTCGTGAAATCGAAACTCTGGAAGTAACCGTATCTCAGAAAGACCCTACACAAAAAAGAATAACAATAAGAGACGAGAAGGAACCTTACTTACCTGATGATAAGTTAGTTGAAGCCGTTAATCTGGCGATCGCCCTAGGTCGTCCTTTACTGTTACAAGGCGAACCAGGTTGTGGGAAAACACGGTTAGCTTACGCTGTTGCTTATGCGTTGGGTTTGCCTTTGGAAGTCAGCTATATCAAATCCACCAGCCGTGCCCAAGATTTACTTTACACTTATGACGCTGTCAATCGCCTTTATGATGCTCAGTTAGGGGCTGAAGGAGAACGTAGTCGAGACATTCGCAATTATATTAGTTTAGGTCCTTTAGGAAAAGCGATCGCCCGCGCTCAATATGGGCGTCGTTCTGTGGTGCTAATTGACGAAATCGACAAAGCAGATCTCGACTTTCCCAACGATTTGTTATGGGAGTTGGATCGGTTGGAGTTCCGCGTAACTGAAGCTCCAGATATATATTACGCTGTTGGCGACAACCCAGTATTACGCCCAATTGTGTTTGTCACGCACAATGAAGAAAAAGCATTACCGACTGCGTTTCTGCGTCGATGCATTTTTCACTACGTGGAATTTCCGCCAACACAGGAGGATTTGCAACAGGTTTTAGCAACTCACCAGATTCCTAACCAAAAATTGAGTAAAAAAGCTATCGAAGTTTTGTTAGAACTTCGCAAACTCGACCTCAGCAAACGACCGGGTTTGAGTGAACTGCTGGACTGGGTGGGTTATCTCGAAGCGGTAAAAACTCCAGTAGAGAAACTTGACGAATTGCCATATTTGGGAGCGTTGCTCAAACAAGAGAGCGATCGCCAACGTGCAATGGAGGCATTTGGCAAGCAGTGAAGCCACCCAAGTTACCCGCGTTTCTCTGGGAGTTATTTCAAAAGCTGCGTCGTCGTGGGTTTCCATTGACACCAGATGACTATGAAACGCTGCGACAGTCCTTGCAGGCTGGCTTCGGCTGGTCATCAAAAGAAGCACTGCGGGATCTGTGCAATTCTCTGTGGGCAAAGTCGCGCCAGGAACAGGAAATTCTCACTGCCCTGTTTAACCAACTTGCACCAAAGAACGAAAATTGGCAATTGTTTTTGCAAGCGGAAAAAGATTTTGATGCTGATACTACAGACTCATCAAAAAAAGAGCAGCATCGGGATGTTCAGGAGCATCAGGAGCATGAGGAGATTGTAACCGAATCTGGTAGCGGCTTACCTCCGATTTCCTTGAAGGATGTGCAACTTTCTGAACGTCGGTTTATCTTCGTACCGCAGTTCCCATTAACTTATCGAGAAGTAGCTCAAACTTGGCGGCGCTTACGCCGTCCCGTACGGGTAGGACCACCAACAGAACTGGATGTGGAACTCACAATCGCACGTCGTTGTCAACAGGGAATTGCAGCTTCTGTTGTGTTGAAACCGAGACGCCGCAACGTTGCGCGGTTACTTTTGCTTGTGGATCGTCAGGGTTCCATGACTGCTTTCCATCGCTTTTGTGAAGAAGTTTGCACAGCAATTCAACAAGCAGGAAGATTGGAAGAGACAGCAATTTATTACTTTCACAACGTTCCTGCTGAAGGAGCCGATGAGCAGGTGCTAGAACGTCTCAGTAAGGAACTCTTTCCAGTTCTTGATGAAATTTTGCCCCAGATAACACCCCTCAAAACAGGTTATCTCTACGAAGATTCTGATTTGCTCTCTCCTATTGGGTTGGAGGAAGTTCTCCAGAAATATGCCGCCGATGCATTCGTAGTGATGATAAGTGATGCTGGTGCTGTGCGTAAATTTTACAACGTCGTACGTCTATTAGATACCATCTCTTTTATCAAAGCACTCCGCGCTTATACTTTAAACTATGTTTGGCTGAATCCCCTGCCTAAGTCATATTGGAAAGATAATACCGCCGCCCAGATTGCACGCCATGTGCCGATGTTTCCTTTGAATCGGGAGGGCATCCAGCAGGCGGTGAATGTGCTACGCGGACATCAATATATAATTGAGAAGCCACTATAAGAGTTAATTTATAAAGTAAATCTTAAGTAGGGTGCGTTACGGCTTCAGCCTAAGAGGATGTCTGAGAAGTCAAAAATGTCATGCTGAACGGAGCGACAGCGCAGTGAAGCATCTCACCAATCCATGGTGAATAGGGATTCTTCGCTCCACTTCGTTACGCTCAGAATGACAAAATATACCTTATCCAATCTTTTCAGACATCCTCTAACGCACCATGTTATGTGACGGTGCGTTAGGCGCTTTGAACATATTTTTCGTTACAAATCATATTGAAAGGGTGCGCCTAACACACCCTACAAGAATTTTATTTTTACTTTATAAATGACCTTTAACTGCCACCATGTCTAGCAAACTTGTAGAGCGACGTTTGAATGACTTTAAGCGTAGATGTGGTAAGGATGGAGATGCAGCCTTGCAACTGGCGTATCACGCTGCAATGCCCGTTGCCTTAAATCCTGAGTTGCTGCACTTTCTGCGAATTAACTTTTTTCTCGATCCACCTGAGCAACTTCCTTACACCGTCGAGTTTGAGTTTCTCAGTTCTGGGCTGTGTCGTGAAATTGACGCAGAACTGTATGAAATCGAGCCAGAAATTCGTAGTGAGTTGTTGCAGAAGTTGATGAACAGGACAGATGCTTCACAACGAATTCGAGATATTGCTACGCTGCTTTGGCAGTATGTCGAATATCATTCACCTTGGGCAGATCGAGTTGAATTAGAACGGGCGCAACAACTGATTGCATTGAATTTTCTAGATCCGGCAAAGGCAAAACAGTGGTTGGATGACGCAGAAGCTAATAGTAGCTTAGGGAGAGGGGAGCGGGAATGGTTTGTAGCAATGCGTCAGGAAATTGAAGAGCTTCCTGATATCTCTACCCTATTGGCAGAGAAACAAAGTCAGCAAACTCTTCCTTCAGAAAAAGGCGTAGACTACACACGGCTGCGAGATTTGCTAGCTGCTGGGAAGTGGAAAGAAGCGGATAAGGAAACTCTAGCAGTTATGCTCAAAGCATCTGGTAGAGAAAAACAACGTTGGCGTTGGCTTGATATCGAATCTATCGAAAATTTTCCCTGCACTGACTTACGCACCATCGACCAACTTTGGGTAAAATACAGCAATGGGCGCTTTGGCTTTAGCGTCCAAAAGCGCATTTGGGAAAGTGTTGCTGGCAAACCAGACGCATGGGCGATCGAGATCTGGGGGAAGTTTGGCGATCGCGTTGGCTGGCGTCGTTTCGGGCGAAATTTTTGGCAGGATCACAGTGACGGTCATCTCCCGTTTTCCCCGGCCGGTGCTGGATGGGACAAGGATCTTGGCGAGCGTGTTGTGCGGCTGGTGTTGCTCTTACGACGCATCCAGACTTGTAAAGTGTAACCTATAAAGCTTCCTGAGAATTATTAAGATTTGCAACCGAGGTGGATTTGACGAAACCTTGCGCTTTCTGGCTTTCCGATACCTGGCACCGCGTGGGATAGCAATTTGCCTGGGTGAATTTTTGAGCGACGGCATGAACTTCTGTTTCTGACACTTCCCACTCTGCCCAAGGTAAACGCATCTGTCCTGGCGATGATTTTTTCGGCTTCCCCTTCATCACCATTCCCGCCAACAAACGACTTCCCCAATAATTTCTTTTCTCTGGCTTCGGTTGGGGGCGATACTTTTGGGAGCATCCCAATTTTTGAAAAATATGTTTGTCATTCTGAGCGTAACGAAGTGGAGCGAAGAATCTCAAGTCGCGAACTAGGCTTGAGATGCTTCATTTCGCTATCGCTCCATCCAGCATGACAGTCAATTTAAATTGGGATGCTCCCATACTTTTACTAAGGAGAGGGATGCCCGATAGGGCAGGGTGAGGTGATATGTATGAATGTAATTTATTATGATTTAATGCCATTTTTGGATTTGCAGACAATATTTATATGCCAGAAATATTAAAGACTCAAGAACAACCTAAAAGCGAAGAATTCGATGTATTCCTCGCACACAACACTGCAGACAAGCCAGAAGTGAGAGCGATTGCTAATCAGCTCAAGGAACGCGGTATTAAGGTGTGGCTCGATGAAGAGCAAATTCCACCAGGAAGATCATTTCAAGACGAAATCCAAAAGGCAATTCCACTCGTTAAATCTGCTGCCATCTTTATCGGTTTGAAAGGATTAGGAAAGTGGCAGACAATGGAAGTGCGCTCATTAACGACAAGGTGTGTCGAAAAGGGTATTCCTTTGATTCCTATTCTGCTTCCTGGTGTGAATCAATTCCCTGAAAAACTGGTATTTCTGAAAGAGTATACAAGGGTAGATTTTTCTCAAAGTATTGATGATGTTCAAGCCTTGAAGAATTTGGTGTGGGGTATTACCGCAACTCAATCATCACCCCAACAAAAGCCAACTGAACTATGGTTCAATGGCGAACGATCGCAGCAGTTCCAAAAAGCGCTTCTGAGTGCATTTCCTACGACAGCAAAACTCAAACAGATGGTTCGCTTCCGGTTAGATGAGAATTTGGAGGCGATCGCAGGAGGTGCAAACCACTCAGAAGTCGTATTCAACCTGATAGAATGGGCTAAAGCTGAGGGAAAACCGGAAGAGCTACTCATTGCTGCTCGTAAAGACAATCCTGGTAACCCAGCTTTACGCAAGTTTGACGAACAGATACGAAATAGCTGATGAGCCAACCAATTATCTGGATACACGGCGACTGTCTGAGTCCCCGAAACCCCGCACTACAAGAATACCCCGACGCACCCGCCATCTGGGTTTGGAATGATGCTTTAATTGAAGAATGGCAACTCAGCCTCAAACGCCTCACCTTTATCTACGAATGCTTGCTAGAGTTACCCGTTGTCATTCGTCGTGGCGATGTGGCGAAAGAAGTCTTAGCCTTTGCCAAAGAGCATAATGCCAACAAAGTCGTCACAGCAAACAGTCCCAGTCCCCGGTTTGATGCTATCTGCGACGAAATTGAGCGTTCTGTGGAACTAGAAGTCTTTGAGGTAGAACCGTTTTTTGACTACGACGGTTATATTGACCTCAAGCGCTTCTCCCGCTACTGGAAAGTGGCGGAAAAGTATGTGTTTGATTAGATTTTATTGACAAATGTCTGACAAGGAGTGCATAAACCAAATTAAAGTTTTAACAGTTGGGCTTTGCTTAAACACGCGTCCTGTTGAACTCCACCCATTCTCTCTTTATTTACCTATTTTTATTTAATTGATACTGTGGTCAATCACCACATCTAAAAACTTGTACCTTGTATTCTCTGGCAAAGAGCTACCTACTGTTTCATCCAACGATGCAGTATTGGGATTTACACACATTGAACTTGCATATAAATTTTTAGTGTGAACAAAAACAACAATTGCTACCAAAGTTATTGATACAGAAGTAAGGTATATGAATTTCATGTTCAAACCTCTAGAAAACATCAGGAATGTCTTTTGAAGCGAATAGTGCACCTTGTATAAATTATGTTTCAGCTAATGTTACTATAGGTTTTCTCCACAATTTAAGATGGATATTGCTAAGCATACATCATCCTATGAGAGCACCCAGAAAAAATTTTCAATGCGGAGATTTGAGCAACAGAAGTAACTCATAGCTATTTGTAAAGTAACTAATCAAATCTAATGAAGCTAGAGATAAAAGTCATGAATTTGACATGACTTTAGTCATATATTGATAATGAGACAGTGTTGTGATGAGTCAGTGGGTGAAATTAAACATAAAATACGCTCTTGGTTCGTAGTAAGCGCTGTCTTCGCTCAAAGCAACGATTTTAAGGGAAGACAGCCATTACTACATTTAAGACCGTTTATTTACACCTACCTACTTATGTTCACTCGATATAACAGATAAGCTTTAACTGAATCGCCGTAAGTCCCGCGCTATAACGGTACTCCGTTTAGCGTCGGGATTGAAGAAGGCGGGAGATGATGAAAACACCTCCGACCAATAATAACCAAGGGTTATTGAGGGAGTGGGGTGATTCGACGTTTCGCACTCTCGGTGGAACACTCAACAAGCAAACATTGTCTATACTAGTAATGCCCGTAGCAATTAAGTTGCTCTCGTGAGGCGACATTGGTGCCGACCATCCACTTGACACAAACGAACTGCGCTCAACAGGTGAACAGTGCAAACGTTGGGAAACGGAATTAGACATAGAATACGCTCCGTAATTCGCTACATATATAGACTCCGTGGGATGTCAGGAGTCTCTAAACTGCCTGTGGAGGTATCGTTCTCGGGGACAAGCATTCGCTCGTATTGTAAGTCTAGATGCGACCAATGAAGCAGGAAATTTCTTCGGGGCGACTTGGAGAAGCCCACACTGTAACGGTACTCCGTGAGCGTGGTGGGAGTACGTCACTAACAACCTATGGTCTTTCTCCTGATCGGGCTAGTGGCTTTTTTCTCACCATGTCTACATACTTGGTAGCTTAGCCTGCGTTTATTGCGGCGTTCAGGGTATAATTTAGCGTATATTATGACACTCTATATCTCAAGCTTCCAGTAGTATTCAATGTTAGGTTGCCGATTAATTTTGTTTACTGTCAGCTTGCCAGCTTTGAAGCCATGCTTCTCATAAAATACGCAAGCTCGTGTATTTTGTTGCAATGTTTGTAGCGTTAGTCCTTCTGGACAAATTTTTTTAGCTTTGTTAAGTAAGGCTGAACCAATACCACAGTTGTGATCTTCAGGATTTACAAAAATCTGTGATAAATACTGTTCTTCTTTTATCACTACGACAAAGCCCACAATATAATGTTCAACTTCGCAAACCCAAACTTCTCCTTTGACAGCAAGATCATCACGAAAGCGAGATTTCCATGCAGAATATGGCTGTGGATGTTGAATGTTAGGAAATGTCTGGTGCCAAATTCGATACCAAAGCTGAACAATCTCTTCTAAATCATCTGAGTCGTAGAGTCGAATTTTCACGACGTTAAGTCAACATTTTGAATATGAAATCACAGATAAACACAGAGCCACACAGATAAATTATCTATGCTTATCTGCGTGTATCTGCGGTTCCAAATACTCTTCCCGTCAACAGGGAAGGGGATGGAGTTACTGCGGATCCAAACGCAGCACCGCCATAAACGCTTCTTGCGGTACATCCACTGTACCTACAGATTTCATCCGCTTCTTACCTTTTGCCTGCTTTTGCAAGAGTTTCTTCTTCCGGCTAATGTCACCGCCGTAGCACTTGGCAAGCACATCTTTTCGTAAAGCTGGGATATGTTCACTGGCAATGACTTTACTGCCAATCGATGCTTGGATGGGCACTTTGAATTGATGGCGGGGAATCAATTCTTTTAGCTTTTCAGCCATTGACCGCCCGACGTTGTATGCTTTATCTCTGTGGACAATCATCGCCAAGGAATCCACTGGATCACCATTGATCATAATATCAAGCTTCACAAGCGGATTTTCTCGGTAGCCAATCAGTTGATATTCCATGCTGGCATATCCTCGAGAGCGGGATTTCATTTGGTCAAAAAAGTCCGTAACAACTTCTGCCAAGGGCAACTCGTAAGTGAGTGTGGTGCGTCCTTGAGTGAGATATTTCATGTCTTTGAAGACACCACGCCGATTTTGCGCCAACTCCATCAAAGTGCCGACGTAAGTTTCTGGCGTAATCATATCTACTTTGACGTAGGGTTCTTCAATTTTTTCTCGTTCGTTAGGAGAAGGTAAGTGACTGGGGTTGTCGATGTACAGTTCTTCACCTTTGAGGGTGATCACTTTATAAACCACTGAGGGGGCGGTAATGATTAAATCCAAGTCGTACTCTCGTTCTAGGCGTTCTTGCACAATTTCCATGTGCAGCAAACCTAAGAAACCACAGCGGAAGCCAAAACCCATCGCGCTAGATGTTTCTGGTTCAAAGTGTAGTGCCGCATCGTTGAGTTTCAGCTTATTTAAGGCTTCGCGCAAGTCTTCAAATTGGTCAGCATCAATGGGGAACATCCCACAGAATACCATTGGGTTAGCTTCTGTGTAGCCAGGCAAAGCTTCAGTAGATTTGGCGTTGGCTTGAGTGATTGTGTCTCCCACCCGTGCATCAGCCACAGCTTTAATTGCTGCAGCTAAATAACCTACTTCCCCAGCGTGCAGTTCTTGCACTTGCTTTTGGGTGGGAGAAAGCACTCCTAACTCATCAATTTCGTATTCTTTGCCAGACGCCATCAGGTAGATGCGATCGCCTTTCTTCACTGTGCCATCCATCACCCGGAAATAAACAATCACTCCCCGGTAGCTGTCGTAGTAGCTATCAAAAATTAATGCTCTTAATCGGTCATTCACCGTGTTTTGTGGCGGTGGTACACGCTCAACAATGGTTTCTAAAATCTCGTCAATGCCTATACCCTCTTTGGCAGAGGCAAGAATCGCACCACTGCAATCTAAACCAATAATTTCTTCAATTTCGCTGATCACTCTGTGTGGTTCTGCTCCAGGCAAGTCGATTTTATTCAAAACTGGAATAATTTCCAAGTTATGCTCTAGAGCTAAATAGACATTTGCCAGGGTTTGCGCTTCCACTCCCTGCGAAGCGTCTACTACCAACAGCGCACCTTCGCAAGCAGCAAGACTGCGCGACACTTCATACGAAAAATCCACATGCCCTGGAGTGTCAATTAAATTCAGTACATACTCCTGACCATCTTTTGCCTTATAATTCATCCGGGCAGCTTGCAGCTTAATGGTAATGCCGCGCTCCCGTTCCAGATCCATGTTATCGAGAAATTGTTCCTTCATCTCCCGCTTGTCCACAGTGCCTGTCACTTGCAGCAAGCGGTCTGCTAGAGTAGATTTCCCATGATCAATGTGAGCAATAATACAAAAATTACGAATGCGAGCTGCGGGAACGTCAGTCATATACTTCTTTGCTTTAGCGGCAACGAGGGATAAAAGAGCAATATACTTAACGTATTTTAATGCTTTCTTAGGTGAGACGGTGCTATTGCAAGGGGAAACGAGGGGACAAGAGAACAACAAGCATAACTCAAAAATCAAAATTATTGCCTCAGGACGAGGGGACAAGAATCATAATTAATGACTAATGACTATTGACTATTGACTATTGACTACTGACAAATGAATATTGACTTGTGGACTTTCAAGAAGATATGAGCGCGAGCCGTGTTTCCTGGCTGGCTTAAAACCAGAGGGTTTCCAAAACGAACGCGAGGTTTTATGAAGGTCTATCCATAGCTTCTAGTATTCATCAGTTAGAGGCGTACAATAAACAACAAGAAGTGCATTCATACGGACTTATGGTCGATTGCAAGCCGCAACAGCCCTGCTGTGTGAATAGAGCTACTTTACAAAGCCTTGGAAAAAACAAATTCAGAGTTATCACCCTATGAATATGAAAGAGAAAGCTACCGATGCGGAACAAAGACTTGCCGATAAGGTAGAGATTGCTATTCGCCTAGACTCCGAGTTACTAGAACAAATTCAGCATCTCACGAATGACCCCAGCAAAGTGATTGAGGTGGCGATCCGCCAGTGGTTGAGGGGTGAAACCCCAAGAGATGATGAACTGACGCGCAACCCTGTGCGTAAACCTTTACCACCTCGAGGGGAATGGAACGATTAAACTCAAAAAAAATCTCAAAAAAAGCTAAAAAGTAAGATATATATGGAGGATTAAAAAATGTAAAATTTCCGATGCTAGACTTTAGAACAACCAAAAATCGCCGCTCAAGTATGCTAAATGTGAAAAATTTATGCCAAACTTTCAGCAGCGAATAGCAAAGCTTTTTTGGGGTGCCATTTACTTATCCAACTCGAGTCATGAGTATTACTGCTAACTCCCAAAGGTCGAACATATTGTCAAAAAATCTAGAAGATATTACCAGTAACACTAATGGCTCATGGGCAAATTTAGGAGCCGAGTTGGTGTACACGCAAGATGGTACAGGGCACTACCTGACTTTCTGGTGGAAACACAGCGAATGCTTAGGGTTAAACCCACAGCAGATCGTTGCAGACCAAAGCGGCAAAGAATGTGCCTTCTCTCCAGTGGATCAGGTAGCATATTTGTGTATGCTGCAGCAAGTTTTAACAACTTTGATGCCGCAAAGGTATCAGTGCTGGTTTAGCTACAACCAGCAGTTGTTTGAGTTGGAGTTGGTGATCAGTCCAATCATGCCCTCGTTGGCAAGCACCCCAACAACAGTTTTAGTCATGGGACGGCTGCTGCAAACAGCACTCAGCAAAGAAGAAAACTTGGGTTCTCAAACACCCGTACAACAAGCAGCGAGACATTCACCGCGCCACCATAACCTGATCAACCAAATTACCAGAAATATCCGGCGGACATTGGATCTGGATATTATTTGGCAACAAACGGTGGATAGTTTGGGGGAAGCGCTGCAAGTGGAACGCTGCATCATTTGTCCCTACCAATCATCTAGCACGAAAGTGCAGGTGATAGCAGAGTACTGCCAACCAAATCTAGGTTCTATGCTTGGCTTGGAAATAGATATGCCTTCTGAGCCGGGCTTTGCCCAAGCATTGGCAACTTTACAACCTATTGTAGTAGAAAAGCCACAACATCCTCTGTTTAACCAGCAGAGAATGTTAGTGGTGACGACTTGCTACCAAGACCAGCCAAATGGATTAATTGCTGTCACCTTGAGCAAAATATGCTCCCAGATCACCCCAGAGGAACTTGAACTGGCAAAAGAAGTGGCAGATCAGCTAGGAACAGCGATCGCCCACGCAACCTTATACAAAGAATTAGAACAAGCACGTCAACAAGCCGAACAAGCCACCCGCCGCATTAGAGAATTTCTCGCCAATGTCACCCATGAACTGAGAACGCCACTCAACGGCATCATCGGATTTTTAAAGTTGATTCTGGAGGGCATGGCAGACGATCCAGAGGAACAAACGCAGTTTCTGCAAGAAGCTCACAAATCATCAATTTACCTGCTTGATATTATCAACGATATGTTGGACATTGCCAGAATAGAAGCAGGCAAAATGGAACTAGAATTGCGCTCGATCACGTTAGATGAGCTATTTAGTGATTTAGAAAGCTTTATGGGACCTCAGGCAGAGGGGAGAAACCTCAGCTTCCGAATACAAATGCCTCCTACCTCTGATGAAATTATCGTCTATGGTGATTACCAGCGCCTGAAGCAAGTGATGTTAAATCTGGTTGGCAATGCAATTAAATTCACTCATGAAGGCGGTATAACGATCAGTGCCGATGTCGTTCGCAAAAAAGTGACATTTCAAGACCAACAATTTCCAGGCATGGTGAGAGTGCGTGTTGCCGACACAGGTATTGGTGTTTCTCTAGACAAACAGGACAAACTGTTTCAATTATTTAGTCAGGTAGATAGCTCCCGCACTCGCCAGTACGGCGGAACAGGCTTAGGACTGGCAATATCCCAAAAGCTAGTAGAGGCGATGGGAGGTGAGGTGAATTTTTACAGCTTGGGTGAAGGGCTAGGATCAACAGTCACATTCACTGTACCACTCTATCAACAACCAGTTATGGTTTCATCCTTAGAGAGCGATTCACAAGATTAGTTCAAAAGACGCACCATGCATGACGCGTCTCTACTTTAGACTAAACTGAAAAAGGTGAAGTCAAAGTGGTTATATGACACATCCAACAACAGCCCGTCAATTATTCCAAACCGCTTACGAAAGTCGTTACACTTGGGATGAAAACTTTCCTGGCTACAGTGCAGATGTGCAACTTGTTCAGGAAGATGAAGTCCACACAGGTAAGATTCGCATAAACGGCGACTTAAGCGTAGAAGTTACGGGTGTTGCAGATGAGCAAGTGGAAGAAGGTATTTATACTCAATTGCGAGATATAGTCACTCACCGTAAACGCACAAGCTTTGAGGAGTCTCATGGAAAGCACGAGTTTACCCTTGGTGAACAAGACGCAAACGGCGCAATAGAAATCCTGGTGAACGGTGACTCTATGGGTTCAAATTATAAAGTCCGGGGCAAGGAAATTTCCCAGGTAAGTCGGGTCATGGGTCGCATGGGTTTTATCATTGATACCCATGAAAGCTTGGACACAGGTTCTGGCTACATTGCAACTCGCTATGATGCGATTTTCCGCAACTCCAAAACCAATGAAGTCACCAGCATTCTCAAATTTGAAGATTCTTATGAGAAAATTGCCGAGTATTATGTGATGACTAAGCAAGTTGTGCAAGAGTATAAAGATGGCACTCGCACGACAACTGAGTTCAGTTACCTCAATCTTAAGCTACTAGAACCAGCAGCTGTTTAGTCACCAGTCATGAGTCATGACTTATTGATGACTCACAAAAGACTAACGATAGAGAACAAGAAGTCATCAAGCTGGAATTAGATCTAGGATTGGTTTAAGAACACTGGAAAATAATAATTTTGGGAAGAGGTCTACAACTATGGAACTTACAATTGACAATGTCGAAACAGTTTTGGATGAAATGCGCCCATATCTCATATCTGATGGCGGCAATGTGGAAGTCGTAGAACTTGATGGTCCGATTGTCAAACTGCGGTTGCAAGGTGCTTGCGGTTCTTGCCCCAGTTCCACAATGACTTTAAGAATGGGCATTGAGCGCCGCCTCAGGGAAATGATTCCCGAAATTGCAGAAGTTGAGCAAGTGATGTAAAAGTGATTAGTCAAGAGTCAAGAGTTTAAAGTCAAAAGTCCAAAGTCCATAGACCTTTAACTCTTGACTCTTGAGCCTTGAGCCTTGAACGCCAGTTGCTTCTGTCGGGAAACCCTCTTGGATAGCGCTGGCTCCCCTTAACCCTTGACTCTTGACTCTTGCTATGTCTCATCCTCTCCACGTCGCCTTTATTTGGCATCAACATCAGCCGCTGTACAAATCTTCTTCCAGCAACGGCGTTTCGCAGTCTCGTCAAGAGCGTTATCGTCTACCCTGGGTGCGTTTGCATGGTACTAAGGACTACTTGGATCTTGTGCTGATTCTAGAGCGCTATCCTCGATTGCACCAAACGGTAAATTTGGTACCATCGCTGATATTGCAGCTTGAAGATTACATCGCTGGCACTGCCTTTGATCCTTATTTGGAACTGAGCTTAACACCAGATGAGCAACTTTCTGACCAACAACGGGAATTTATCGTCGAACACTTTTTCGACGCAAATCACCACACCCTGATTGATCCCCATCCCCGTTATGCACAGTTGTACAACCAACGGCAAGAGAAAGGACACGCTTGGTGTTTGTTAAACTGGCAGGTGCAAGATTACAGCGATTTATTAGCTTGGCATAATCTGGCGTGGATTGACCCGATGTTTTGGGATGACCCGGAAATTGAAGCTTGGTTAAAGCAGGGTCGGAATTTTACTTTAGGCGATCGCCAGCGAATTTACTCTAAACAACGACAAATCATTAGCAAAATTGTCCCGCAACATCGGGCAATGCAAGATGCCGGGCAATTAGAAGTGACAACATCGCCTTATACTCATCCCATCTTGCCTTTGCTCGCCGATACCAACTCTGGTCGAGTTGCAGTGCCTAATATGACATTGCCAGAGTATCGGTTCCAGTGGGCAGAAGATATTCCCCGGCACTTGCGGAAAGCTTGGGATTTATACGTAGATAGGTTTGGGAAAACGCCACGAGGTCTGTGGCCCTCAGAACAATCCGTTAGCCCGGAAGTTTTACCGTATATTATTAATCAAGGATTTAAGTGGATTTGCTCAGATGAAGCAGTTCTGGGCTGGACGTTGAAACACTTTTTCCAGCGTGATAATGCCGGGAACGTCCAAGAACCAGAGTTGCTATACCGACCATACCGCTTGCAAACAAGTGCAGGTGACGTGTCTATTGTCTTTCGGGATCACAGATTATCAGATTTAATTGGCTTTACCTACGGTTCCATGCCGCCAAAGCAGGCAGCAGCAGACTTGGTGGGTCACTTGCAAGCGATCGCCCGAAAGCAAAGAGACAGCCAAAGCGAACAACCCTGGTTAGTCACCATTGCCTTAGATGGTGAGAACTGCTGGGAATATTATCCCCAAGATGGCAAACCCTTTTTAGACGCTTTGTATCAAAGCCTCAGTAACGAACCACACATCAAACTCGTTACCGTTTCAGAATTTGTCGAACAGTTTCCGCCAACAGCAACTATCCCAGGAGAGCAACTGCATAGTGGTTCTTGGGTGGATGGCAGCTTCACCACTTGGATCGGTGACGCTGCTAAAAATCGCGCTTGGGATTACCTAACGCAAGCCAGGGCAACTTTAGCCAATCATCCAGAAGCAACCGAAGAAAACAATCCCGAAGCATGGGAAGCTTTGTATGCAGCAGAAGGTTCTGACTGGTTTTGGTGGTTTGGTGTGGGGCATTCCTCGAACCACGATGCCATTTTTGACCAGTTGTTTCGAGAGCATTTGTACAGGATATACAAAGCGCTGAATGAACCTATACCTGCTTATCTCCGCCAACCCGTAGAAATCCACGAGGCACAGGCTGACCATCGCCCACAAAGCTTTATTCATCCAGTCATTGATGGTCGAGGTGATGAGCAAGACTGGGACAAAGCCGGACGCATAGAAGTCGGCGGGGCGCGGGGAACAATGCATAACAGCAGTGCAATTCAGCGGCTTTGGTACGGCGTGGATCACCTGAATTTCTATTTACGGGTAGATTTCAAAGCAGGCATTCAACCAGGAAAGGATTTACCACCAGAGTTGAATTTACTGTGGTATTATCCCGACAAAACGATGCACAACAGCCCTGTTCCCTTAGCAGAAGTGCCGGATACATCCCCAGTAAATTACCAGTTTCACCACCATTTGGAGGTTAATTTACTGACGCAATCAATACAGTTTCGGGAAGCAGGAGAGGATTATCAATGGCACCCGCGTGCCAGCCGCGCTCAAGCTGCCTTGAGCAAGTGTTTGGAGTTGGCAGTACCTTGGGCAGATTTACAAGTTCCGCCAGATTATGCATTACGGCTAATTTTGGTGCTTGCAGATGAAGGGCGTTTCTGCAATTATCTCCCAGAAAATGCTTTGATTCCGATTGAAGTACCTTGATTGATTTTACACCAAGTGTAGGAGGGGAAAGGGGAAATTTCCTCTTCAAAATCTAAAATTTATAATCTAGGGCACAAGATCACTGCGTCCCTACACCCCTACAACCCTTCTATTCCCTTTATTTTTCTATCTTTCATTGCGCTGGTGGAGTCCTGGAAAAGTTACGATTTGGCAAAGATATCGTATTACTACTAGCGAAAAAAAATCTTTTTGGTTAGATTGAAAAGACTTTAGAGTTCAATAAGCCTTTGTGCTTAATGAAGCTCCTATCTCCGAAAATATGACATTGTTAGATGAATGTTTTAATTTATATGGATGTTTTAAAGCAAAGTCAGCTTGGTCAACTGTGCAGTTCCAAGCTTCCCTGCTCGCTATCGGGCTTTAGCCTACTGCGCTCCGTGCGATCGCCAAACACGACTTCTTCCCCCAAGTCTACCTTGTCCTCCTTGTCTAAGAGCGATTGAATATTTTTGATTTGGAACTTCATAGGGCGCGGGTTTATGGCGTTTTTACAAATCTTTATATAGCTCAATTTATTTGGGTCTGTTTACTTAACAATTGTCGTCAGCGCAAAGTACTACCAAGTATAGGACTCCTCCAAAGATTTTTGAAAACATACTGAGACTGAAAAGCCCGTTTTACCAGGGTTTTATCTAAAATCCTTTTCAGAAATCAGACACGATTCCTATAGCTGTGCTAGCCGTGAATTAGAATGTGGAGAATTTGATGGTGAATTGAAGTGTTAGTTACCTGATGTATCAAATTAATAATTGTGAGTCATTAAAAATAAAAAGGTTAAAAACCAGATTTATGACTATTTTAGCTAAATTTTAGGGAAATTTTGCCAAATTTGAATGTTTCATAAAATGATAGCTCTAAAAAGGTAAAGAAACATCAAAATATTTCTGTAAATCTGTATTTATCCTTGATAATCAATGAACAAAAACTGGCATTTTGTATGATTTGTTGGAGTTAACTAGTTTTTATTAATACCGTTACTTAGATCTTGCATCTCACTCTGAGTACGCCTTGAACTCAAGTTCAAGACTGATAGCCAAAGTCCGTTAAAACGGGCTGAAATATATATTCAGTGAGCTTGAGCTTTGAGCCAAAAAAATTATTTGTTGGTGGACGAAAAAACAGATGCAAGATCTGAGGTTATTTATGGAATTTGCGGAGATTCAAGTAAAGCCCTTAATATTCTGACATTAAAAACTTTTGGAATTGATATTTTGTATAATAAGGAGAACCATTAATCATTATGAAAAAAATCAGGGATAACTTAAGCGTAATGTGTCACGCAGTCGCGCCTACCAAATGATGATCTGCTGCCTTAATCCTGATTGCCCAAATCCTCTAAATCCTAATGGGAAGAAGCATTGCCAAACGTGCAGTACTCCGTTAGTGGCAATGCTGCGAAATCGCTTCCGTATCATTCAAGTTCTTTCTGATGAAGGTGGATTTGGTAGAACTTATTTAGCAGAAGATGTAGATAAATTAAATGAACGGTGCGTTATTAAGCAATTAGCACCAAGAGTCCAAGGAACTTGGGCGCTGAATAAAGCAATAGATTTGTTTCAAAAAGAGGCTCAGCGACTGCAAGAACTAGGAGCGCATCCCCAAATACCCACGCTTTTGGCTTACTTTGAGCAAGAAAACTACCTGTATTTAGTACAGCAGTTTATCGATGGGCAGAATTTGTTAAGTGAATTGCAACAGAAGAAGAAGTACCACTGTAGTGAAATTAAAGAAATTTTGCTGGATTTACTGCCCGTTTTGAACTTTATTCACCAGCAAGGAGTGATTCATCGAGATATAAAACCACAAAATATTATCCGCCGTCGAGCCTCCCTACCCTCAACAACAGTAGTTTCGGGAACAGCCGGGAATTTAGTTCTCATTGATTTTGGTTCTGCAAAGCAGTTAACGGCAAAAGTAAAGATGAAAATGGGGACTTCAATTGGTTCACAAGGCTATTCCCCTATTGAGCAGATAAGAGATGGTTCGGCTTATCCAGCAAGTGATTTGTTCAGTCTCGGGGCGACGTGCTTTCATTTGCTCACTGGAGTTTCGCCTTTTAAACTGTGGGCGGAATATGGGTATAGCTGGGTACAAGATTGGCAACAATATCTCAAAAGCCCAATCACTGGAGAATTGGCACAGGTTCTCGATAAGCTGTTGCAAAAAGATATGCAGCATCGCTACCAATCAGCCAATGAAGTACTTGCAGACTTGAGTATCAAGCAGCAACAGACATCACAATTAAGAGCAGCAACTCCAACAAAACACACAACAAAATTACCAGCGACTGAGTCGCCATCTGTACCAAAACGATATATTTTGTTGAGAAATTCAGTCTTGGCTGGCAGTGCCATCATCTTATTAGGTTCAGGAAAGTTTTGGTATCAGCAATTCCGTCGTCTAGAAATGAGGATATCCTCTAGTTTGAGTCAATCAAACAGTAGCGCTGCCAATCGAGATGTGATTTTTCATCAGCGTCCACAGCCTTTAGGACACTTTTCCTTAGCCTCTACTGTCAAAGGGTATTCCAACTCAATTTTATCTGTCGCTATTAGCCCGGATGGCAAAACAATTGCCAGTAACAGCAATGACACTATCAAATTGTTAAGTTTGGTAACGGGGCAAGAAATTTCTACCCTTAGCGGGCATACCGATACAGTTAATTTCCTGAGTATTAGTTCAGATGGGCAAACCTTGGTCAGTGGTAGTGAGGATAGAACGATCAAAATTTGGAATATGGCAACGGGACAAGAAATCCGTACTTTGGAGGGGCATACTAACTCAGTTCATACCCTTGCCTTTAGTGATAATGGCAAGATAGTTGCTGGTGGCAGCGACGACAACACGATTAAACTTTGGAATTTGGCAACAGGAGAAGAAATTCGCACACTCAGGGGGCATTCTCACTGGGTTCGGTCTGTTGCGTTTAGTCCCGATGGCAAAATCCTTGCCAGTGGCAGTTTTGACAAAACTATCAAACTCTGGAATTTGGCAACAGGACAGCAAATTCGTACACTCGAAGGTCATTCTGGCAAAGTGACTTCTGTGGCGTTGAGTCCCGATGGCAAAATCCTTGCCAGTGGCAGTTTTGACAAAACCATCAAACTCTGGAATTTGGCAACAGGACAGCAAATTCGTACACTCGAAGGTCATTCTGGCAAAGTGACTTCTGTGGCGTTGAGTCCCGATGGCAAAATCCTTGCCAGTGGCAGTTTTGACAAAACCATCAAACTCTGGAATTTGGCAACAGGACAGCAAATTCGCACACTCAGGGGTCATGTCGATGGAATTCAATCTGTCGTCTTTAGTTGGGATGGAAAGACTCTTGTCACTGGAGGTGACGATAAAACTATTAAGATTTGGCAAATTTCTTTTTAAATTTTTTTGTTTTCAAGGCTTTTAGCTTGTCAATGCTACAAAAAATACCTATGCAGTGTGATGAATAATCCGGAATATTATCGCCTCAATAGGTAAGTAAATGTATTCCCAAACAAGTAAGATGCTCTCTGTTTCTTTTGAATAGCAATGTGAGAGTAGCACAACTGTAGAATTGGCAGGCGTTATGTAAAGATGACTGACTCAAAAATTAAAGTGTTGACGGGTGTAGCGATCGCACTTTTGGGATTTGGGGGAGTTTGGTTTTGGCAATCTTCCCCTGCTGCCACTAGTGTATCTTCTGACAACAGTCAACCTCAAACGACACCCTTGGAAAATTTTTCTGCAGCCTTCACCCTTGCAGGACACTCCGACTCCATTTTGGCTGTTGCCATTAGCCCGGATGGGCACACTCTTGCCAGTGTTAGTGAAGACAAGACAATCAAACTGTGGAATCTCGATACTGCAAAAGAAATCCGGACTCTCATAGGGCATTCTCAGTGGATTAATTCAGTAGCTTTTAGCCCAGATGGTAAGACTCTTGTCAGTGCAAGTGCTGACAAGACAATCAAACTGTGGAATCTCGATACAGGAAAAGAAATCCAGACCCTGACAGGACATCGAGCTTCAGTGCAGTCTGTTGCCATCAGTGCTGATGGTTTAACCCTTGCTAGTGGCAGTTGGGACCAGACTATTAAATTGTGGAAGTTGGCTACCGGCGAGAACATCCGCACCCTTAGGGGTGCTTGCGACGTCGTTAACACCGTTGCGTTTAGTCCAAATGGAAAGATTCTTGCTAGTGGTAACTATTTTGACAACAGCATTAATTTGTGGAACATAGCGACAGGAAAGGAAATTCATACCCTTAAAGGGCATTCCGAGGCTGTTTCCTCCCTTGCCTTCAGCCCTGATGGTGTCACCTTAGTTAGTGGCAGTTGGGACAAAACCATCAAATCATGGAATCTCACTAAGCAAAGAGAAATTTCTACCTTTACAGGGCACACTAACAAGGTTTTATCTGTCGCTGTCAGCCCTGATGGCAAAACCCTTGCCAGTAGTAGTTGGGACAAAACTATCAAACTTTGGAATTTGGCTACTGGACAGCAAATAGGTACCCTGAGTGGGCATACCAGCAGGGTTTGGTCTGTGGCGTTTAGTCCAGATGGTAAAACCCTTGCTAGCGGCAGTTTTGACAAAACTATTAAAATTTGGCACGTTGCTGCAAAATGATGAATCATGAATAACAAATCATGACTTGCATCATTCATCATTCAGGATTCATAATTCTTTTTAAAAAAGTGTCAATCGGTATGTGCCGCGTTCCTGCGCATTCCCTGAAATGACCACTATGTAGTAAGTGTCATCTTCCGGTAGCCTAGCGCGGTCAATGAGAGCACTATACTTCCCGTCTTTGTCACTATCCGAGGCTACGATTTGCCCTTTAGAATTTAGCAAGACTATATACGGAGAAAACTGCTCAAAAATACTATCCACACGGATACTAACAAGCTGGTTTTTCTTACCCTGAAACTTGGAAACATTGTAAGGGCTTCTGTTTTGTTTCAGGGTCAAGCCCCCTGGTGTCAGTTCGCTCGATTGATCTAAAGTGTAGCTGGCTCTATCATTCCTGAGAGCTATGCTATAACGACCTTTTTGTGATGGGTTTTGGCTTGTGACTGCAATTTTGTAAGTACCCTTCGCGGGCAATCGTACAAATATAAATGCATCCTTCACTCCTCGATTATCTACTCCCCCCCCAGTACCTCGTTTTAAGAGAACTTGATTACTTGGATCAAGCAGAAGCAAGTAGGGATCTAGACTCAAATTGTTTGAGCGACGTTGATCCGTACTGCCCGTGAGTCTAATTTGAATTAGTTGGTTTTCTCTGCCCTCAAACTCGTAAAAATGAAAATATCTGCCTTGCGACTGATAGTCACCCGGAGCCAGAACACCGAAGGCGATATCTACAAAATTAATCTCCCTAAAAGTAGGTGTTATGGAAGTAGCAAGTGGCGAACCTACATTAGCTGGCTGGCGATTTCTTTGACGTGAAGTAGTAGAACGACGACCTGAAGGGTTAGGCGCTGAGGTAGTAGTACCTGTCGCTGTGGGTGTGGAAGGATAACCAGTAGTGGAAGGCTTAGGTACTGCGATGGTAGTCCCCGTTGCTGTGGGTGTGGAAGTCGTGCCAGTGGCGGCAGGTTTCGGCGCAGGGCTAGTATTACGCGTCGCTGTGGGTGTGGAAGTCGTGCCAGTGGCGGCAGGTTTCGGCGCAGGGCTAGTATTACGCGTCGCTGTGGGTGTGGAAGTCGTGCCAGTGGCGGCAGGTTTCGGCGCAGGGCTAGTATTACGCGTCGCTGTGGGTGCAGAAGTCGTGCCAGTGGCGGCAGGTTTCGGCGCAGGGCTAGTATTACGCGTCGCTGTGGGTGCAGAAGTCGTGCCAGTGGCGGCAGGTTTCGGCGCAGGGCTAGTATTACGCGTCGCTGTGGGTGTGGAAGTCGTGCCAGTGGCGGCAGGTTTCGGCGCAGGGCTAGTATTACGCGTTGCTGTGGGTGCAGAAGTCGTGCCAGTGGCGGCAGGTTTCGGCGCAGGGCTAGTATTACGCGTTGCTGTGGGTGCAGAAGTCGTGCCAGTGGCGGCAGGTTTCGGCGCAGGGCTAGTACTACCCGTTGCTGTGGGTGCAGAAGTCGTGCCAGTGGCGGCAGGTTTCGGCGCAGGGCTAGTATTACGCGTCGCGGTGGGTGCAGAAGTCGTGCCAGTGGCGGCAGGTTTCGGCGCAGGGCTAGTAGTACCCGTTGCTGTGGGTGCAGAAGTCGTGCCAGTGGCGGTAGGTTTCGGCGCAGGGCTACTAGTACCCGTTGCTGTGGGTGTGGAAGTCGTGCCAGTAGCGGAAGGTTTCGGCGCAGGGCTAGTACTACCCGTTGCTGTGGGTGCAGTAGCAGGAGGTAAAGGTGACTCAATAGATTGTTTGCGTTGTTGAGATACAGGCGGTTGAGCCAGAGGGATTTGCTCAATTCCTTTTTCTACCGCTTCTGGTTGTCTCTCATCTGGTGGTTTGGCAATTATGAAGCGTTCAGAATGTAGTGGACTTGCCAAAACCCTAATAGGCAGAGCATAACTCGTTGTCAACCAACTACTGCTCATGCACAAAATTAAAACAAAGTTTAATCTATCTCTATAGTGTTTATTATTTTTTCCTGCCATCATTCACTCCTCATTTTTTATTTCCCAATTCAATCTGAAGGTAGATTTATACCTTGCTAAAGATAGATTTACACCTTGTTTTATTTGGCTTATGAACTACGTTCTGCTTAATTTGCTTTTTGCTTGTCGAGCAGAACTAAAAAAAGTTGATTTACCTGTATAAATCTTACTGAAATACGGTGACAAATTGCCGTTAATTTTTCTACAAATAAATCATCGCCTTGTACGGTTTACATATTTGTGATGACAAAAAAACACAAAAAGCAGTATTATGACTATCCTGGAGTAAAAATGTTCCTCAATTTGTTGAGGTGATGAAGAAGCTGACTTCAACTTGAGGGGTAACAAGTTTCTTAAAGTCAATAATAATAAGTAGTATATCAATGCGTTAAAATCACAAATTGCCTTTTGCACACGCAAAATTGTTTGTCTTATCGCATTCAGACTAAGCGTAAGAATCCGGAGAACAGGCAAAACAGGATGAAATAGATAACAGGTAGAGTTTAGGCACACAAGCATATCCATATGTATCGCTCAAGCTGAATGCCCTGAAATCCACTTAGATTGTAAGATAGTTAGTTGACAACAAAGCAAAGCGCATTTATGTAAAATGGCAATCTTACTGAGTCAAACAAGAGATGGCAAAATTATACGGCATCGCTTAACGTTAACATATACTCAAGCTGCACATGGATTCCGAGTATGCTCTGCTGCCTGAATCCCGATTGCCAGAATCCTTTAAATCCAGATGGTAACCAGCAATGCCGAAATTGCAGTACACCATTGATTCCTTTGTTAAGGGGTCGTTATCGTGTGATCAATTTACTGTCTGATGAAGGGGGATTTAGCAGGACTTATCTAGCAGAGGATATAGATAAGCTGAATGAACCTTGCGTTGTTAAGCAATTAGCACCAAAACTCCAGGAAACTTCTGCTTTGAAAAAGGCGGTAGAGTTATTTAAAGAAGAGGCAAAACAGCTTCAGCAGTTGGGACAACATCATCAAATTCCTACACTTTTGGCTTACTTTGAGCAGGATAAATACCTGTTTTTAGTGCAGCAATATATCGAAGGACAGAATTTACTAAAAGAATTGCAGACACAGGGAACTTACAGTGAAAGCAAAATTCGAGAACTTTTGCTGGATTTACTGCCTGTCCTTGAGTTTATCCACGCACGTGGGGTGATTCATCGAGATATCAAGCCACAGAATATTATCCGCCGTGAGAGCGATCGCCGATTGGTGCTGATTGATTTTGGAGCTTCAAAACAGCTTACCGCAACTGTGCAGACTAAAATTGGTACCACCATTGGTTCGCACGGTTATACCGCAATTGAACAGATGCAAGATGGAAAAGCTTACCCAGCTAGTGATTTATTCAGTTTGGGTGCAACTTGTTTTCATTTGCTGACTGGGGTTTCTCCATCTAAACTATGGATGCAACATGGCTATAGTTGGGTGAATCATTGGCAGCGATATTTGAACCAACCAGGTCAAGGTAGAACAATTTCACGCCTAAAATTGCCTAAAGTTTTAGACAAGCTGTTAAAAGTAAACATCCAAGAGCGTTATCAATCGGCTGATGAAGTTCTTAAAGACGTGTTACGTCACTCACAACCACTATCCTCAACCTTACTTTCAGTCGCCCCATCATCAGGGCAATTAACTTCATTACTACCGGATGGTAAGCTAAAGAAATATTTGCTGCTTGGTGCTGGGATTGTGGTGTTGGGATTAGGAGGATGGTATTCATACTTTCGTCCACTCTTCATCACCAAGCCTTTTGCACCCAGTCAGCCGATAACTAGAACCTCGGAAGATTCTGATTCACCCAACACCCTGAAAGGACATTCCAGCGATGTTAACTCTGTCGCCTTCTCTGGTGATGGCAAGTTGCTTGCCAGTGGCAGTGATGATAACACAATTAAACTATGGAATGTAGCGAACCAACAAGAAATCCGCACTGTTAAAGGACACTCAACATGGGTTTGGGCTGTCGCCTTCTCTGGTGACGGCAAAACTCTTGCTAGTGGCAGTGCAGACAAAACTATCAGATTATGGAATCTAGAAACAGGAGAGGAAATCGGCACTTTAAAGGGACATTCTGATGGGGTATCTTCCATTACCTTTAGCCCTGATGGCAAAACCCTTGCTAGTGGAAGTTTGGACAAGACGATTAAACTGTGGAATCTAGAAACAGGTCAGGAAATTGGTACTTTCAAAGGACATTCCAATGCAGTTGCTTCTGTCGCCTTCAGTCCGGATGGTGCAACCCTTGCAAGTGGGAGTTGGGACAAGACGATTAAACTGTGGAACTTAGCAACCGGAAAGGAAATTCGCACCTTTAAAGGACATTCCGACATGGTTCTTTCTGTTGCTTTTAGTCCGGATGGTGTCACTCTTGCTAGTGGTAGTAAGGACAAGACAATCAAACTCTGGAATTTGGTTACAGGAGAAGCTACTTACACCCTGAACCAGCATTCCGACAAAGTTAATTCTGTTGCATATATGTCAAGTGCAGGTAACGACAAAACTCCTAATGGACTGATTCTCGTTAGTGGTAGCAATGACAACACAATTAAACTTTGGAATCCAGCCACCGGACTGGAAATTCGCACTTTAAAGAAGGATTCTGGCTATATCTATTCTGTCGCCACCAGCCCAGATGGACAGACTCTTGCCAGTGGTGGCAGTGCTGATAACATTATCAAGATTTGGCGGATGCCTCGTTCGTTCTGATTTATTAATTTAAAAAAGCCATGACCAAACATATTTTATTTTTTATTCACGGTATGGGTGAAAGCTATTCAGAAAATCAGTACGATGTTTTGTGGACGGGAATTGCAAAAGCCTACTGTGAGCAATGCCAAGTGCCAATAGATATCTTTAATAATCAATTTGAGCGCGTATTTATTAACTGGCAAAGCGTCACTTCTGATGCAGAAATTACAATTTTTGATGCAGCGTTTCCCCAACTAGAAGTCACCCAAAAGAATTTACCTTTTAGCGACGTAATGCATCCAATTCGTGGAATTCGTAAATTCATAACATTTTTTATGGGTGATGTTGCTGCTTACGTATCTGAGAATGACAACAATATTCGCAGTACAGTTTGGCAGCAGATGGAACCTTATGTTAGCAAAGGCTTACCGTATAGTATTATTGCTCATTCTCTTGGTTCAATCATCGTTTTTGACTACTTGTTTAACTTGTTTGAAGAAAATGATTTGTTTCTACCGCAATCTGAGGGTCTTGAACATCAAAGCGAACTGTCCCCTAACAAAATTTCTCAACTAGGTCTTAACTTCCGTCATCTCTTTACCTTAGGTTCTCCAATTGGTTTATTTCTGTTACGTAAAGGAGATTTGTGGAAAGATGGGAAGAAATTTAATTCCATCAAAAATCCTGTTAACGATGATATAGAAAAAGGTATTAAGCGAACTTGGCTCAACTTTTATGATGAACAAGATGTTATTGCTTACCCTTTAGAAAATCTGTTTAGTTTGAATACAACTAGACCTAAAGGCTCAATCAAAGATATTTTAGTGAATACGGGTTGGTTCGCTGTTGATTCTCATACCCGCTATTGGGAAAATCAGCAGGTTGCTGTAGAAATCAGTCAAGTTCTACTTAGAGATGCTTAATAAATCTCTTGCAAAAGTCAATTGCTATGAAAATGAAACCACAGATAAACCCAGATGGACACGGATGATTTATTTGTGCTTATAAATATCACATACAGACGAATAGCCAGACCAAAAGGTGCATAATGACACAGCCATTGCCACTGTTGCCAGTTTTCGCAGAGATCTATTGGTCACTAACAATGCTCACTATTTTATAAGTATTCATAAGTATTCCAACTTTGCAATGAGAAAACTCGTTAGCTAATAAGGGGTAGTGGTAATATCATAGATGGCAACACAGTTACGCTTGCCAGACAATGCTCTGCTGCCTCAACCCCGATTGCCCACATCCTCTCAATCCTGACGGGATAACGAACTGCCAGAGTTGTGGCGCGCCAGTGATACCGCTTTTGAGAGGTCACTATCGTGTTATCAAAGTGCTTTCAGATGAGGGAGGATTTGGCAGAACCTACTTGGCAGAAGATGTAGACAAGCTCAATGAACGCTGCGTTGTCAAGCAATTGGCACCGAAAGTCCAGGGAACATGGGCTTTGAAAAAGGCGATTGAGTCATTCCAACAAGAAGCTCAGCGATTGCAAGAACTAGGGAAAAATCCGCAAATTCCTACCTTGCTAGCTTACTTTGAGCAAGATAGCTATCTGTATTTAGTGCAAGAGTTTGTTGATGGGCAGACTTTGCTCAAAGAGTTGCGACAACAGGGAATATATGGCGAAACAGAAATTCGGGAAGTTTTGCTCGATTTGCTGCCGGTTCTCAAGTTTATCCATGAGCGCGGGGTGATTCATCGGGACATCAAGCCACAAAATATTATGCGGCGAATCTCTCTGAGTCCCTCTGGAAGCGGGGGGAAAACAAGCGGGGCGGGGGAACTAGTACTGATTGACTTTGGTGCCTCTAAGCAGCTTAGCGCCACAGTGCGGACTAAACCGGGAACGACTATTGGCACACGTGGATATACCCCTCTAGAACAAATGCAGGATGGTGAGGCTTACCCAGCAAGTGATTTGTTTAGTTTGGGAGCTACGTGCTTTCATTTAATGTCAGGTATTTCACCAGCTATATTTTGGACAGAAAATGGCTATAGCTGGGTTAGTTCTTGGCGGCAACATTTGAGACGTCCCATCAGTACAGATCTGGCAGAGATTCTCGATAAGCTTTTGAAAAAAGACATTCAAGAGCGTTATCAGTCAGCGGATGAAGTGATCAAGGACTTGGTGTGTGATGTAGCGATTCAACCATCTTTGCAGCCAGCTATACTTAAAAACAAAGTTTTGGCAGGTGGTGCCATTCTGTTGTTGGGATTTGGAGCAGTTTGTTATGTCAACGATTTTCAGCCCTTAGACTTTTTAGTGGCACAAAACAGTTTCCTGATGAAAACCCTTAACGGGCATTCTAACTTAGTGAGCTCTGTCGCCGTCAGTTCCACGTCCAATGGCGTAACCCTTGTAAGTGGCAGTTTTGACACGACACTCAAACTGTGGAATTTGGCAACTGGCAAGGAAATTGCCACACTAGAAGCAAATGCTGGTTCGGTTCATTCAGTCGCTACCAGTCCGGATGGTCGGACTGTAGCCAGTGGCAATGGTGACAAAACAATAAAACTGTGGAATCTCTTGACTGGGCAGGAAATTCGTACTCTCTACGGGCATTTGAGTTCGGTTCAATCCGTTGCTATAAGTCCAAATAGCAAAATCCTTGCCAGTGGCAGTTTTGACGGAAATATCAAACTATGGGAACTGCCATCAGGAAACGAAATCGCTACTCTGAGTTCACATTCGGGTGCTATTAAATCTGTCGCCTTTGGTCGTGATGGGCAAACTCTTGCTAGTGGCAGTGAGGACAACACAGTTAAGTTATGGGATTTAGGTTCTAAGCAGGTCATCAGAACTTTTAAGGGGCATTCGCAACCGGTCCGGTCTGTCGCCATAAGTTCCGATGGACAAACTCTTGCCAGTAGCAGTGCTGATGCCACTATCAAACTGTGGAATTTGGCAAGCGGAGAGGAAATTTACACTTTTAAGGGTCATTCCTACTCGGTTAATTCGGTTGCCTTCACCTCAGATGGCAAGACTCTTGCCAGTGGTAGTAGCGACCATACTATCAAACTGTGGGATGTGGCAACGAAAAGCGAAATTCGCACTTTCAAGGAGCCTTCTAAAGAGGTGACTTCCGTCGCCTTCAGTCCTGATGGCAAAACTCTTGCCAGTGGTTGTACTGAGGGGACTATCAATCTTTGGCGGGTGGTTCGGTGAAATCTTGGTTGCAAAGAGTCTAATTTTTCTGCAAAAGACGTGCAAAACCCCCGTTGTTGTAAGCTTCGGCAAGATCCGGCTTGCGGGCGATCGCACTCTTGAAATCTTCCATCGCCCCTTTGTCATCTTTTTCTTGCAAACGCGCAAAACCCCGGTTGTTATAAGCTAGAGCAAGCTGCGGCTTGAGGCGAATCGCTTCTGTAAAATCAGCGATCGCTTTTTCATAATCTTTCTGCGTATCCTGTGTATCCTGTTGAGACTCTGGGTTGATATATAACACCTTAGGAATGTTGGAGTTGAGGCGAATAGATTGATTGTTCTGAGCAATGGCTCCTGCATAACCTTGCTCTTGCACACGCGCTAAACCCCTGTTGTTGTAAGCTAAAGCAAAATCTGGTTTGAGGCGAATTGCTTCGTTGTAATCTGCGATCGCTCCTTGATAGTCTTTTTGTTCTTGTCGGGCATTACCCCGGAGCGTGTAGTATAAATATGCTACTTGAGGAAACAGACTGATGGCTTTGTCGTAATCCGAACTTCCTCCCTGTTTATCTTTGAGGAGAAATCGAGCATATCCCCGGTAACTATACACCCAGGCGTTATCAGGTTGGAGACGCAAAGCAGTGTCAAAATCCTCTGTAAATGAAGTTTGTCCCATTAGAGCCTGAACAATCCCCCGACCAACGTAAGCCGGGGCATAATTAGGTTCTAGGCGTATTGCTTCGGTATAGTTTTCAATCGCTGTTTTGTAGTCTTTTTCGGCAGTTCGGACATCGCCAAGCTTTTTATAATAAAGATAAGCTGCTTGGGGAGCAAAGCGAATTGCTGCGGTGTAATCCTCAATCGCTCCTTTGTAATCTTGCAAAATAGAGCGAGCAGTACCCCGCTTATTATAAATAGCAGCCGAGTCTGGCTCAAGGCGCAGCGCTCTGTCGAAATCTTGAATAAATGCTTTGCGGTTTCCCATCATCGCCTGGACAATTCCCCGATCAACGTAGGCATAAGCATTGTCAGCCTGAAGGGCGATCGCTTTGTTTAAATCTTGAAGCGCTTCCTGATAATTGCCTTCACTCGATCTTGCCACACCCCGCTGTCGGTATGCGAAGGGATTGTCAGGCTGAAGCCGCAAAGCTTCGTTAAAATCCTTAATTGCTTCGCTGGTGTCTCCCATACTGATACGGATATCACCCCGGAGAATGTACTGCAAAGGCTGAGGATTGATTTTAATCGCTTGATCGCAAGCTTGAATTGCTTTTGGGTAATTCCCTAATTCGCCCAAGACATTGCATAGTCCTCGATAAGCGATGAATTCATCTGGCTTGAGTGAAATCACCTTGGACAGAACTTGGCGTGCTTCTTCGTAGCGATTCAAGGCGAAAAGCGTATCGCCTAACTCACGCCATGCTGGATCGTATGTTGGGTTATATGTCGTTGCTTTGTTGAAAGATTGAAGTGCTTCTTTATACTTTTGCTGGAGACGCTGTGCCCTTCCGCGTGCATACCAAGCTTGAGACAAGTCTGGTTTGATTTGAATTGCTCGCTCAAATGCATCTACTGCTTTTTCATATTTCTGCGATCGCAACAGTTTGTTACCATAACTGAGCCACTCAAATTCATCCGAGCTGTTTCCCGGTGATGCTACATTCAGAGCAGATGTGATAATTGCATCTTGTTGGGGATCGCTCAATCGCGGTGGTACAGTTGTATGCTTTTTGAACTTAATCTGCGATTTTTCCTGCTGTACCAGTGCCAAAAAGCTACGGATAGGCACACCCAAGCTGTAACCCAGTTGGATTTCGCGTTCCTCACCAGTTTTTTGTTTAATTAACGTTGGTTCTCCTTCCGCTGCTGTATGAATCCCAATGACTCGACCCAAGCTATCTAACACTGGGCTGCCACTCATGCCTTTGTCAGTAGAATTGGTATAAACCAGTTCATAACCAAAAGCAAAAGAACGAGAATCCTTGGCGCGATCAATTCCCCCACCGTAGAGCAATCCCACACTAAACTGACGCTTTGGTTGTGTATCTTTTGATGCAGGCATCCCAGACACAAAAACCACTCTGTCTTCATTTTCTAAGTCATAGTCAGCTAGGGTAGCCACTTGGTAACTTTGGTTGCTGCTGAACTGCAGCAGCGCTAAGTCTGTTCCTTCCCAAGTTTTGACGGTGCTAGTGTTTACCCCATACTCCTGACCATCCGCAGTCACGACTTTCAAGTCGTTCTTTCCTCGCACCACGTGACCAGCGCTGAGAACATAGTATGTGTTACCTTCCTTAGCAACAATCACCCCCGAGCCATGACTGTTTTGCCAACTGATTAACACTGTAATTTCTTTAGCAATGTTGTTAACCAGAGTTGCAACCAAGGGCGTGGATGTGGCTGTTGATTTAGTAACTGTGTTTCTTGCTTGCGGGTTTTCTGGTGGAATAATTGGCGGATCTAACTGAGATAATGTCTCAATGGGAACTCCCCAACTTGAGCGCCGCATTCGCTCGCGCAAAGCATCATTAGGCTGAGAACCATCTTCATACACGTACGGATCGCCCCACAAAGGCTGAGCATGGATGCCATTGATACCAATGACTTTACCGTCACTATTGAGCACTGGTCCACCGCTCATGCCCTTTTCAACTTCATTGGTATATCCAATTCGGTAGCCCCCTTTTAAGGAGCGTTCTAGCAACAGAGAAATACGTCCGGGATACGTGACAAACTGCCTTGAACTAGATGAATCCTCTTCAAATGGAAATCCCGCAGCGAACACTTCATCACCTTCTTTTAAGGTTGATGAATTTCCCAGAGAAGCTACGGCATAGTTACTATTAGCACGAAACTGCAATAAAACCAAATCCTTGTTATCATAATTAACTTCTTTGACCAACTGGGCTGGATGATTTTGACCATCAGGTGTATTAATGAGATGAGGTTTCCCTGTTTCCAAAACGTGCTGACTTGTCAAAACTGTATACAGCAAACCTTCTTTTTGAATCAATATCCCCGAACCGCCTCTTTCTCCAGAGATAATCTTGACAGTAATGGACTGGGCTAGCTTTTGCAGTTGGTCTTGGGACAACTGAGAGATTTGCTGCCTTGCAAAAAGTTTGGGGGCAGAAATACTGAGATAAAGACCTTGTACTGGCAGCAGCCACAATGTGCCTATCCAGACGACCAAACTCAGTAACCGACAATCCATTCGCCCATGTCCCATAAGTGTCAATTTAGTGATTGGGGAAATAGGGGCCAGCCCTAGGAGGAATTCAAAATTCAAAATTCAAAAAATAATTTTTCATTTTAATTTTTTGAGAAGAGAGAGCGATTGTGCTTTTTCCTATTTCCCTATATTGAAACTAGAATATCCTGACTTAGTCAGCGGGTTTTTCTCGTAGTAACTGATTCATGTCAATGTAGACTTGGGGAGATCCATCATCCGATTGAACAATCGGACCGCTTGCGGTGTAGCCCATTTGCCTGAGATTTTCAATCACTTGACCAGCATCGTCATCTGCTCTAAGTGTGAGTAGCAAAAGGCTGCAAGTGCCGCCGTATCGACTGGCAGCGCACAAAACCTTTTGACCATTCATATTTCCTGTTGTCAGGTAATTCAGCACACCGTCAACAGAAGCATTTTGAAATCTGGCAGACACGACCTCACAGCGTTCTTTAGCGGAAAATTTACTGTTCCAATTTTTTTGCCAGCTAATGACTGGAATTTTCTTCCCTGTTGCCGTTCTGGCGTATGTTGTTGGTACGCCGTCCCTATTTGTACCACAAAAGTATGTATTGTTTTGAGCATAACTGGAGTGACTCATACTAGCAATGCTGCCTAGGGCGATCGCATTGGCAATTAGCATATTTGCAAATAATTTGGCTTTCATGGTGATGTTATTCTTCCTAAAAACTCAGAAGTTATATTAACTACATCATCTGAATCAACTAATCGTCACCCTTAAAGAAAATGAAAAAATATTTTTAGTTTTTATTAATTTATGCATTATTCTTTTCATACACAATTATAGTATAAGTATTCAAAGAATTTTGAAAATACTTATTTACAGAGTAAGTTAGTAAATAAAGATACAATATATTTTTCTCTGACTACTGTCTTTAAAATCACATTTTACTTAGAAATAAGACCGTGGCATCTGAGGGCAAAAGGCGGTTTATTTAATTCGGTATTTTACCCTGCGGGAACGCAAGAGCGGCGAACGCGCGGCATAGGAGCCATTAATTAATCAATAAGTCAAAAGATGAATTGTATAACTCGTCATTCCTTACGAAGTATTTTTTGATCATACAGATGCAACTTCAAGCAGATATAGGTTTCCAGCCAAGGATTGATTCTACCTTAACTGGAACTTAATACGATGTCATTAAATACTTGCAATCATTGAATTGAGGAATTTGAACGTGAAACGCTTTGATGTCTCTAAAGTTTTGGGTATTAGCGCTCTAGCCCTCAGTTTAGCTACCCTACCTGCTGTTCTGCCTGCTTCTGCCCAAACAACTACCACTCCCGATGGCACTGTTAGAACTACCAATACAGACAGTTCTGCAACTGACGGAAATTATCAGGATGGCGATTGGGGTTTGTTAGGCTTGCTCGGTCTGTTTGGTCTGTTTGGTCGCAAGAGCCGCAAAGCTGATGAATCCGTAGCTTATGGTAACCGTGATGTCGTGAGCACCTCAGGCAACCGCTCTAACTATTAACGTAAGTTGGCGTTGCCTGTCAGTCAGTGAACGGGAGAGACGACAACGCTGCTTGGAATATTTGTGCAGTCGGGGCAACGAAAACGCTGGGCTTCGCCGTGAGGCTTCGACGGTGAGCTCAGCCGAACCGCGCTCAGCGACTCGAGTGAGCGGCTCGAGTGAGCCTTCGCCGAACTCCTCGCCGAACTCCGAACGGTTAGTTGGTGTCAGACAGTCTGAGACTGCATTCGCTGTTAGCAGCCCAGAACCCCACGGCTCCACTTCGCTCTTAGCCGTGGGAGTATGTCAAGAATTAGCTACCAATCGCCCCCCTGACCAAAATCACTGTAGTATCTACGCCTGAAGCTATTGCCTCCGGAATATTACCTGTAATTGCCTGTTGCAGCATTCCTTCACGCGAAGCACCCAAAACGACTACATCGTAGTGTTCTTTTTTCACCAAATTAATCACACCTTCAGAAACGGACTCAGATTTAAGTGGGCTGGCGAAAACGGTGCTTCCCAATTTACGGCGACGAATGAGTTGACGAATGGCTTCTTCTAAAACTGTCATATCTGGCTCGATTTCTGATGGCTTGAATACCCGAGTTAAGCGAACTTTTGGGTCATTTCCCAATGTGACTAAAGCAGGTAACAATTTAATCGCTACCCACGCGTTAGGACCACCAGCCATTGGAACAAGCCAGCGGTTGAATTGGGGAGTGATAGCGGATTTGGCAACGGATATATCGGATGATGTTTCTGTTAAATCTGTTAACCCATTTATTGCTCCTAACTTAACTAGCATCACATCGCAGCTGGCCTCGCGGATTATGGTGTCTACAACATTGCCAAAAATACGACCAGGGGTGGAAGTGTTACCCTTCCACCCCATCAAAATCAGGTCGATGTGCCGTTCTTTAATTGTTTCGAGAATTGCCTGTGCCACATCATGGGTCACTCGGATTTCCGTATGGACAGGAATTTTCCACTTTTTGCCCAAAGCCTCCGCCAGCCTCAGCAAGCGACGACTTTTTGTTGTCCTGACTGGCGTTTCTGTTGGGGAACTGTGGCGAGAGATTGGCATCACTTGTATGCACTCTATTTCATAATGGCGATCGCGAGCAATAGCAGCTGCCATCTCTAGTAGTGTCGCTGCTGTTTCGGGATTAGCTATAGGTACGAGTAATCTTCCCCTACCAATACTTGGAGCACGTGTTTGATAAACAACATAAGAAGGTTCTGGTCGTGGTCCTTGTTGCCTATTTTCACAGTTGATATGGTCTGCTTCCGCTCGGATTATATCTGCACGGGTGATGATCCCAATCAGTCTGCGTCCCTCCACAACTGGCAAACGGCTGATTTGATAGCGGTCTAACAAATACAGCACATCGCTGAGGTTATGGATAGGAGTAACCGTCAAAGGATTGCCAGTCATGATTTCCTTCAAGGAGGCGTCTTTGGCAATATTGCGATCGCGTATTTTTAGCAAATCACTTTGTGTCACAATTCCTACGAGCTTGCCATCTTCTACTATCGGAAAACCTCGATGGTGGCAACGGGAGAAAGCCTCTACTGCTTCATCCAGAGGCATTTCTGCCTCCAGAGTTTCCACCCGTCTTTGCATCACGTCTTTTGCTGTTAACTTTGTCAATAGTCCTTCAATAGGATCTTGTTTTTGGATAGTGATGCCACTTAACTGTAAAAGTTTGTCATACAGTGACCCAGGGACTATCTTTTCAGCAACTAAGTAGGATGTCACAGAACCAATCATCAAAGGTAACACCAGATTGAAATCTGTAGTCATCTCAAACACAATCACAATTGCCGTAAATGGGACTTTGGAGACGGCTGAGAAAAATGCCCCCATTCCTGCCAGTGCATAGGTTGTGGGGTTTCCCTCTCCCAAGGTATAAAGCTGGAATACACCAATGATGTATCCTAAACAAGAACCCAAAATCAGACTCGGAGCAAATAATCCTCCTGGCGCTCCTGAGCCAAATGCGACCAAAGTTAGGATAAACTGAGCGACAAAGGCGATAAAGGCGACAGAAGCATGGGCTTCACCAGTAATCACAAACTCTCGCAACCCGCTATTATCGCGGAAAGAAACAGGTAGCAGGGCAATCACAACACCTGATATAAACCCCGCTAACGCGACTCGCAATGGCAAGCTGATGTGCAAGTTACGGTAAATTCTTTGACTGGCAATCAGTCCACGATTAAATAATGCAGCTAGTAATCCCGCTAGGACACCTAAAATCAGGTAAAAGGGAATTTCTAGTACAGAGAAGCTGCTAGAGGATCTCGTCAACTCCAGGTTCAGTAGCAAACTACCACCACCCAACAGCCGTGATACAACGCCACCAATGAACGAAGCAATAATGGCAGTTCCTAAAGTTAATCCCGATAAATCCTGGAGTAATTCCTCAACAACAAAGATCATACCCGCGATTGGAGCGTTGAAAGCTGCTGACAATCCCGCACCTGCCCCCGCTGCAATCATCTGCCGTCGATGATCTGGAGAAGTAGGAACCCAACGACTCATCCCCGCTGCTAAAGCTGCCCCAACATGGACAGTAGGACCTTGCCGCCCTAGAGTTAAACCCGAACCTAGGGCGATTATCGCACTGATTAACTTGACAGCTGCGACGCGCCATGATAATGTAACTGGCACATTACCAAGAGAAGCTTTGACTTGTGGAATTCCACCACCTGATGCCTCTGGTGCCAACCTCTCTACAAGTAAGCCAGCCAGAAATCCAAAGCTAAGACCAATGAGTGGTAGAACAAGCCATGCTGGAAAAAGGTAGGAAGTATGAACTCGCCATGTTCCTAACCATCCCACTCCAAAGTTGAAAAACACAGCAGATAGGGCTGCGACTAAACCGATAACTGACGCTTCTGCGATCGCTAAACCTCTTCTAGGCTGCCACAAAGCGCGAAAGCTCTGAGAAAGAAAAAGAGGTGACATATCAATTCAAAATTCAAAAAAAAGAAAAATTAAATCATTAGACTTTGCAGGCAAGTCTAATTTCATACTTGATTGTGTATCCGAAGGGAGCAGTTTGCCTTCACGTAGTTCTTAGTGTGTATTGCAATCAAAATTTGGAATACTAAACCACAGATAAATAAGATGTACACAAATAAATTGTTTGCGTGCATCTGCGTACATCTGCGGTTCCAAATAGTCTTAAACGAAATTATTGCCAGCAACTTATCAGGGTTATCACTTGAATCATCCATAGCTGCTAAGTCATTTTTCATGTTTAATTTTGCTTGCTAGTACTGGATAGCCCATCTACTAACAAAGATGGAGTGTAGCAAGAACCATTCCAGTCAGCATCGTCACCCAGTTTAACCAATTGTTTTAAAGCTGTATAGACGTTTCCAGCCACCATTGTATCCTTCACACGCCCAATCACATGACCCTTTTGAACGCGGTATCCTAGATCAACGTTGATGGAAAAGTCACCGGAAATACCGCCATTACCTCCCAGCATTTGATCCACAATTAAGCCATCATCGAGATGGTGAATTAATTGTTGTAGGGATTCAGTTCCAGGCTGAATCAGGAAATTAAATAAACCAGGAGTAGGATAACTTCCTAAACCAGGGCGAAAACCGTTACCAGTGGAGGCAATACTTAACTGGCATCCGGTAGTGCGATCGCAGTAAAAATGCTGCAACACACCGTCTTGGATAAATACCAAAGACTGAGTTGGAGTGCCTTCATCGTCAAAAGGGCAACTGTAAGGTCCCGCGTGGGGATCTTGGTAAACGGTGATTGGTGAAATAACTGGTTTGCCTATGCGTTCCGCCCAAGGAGAAGCCCCCTCTAAAACTCGCTTACCATTCAGAGCTGCTTGTACAGTCCCCCAAAGCATATCAGCAGCTTTAGAAGTAAACAGAACCGGGACGCGACCGTTGGGAGGCGTCACATTTTCTTTTGCCCAAGCCAACCGTTGTAAAATTTGGTGAGCAACTTTCTCTGGCTGGAGGTTACCCCTTTCGGTTTGACCATCAGAAACATTCAACAAATCGTCACCTCGTACCCACTCTGCATCCACATAGCAACTGAGAGTGGTGTCGGTGTAGTGGCAATCTAAACCTTTTGTGTTCACGAGTCTGGTGGTTTCAACATCACATTCCCAGTCTGCCGTACAAATGACATCTGGGTATGCATCGCGGATGATGGCGATCGCTTCTTTACCCCACTCCACCAACTTTTCTATAGGGACATCTTCACCCAAGTCTGGGTAGGAAGGCTTAGAATCACTGTTTAATTCCAATGCTTCAGGTTGATTCAATTGACTCAAACCTAAAGCACGTTCCACTAAGACTTGCGGTTCCACAGGACCATAAGCCACAGCTAACCCCGGACATCCATTACGCCACAGCCGCAATGCTGTACCTTCAGATTGGCTGCTTTCTAACTGCTTGAGACGATTGGCTTCAAAAAATACAGGTCGAGAAAGCGATTTTGACTGATAAACTTCAGCCGCTTCTGCACCTGATTTTATGGATAGTTCCAGCAGTTGTTCTGCCAACGAATTGTTTAGTAATTCTTTATACACCATATTGTTTCGGGCTGTAGACATAGAAATTGGCTTGTAGTCAGGTATGTGATGGCTGACTACAAACCCATTCCCTCAATCAAATTTACGGCAGATTGACCTCTTGCAACAGCCAAAATCCAGCAAAAGATTCTTCTTGAGGATTCGACTGCACCGCGATAAAATGCACTCCGTTAGCTTTTTGCTTTGCTTCTTCAAAGCCTTTGGCTTCTGCAATTGTTTGGGGATTTTTGATATTCGCCAAAATCCAACTTTCAGTCGCACCAGTTTCCAAAAGCAATCTCGCCCCTTGGCTATGATCAAATTTCAACCAAGCCAACTCTAAACCAGACATCCAACCTGCTATTGGCAATGCTCTTGGTGAATATATCAAAACACCAGGAATCGGGCTTTCGGGGGAAACTTGCGCTATTTCCAAGGGGAAAGCTTCGCGAAAGCCAATTTCCCACTCGTGCATTTCCGTAAAATCCGCACCTTGTAAAGTAACAAATGCCCACTGTTTTCCTTCCAAAGCATCCGGTAAGCGTTGGGGTGAGGATTTCTCCAAGTTTACCGAGGGATTTGTGCCTGCTTGATATCCTGGTTCTTGAGGATAAACTTGCTCCAGCCGCTGTTGCAGCCATTGGTTCAGCAGCAAAGTGCGGCGACTTGGCTCGGCGGGAATACCCAAATCTTTGCAGGCTTTGGTAATCATGTTGTTCATTTGGCGGCGGAAAAAGCGGATTCTTCTCGGTGTTTCTCCTGCTTTGCCAATTGCTTCTTGCAACGCCGTCCGCAACCACGCTGAATTGACCTCAGTACTGGGGCAATATTTAGCAAAGCGAAACAAAGAATCAATTTTGGTTCGGGTTTCCAAAGGACTCTCGCATATCACGACTTCCCAAATTTTTTTCTGATTTTCGTCCAGAATCGGACGCGAGTAAAAATCGAGTTCCCAAATACTGCCCATGTTATACCGTTAAAGTCAGGTAACTTTATATTTTCGTTATATTTTCATCATACGAGGCGTTGTCCCAGAGTCTGCCAGTCTACTAATTAACTTGTTTGACAAACAGGCGAGTCATTGGCTGAACGCCTTTGGTAATGTCGTTTGCGTGGTTACAGCGGTTTTCAAATAAATGAACCACATACCAAAAATTTAAATCCCTGTAGAGACGTAGCATGCACTTTCATTACAGTGTGGTCTATTTAAATGCAAAGGGCTGTAAGATATTCGTAGATTCCAAAAGGGTTCTCATTGGATCGCAACAGTCAACAACCCAGGTCTAAAGACGCTGGGCTTCTAGCCTAAGTCCAAGGACAGTAGTTGACCCGACTAAGTACCTCGTGTACTACGTTATTGGCAAGTGTTCAAGTTCCTACCTACAGATGCGAA
>JAHHIB010000022.1 GCA_019359075.1 Kalymmatonema hyalinum WJT4-NPBG1
TAGTGATGAATATTCCTCTTGTGTGAGGTTAACGATGTATTTTTCTGCCATTTGTGAATACCGAGATTTTCAACTAGTTTCTCAGTAACCTGGACACCTGTCAAAATCTCTGTGGTGAACTACTAGGGTGCGACGGTCTACCACTTCTTCTAAGATACAAGGGTGCGTTGTCGCACAAGGTAAGCGCACCACAATCTCAAACATCCCAAATATCCGACGCAAGCTGAACCTCACCACCGCCACCCCAATCTAACGGGTAAATCTGCTGCTGGATAATTTGACGTTATCTGCGCCCGCCTTACGGCGATCGCTTTGCGCCATCGCTCAACTTAGTCTTAAATCGACCACGTATATAAGTATATTTGTACTATTGACTGGGAGCGTTAGACCGCTCAAATTCTGGTAGAGACAGTCCTTTAAGATTGTCGATAGGGTGGTCAAGCAGTTACATGATCGCAGTTAAAATATCGAAGAACAGATTAGACCATAAAGTTGGAACCAACACTGAATGATTCTCACTGTCAAGCAGTTACAGTCGATCATTGATATGAATCCTGTTGGTGATACATTCCCATATTTTGGTGGTTCGGAACAAGACATTGAGAATCATCTAAAGGCTGTTGTTGCCACACTTCGCCATTCGCCTTTGCTAGATGTGGAAGCAGAGTTTAACCACTACGGTAGTGGCTATGCTTCCTATGTCCATGTTTTTTGCGCTAAGAGTAATCGTCAATCTACTGTTCGTCGAGGTGATACAGATTGGATTGACGGTATCTCAGATCTTGCACCTATCCGTATAACCCTGGATTTAGTTAAAAGCAGCGCAATAAAGCTACAGCCTTTTTTTTGGCTTTTATCGGTAAAATAAGGGCTTTAGGGTTAGTACTGTGTGCCAAAATAACATCAAATTTTCTTGGTGCAAGATGTGAGGTATAGCAGTTTATTTGGCAAGACTAGCGCCAATTGCTACGTATGGTGTAGAACAAAGAACTAGGCATCTGCGAGAAGGTTCGCGAGGTTTTTTAGAAAGTCGGCATGTAGGGCAGCTTCCTAACGGTGACTGGTCAAATGAACTCTATAAGATTGTCACAACACTGGAAAATTTTGGATTTATCTTGCCGAGTTTAGAGGAGTTGTGTGAGCCACTTCCATTCAAAGCAAAAATTCCAACGATTTTTAACAGTGAATGTGTATTCGATGCGATATTTTACTGGGAAGATTGAATCTGTGCTTGTCGCTGCTTTCTTTCCATTCTCGTTGCCGTCCACACTGGCAACGAATCACGTAGGACTTACGCATTGACAAAAATCATCAAATATGAGTTTCATTTTTCGACTGTAATTAGATTTTAGGTGGTTCAAAGCATAACTTACTCAAGCAACCAACCAAACAAGCCTTCTACAGTAAGGTTGAAATCTTTAGCAAATTCTGGCACTGGCAAACGTGTTCCTGGTTCATCGTAAAAAGTGGCGCTTTGATCTGGCGGGTAAACAAACACAGATTGTTCTTCTGGATCAATGAGCCATCCCATCTGAGTTCCATGCTTGAGACAATGCAGAATATTTTTGGTAACTTTAGTTTGGCTTTGGTCAGGAGATAGGATTTCGATTGTCCAATCTGGGGCAATTGAGAAGATGTTAGCAACCCCACCATTTTCCTTGCGTGGGATTCTTCCCCATAAAAACACTGAAATGTCAGGTACAATTGAGCGTCCACCAAAGGTACAACGAAGTTCTGAGAAAGCTCGCGCAATCTGTTTGGATTTTACGACAAAGTTGATTGCAGGTGCTAACTCAGTTTGAATGACGCTATGTTCTCCTTGTGGCATTGGTTTTTGGATAATACGCCCATCAATATATTCACTGGCAGGTTCCGTCTCCGGCAGCTTTAGGAATTCTTCTAAAGTTATGAGTTTAGCAGGGATTTGTACCATTTAAGGTTTTCTGAAGAGGGGTAAGTTGCACTGCTTTTATTTGTTATTCTACGAGATGGATATCGGAGTTAGCATACGCGAACAAATGGAACGAACCCTACCAGCGATTTGATACCATTAACAAAATAGGCGATTGCCCAAGGGGCACGCTACGCGATCGCACTCATCAGCAGATTTGCAAAAACATTATGGCAAAGGGTAAAAAAAGCAATCTTCAGTGGATTAAAGAAACGCTTGAACTAAAACCTGACCATCGCTGGGAATCTCCACCAGGTTACAAAATTTTTGTAGCAGATCGGGGGTCTGTTCGCTTCAATGTTCCCCAGAATTGGGTTTTTGAGCCACAAGAAAAATCGTTCAAGTTCCTCGATAGAAAACCGCCGGACGATGATTGCTGCCTGGAAGTCTCTTTCAATCGCTTGCCATCTAATGACTGGAGCCAGTTTCCGTTAAAATCAGCTTTGAAGAAAGTGATAGAAGATGACAGTCGTAACCCTATTGAGAGGGGAGAAATCGTCACCATCAAGCGCCAAACTGCCAAAATTGTCTGGGCAGAGATTAAGTTTATCGACACCCAGGAAGAACCACGCGAAGCTTTTTCGCGGACTTGCATTGCTTTGGGGTCGAATGTTCAGTGCTTGATTACATTCGATTATTGGGCAGATCAAGCTATTGGGCTAACACCCGTTTGGGATGAAGTGATGCGTAGTCTCACACTAGGGTTGTATATCCGTGATCCAATTACTGGTGTAGCTTTCCCAGACTGAACCACAAGGTAGTAGGGATAATTCATGTAGACACAACAGTGCGATGTCTACGACGGGCTACGCCTACGCCTTTCACATAGATCCTTAAATATACAGTGGCTTTCTGCAAAGTTGAGGGGATGTTTACAACGGTTTACGCTTATGCATTTTACTGAATTTTCAGCTTTTTTATAATATGGATGGATAACTTACAAATAGCTTATGGACTACCACGACATTATCACGATTGAACCAGGAAAGCGTAGCGGAAAACCTTGCATCCGAGGTATGCGAATAACTGTATACGATGTCTTGGAATATCTCGCAGGTGGTATGAGTGAGGCGGAGATTCTGGAAGATTTTTCTGAACTCACTTCTGAGGATATTAAGGCTTGCCTTGCTTTCGCTGCTGATCGTGAGAAAAAGCTATTTGTGGTGTCGCTGTGAAACTGCTTTTAGACGAAAACCAGTCTGACCGGATTATTCCTAAAATTATAGATTTGTATCCCAACTCAGAACACGTTAAGACCTTGAGGTTGGTTAATAGTGATGATGTGGTTATCTGGGAATTTGCGAAATCGAATGATTTTGTGATTGTTTCTAAAGACTCTGATTTTCATCAACGTAGTCTTCTCTATGCTCATCCACCAAAATTTATCTATCTTCGCATTGGCAATAGCCCAACATCTAAAATTGTTCAAATTATGCGAGATAAGTTTGACACAATCAGCAGGTTTGTAGATAGTGAAGTGGAAAGTATTTTGGTATTGATGTAGGTTGAATATAGAGTTGAATACTGGTTTGAGCGATGGCACGGAGTGCCCGCCAGAGGCGATCGCATCTCACATACAATTCCAACCCTAACGCAGTGGCTGTGTGTTTTGAGGTGATGTATGACGCCAAGCCGCCCTGCGTATACGTGCATTTTGAAACACACAGTGCCTTATCGAATTGAAGCGATGATATTTATTTAAGGACTAGTACAGCACGGCAGCACCTCCAGTAGTTGAGAGAGCAGTTTGCGGGCAACTAATTACACAGGAAAAAGCCAGTATAATATTAGAGGGTAAGTCTATTTACGGAAAAGGTGAGTATGCGACAGTCAGCTTCAGGCTCTCAACAAAACCTTGCTCAAAAAATTGCAAAGTGGAAAGCTGGACTGGCTGACTTAGGACGACGAAATCCTCTCATCAAGCTCCGGCAAGATAGTCCTCGAACTTTAGAAATTCTGACAGAGGAACCAGATATTCTCTTCAAAAACCTGACAGAAGAGAAGAAATCACTGACTTTTCAACTGCTTGATAGCGAGTATCAAGATATTTCCCAATCGAACAAGACCAAAGCATTACCAGCCCAAAGAAATCCTCTCGAATTAAGAACTCGTCAAACAGGTCATGAGCAACTCACCCAATTTTGCAAGCAATTAGCGGGGATTTAAGTACTTATCAGTCTAACTATAAAGAACCACTGCCTGCATCTGCTCTAGATTCACAAGTTAAACCTGAACGAATATTTCAAATTCTTGATGCTGATTCTAGCCAGCAAGTCGTTATTGAAGCAGCAAAGGCTGGTTCTAGCTTTGTGGTTCAAGGACCACCAGGAACAGGCAAAAGTCAAACTATTGTGAATATGATTGCTGAACTGGTTGGCGATGGCAAATCAGTTTTATTAGTTGCAGAAAAAGAGACAGCATTAAGTGTTGTATATAAACGTATGGCTGAATGTGGTTTAGACCACATATGTCTTAATCTCCACCACAGTGGTACAACAGATAAACGGGTACTTGTCAATAATTTATCGAGAACTATTGATTATCTTTCACAAATATCTAGTGTTGAAAATCATCATCTCTTCTATGAGCGTCTTATTTCTACTCGAAAATCATTAAATTCATATCTCATAAGTTTACACGCAAAAGAGAAGCCTCTAGAGCAATCACCATTCGAAATATTTGGTGAAGTTTTGAGAAAAGAACGCGAAGGGATTCCCAACATCAATGTTATATTTTCTAACTTCAATCAATGGACTCCAAATAGATTACAAGAAGCAAAAGATTTATTAAATGAGTTGGCGAAATTTCTGCCATTTTTTCAAGAAGAGAAAACAACTATTTGGTCAAAAAGTTCTCTTGAGTCTTATTCCTATGAACTTGAATTAGAAATCAGGGAAAAAATAGAGGAATTTCAGCAAGCAATTTCTGCAACTAAAAATATTAATCAAGAATTGCAAGCGATACAAGTTCAACCTTTATTGAATCTAAAGTCTCTAGAAACCTGTTATCCAGCCCTAGCTCACGTCCTAAAAGCTCCAACCAATCTACCAGAAAACTGGACTGGAGTAGATATCTCTATTGCTCAGAAAGCTTTCACTCTTCTAAAAACAGACGTTCAAGAGATTGAAAAAAATAAGCTTTCGCCAGAGGCGCAAAATTTACTGAGTCAACTTTCTTCATTTCTCCCATTTTTAAGAGGAGAAAAAACAACTATTTGGGCACAAAGCACTTTAAAGTCTTGCTCAGAGACGGTGGAGTTAGAAATCAATCAGAAAATCGAGAAATTTCAACAAGCGATTTCTTTGATTCAAACAGCTAGCCAACAGCTTCAAAGGACTCTAAAAATTCAGCCTTTATTAACTTTAGGAGATATAGAAGCTTGCTGTCCTGCTCTTAATCATATACTGAAAGCTCCATCAGATGTACCTGATAATTGGACTGAAGTCAATACCTTAACTGCTCAGAATGCGTTGGCTAAATTGAAAGCAGATGTTAATTTATTGGAAGAAAATGAGCCTTTCCTAAAACAAAAATATCACCCCGAATTGTTTTCTTCAGAATTACCTGCCTTAGCCAATAGGTATCAGAGATATCATCGCTTTTGGTTGATCCGAATTTTTAATCCCAGATACAGGCGTGATGCCAAACTTTTGAAGAAACTACGCACTAATGAAGGGCAAGTTTCACATAATGAATTAAAACGTGATTTAGCACAAGCTGTTCAAGTACAAGCTGCACGAAACGAACTATATCAAAGCAATTACCCAGCCCGTCAGGTTTTTGGATCTTTATTTAACCCGGAAGTTTCTAGCGAGACAGAATTAGGAAAAATTGAACAAGCTTTAAGTTGGCTGACTAATTTACAACAGTATTCGCTTCCTGCTGATTCTGTCCAGCGCATTATTGATTCTCCCTCCAAGCGACGCGAACTAGCTGAATCAGTTAAGAAACTTGAACCCCTTTCTGAAGATATTAGGCAGGGCATCAATTTTTTACTTTTATACTTTAATGAGAATGATATTTTGGGGCAAGATCTGGCTGATAATCAAATTTTATTTACCGACTTGGCAAATTTTTTAAACAAAGCTAAATCCAACTTACCCGACTTCCGCAAATGGTTGACATACAAAGAAATCTGTAGGCGACTAGAAAGTTTACGAGTTCAAAATTTCTTAGATGCTTTGCGCGACAATAAACCGAATCCTATCGAGTCTCTACAAAATAAGCTAAATCAAATTAACTACCAGCCTCGTCAGGTTTTTGGATCTTTATTTAACCCGGAAGTCTCTAGTCAAGTAGAGTTGACACCAATTGAGCAAGCTTTGAATTGGTTGGCTGGCTTACAAAACCATTCGCTTCCTGCTGATTCAGTGCAGCACATTATTGATTCCCCCTCCAAGCGGCACGAACTGACTAAATTAGTTAAGAAACTTGAGTTAATTCATGGCAGTATCAGGCAAGGATTAGATTTTTTGCTATCGCACTTTGACGAAAGTAACATTACAGATTCTTACTTACCTCGCCATCAAATTCCCTTTGCCGAACTAGAAAAGTTCTTGAATCTGGCTCAATCTGAACTACCTTATTTCCAAGAATGGTTAACCTACAAAGAAACTTATAAAAAGCTCGAAAATCTGGGAGCTAAAAAATTTTTAGATGCTTTACGTGAGAACAAACTCGATTCCAAACTTTGGTTTTCAGTCCTAGAGAAACTGATTTACCAAACCTGCCTTGATGCAATTTTTGCAAGAAAGCCTGAGTTGAAAAATTTTAACCTTGAAGTACACGAACGGCAAATTAAGGAGTTTTCTCAGCTCGATTATCACCAGCTAGAGGCTGCTAGAAAACGCCTAAAACAGCTTCATGTGCAACGCTGGCAAAAGTGGGAAAAAACTTCTCAGGCTCAAATTGAGTTGCCAAAACTGAAGAAAGAAGCAACTAAGAAAAGACTACATTTGCCCATCCGTAAACTTCTCAACGACACACAAAAGGGAATACCAAATCTGGTCAAAGCCTTAAAGCCTTGTTGGATGATGAGTCCGCTCTCGGTTAGTCAATATATTAATGCGGATGTAATTCATTTTGATGTTCTCATTTTCGATGAAGCATCTCAGCTTCGCACAGAGGATGTTGTTCCTTCGATTATCCGTTCTAATCAAGTTATTATAATTGGTGATAGAAAGCAACTACCTCCTACGTCATTCTTCGTAACCGGAGACAGCGAAGAAAGCGAAGACGATTTAAATGATGAAGATGATGCACGCTATGAAAGCGTTTTAGATGAATGTTCAAATTTCATGTTTGGGCGCACGCTAAAATGGCACTACCGAAGTCAAGATGAGCGTTTGATAGCTTTCTCTAATAAGCATTTTTACTGCAACGAATTAGTTACATTTCCAAACCCAGTTCAAAATCCAGATTTGGGAGTGTGGTTTAAGTATGTTCCAGATGGCGTATATGATCGCGGTGGACGCAGAGATAATCGACGCGAAGCACAAGTGGTTGCTCAATTGGCGTTAGAGCATTTTCAACGTTTTCCTGACCAATCTCTCGGTATAGTCGCGTTTAGCGAGCCTCAAGCTAATGCCATTCAAGAACAAATTGAGATTTTGGGCAAAGACTATCCAGATTTGGAGACATTTTGCAACGATAATTCACCTCGGTTTTTTCTCAAAGCACTGGAAACCATCCAAGGTGATGAGCGAGATGTAATTTTACTCAGCGTTGGGTATGCTCGTGACTCTCAAGGTAAGTTTTCTCTTATCTTTGGTCCCCTGAATAAGCAAGGTGGAGAACGACGGCTTAATGTAGCTGTCACGCGAGCAAAAAGCAAGATTACACTCGTTTCTTCTATAGAGGCTGGTGACATTGATCTAACACGCACCCAAAGTAAAGGCGTAAAAGCACTACGTGATTACTTGGAATATGCAGCGAGTGGTGGAGAACGACTGCAAGGTAACTCCTACAAAGATACCCTCGACTTTGACTCGCCATTTGAACAAGATGTTTACCATGCCTTAGTCCAGCAGGGATACACTATCCGCACCCAAGTTGGATGCTCAGGATACCGGATTGACCTAGCAGTCGTCAACAACAATCGCCCAGGCGAATTTTTACTGGGGATTGAGTGTGATGGTGCATCTTATCATAGTTCACCCACTGCAAGAGATCGCGATCGCCTCAGACAACAGGTGCTTGAAAGGCTAGGTTGGAAAATTCACCGGATTTGGTCAACAGACTGGTTTCGTAACAAACCTGCTCAAGTTCGTCTGTTGCTCGAAAGGATTAAACAACTACAACAAATGAATAGCTAATTTTATAGATTTGTCTTCAGGCAATGTCTACGGCGATCGCACTCCCACGCTATATATATTTAGTCTAATAAAATATCATTTAAAAAAGTTTTTAAATTTACAGTTTTTTTTGAACGCAGATTTCATTGAATCCAAAAACTAGACAGAATAAGACTTCTATCTGACTAACTATCAAAGATATATTTTTATTAGGGAGTCTACAACTCATATTTAGGCTAGAAATAAGCTCTTTTTTCTGTGACTGCTAAAAAACCTTGCCTTACCTGACTTTGAAGCGCGATCGCCAAGACCGGAGTAATCCCAAGAGTGCATTTGACGGAAAGGAAGACCCATTTTTTGGAAGACGTACTTCTCTTTCACACCAGAAGCGATGAGGTCGGGCTTGAGTGCTTTCACAAACTCCTCGAACTCATATGCGGTCACGTCGTCATAAACGATGGTGCCGTTTTCGATGTAGTCGGTAGTGCGCTTGTAGTCGTCGTTGTGAGCGAACTCATAACCAGTACCAACCATCTTCATTCCCAAATCTTGGAACGCGGGAACGACGTGGCGAGGACGCAGACCACCAACCATCATGGCGACAGTCTTGCCTTCCAAGCCTGGACGGTACTTAGCGACGATTTCATCCATGACTGGCTGATATTTGGCGATGATCTTCTCAGCGTTTTCTTGGATTTTCTCGTCAAACTTAGAAGCGATTTCCCGTAAGGATTCGGCAATCTTGGTAGGACCAAAGAAGTTGTATTCCAACCAGGGTATACCGTAAGCTTCTTCCATGTGACGGCTGATGTAGTTCATCGACCGGTAGCAGTGGATGAGGTTCATCTTCACGTTTGGTGTCTGCATCATCTCGTTGATGGTGCCATCACCTGACCACTGGGCGACTACGCGCAAGCCGAGTTCTTCTAGCAGGATACGGCTAGCCCAAGCATCACCACCGATGTTGTAGTCACCGATAATTGCTACATCATAGGGAGTACCCTCAAATTGCAGCTTTCCTTCTTTTCTTTCTTTATCGGATCTGGTGAACACCCAGTCACGAACCATGTCATTCGCAATGTGGTGTCCAAGAGACTGGGAAACACCCCGGAAGCCTTCGCAACGTACGGGAACTACAGGCTTGTCAATCTCTTTTGATGACTTCTTAGCTACTGCTTCGATGTCATCCCCAATCAGACCGATGGGACATTCAGATTGAATTGAGACACCACGGTTGAGGGGGAAGAGTTCGTCGAGTTCTTGGATCAGCTTGAAGAGTTTTTTGTCACCACCAAAAACGATATCGCGTTCTTGGAAGTCGGAGGTGAAGTGCATCGTACCAAAGGTGTCAACACCTGTGGTGCCGATGTAGTAGTTACGACGACCAGACCAAGACCAGTAACCGCAACCTACAGGACCGTGGCTGATGTGGATCATGTCTTTGATGGGACCCCAGACCACACCCTTAGAACCAGCATAAGCACAACCACGAGCGGTCATGACACCGGGAAGGGATTTAATGTTAGATTTAACGCCGCAGTCGCTCTTACCTTCTTCGTATACGTTTAAGTGCTTTTCCCGCTTTTTCTTAGCTTTGTCGGGGTAAGCGTCTAGAACTTCTTTAATTAGTTCTTTTCTTTCTTCGATGATGTTCTTATCTTCTGGAGGAGTCATTTTTGCCTCTGTTGCACCTAAGGAATTGAGATGGGGGAGTAGGGGAGGGCTGTTTAACTGCCCGTTGTCCCCTTTGGGGTTTGGGGACTCACAGGTCCCCTTGGGATATAAAAGGAATGTTGGGAGAAGATCAAAGAGAAATTATGCAATTTTTTCCTTTCCCTTTTTCCTTTTGGTAGAGCATTATTTCTTAGCAGCGATTTATACTACAGGAGCTTCAGCAGCATTCTTGCCAATCAGCATTGCAGCATTTTCCTCGCTTTCGAGAATACCGAATTCAATCAACAATTCTTCTAACTCTTCCATCTCGATTGGTGTGGGGATAGCTAGATTTTTGTTGTTGATGATCTTCGTAGCCAATGTCCGATATTCTTGAGCTTGGTTGCTTTCAGGTGCGTACTCGTTAACAGTCATCCGACGCAATTCTGCGTGCTGAACGATGTTGTCACGGGGTACGAAGTGAATCATTTGGGTGTTCAAGCGTTTTGCCAAGGTTTCGATAAGTTCGATTTCCCGGTCAGTATTACGGCTATTACAAATCAGACCACCCAAGCGCACACCACCAGTGTGAGCATACTTGAGAACACCACGAGCAATGTTGTTAGCTGCATACATCGCCATCATCTCACCAGAGGTGACGATGTAGATTTCTTGTGCTTTGCCTTCACGAATAGGCATAGCGAAACCACCGCAGACAACGTCACCTAATACGTCGTAAGATACGAAGTCTAGGTCTTGGTAAGCACCGTTTTCTTCCAAGAAGTTGATGGCGGTGATGATACCACGACCGGCGCAACCTACACCGGGTTCTGGACCACCAGACTCTACGCAACGAACGTTACGGAAACCAGTCAGCATCACCTCTTCGAGTTCTATATCTTCTACAGCACCCCGTTCAGCAGCCAAGTGCAACACGGTGGTTTGAGCTTTGCTGTGTAGCATCAAACGGGTAGAGTCAGCTTTCGGGTCGCATCCCACAATCAAGATACGCTGACCCATTTCTGCCATAGCTGCTAAGGTGTTTTGGGAAGTGGTAGATTTACCGATACCGCCTTTTCCGTAGAATGCTATCTGTCTAATGTTTTCGTCAGTCATGGTTAGTGCTTTCCTGCAATTGGTTGGTTGGTGGGTCTGTCTTTTTGTGTGATGCGTTCACACCTGTTGGGTTACAGCAGTGAGGCAGTGCGGTCTTGGGGAGGCTGTGCGTTGCGGTGAATCCAGCGCTGCAGGCGGGTTTCCCAACCTAGGCGACTGGTGTTCACCGAAGGTGTGCCGAAGGCATACCCGAAGGGAGGTTCCCTCCGTTGTAGCACCTGCCGTGGTTTCCCCTAGGAGCGACTGCGGAACCCGAAGGGTGACCGGGTGTAGAACGTCGCGCTTTGGCGTTAGCACTATCTGCCCGCCGGAGGCGATCGCTCTACCCCTAAAACAAAACAAAGCAAGAACATCAATTTCCTCGTTAAATTTCTGTTTGTCCTTTGTCCTACCCTTCAAGAAGCCCTCCGGGCATCTATGTCATTTGTCGTGACTCATGACTCATGACCAATAAGCATAGGACGAGAAACCTTGACAATTAAGTTATAATGTGCATTAGCCTGAAACACCAAGTAGGACTTGAGGTGGTTATTCGTCAACCATCAATGCGTAGGTCCTACATCACTCTTCGCTTTGCGCTTACGCCAGGGGCGCTGCTGCGGGAAAACTGGTCTCACTTGTTCAAAATAGAGTCTTTCAAAGTTGAGACGCGAGCAAGTGCAGCGTTTGTGTCCTCTGACGACACTCCACCCTGAGCGAGTGACTCAGTAAGGTGCTTTGCGATCGCATCGAAGTGTTGTGGCTGTAAATTCATACCCGTGTGTACTTTTTCCATTTGACGACCGCTGTATTGGTTCGGACCATCAAAAATCTGGGAGAATAAAGCAGCTTGATGACGACGCTGCTTGTCCATATCTGTATGAGCGAAAAAGTGATTGAGGGTGCTATCAGCCATGATGCGTTTGTAGAAATCATCGACGATTTGATCAATACCCTGCTGTCCGCCAAGTTTGTCGAATAATGTGCTCATATCCTTTTCCTTTGAAGCGAGTTGGATACCGAAATTGGCATGCTCGTGCGCTTAATACTACTTATTGCTCTCAGTAGAGCGCCTTGCTGTTTCTTGTAAGCAGGAATTAAGCATTGATTATTGACAATTACATGAGTCACATCCTACTTGGTGTTTCAGGCTAATGCATATTACGTTCTATTTATGACACTACAGTTCTAAAGCAAAGGCTCAACCGCTTCTACGACAAGATCTTTGCTTACGCGATCGCGCAGTCTTGCTTCAATCGCAACCTTGAGTGTTGCCGTGCTGCTAGAACAAGAACCACACGCACCTTGCAGCAGAACTTTCACACTATTGCCTTCTATGTCATACAGTTCCACATCACCCCCGTCGGCGATTAAAACGGGTCTGACTTCTTCATCTAGAACTTTTTGAATTAGTGCAATCTTTTGCACAGGCGTCAGCGGTTTTTCACCTTGCTGGCTAACCGTATTCTTTTTCAAAGAAGTACCTGAAGAGGCAGCAGCTTCTTTATGTACAGATGCAATTATATCATCAATCGTTGCCAGACAAGATCCGCATCCGCCACCGGCTTTCACATAATTTGTGACTTCTTCGGCAGTGCTAAGATTATTTTCTACAATCACACGCCGGATTTTTGTATCGCTGATGCTAAAACAGGTGCAAATCAGTGCTCCTTCATCATCGTCTTCATGAACATCGCGAGAAATACCTCGGTGATTGTAGATAGCTGCTTCTAGTGCTTCTTGTCCCATCACCGAGCAATGCATCTTTGCGGACGGTAATCCCCCAAGGTAGTTGGCAATATCTTTGTTAGTGACATTGAGGGCTTCGTCTAGGGTTAAACCCTTGATTAAATCCACTAAAGCTTCTGAAGATGCAATGGCGCTCGTGCAGCCAAAGGTTTGATAGCGAGCATCGACGATTTTGTCGGTTTCTTCCTGAATTTTCAGGTGCAATCTTAGGGCATCTCCGCAAGCAATGCTACCTACCTCACCAACAGTAATTTTGATTCCAGGTTCGCTGTTGTCTTCCAAAACCCCTTGATTCTTGGGATTGTAGAAGAGATCCATGACTTTATCTGTATAGTCCCACATAGCCTTTACTCGTTACAAGTGATCAGTGATAAGTGCTTTAACAATGCTGAGTTGGATAAAGCAAAGTAGGAAATTGTGACTCAGGACTTAATGAGTAGTGCTTGCTCCTGTTGTTGCAGCCAATTCGCTTGATCACTCTTGAAGGGTGAGAGGGCGCGTAGACGTTCCACAACACTAGGCATCACCGATAGAACTGCATCAATTTCGGCTTCTGTGGTATAACGGCAAAGGCTGAAGCGGATGGAACCATGCAAGATGGTGTAGGGTAAGCCCATCGCTCGCAAAACATGAGAAGGTTCTAGAGAGCCAGAACTGCAAGCAGAACCAGATGAAGCACAAATGTTGTGTTTGTTGAGGTGGAGGAGAATTGCCTCACCTTCAATGTACTTGAAGCCAATGTTGGTGGTGTTTGGCAATCTCTGGGTTGGATCACCGTTGACTTCGCACTCAGCAATTGTGGCGATTAAAGTTTGCTCGAGGCGATGGCGCAACCGCTTTTCTCTGGTTGTCGCTTCTTCTATATGAAATAATTCTAGTTCAGCTGCTTTGCCTAATGCAACTATTCCTGGAACATTTTCTGTTCCCGCTCTTCTTCCACGCTCTTGTCCTCCGCCAATCAGCAGGGGACGGAACCGAACTCCGCGCCGCACGTATAATGCGCCAATGCCTTTCGGAGCATGAATCTTATGACCAGACATGGTGAGCATATCAATGGTGCTTGTCTTCATGTTCAAGGGGATTTTCCCCACTGCTTGCACCGCATCGACATGGAAGAGTGCGCCACGCTCTTTCGCCCGCAGCCCAATCTGCTCTATTGGGAAAATGGTTCCGGTTTCGTTATTGGCGTACATAATCGTCACCAGCGCGGTGTTACCCGTCAGCGAGGCTTCGAGTTCATCGAGATCCAACTGTCCCTGACGATTCACCGACAAATAGGTAACGCTGTAACCCTGGGTTTCTAACTGTTTGCAGACATTCAGCACCGCCGGGTGTTCCACTTGTGTGGTGATGATGTGTCGCTTTTCTGGTTGCGCCAACAGTGCTGCTCGAATGGCGGCGTTATCTCCCTCGGTTCCACAACTGTTGAAGACAATTTCTGATTCATCAGCGCCTAGGAGGGCGGCGACTTGTTCTCGTGCTTGTCTAACCGCTTTGCCGACTTGTCCACCAAAGGTGTGCATGCTGGAGGGGTTTCCGTAATAATCCCTCAAGTAGGGCAGCATCGCCTCTATAACTTCTGGATCTACCTTGGTGGTGGCATTATTGTCGAGATAAATGCAGTCTTTTTGCATTGCTTCCAATTTTACGTGATAAGAACTAAGGATCAGAGGAATATTTTTTATCAAGGAGTGTTGATTAACGTTCCATTCCATCAGGAATTGAAACTTTTTGTAATTGCTCTGAGAACTTTTGGGAATAAACGTTAAACCAGTTATCCCAATAATTTTGTTTTTTTGTTAATTTTGTTAGTACTTTATTGTAATTGTCAAACCAGGACTCCCAGTAATCTGTACCCTGTTTGACGGAACCATCGTAGGTGGGACAAGTAGCCACACACTGAGGGACGCTGTAAGCAGTTCCATGACAGTTTGTGCAGAGGTTGGGGTCAATCCAGTGCTGACGATCAACTATTTTGATTGCGCCAGTAGGACACGCGGAAAGACATAGGTTGCAGGAAATGCACTTGCTGGTAATTTTGTAAGCCATAACTATTCCCTTTACTAAAGAAAGCAGATTGTGGATTGGGAATTGGGTACTGGGTAACGGTAATTGGGAGAAAAAAGTAAAAAGTTAAAAGTTAAAAGTTACGAATATTCTTTTGACTTTTGACTTTTTACTTTTAAATTACTTGTGTTGTTCCTGTACGTATTGCTTGTAAAATTCCAAAGCCATCTTTTCAATGACGTCGTAGCCTTCAACCGCCTCAATTCCGAGTTGATGCAATTTTTCCTTTAGACTGTCACCAATCTTGGAAACCAACACTGCTTTGCAATCAGCGATCGCTTGGATGATATTTTCTAGAGTAGCTTTCTCTCCGTATCCGCCTTGGCAATAGTGGTCAACTTTGCGATGACCGATAAAACGAGCTTGATTGCCATCGACTTCGTAGATCTGGAATTCTTTGGCATGACCGAAGTGCTGATTAACCAATCCGCTCCCCTTAGTCGCAACTGCAACTAAGATTTTTGGACTATTTTGTACAGCTTCTACAGTTGTCACCTTTTGTTTGGCTAGTTTCAGTTCTTCTTGGAACTTCTCAATACCTGCATGAACTTCTTGGCGTTTTTGAAGGTCATATTCAGGAGCCATTTCCATGATTTTGGCTTTCGTAAATTCTTGGCTGCGGTCTTCACCTAAAAGACCTACTGCATCCGCACGGCACTGACGGCAATGACGCATCATCTTCATATTACCACCACAGTTATCTTGCACTGTTTGCAGTTCTTTTGGTGTAGGACCGCGCTGACCAGTCAAACCGAAGTGGGTGCCGTGTTCTGGTGCAGAAATCAGCGGCATAATGTTGTGAATGAATGCGCCTTTGGAGCGAATGACCTTATTCACTTCTGTCAGGTGCTCATCATTAATTCCCGGAATCATCACCGAGTTGACTTTGCATAAAATATCGGCTTCTTTGAGGGCTTGCAATCCTTCCATCTGCTTTTCGTGCAGAATTTTTACCCCTTCGATGCCTCTGTAACGCTTGCGCTTGTAGTGAACCCAAGGATAAATCTTTGCCCCAATTTCTGGGTCTACCATATTAATGGTAATCGTAACGTGGTCGATATTCAGTTGTTTAATGCGGTCAACATACTCGGGGAGCATTAAACCGTTAGTTGACAGACAAAGCTTGATATCTGGCGCTTTCTCGGCAATCAACTCAAAAGTGCGGAAAGTTTGTTCTGGATTCGCCAGTGGATCGCCAGGACCTGCAATTCCCAACACCGTCAATTGAGGAATCTTACCTGCAATCACTAAAGCTTTGTGGGCTGCTTCTTCCGGAGTTAGCAACTCGCTTACCACTCCAGGACGGCTCTCGTTAGCGCAGTCGTATTTACGGTTACAGTAATTGCATTGTATGTTGCAGCCAGGCGCGACTGCAACGTGCAACCTTGCGAAGTGGTGATGAGCTTCTTCGCTGTAGCAGGGATGATTGGCAATACGTTGTTGAAGTTTTTCATCCATTTCCACAGTGGAGCTGGTATCGCTGCATCCGCTGCCGCAACCACTGGATTTTGCTTTGCTAGAAGTTGGTTCGCCAACTGATGGGGTAATGCGTCCTGTAGAGGGTGATGTCATTGAATCTCGCATGCATATCGGGTACTAACGCTGCCACTATGGAAGATGCTATAGCCACTCTGTTTTGTCTGTTGTTTTGTCAGGAATGGAAGCCGCGTCTTGCACTTACGCTGTCAACCCAAGGAACGCAAGGGCTGGTGTGTGTCAACGCTCTTGGACTTGGGGTGGACTTGCGGGTCAAGCCACGACTTCTGTTCACAGGGGCATGGTGCTATCTCATCCCTCCACTCACTCCGAAGCGCTGTTTTTGTTTGCGCTTCAAGTGTTGGCGATATATGTTTTATATCAGTCGTCTCAAACGAGGGCAGCGTTAGTGCCTGGATAGAATTTATTGGATTGATTAGATTTGTACTCAAAATTGAAAACCCTCACCCTTTAGGCATTTGAGGACTTAAAAAGATTTTTTCTGGGTAGGGGTACTAGAATTTTTGGGTTGGGGTTCGAGTATTTATGGAAATGGGGACAAGTATTCATGTACTCAGAGCAAACTCAATCCCAGTAAGGATTTGAGCAAAATTTTAGCTTTTTTTTAGCTTTTCTAACTTGTACTCAAAGGCTGATTCTACAACACTCAGAGCACTGCCTCAAGGGAGATTTTGGCTTTGGAAACCTGGAGTAGCTTACGGAGACTGACTCCAGAAATTTGCGAAATTCAATTCTGTATACAGAATATCATTTTTTCAAAGGAAAAAATGCAATTCAAACTTTTTTAATTTTTGCTGTGTTCACTAGTATCACTTCATAGATTTTTCTCATCCATTTGCGCTAGAACATAGGCACAGACAAGGAATCAGATTGTTTTTTACGGATGATTAATAGAATTTTATCTCAATTAACTGAGTTTTAGCATATAGAAAAAGATGTTTTTTAACGTAGATTTGGTCTCAAGTGAAGAAAATCATGATTATTGGTTCTGGAGGCGCAGGAAAGTCTATCCTCGCGCGCAGCGCCGTAACGCAGTGGCTTAACCATCAATTATTAGTTAACAGTTAACAGTTATCCATTCATCCAAGGAGCGATTGCCCAAGGCTTCGCCGTGAGCGCTCAGCCGAACGGGGCAGTGGCAAAGCCAATCGCACCAAACAAGATCCCCGACAACTTTTACGAAGTCGGGGATCTGTGGCTTTCAATTCTCACAAAGAAAGCGGAGGATTGCTATAGTAAACAGCTATCCATTCATCCAAGGAGCGATTGCCCAAGGGGCAGTGGCAAAGCCAATCGCACGACCGTAAAATACAACAGCAGGTGAAAAACTACAGCAGCGTACTATACACTGGAAAAATCTTTTCCTAATTCAGCAGGAATCAGGGTACCAGGAAGAATCCTATGAAAGCAGTCGTTATCCGTGAGTATGGCTCCCCTGAAGTGTTGCAGTACCAAGAGGTGGAGCCGCCAAAAATTAAGCCCGACCAGTTACTCGTTAAAGTTCGGGCAACTTGCGTTAATCCGGTTGATTGGAAAATTCGCAAGGGAATGTTGAAATTGATCACGGGTAACAAATTCCCGATGATTTTGGGGTTTGATTTGTCGGGAGATGTGGTGGAGGTGGGCTCACAAGTTACGCGCTTCAAGCCAGGAGATGCAATTTACGGAAACGTTGGTTTATTGGGAGGAGCTTACGCAGAACTTGCAGCCGTCCCAGAAAAATCTGTCGCCCTGAAACCAACGAACATGACTTATGAAGAAGCAGCCTCTGTACCCGTAGCAGCCCTCACAGCCCTACAAGCCTTGCAAGACCTAGCCCATATCGAAGTAGGACAAACCGTGCTTATCAATGGCGCTTCTGGCGGTGTGGGGACTTTTGCTGTGCAAATCGCTAAGGCTTTAGGAGCAGAAATCACGGCAGTTTGCAGTACAAAAAACAGTGACTTGGTGAAATCTTTAGGAGCAGACCGCGTCATTGACTACACCCAACAAGATTTTACCCAAGATACCGCACAGTACGACATCATTTTGGATGCGGTTGCTAAACAGTCGTTCTCTAGTTGTAAACAAGTTTTAAAACCCAACGGAATTTATGTAAATACACTCCCCACCCCTGAAACGATTGTGCAAAGTGTATTGACAGCGTTCATTCCCGGTAAAAAAGCCAAATTTATCTTAGAAACAGCTAGGAGTCAGGACTTGCTTTACCTGAAAGAGTTGATTGAGGCTGGTAAAATCCGTTCTGTGATTGACCGCACTTTTCCCCTACAAGAACTAGCTGCTGCTCATGCATATAGCGAGAGCGAGCGAGCAGTGGGCAAAATAGCAATTACGGTTGCGGGTTAATGTGTCAAAGTTTTGTAAAAACTATCAGAATAGAAGTCTGAAAGTATACCAAAAAAGTCTGCAAAGGCAGGCTTTTTCATTGCTTGATTAAATAAGCGCGCAAAAGTCAATTGCTATGAAAATTAAACCACAGATGGACACAGATGGACACAGATAATTAACTAGTGTTTATTTGTGTTTATCTGTGGTTATAAATATCAAATACAGACTTTTGCAAAAAATATCTTACTATGCATTTAATGCATAGTATTCTTGCAATTTATTCATATGAAACGGTCAATATGCCTGTCGCAAAGGATAAAATAGGTATAACAGTTAAGCAAACTACAACTATAAATATACAAAATAGTATCTATACTTACAGACAAAAACTGTTAGGCAAAATAGCTCGGCTTGTCTTTTCTTAATTGTAGGAATACAATAATAAATAGTAACTCGATATACAGAATTTTTGGTTTTCATCTCGTTCGCCTGTTGTTTGAGTACAAGTGAAAAGTTGTTAATTTATGCAAAAATATCTTGCCTAAATCGCATCAAAGTCTTACAGGCAAGTGAATTGATATTGAGTACACAAATACTTACCCCCCTCCCCCATAAATTCCAGTACCCCGGTCCTGAAAATACTAGTACCCCTACCCCAATAGAAATTTTAAATTTGCGTTATATCAAGGTTTAGGGCTGGTGAGTACAGCCTTAATCAATCCAATAAATCCAATCGGCGTCGGATGTAAGCCGTCTTTGCAAACACCTGATATAAGCAGAGAACGTAGCACACGGCTATTTTGAAAAAACCAGTACCGATGCAACAGCCATTCGACCACATGAGGAATTCAAAGATTGCAAAAATGTTGGGTGATTATTCCAACCTGTTTTTTGCAATGCTTTCTGGCATTTCTTTTGAGCCAGTATTGACTGATTTTCGCATCATATTTGAACGAGATCCAGCAGCATGCCATTGGCTGGAGGTGCTGCTTTGTTACCCTGGATTGCACGCACTATGTTTGCATCGCATTGCTCATTGGTTGCACCGACGTGGAGTGGCTTTTATCCCCCGCTTTATTTCTCACTTGGGACGGTTTTTTACAGGAATTGAAATTCATCCAGGTGCAGAGATTGGCAAAGGCGTATTTATTGACCACGGTATGGGCGTTGTGATTGGCGAAACCGCTATTGTGGGAGACTACACACTTATTTACCAGGATGTCACCCTTGGTGGAACTGGAAAAGAAAGTGGTAAGCGCCATCCTACCTTGGGCAAAAATGTCGTTGTGGGAGCAGGTGCGAAAGTCTTAGGCAATATTGAGATTGGCGATCGCGTCCGCATCGGTGCAGGTTCGATTGTTTTGCGAAATGTCCCCGACTATTGCACTGTTGTGGGAATCCCGGGGCGGATTATTTCCTGCAAACAGGGCGAACAAGTTTCTCCCTTAGAACACGGAAAACTACCTGATTTAGAAGCTGAAGTGTTTCGCTGTTTGCAAGAACGTATTGAGCAACTCGAACAAAAGCTGCAAACCCTTACAAGTCAAACAAAAGAACTGGTGACAAAGGAACGTTAACTATGTTGCAATCCCGTAGTTTTCAAACCACAGCCGAGTATATTGTGCAAATTCCTATCAGCGATCGCTTTTCAATTTATCACCGCTTGCAAGAGTTAATGATTCCTTGTTGGTGTCTCTCTGATGGTTCTTTGCGGGTGCAAGTGAATAGTTGTTTAACAGCGATTCTCGTCCGTAGTACCGTACTGCAATTTATGACAAGTCGCCGAGAATTAATCGATTGGCTAGAAAGATGTTGGCAGCTTTAAATTTTTGACTACCTCAATTCTGGTGAATCTGAAATAAGAACTATGAAAACAGGTGTGAAGTGTGAAAAGAAGTATGAAGGTGAAATATAAAGATTTTTCTTATACCTTATAGGAAGCCTTGCGGAGGGCGTCTAAATTCTTTATCTTTAAACCTTGCTCCTTCATTCTTTTTGTGAAAACTTGTATTATGGCGAACCGTCACAGTGATATAAAACTCATTGATTTTTTACAAACTGAACTCGCACTTTCAACTGTGGATATTTCTGTAGCACTACGCAAGCACGAGTTAGATAATAGTCCCTTAGCAATGCTTCTTTGGCAGTATGGTTTAGTTGACATACAACAGTTAGAACGCATCTTTGATTGGCTGGAAGAGCAAGTTTAAGCGATCCAAAATACGAAACAGCAATCATGTCAAGTATCTTAATATTGCTATTGTGTCAATTCAATGAAGGATACTTAGGGAATATCTCCGTCATGCTAGTGATATTAACTACAGTGTAACGAAGAAAATGATTTGAAAAATTTCAGGGAGGATATGACGATGATTTCTACTTTAATTGCCGGATTAAGCATCTTGTTTTTTTCAGGAATGGCTAATACCTATTTCAGTGAAATGCTATTTTCTGACACAGAACTTCCATCTGACAAGAATAATAAATTTTAGTTGATACAAAATTCTTGTTTGATGCCATACAGATGGAACAAGAATTATCAATTATAAATAATGAAGGATGAATTATGAATAGTGATATTTTTGATGAGAACTCAGAACATAGAATTCATAATTAGTGAATATGCCTACGAATTCATCCCAGGGATTTGACAACGAAAGTGTGATTCATCAACCTGTAAATTTCTTACGGTTTTCAATTGGGTGCAATACATCAAAGAATTAACGAACCGCAAATGGACAAAGCATTGGACGCAGATGTAGACGCCTGAAAGGTGGTGAGACAGCGCTGCAGGAGGGTTTCCCTCCGTAGGCGACTGCGTAAGCGCAAGCGCACGCCAAGGGCGAACGCGCAGCGTGTCCGAAGGACATACCCGAAGGGCTTCCCGCAGGGTACTTGTACTTGATCCGGATGATAACAGCTATAGTTGCTGTGCATTCTGGCTCAACACCCAATCGCCAAAAAACCATTTTGAGTTCTTACCGTAGGAGTTCTGAGTTCTTTCTTCGTCATCATTCATCATTATCCAAGAGGTTTTTACAAGATGAATCAAGTCTTAATAAATGACACAACACTGCGCGACGGCGAACAAGCAGCAGGAGTTGCCTTCAACTTAGAAGAGAAAGTTGCGATCGCCAAATTTCTCGATGCGATCGGCGTTCATGAAATAGAAGTCGGTATTCCGGCGATGGGTAAGGAAGAAACACGAGCGATATCAGCAATTGCTGAGGCGGGTTTGCAAGCCAAACTGCTTGGCTGGAACCGCGCGGTGATTTCTGATATCCAGGCTTCTATGGCTTGTGGTTTGAAGCGAGTGCATATTGCCATTCCCGTTTCTGGAATCCAAATTGCTGCCAAATTTCACGGTCAATGGCGGATAACTTTGCAACAACTCAAAGACAGTATTAGCTTCGCCGTTGATAAAGGTCTTTGGGTTGCTGTAGGAGGAGAAGATGCTTCTAGAGCTGATGAAAGCTTCCTCCTAGACGTAGCACAATATGCCCAAGAATGGGGTGCATCGCGGTTTCGCTTCTGTGACACAGTAGGCGTTCTTGACCCATTCAGCACATATGCGAAAGTAAGACGACTGGTGACGGCTTTGTTAATTCCCGTAGAGGTTCACACTCACAATGATTTTGGTCTAGCAACTGCCAATGCCCTTGCTGGTATCAAAGGTGGAGCTTTATCGGTGAATACAACGGTGAATGGGCTGGGTGAAAGAGCGGGAAATGCAGCTTTAGAAGAAGTTGTCATGGCTCTCAAACGTATCTACGGCGTTAATGTGGGTCTTGACACTCCTCGTTTATTAGAATTGTCTCGACTTGTCGCAGCAGCATCAGGGAGCAATGTTCCGCCTTGGAAGGCAATTGTGGGTGAAAATACCTTTGCTCACGAAGCAGGTATTCATGCTCACGGCGTACTGCAAAACCCCATGACTTACGAACCGTTTGCTCCTGAAGAGGTAGGGTGGGAACGACGTTTGGTTGTGGGTAAGCATTCTGGTAGGCATTTGTTGTCTAGTGTGCTACAGCAGCACGGCATTTTTTTGAATTCGCAAGAAACTCAATCTGTTTTGGAGGTGGTACGACAAGAGTCGGTAGAGAAAAAACGTAGCTTAAGCGTACAGGAACTATTGAATTTGGTACGAGAACAACAGAGGTATTCTCATGCGATCAGATGAATTAGAGCTAGATCAGCAACCCGCCTTTAACATCGGTGATAAAGTCCGACTCCGCAAAATGATCAAGAACGATGGTACTTTTCCCGGTCAAGAGATTGGGGTCATCTTGGCGAAAAAGGGAGATATCGGCTACGTAGCTAGTATAGGCACATATTTACAAAGATCCTATATTTATGCTGTGCATTTTTTGCATACTGGATTTGTCGTAGGTTGTGTCAAAAAAGAATTAGAACTTGTTGAGAAGGAACAAGAGGTTGTTGAGGAAGCCTAGCAAACTTCTTTTCCTGAACAGAAATTAAGACATTTCACCAATACATTAATATCACTACTAGGAAGCGGGAAAACTAGAGATGAAAGTTATGCTGCGTCATAATGCTGCTGGAACTTTGATTGCTTACGTTGCGAAGAAAGACCTTGAAGAAGAAGTTGTTAAACAAACGGAAGGAGCAGAAGGCAAGATTTTTACTTTAGCAAATGGTTGGGAATTAGAATTTTCTAATTTGCCAGATCCGCTACAGTTACCGCAGACTTATGAGGCTAAACGTCTCTCGTAACTCAACGCTTGTCTCAATTACACTTTTTTTATCAAGACTGTTCTTAGTCATTCGTGAGCCAGCGCAACCAAGTTGGTTTCCAACTGGGCGGCGACTGGCGTTCACCGTTCGGCAAAGCCGTGGCGTCAGCCATAGGTGTGCCGAAGGCATACCCGAAGGGTCTTTTGGAAATGCAAATGACTCATGACAAAGGACGATCCATATGAAAAATTTACGAAAAACTTTACGAATTTAAATAACATGAGTCATCATTACCTAAAATTATCTGAATTTAACCTTGAGGGACAGTTTGTTGGCTTTGTAGGTGATACCCCAGGGAAATTTAAATACCTGCGATTGGCATTAGAATCCGAGGATCTGGAAATTAAAATCCCTAAGGAGTTGCGTCAATTTCTGAGCATATCCTTAGTTCCTGGTGAGCAAATTCGTGTCTTTGGTATTAGTAAGTTAGACACACACACAGGCGAAATCAAACTAAAAGCTTTTGGGGTGACACCAATTGGTGTTTGTCCAAATCAAGAAATCCCTCTTCAACAACGAAAGTCTCTTCCCAAAGCTAAGATTTTAGTCTGTCAAAAATCTGGTTGCATAAAGCGGGGTGGAAAAGCGCTATTGTCAGAATTAGAAAAGATGTTGTATGAGCATGGTTTGTCTGACCAAGTTATCATTGAGCAAACTGGCTGTTTCAAATGTTGTAAAAGCGCACCCAATTATATTTTGCAAATTGGGACAAAAGAATATAAAAAGATTCATCCAGAGGCGATCGTATCTTTGTTAGAAAGTTACTTGAGTTAAGCTGTCTACGGTGTAGAAGCCACAGATACCCGACTTCTCTAAGAAGTCGGGTATCTTGTTTATTACTATAGTAAAAACGCCTGCCACTCGGCGCGATACACGGCTTTTTCCGCTTCGCTTAAAAAACTGGCTTCGAGTGTATTGAGATTCAACTGCCAAAGTTCTTCCCAGGAAAAACCTTGAGCAGCCAGCGTCAGATATTCGTTATTCAAGCTGGTGGAAAACATAGGTGGATCGTCGGAATTGAGCGTGCAGTATAGTCCTGCATCAATCATTTGACGGATTGGATGCGGTTGATCAGGCGGTACGATACCCAAGCAGTAGTTACTTTGTGGTGAGACTTCAAGTGGTATCTGACTGCGACGTAGTTCCTCAACGAGTTCTGCATCTTCTAAACATCTGATTCCGTGTCCGATGCGTTCTGCTTGCAAACTTTTGATCGCACCACGAATACTTTGCGCTCCATCCGCTTCGCCAGCATGAGCTACCACTCGAAGTCCTTGTCTTTTGGCTTCCTGATAAGTTTCAGCAAAACCCTCCGGTGGGTTTCCTGCTTCTATTCCACCCAAACCAAGACCAATAAAAATTCCTTTTTCCTGACCTTTAAGGGCAAACTCTAAAACTTTGGTTTGTGTGTCTGGGTATTCCCGCGAGATATCAGCAATAAACTTCACACGGCAGTTGTATTTAGCTCCGCCTGTAGCAATTCCGGCAGCTAGGGCAGCAAGTAATTCATCATCTGTTAATTTTTCAGAATGTAGCGAAACACTCAGAAAAACTTCGCTGTAGCGAATATTTTGCTCTGATTGATGCTTGATGAATCGCTCTATCATCAAGATATAATCGTCAGGTGTTTGTATACACTCGCTTGCAGTAGTATAAACCTGAATGAAATGATTAAAATCACGAAACTGGTAGAATTTTTTCCATTCATCAAGTGATGTTACAGGTAATTCCACCTGATTCCGCTTAGCCATATCATAAATGGTTTCTGCATCAGTTGCTCCTTCAAGATGCACGTGAATTTCTACTTTAGGCATGGCTTGAAGGCGATGAGCTAGTGTTGAAGAAATCGGTATAGAAGTGTAAGATTCCATAAAATGTTAAACTGCAAGCGAATCTTATGATATTTTGCCTTCTGCCTTGTGATAACGACAATTTTTAACGCCAGCCTACTTATAGGACTCCTCCGCAGATTTTTGAACGACACGTAAGGTGGGCAGTGCTTAGCAAAACCTAGATGTAGTCGGCAAAATACGGTAAGCACTGCCCACCCTACAATACTTAAAATTTTTCATAAATCATTTAGGATTGCTATAGAATGAGTTGACACAGTTTGGGCGATCGCCTCAATCAAGACTTCTGGATCAATTGGTTTGGGAATATGTAACTGAAATCCAGCGGCAAGTGCCTGCTGCTGATCGATTTCTCCTGCATAAGCAGTCAGAGCAATAGCTCTTATCTGACTATTTCTCTCGCTTTGCATTGCCCGAATTTGTCGCATGAGCATATAGCCGTCCATGTCGGGCATCCCAATGTCGCTTACTAGGACATCAAACTTGGTCTGTGATATGACTTGGAGTGCTTCCATCGCAGAAACCGCGGTTATGACGCTCCCTCCAGCCTGCTCCAAAATGAAGGCAATTAACTCTCTTGTGTCCACCTCATCATCGACAACAAGAATTCTCATTCCATTGAGGGGTAATTTGTCAAGCGTGGTATATGAAGATTTATATTCGTTTTTTATACTTTTTTCCGGCTTTAAAAGCGGTAAGCTGACAGTGAAAGTTGCTCCTTGCCCAACACCAGCACTTTCCGCGCGAACAGTACCACCATGCAGCTCGACTAAGTGACGGACGATCGCCAGCCCTAACCCGAGTCCACCAAACTTGCGTGTTGTCGCGCCATCTTCCTGGCGGAAATACTCAAACACGTGTGGTAAAAAATCAGGATCAATCCCTTTGCCTGTATCGCTAACAGTAATTTGAGCGAGTGAGCCAACGCGCTGCAGCAGAATTTCGACCCGTCCGCCTGAAAGTGTGAATTTGACGGCGTTGGTGAGCAGATTCCAAATCACTTGCTGTAACCGAGCAGAATCACCTAAAACCTGCCCGATATTTGGATCAAGCACTGTCTGAATTTGAATTGACTTGGCTTGCGCTGCCAACTGCACTGTTTCAATAGCTGCCGAAATCGTTGATGCCAAATTAACAGGATCCATATTGAAGCTGAGTTTGCCACGCAGAATGCGAGAGACATCTAACAAATCTTCAATCAGTTGCGCTTGAAGTTTGGCATTGCGTTCAATTGTTTGTAGCGCCTGAGTCGTTTTTGTAGCATCTAACTTGCCGGTGAGGAGCAACTTAGACCAACCGAGGATAGGATTGAGGGGCGATCGCAACTCGTGAGACAGCACCGCTAAAAATTCATCTTTTATACGGTTAGCGGTTTCAGCTTCGGCACGGGCGACTTGCTCTTGCTCTAGTAGCCGCTGGCGCTGTTGGTCGAGTTGTTTTTGATTTTCTATATCTGTTGCTGTACCAAACCACTTAATCACCTGACCCTGCTCATTTTTCAGCGGTACGGCTTGATGCAAATGCCAGCGATATTCTCCATCTGCTCCTCGCATCCGACCTTCTGCTCGATAGCTGGTACCCGCTTGTTGAGCTGCTGCCCAATTCTGCCTGAGAGTGGGTATATCATCAGGATGGACGATGGCTTGCCAGCCCGCGGCTTGAGCTTGGGTAAGGGTTAATCCAGTAAAATCTGACCAACGTTGATTGACATCAATAAGCATTCCATCTGTGTTGGCAGTCCACACCAGTTGCGGAATCGATTCTGCTAAATACCGATAGCGTTCTTCACTTTGCCGCAGGGTTGCTTCGGTTTGTTTGCGATCACTGATGTCGAGTGCGGTTCCAGTGAACCCAATCGGTCGTCGGGCTATCCCCTCTCCCTCGAATTGCGCCTGCCCGTTGGCTGACACCCACCGCTCGGTTCCATCGGAGCACCTGATACGATAATCAATCTCGTAAGTGCCCGACAATTTGGGGTCAAGCGCACTGCTAACAGCACTCGCTACGCGTGTCCGGTCGTCAGGGTGTATCCGCTCCATCACTTTAGGAAGGGGAATCTTGAATGCATCATCCGGCTCACCCCAAATCTCGCGCATCCGCTTGTCGATCTCAACGAGATTTGTGTCGGGGTCGTAACGCCAAGTCCCAAGCCGACCTACCTTAATGGCGAGCTGCGCGCGCTCCTCGCTCTCCCGCAACGCTGACTCTGCCTGCTGTTGTTCAGTAATGTCCTGAAAAATCAGCACGATCGCATTGACGCTGCCAGATTCATCGTAAAGGGGAGCCGCCGAAATGCTGAGGATTACCGTTGAACCATCACGCTTACAGCGATAGGTTTCCACGCCAGCAAAAATTTCTCCCTTTGCCACCGCAGCTCTAACCTGACGGCATTCTTCCCGTTTCTCTTCTGGAACAATCGGAATGGGTTGACCCAAGACCTCGGTTTCACTCCAACCAAATAGCCGCTCTGTCGCCGGATTCCAAAGCTGTACGGTCATGTCGGGTTTAATGACAACTATAGGCAGTGGGGAGGCTTTAATGAGGGTGCTTAGGGTTTGTAAGCTTTTTTGGAGTTCTTGTTGCGCTTGTTTGCGCTCGCTAATGTCGGCAATGACACCAATAGCACGGATTGGCTGTCCGGCTTCGTCACGGATGATATCACCTCTGGAGATGACCCAGTGCAGTGAGCCATCCGACCAAACGATACGGTACTCTACATCGTATTCACCCTCACTAGCCACCGCTTTTTGAAAGACCTGTTCCACTTGATCGCGATCCTCTGGATATAAGCACTCGCGCCACTCCTCTCGGTTCTCAGGAGTGCTCGACAGTCCAAAAATTTGATTGAGCGCTTCATCGAACTGCACTGCTCCTGTGCAGAGGTCTACCTGCCAAGTGCCCATTTTTGCGGCTCGAAGGGCTAGCCTCAGTCGTGCTTCCCGTTCGCGCAATGCAATTTCTGCCTGTTTGCGATCAGTGATATCCCGGAAGAAAATGTCCAGACCATCCTCGTGAGGATAGGCGTGAATCTCAAGCCACATATCGTATGTGGGTGGTTGGTAATAGTGATGCTCAAAGTGGACGGGAATCTGTTGTGCCATCGCCCGCCGATACTGGCGCTCTACGTTCGTCCCTACCGACACAGACCACTCCTCCCAGTGGGTCTTTCCAATGACTTCTGTCCGAGGTTTGCCGTTAAGTCGCTCGGCTTCTGCATTCTGGTAAATGATCCGCCAGTCACGGTCGAGAGCAACAAACGCATCACTTGTGCTTTCTAAAGTACGTGTTACCTGCCGATTGGCTTGCCGCACTGCCCGCAAGCTTGCCTTGGTTTTCCGGTTGGCAACCTGCAACTGTGTGCAGAGTAATGCGATTAAAAATGATACCAGTGAAAACGCAATCAATTGCACCAAGCGATTCGCACTAGTGATGGCAAATGAGTGGATCGGCTCAATAAGGAAGTAGAGGCTGTAGCCAACTCCCAGAGCGATCGCCAGCAATCCCGGTCCCATTCCGCCATACCAAGCACTGACTGCAACAGCCGCGAAAAACAGCGGAAATGTCACCGGATTTAGCAGCGGCAGAAGCAGTTGCGTTAACAGGAGGGCGACTGTCGCTGCCAGAATCGCAACCCCATAGGATAGCAACCGAGAGCGGATAAAGATTTCCTTGTCTACAGTCCCCGTCCTCTCATGAATCATTTGCACTCATCCGACAGTATAGTAGAATGAGTTGACACAATTTGGGCGATCGCCTCAATTAAGACTTCTGGATCAATTGGTTTGGGAATATGTAACTGAAATCCAGCGGTGATCGCCTGCTGCTGATTGATTTCTCCTGCATAAGCAGTCAGAGCGATCGCTGGAATTGCCCCCCCTTGTTCTGGTGGCATACCTCTTAAGAAGCGCAACAATGTATAGCCGTCCATTTCAGGCATTGCAATATCTGCTAACAAAATATCGAACTGGGTTTGCTTGAGTCTTTGCAGCGCTTCGGTTGCAGAAGACACAGAGATAACACTAGCACCAGCTTGCTCTAAAACGAAAGTGATTAATTCCAAATTGTCTGCATCATCATCAACAGCTAAGATTTGAATTCCTTGCAAAGTGAGTGCGTCTTGCATAAATGCCTCTTCCCCAATTGCTAAAGTTGGTGTCGGTATAAGGGGAAGCCTAACTGTAAAGGTAGCACCCTGTCCTTCCCCTGGACTTTCAGCTTGGATGGTTCCCCCATGTAGCTCAACAATGTGGCGTGCGATCGCCAGCCCCAACCCCAAACCGCCAAAAGTGCGAGTGATACTGCTATCTGCTTGACGGAAGTAATCGAAGACATAGGGCAAAAAATCAGGATTGATGCCTTTGCCTGTATCACTAACAACAATCTGTGCTTGCTTCTCAACCTGCTTGAGATGGATTTCCACACGCCCACCATTAGGAGTAAATTTAATAGCGTTAGAAAGCAAATTCCAAATGACTTGCTGTAAACGAGTTGCATCGCCTAAAACATTACCCACATCCGATTCAAAATGAGTTTGAATTTGAATCGCTTTAGCTTGGGCTGCCAAATCTACTGTTTTGAGCGCTGCTTCAATTGTTGATTCTAAATTAACAGGACAAGTATTTAAACTAAGCTTGCCTTGCAAAATCCGAGAAATATTGAGTAAATCTTCAATCAGTTGGACTTGTAGCTTGGCATTACGCTCAATGGTTTCTAGAGCAGCTGCTGTCTTGCTAGCATTGAGTTTGCCTTCTCGCAACAATTTCGTCCAACCTAAAATTGGGTTCATAGGTGTTCTCAGTTCATGTGAGAGAACAGCAAGAAATTCATCTTTTGTGCGGTTAGCTGCTGCACTACGCGCCGCTTCGCGAACGGCTGCGGCTAGTGCCTGTTGCTCGGCTTCATATAATTGAGCACGGACTATAGCTTGAGCGCACTGTTGAGCTAAGGCAAGGATAAACGCCCGGTCATCGTCGCTTAAAGGTGAGAATTGAGTAAAGTTGAGAGATATTCCTCCAACTGCTCGACCCTCTACCATCAGAGGTAACGAAATCCAACTAGCGTAATTACACTGGGCGTAGTATTCTGCCAAGTGAGGATAACGAGCCACTCGTGCTTCGGTCGATTCTTCCCAAATCGGTTCTCCAGTTCTTACTGCTTCAGCCAGTGGTACTTGTGTTGTGATTGGAAAGCAACGCCATTCTCCTATATCTTGTGGATACCCAACAGAATAGACGATTTCAAGCTCCGTACCATTTTTATTCAGAATTGCCATCATAGCGGAGCAAGCATTCAAAACGGCAGTGCTTTGCTCAACAATCACTTTAGCAACTTGAGGGGGAGTCAGCGATTCAGAGAGTGCTGCTGTGACCGACAAAAGACGTGCATTACGGTCAGCAGTTTGCTCTGCTTGCTGGCGTGAGAGTTGAGCTTGTTGATAGAGTTGAGCATTGGCGATCGCCATAGCCGCCCGGTCTGCCAAATTTTGAAATAAAGTTTGGTCATTGGTATTGTGAGGTTCTCCAGGATGATTGCGAGTCAGGCTCAACACTCCAATCGCTTGTCCTCGTACCTTAAGTGGCACAAGCAAGGTGCTGTAAACTTTAAAGCGCTCCAAGTAGCGCTGATACTCTGGTTTGATAACGGCACGTAACTCCTCCTGTGATGTCACTGGCATCAACAGGGCTTCTCCTGTTTGCATCACTTGCCCCCCAATTCCCTCATCAACACGGCGAGGGTAACTGCTTAACAGTTCATTCACAAACTGTCTTACCTGTGGATCAACATGGTAAACAGAGACAGGCTCAAGCCACTGCCCATCAAGAGACAGCAGACTCAATACACAAACATCACCTGTATATTCACTAACAAGTCGGGTGATAGTGTTCAAAACCGTTTGCAAATCTAAACTCGCCGCTGCAAACGTTTGCGATGCTTGAGCGAGAAAACGCTCTTGTTGCTCAACTCGCTTCAACTCAGTAACATCACGGGCATAACCGATGATAGATTCGACCGTCCCATCGGCTGCAAACTCGGGTACAAAACGCGATTGATACCAACGGGTACCATTAAGCGCTTCAAAGTTAAACTCTATCGAACGGCTTTGCCCAGTTGTAAATATCTGTTGCCAGTTTTCATGCCAGAGTCTGCAACTCTCTGGTGGCATACCTAAGTCAATATTGGTTTTGCCAATGAATTCTTCTGCTGGAATACCAGTCACCTGTTCGATAGCAGGACTGACATAAATATGGCGAAATTCTGAATCGATTCGACTGATGATATCTGGGGAATTTTCAGCTAAAGTCTTGAACCTTTGTTCTCGACGACGGAGTTCCGCTTCCATCTGTTTGCGATCGCTCACATCCTGCACAACTCCCAGCATACTCAGGACATCTCCTGAAACACTATACTGAGCACGTCCTTTTGCTGCAACCCATCGTTCGGCTCCATTGGCATGAATCACCCGGTATTCAATGTCATAATCACGCTCGTGGCGGATTGCTTGCTCAACCGCTAGACGAGCCTGCTCTCGATCTTCGTGATGAAGTAGATCGCGCATATGCGTCCAAGTCATATAAGGACCAGACGGAATGCCAAAAATTTCGGCTGCTCGTTGAGAAAATGTGACAATATCTGTTGCTGCATCCCAACTCCAATCTCCCATTTTCGCAGCTGCCAAAGCCAGACTTAATCGTTGAGCATTTGCTGCCAGCGCTTGTTCTGTTTGTTTGCGGGCGCTTATATCAATCGATACCCCTACCATCCGTACAGGACCATCAGCATCTTTGTATACTCGTCCCTGGCTGCGGAGCCATGTTGTTGTTCCATCCGGACCAATAACGCGGTATTCCTGAGCGTAGTCTTCTTCTCCAGCCAGTGCCCGCTCATAGGCTTCGATGACACTTTGCCGCTCTTCAGAGTGGACGACAGCAAAAAAGTCTTCTCCCGTTCCTTCTTGAATTCCCCAAACCTCAAGGGCATTCGGAGAACACAGAACATGATTTGCCCTCAAATCCATATCCCAAGCGATCGTGCCTGTTCCGGATAAGGCAAGCTGTAGCCGTTCCTCGGTTTGTCGCAGGTTCTCCTCAATTTGCTTCAACTTAGTGACATCTTGAAACATTCCAATGCAAACGGCTGAATGTCCGTACATAGGTGGTAACGTTTCTCCCCAGCACAGAGTTGAGCGAATACCACCAGGTGTATGCCAGTTCATCTCATAGTTTTCTAATCTTTCTCCTCTTGCTAGGAGAACCGCAGGCATTCGCTCAGTCGGAATGCGCTGACCTGCTGCATCTGTGCAGTAGTATGCGTCCGGGTATTCTTCAAGGGATTTGTTTTTGGGTAAGTCACCACCTGCCAGTTCATTGGCAATTCGATTGGCAAAAGTTACCTTTGCTGTTCCCGGTTCGATGAACACCATAGGCGTCGGCATTAAATCAAGCACCGCTTCCAACCATTTCTGCTGGTTCTCTAATGCCTCGGCTTGTTGCCGCAGAGCTTCTTCTGCTTGTTTACGGGCGCTAATATCATGTGAGATGCCAATCACTTGCTGGGGTAACCCATCATGTGTACGGGTGAAAATAAGATCCCGACTCCAAAGCCAACGCCATTCTCCATTGGCATGCTGCATCCGATACTCTCGTTCAATAATTTCACCGTCATGAGCTTGATGAAAGCGTTGTATATGAGTTCCAAGCGTGGCAAGATCCTCAGGATGCATGAGTTGGGAAAACAGTTGGCTTCCCATTGCCTGAATTTGTTCTAAGGTATAACCCAGGACTTCGCCAATCTGACGATTCGCATAGACATTGCGCTGCTCGATTAAATCATAGATGTACAACACACCGGGCGTAGCATCGGCAACCTGTTCGATGAATCGCTGGCTTTGGTGAAGTTGCAACTCTACCTGTTTGCGGGAGCCAATATCTTGAAACACCATCACGCAAGTTGGTGGTAGCTCGTGCATTGCGGGTAAAGTATCTGCATAAACCAGCAGCGAGTAAACACCTGTTGGAGTATGCCAATTCAACTCTGCCCCATGAATTTTTTCGCCTCGTGCCACCCGGACTGCGGGAAGTTGGTCGGGCGGAATAAGTTGCCCTGTAGCATCGGTGCAGGAAAATTCTGCATCATAGACTCCAGCAGGGCGATTATCAGGAATTTTACCTCCTGCCATCTCATTTGCCGCCTGATTGGAGAAGGTGAAGCGAGCCGTTTGGGGTTCAATAAATACCAGTGGAATGGGCAGCAGATTGAGTACCGCCTCCAGCCATTGGCGTTGACTAGCTTGAGCTTGTGCGTTTTGCTGGAGTAGTTGTTCCAATTTCTTGCGCTCAGTAATGTCCCGAACAAACAGAGAAAGTCCTTCAGCAGACGGGTAGGCATGAACTTCCCCCCAGGTGTCCAAAGGAGCGTAATAATCCTCGAAGACAAGAGCAGTTTGTTCATCTACCGCTTTGTGCAGCATGCGTTCAATGTTGGTGCCGCATAAAAGAGGAAACACATCCCAGACGCGCTGACCAATGAGTTCGTTTCTGCTCTTCTTTAGTAACCGTACGGCTGCCTCATTAACGTAGGTGTAGCGCCAGTCGCGATCGTAGGCAATGAAACCATCGGTGATACTTTCGAGAATGTGAATAACTTCGCGATCGCCCCCTGGGCAGTTCGCTGTGGGAGCATCGCCTTGTTGCGCTGCTTGGGCTGGCTGAAGTGGAGTGAAATCAAGCTGGCGCGACTGCAAAGCTTCAATGGTTCGTTGCAGTTCAACAATTTGCACTTGCAGTTGTGCATTGGCTTGAGACAGTTCGGACGTTCGTTCTGCCACAAGTCCTTCTAAGTCGTGATCAGCTCTTTGTTGCGTTTCCTCTGCTTGATGACAAGCGTCCAGCTTGCCGTTGCTACTAAGATTGTTGAAAGACAAATCAGATTGCAAGGTACGAGCATAGCGTTCCACCAACTCAGAACGGGAAATACCACGTTCACGCGCCTCCTGCTTTAGAATCTGCCAAGCTGTCTTAGTTAGCGATAAGTTGACTGCCTGCTTCGATTCTTTTTCCCAACTATAGATAAATTTTCCCGTTCTGTCACGCTTCATTGAGGTATTATCCGTATACCTATACGGCTATTGCCAATTTTATCAAATCTAACTACATTTACTTATGATTTACTTATGGGAATCTCTCATAAAAATGATAAAAGCAGCCGACGAGCGTCCGCCGGCAAACTTTTGCTGAAAATATTGATGAAAGCCTTAAAGCCCTATATTATGCAGAATTACTATGACAAGAGTATCTCTACTTAATTTCGTGCCAATCTATCTAGGAAATCAATCTTTACTCCCAGGTTGATGATTACGCGTCCATCACGAGTTTTGATTTCCGCATTATTAAGGGCGACGATGTAAGGCTGATTACCTATCACGCCAATAATTGCTCCCCCGGAAGAACCACCAGTGGTATCACAGTCGTGTAATAACACATTGCTTTCTTCACTCACGATACTACAACCCTGTTGCACGCTTGCTGTCCATCCGCTTCCTGCGGTAAAAAATCGATAGTTTTCTTTGTTTGTGTTAGGGAAATCACCGGAATAACCAACGAAAAGATTTAGATCAACCTGGTTTCGTTTTCTGTAACCAACTTAAGAGAAATTGTCTTTTTGGACTGGAAGATGATTTTAAAGTTGCTCATGGGTGTTTGTCGGAGCTTTTATTACATCTATTTCCAAGGTTTGAGGACTTATGCAGTTTTTGTGAAGATATACTGTTACAGCAATTTTCAGTTCATTGAACCACAGATTGTCGTAGAAGCAAAGGCTAGCCCATTGGTGTCAACTGAACGTTTAACCATTGATTCCACGTTGGTTTTACCCCGCCCCTTAATCCCCTCCCCTTGCTAAGGGGAGGGGAGGTTTTGGCGTCAGACAAAACCGGGGTGGGGTGAAGCGAGATTGTGGGCATTCAGGAGAGTATGCTCTAGCCTATTTACAAGGGTTTTAACTTAAGTTGACACGTATGGACAATGCCGTGCTTATACCATATACGTGTATTCTATGCAAGTGAGAATTACTATATTACCTGGGCAAGCTACGCAAACGTCCTAATGCGATCGCCAAGCGGGCACTCTATGCGATCGCACTGCGTATCTGCCTAAGCGCACGCTACGCGCTGGCTTGGTCTGCCCGCAAGACTTATAGCGTTTTGAAATGGCGCAAAGCGATGCCAAGCGATGGGCAAAGCCCCGCCTTCGGCGATCGCAAAACTTCCTAAAGCCGCTACAGTAGGATCTAAATTCCAAGAAGTTGCAATGGCTTAATTGGATACCGAACTCAGGTTAACCAATTCAATCATGCTTCTACACGAAAGTCTTATCGATATAGCACCACTTCCAGTCCTCACCAGGCTCGAAGGACTTGATAACCGGATGCCCAGTAGCGTGAAAATGCTTAGTAGCGTGTTTATTTTTTGACGAGTCACAGCAGCCAACGTGACCGCAAATGAGGCACTGCGGAAGTTTCAAGCAAGTTGCTCAAACGAAGCGTCAGAAACGCACATCTCAGCCGTAGGCGGATGTGCCTAGTTCATATTAGGGTTGCACCATCACCTTAATCGCTTCCCTGCTGTCCATTGCTGCGTATCCAGAGGGAACGCCATTGAGGTCAACAGTGAGATCCAAGACGGGGGAAGAGTCCAGTTTACCTGCTACCACGTCGGTAAGTAGTTCGGGAATGTAGGCACGGGCTGGGGCAACTCCGCCGCGTAAGGCGATGTTTGAAAAGAACATCCGCCCCAAATTGATTGTCTCGCTACCGTGGGGTACTCCCACAAAGCCGATCGCCCCGCCAGGACGCGCAATTCCTATTGCTGTATCCATAGATGATTCGGTTCCGACGCATTCCAGCACCGACTCCACGCCGCCCTTGGTCATCTCTTGAACTTCGCTAATCGCCTGCTTATCTCTACTTGTCACCACATCGGTAGCCCCGAAGCGCCGCGCAATTTCTAAACGTTTTTCATGACGACCAAGGATGATGATGCGTTCTGCTCCCAACCGCTTCGCTGCCAGTACGCTGCACAGCCCAACAGCACCATCGCCAATGACCGCCGCTGTACCCCCTGGCTGCACTCCAGCAGAAACCGCCGCGTGATGGCCAGTTGACATGACATCGGTGAGAGGCAGAATTGCCTTGAGCATGGCATCATCACCCTCGACTGCGGGGGGTACTACAACCAGGGTGCCGTCAGCAAAGGGCGCACGTACGGCTTCTGCTTGCCCGCCGTCGTTGGATTCTCCGCCCCAAAAGTCACCTTGAACACAGGAAGTCTGTAACCCCTGACCGCAGAATTCGCAGGTGCCATCGGAAAAGGCGAAGGGGGCAAGGACGTAATCCCCTTTTTTAATATTACGGACATCGGAACCAACTTCCTCGACTATGCCCATCCACTCGTGACCTGTGCGCCACCCCGGTTTCCAATTCTCCAACCCTCGGTAAAACCACAAATCTGATCCGCAGATGCAAGCGTGGGTGATTCGGACAATTGCATCGGTGGGTTGCTGAATTTTTGGGTCAGGAACGTTCTCAACTCGCACGTCGCCAGGTCCGTGGTAAACGGTTGCTCGCATTGTCTGAATCCTTAGGAATTATTTTTTGCACCAAATAATAACGCTTCCTCGCTGAGCTGATATACACCTTCAGACCTAAGCCTGGCGCTTGATAAACTCTGACATAAAATCAGCAAATTACGACAAATTCATCGGCAACCGCACCTGAAATCTGGTGTCCCCTGGCTGAGATAACAGCCGAATATCACCCTCATGCTGTCCCACAACAATCCGGTAGACAATATGCAAACCTAATCCAGTCCCCTCACCGACTCCTTTAGTTGTAAAAAATGGCTCGAAAATGTGAGACTGAACCTCTGGGGGAATTCCCGGACCATTGTCAGCAATTTCCACGAGTAAAAAGTCAGTTTCGCAATTGGTGCGAATCCAGATTTGACCACCTTGCCCGTTGACAGCATCGATCGCATTATCAATCAAATTCGTCCAGACTTGATTGAGTTCTCTGCCATAGGCACTGATAATCGGCACGTCACAGTCATACTCCCGCGTGACCACCACATTACTGTGCTTGAGCTTATGATTCAGAATTGTGAGAGTACTTTCTATACCATCGTGTACGTCTATTTCTTGAAGGGATGCCCGATCCATGTAGGAATAATCTTTGACGGCATCAACTAAGGTAGAAATTCGGGTTGTACAATGCTCAAGTTCGTCTAACAAACCCCATTCTTGTAACGTTATTTCTGTCCAAGTCAGGACGTTACCAAGCAAGAATTCACCTACATTTTTCTTAACATTCTCCAGCCATTCGATATCAAGCCCTGCTGTAACTAACGTGGGAGCAAGTTTCCAACCATTGCCAACGTTGTGTGCTTCTAGCCATTGCGTCACTTCATCCTCGCGATCGCTTTGCGTTAATGGATCGAGTCTGGTTGCTGTTCTAGCAGTGGCGATCGCATCTTGCTGCAACTTGGCAACAAACGCTTTTTGGTCGCAGGTCATTTCTTTTTGATTCAGCTTTACCGTCAATGGCTGCAACACCTGCCTAGTTTGGCGTAATTGTCCCACGGCTCTGCGACATGCGGAAGCCGGGTTATTCAACTCGTGTGCCAGACCTGCTGCTAAAGTGCCTAATGCTACCAGTTTTTCTCTGTGCTGTGATATCGTCTGTACCGCTTGCAACCGTTCTGCCATTGTGCGGAGAATTTCGGTCATGACGCAAGTACAACTCGAAAGCATTTCCCAAAACACCTGGTTTGGCAATTCCAGAATATGGCTACGAGTCACAGCACGACCAGTAGCCCAGAAATGTGTCTGACCCATTAACACAGGCAATTCACCAAACAGCGTTTTTGGTTCGTACATCGCCAACAAAATCTCTTGATTGCCAACTTTCTGCGTAATCCGAACTTGACCTTCTAGGAGTACAAAAACATGCTCGGCAGGCTCACCTTCATGGCGATGAATTTCTCCAGGTTCTCGCCATACCTCGACACCTTGATCAAGTAGCCATTGCAACTGTTTGTCTGATAACTTAGAGAAGAGAGGAACTTGCCGTAAAGTTTCGATATTAAGCATGATGACACCTTGAGTTTATCGAAAATTTTGGGTCTAAAACCCCGTCCTTTTAGGACGGCTTTACTGATACAATCAAAGACGTCACTGACCCACCCGCGACGATGGAGACATAAACCCTAACACCAAAGTTTGCAAGTATTGCAACGGGGAAGAAAAATCGGTAGACCGGGAAAAGAGAATGGGGCAATGGGAAACATCCCTTGAATCAACAAAACGCATAAGAATTCCTTTTTTTTGGATTTCGATACATATGGCGGTGGGACACACCGTTATAGTCTGTGGAGCGAACATCTCTACCAAATCCCTCAAGGGTAGAGGCAGTTGCTATGAAGCAGAAACCCAAGTCGTAAGTCTTGAGAATCACCGTCCCATAAGCCGACGCTGAGGATGTCAAAGCCTACACTCTTCAATTCTCGACACAAGAAAAGGACCAAACCACCACCCCCACCCCACTGGGAAACGCGCAAACCGTCCCGGTAGGTGACCAATTGGGGCATTGATATTGAAAGTGAGGTCTGAAAAGTTCAACCAAATGCCTTCTTGACGCCATCCAACGAGATCCCCCCACTTCTCGGAGTCTTTTCCAACTTCATCATAAATACGCTTTTGCACACTAAAGCCGAAACGCCCTTTTGAGTATTCCATCCAAAGCTGATCAATTGTGCGAAGGTCTGTGCAGGGGAATTTGCTAAGGGATTCGCTATCTAGCCAGCCTTGAATTTCCCGACTGGCAACTTTAAGCATGAGCGCTCCCGTTTCCTCATCAGCTTCTTTCCACTTGCTAGCTTCCAATAGGTCACGCAGTCGGGTATAGTCCGCACCAACATCAGATAATAGTTCCACTTCGGACACCCGCTCCTCCTAAATCCCAAAATTTTCAGCACTATGAGTAAATATTAAACCTTGGCTGTACTAGCAATAGAAATCCTAAAATTAGAATTGGAAAATCTCAGCCATAGCTTCCATCCAATCAGGCGTGAAAATTCTACTCACAAACCTTTTGACACGAATTTACACCTTGAATAGGCAAATTCACTCGAAAGCGCGTATCACCAGGTTTAGATTCAAACCGAATATCACCGTGATGTTTGTTAACAATAATGCGATAGGCAATTTCCAAACCCAAGCCAGTGCCTTTCCCTACTCCTTTAGTTGTAAAAAATGGTTCAAAAATCCGAGATTGAATTGCTGGTGGAATACCTACCCCAGTATCCCCAATTTCGATAATCAGACAATTATTTTCTCTATAAGTACGAATCGTCAAATCACCTTTGCCATTCATTGCATCTATGCCATTGTCAATTAAATTTGTCCACACTTGGTTAAGTTCACTGGCGTAAGCACAAATTTTTGGTAGAGTGCGGTCATACTCACGCTTAACGATGACTCCCTTTTTAAGGCGATGCTGCAGAATGAGCAAAGTATTTTCAATTCCCTCATGCACATCTATTTCTTGCAGAGGGGCTTGATCCATATAGGAATAGCCTTTAATTGCTTTCACCAACTCAGAAATACGGACGGTACTTTGCTCAATTTCGTGGATAAGCCCGAAGGATGAAAGTGTTGCTTCTAGCCACGTAAGGACATGACTCACACAGTCAACGGGGATGTTGTCAGCAAGAGTATCAAGCTTTTCAGTATTTAGTCCAGCGTTCACCAATGTGGGGGCAAGTTTCCAACTATTACTAATATCATGGTCTTCTAACCAGTCTGTCACTTCGTCTTCTTGATCGCTACAGGTAATAGGGTCGAGTTTGGACGAGTGACAAGCGTGTTGTGTTGCTTGATGTTGAATCTCTGTAATGAATTTTAGTTGCTCTTTGGAAAGCAAATTGAGCTGTAAAGCCTGAGTTTGTAAGTTTTGAAAATTCTCGCGCAACTGGGAAGCCGCCCGTCGCGCCGCCGCCCCTGGATTATTCAATTCGTGTGCCAAACCTGCTGACATTTTACCTAGCGCTGCCATCTTCTCTTGCTGCCGCATTTGCGCTTCCACGTCTTTGGTTCGTCCTGCCATTGCGCTGAGAATGACTTCAGCAATAGGCGAACATTCAGTGAGGATATGTCTAAATGTTTCAACGTCGATTTGCAAAACGCGGCTGGGTGCGATCGCATGCCCTGAGGCGATCGCACCCGTACCTGTCAGCATTGAAAGTTCGCCCATGAATTCACCACACCGATGAACAGCCAGCACTTTTGTTTCAGCGCCAACTTGCTTAGTGATTTCAATTTCGCCTTCTAAGACAACAAAAAAGTGATATTTTGAGTCGCCTTCACTAAACAGCACATCGCCCGCATTCAGTTGTATTTCTTTACCAAACTGCTTCATCTCCTCCAAAGCATCATCTGGTAATTTAGGAAACAGCGTCACTTGATTTGAGTCGTGTAGCATGGCAACTCCTTATATGAAATAATATTAAATAATTGTTACCTACCATAACCGTTCAATAGGATAGGCATCAAAAGCTGAATCAACACTTAAAATAGGTATTTTTTCTACGAGAGACTGTGCAATTAAAAGTCTGTCAAATGGGTCACGATGGTGAAAAGGTAGAGTAGCAACAACAGCAAGGTGGTTTATTTTGATGTCTAGTAAATTGAAGTCATTAAGACTGAGTTGCTGCTTGATAAACACCTCAAATGGCAGATAAAAACTCAGCTTGCCTATGCTTTGTTTAATTGCCATCTCCCACACACTAGCAGTACTAAGCAGAATTTTGTTATCTTGATCGTCAATTAACGCTCGTACTGTAGCACTAAGTTTCTGAATGTCCAGAATGTACCAAATAAAGATATGAGTGTCTATCAACAGCCTCATTACATATAGTCCTTGAAATCTTCTAACGGTTCGTCGAAATCATCGGATATTGTAATCAAGCCTTTAGCACTCCCAGCACGGCGACGCTTCACTGACGATATAGGAGTTAATTTGACAACAGGTTGATTGTCTTTTGTAATCACGATTTCTTCGCCACTCATGGCGGCTTCAATTAATTCAGGCAAACTTTTACATGCTTCAGCGAGAGTTATTTCTTGCATGGCTGTTACCTCTTTGTTCCTAATTCATACTTACATCAAAAATTGGTTGTTTGATGCAAAAACCTCAGTTTAGTTTATCCAACTGGGAGATGATTTCCTGAAGTAAAAGACGACATACACTCATATCGATACTCGTGGCTGACACATCCCTTAAAAAAGTCCGCGTTTTCCTTTGTGGACACGCGCTTAAATCCAAGTGATTTAATGAGTTCAATGGACGCGACGTTACGAGTGTCTATCTCGGCTGCCACAAGGTTGACTTGATAGTCGTTGAAAAGATGATTTAGCAGTTGTAAACATCCTTCTTTTGCATAACCTTGTCGCCAGAATGATGGGAAAATCATGTAGGCGATTGGCTTTGCCACTGCCCCTTGGGCAATCGCCGCTGTCCGGTTGGCATATACTGTTGCTTCCAATGTTCCAATATATCTTCCAGCGCGAAGACTCACAGCCCAATTCAGCCATGCTTGTTGCCCGTTAGGAGAAAGTCTTGAAGATAGCGCACGGTATCGAGCCTCCAAAACCTGCAATGATATAGGAGGCTCCTGTGGGATAAACTGATAAAGCCTTTCATCCTGCAATTCCCTGTAGATATGTACTGCATGAGATGCCACCAGTGGCTCAAGCAACAGCCGTGAAGTCTCAAGTGTTGTTTCAGGTGCAATCAGTTGCATCATTATAATACTGTTGTTATGAGGCATTAATGTTATGAGGCATTAATGATAATTTCTTCGCCATTGATTAGTGCCTCGATTAATTCAGGCAATTGTTTAGATGCTTCAGCGAGAGTTATTTGCTGCATGGCTGTCACCTTTGAGTGCTAAATCAATGTTGACATCAAATCCAAGAGATTCCCCGCATTAAGGTTTTCAGTTCATTGCAATACACCGCGCTTGTAGAGGCACTAAGCTTTGCTGTGCCCCTACGATGTGGTAAATGCAACGCCAGAGTTGCTGCATCTGGCAGACAACTTGTGAACTCATTTTAAGTATCACAACACGTTGCTGAGGTATCGATGGACAAACTGAACGCAAATTGAACCCTCACCAACGCCAGAAGCAACTCGCTTCACGGAACCATGACGCACATCACCCACAGCGAAAACGCCGGGGATGTTTGTTTCTAGTAAAAAAGGGTCGCGTTCTAGCGTCCATCCCTTGATGCGTTGTCCATCTTTTGGCAAATCGGGACCTGTTATGATGTAGCCGCGTTCGTCTCGTTCCACAACACCATCTAGCCATTCAGTACGGGGAACTGCGCCAATAAAAATAAACAGAGATGTTGCAGGAACGGTTTGCGTTTCACCTGTTAAAGAATTGTGAATAGTAAGTGCTTCTAAACTTGTTTCTCCTTTTGCCTCTATCACACTGCTATGTGTCTTGACAGTGATATTTGGTGTTTCTGCAATTTGCTCAATCAGATACTGGGACATACTCTTAGTTAGGGAGTCGCCACGCACCAACATCGTGACTGTGTGGGCGTATCTCGAAAAGTACATTGCAGCTTGTCCGGCTGAGTTTGCCCCACCAATGATATAAACTTCTTCACCTTGGCAACTCATCGCTTCTGCCTGTGCGGCACCATAGTAGACCCCAGCACCTGTCAGCCGATCAAGTCCAGCCACATCCAGCCGCCGCCACGACACACCCAGCGCCAATATCATCGCGTGGCAACTGATTTCGCTACTGTCTCCCAGTTGCACAATTCGATACTGGTCTTCTAAGCGGATACCCGTAACTTCTTGTGGGGTGAGAATTTCAACGCCAAACCGTCTTGCTTGAGTCACAGCACGCCGTGCCAAATCGCCACCACTCAAACCTGTGGGAAAACCAAGGTAATTTTCAATACGTGAGCTTGTCCCAGCTTGCCCTCCTGGGGCTTCACGTTCAATCATCACCGTGCGTAGCCCTTCTGATGCGCCATACACCGCAGCGGCTAAACCACCAGGACCGCCACCAACGATAATCAAATCATAAAACGGTTTTTCTGCTTGAGTTTGCAGCCCAATTTTCTCAGCAATTTGCAGGTTGGTTGGCTGGATGAGATGGGAACCGTCAGCAAAGAGGACGACGGGCAGGTTTACTTTATCACCGCTAGCATATTCTGTGAGTTTTTGTCCTTCTTCTGATAATTCAATATCCATCCACTGGTAAGGCACTTGATTTCGCGCTAGGAAATCTTTAGCCTGATGGGAATGGGGCGACCAGCGGTTACCGATGACGCGAATCCCTTCAAATGGTGGGTGGAAGTTTGCTTGCCAGTCTTCGAGTAAATCGTCCAGTACTGGATACAAGCGTTCTTCTGGTGGATCCCACGGCTTCATCAAATAGTAATCAATTTTTGTGGAGTTGATGGCGCGGATGGCGGCATCGGTATCTGCGTAAGCGGTGAGTAAAGCACGTTTCGCATCCGGGAACATTGATATGGCTTGTTCCAAAAACTCCACACCGGACATTTGCGGCATCCGTTGATCGACAAGGAACAGCGACACTGCCTGATTACGAAGTTTGAGTTGTTCCAAGGCTTCCAATGCACTCGCACCAGAATCAGCGCGGATAATTCGGAAGCGATCGCCATATTCTTGCCGTAGATCCCGCGCCACGGCTTGCAAAACTTCTGGGTCATCGTCAACCGTTATGATTACAGGTTTAGCCATAGCGCTTCGGTGACCTCCCTTGTTTAATTGCTGGTTTTTTATCGAAAAAACTGGGTTTAAAACCCCGTCCTAAAAGGACGGCTTTGCGCGGTAAAATATGTACACCGAACAACCAACGGATACCTTGAGAGTGAAAATCAGACACGAGTCGGGACCTCCAAACGGTATAAACTGGTCTGAACCTTGACAACTGAAGTTAGGGGGTTCCAACTAGAAATTGTTGCTTGAAGAGCAGCTTCTGTAGTTGGGTAAAAACTTTACAGTACTTAGGGAGAAAGCTTCCAGCAATTGGTAGCTCTTTACCGATGGGCAGTCGGGAATCGAAAGCGCCTGGGCAATCAGAGCGTCGGGGATGTGTGGGTAACTGCATGTCTAGATAGTGGGTGAAAAACCGGAAACGGTGAGTCCAGTCCTGTTGGCGCAGCCTGCCCGCAGGGCTTAGGCGGGTCTCCCGCCGTAGGGAACTGGCGAACCCGAAGGGAAACAACCAGGAAATCTAAATCGTGTTAGCGAAGCGGGGCGTTAGCCCGGTTTAGAAGCTTCGCCCTTCTAGGGCGGAGTCATGTCACATATCACACAAGAAACTCGTATAAACCAATCAGAGTTCCGTCTGGATCTCGAAGATAAGCTGTTTTGATTCCAAAGTAGGGATTATTCATCGGTGCTGCGGTAAAGTGCACACCCTTATGTCTTAATCGCTGATATTCCTCCTCTAAATCATGCACAGTAAAAATCAATGCCACAGTATCTTGACATTCAGCATGAGCAGGCTTTTCTGAGTTGTGAATCAATTGTGCCATTTCTTGCCGCCGGAATAGACTTAGTCTCATATCTCCGGCTTTAAACTCAGCATATCCGTCTTCTTCATTTTCTACAGCAACGTCAAATTCTATGACATCTTTGTAAAACAAAAAACAAGCCTTCCAATCCTTGACAAGTAGTCTTGTGTATGATTTTTTTCCAATTTTCATTAACTTTTTCCCTCTTTTCTTCGCGTCCTTCTCTTCAAGACGGCTTGCGCCGAATGCCTGTTTGCGGTTTGCTAGTCCCTTAAACACAACAGATGCTCGAATTTCTCCTTAGGACAAGCGTCTTAACATATAAGTGTGATGACTGTAACCAACAATATCAAGAGACAGGCACATTTTTGCACCTTTAATCGCTGATTTCATAATTCTTTGCCATGTTCTGTGCATCGCTGAATCATTTCTGCGACGAGACCTGTCCAACCAGTTTGGTGACTAGCACCCAAACCCGCGCCGTTGTCTCCATGAAAGTATTCGTGGAAAAGAATTAAGTCACGCCAATGCGGATTAGTTTGAAACACCTCCGTACCGCCATAAACAGGTCTGCGTCCAGAGGAATTTCTTATAAAAATCTGATTTAGCCTCTTAGATAATTCAATTGCCACTTCGTTTAAGGTCATCTGATTGCCAGAACCTGTTGGGCATTCCACCTTGAACGAGTCGCCCATGTAGTGATGGAACCTTTGGAGTGATTCAATAATCAAATAATTCATCGGAAACCAAATCGGACCGCGCCAATTAGAGTTGCCACCAAACAAATCAGTGCTGGATTCGGCTGGTTCGTAATCCACCCGGTACTCATGACCATTTACCGTTAGGATATAAGGATGCTCCTGGTGATATTTGGAAACAGAGCGAATGCCATAAGGACTCAAAAATTCTGCTTCATCTAACATTTTTTCCAGAATGCGGTGCAACTTGTCTTGATTAGTAATTGCCAGCAATTTGCGATGATCCGCCCCCAGAGTTTCCATACAAGCGATACCTGAAGTCAAGTCTGGTCGGTTTTCGATAAACCATTCGGTTCTTCGTTTGAAGGAAGGCAGTTTTTCTAAAATTTCTGGTTCTAGCGTTCCCACGGCAAACAAGGGAACCAACCCCACTACTGATCGCACCTTCATCGGGCAATGATGACCATCAGGGAAATGCAGCGCATCGTAGTAAAAGCCATCAGCTTCATTCCATAGTGCTATATCATCGTTGCCAATCCCATCCATCGCACTCGCAATCCGAAGAAAATGCTCAAAAAATTTGCTGGCAATGTCTTCATAAACTGGCTCATCTTTTGCCAGTTCTAGGGCAATTGTCAGCATATCCATGCAGAACATACCCATCCAACTGGTACCATCTGCTTGTTCTAAGTAGCCACCTGTGGGAAGTTCAGAACTGCGATCAAACACGCCAATGTTGTCTAACCCCAAAAAACCGCCCTGAAAGATATTCTTGCCCTCAATATCTTTGCGATTTACCCACCAAGTAAAGTTGACGAGTAACTTTTGAAACACGCGCTCTAAAAATTGTTTATCAGCACGTCCGTACATCTTTTGCTCGATCTCGTAGATGCGCCAAGCTGCCCAAGCTTGAACTGGAGGGTTGACATCACTCAATGCCCATTCATAAGCGGGAAGTTGACCATTGGGGTGCATATACCATTCTCGCGTCAAGCGGCTGAGTTGCTGCTTGGCAAAGTCTGGGTCAATCATGGCTAAGGGTATCAAATGAAACGCCAAATCCCAAGCAGCGAACCAAGGGTACTCCCATTTATCGGGCATTGAGATCACATCATCATTAAAAACGTGTAGCCATTCGGAGTTTCTGCCCTTTTGACGCGACTCTGGTGGCGGTGGACCTGAGGGATCGCCTTTTAACCAATCTTCGACTACATAATAGTAAAATTGTTTACTCCACAACAGCCCTGCAAATGCTTGTCGCTGGACATTGCGTTCATCTTCAGTTGCGGGAAAGGGAGAAATGCGGCTGTAAAATTCATCGGCTTCTCTGGTGCGATCGCCCAAAATCGTATCAAAATTAGCCCCGAATGGTTCTGCCAGTTCTGGATCATTGCAAAGTCGCAACCGCACAGTTTTGGTTTCGCCGGGTGCGATCGTCAAGATATAATGTGCTGACATCTTCGTGCCAATTTGATTAGGATTTACTGCATCTTTACGACCCTGAATCAGATAATCGTTAATCCCGTCTTTGGCGTAGGCACAAGCATTATTAACACCAAATAATCTTTCACAATTTGTCTCGTTTTCTGTAAACAGCAATTGTGTCGCTTCGTTGCAGTATAGCCATCTGTTTCCTAAAGTTGATTCAAAAGCTTCGATCACACTGAGGTGATTATCAGATTTTAAGACTTTAACAAAAGGCTTTTCTTGATTGGGAAACCAAGACCAAGTATTGCGAAACCATAGCGTTGGTAACAGATATAGTGTTTTTTCCTCTGGTCCTCGGTTGACTACACTGATTTGAATGAGAATATCTTCCGGTGTATTTTTGGCGTATTCAACGAATACATCAAAGTAGCGGTTTTCAGCAAAAACACCAGTGTCGAGCAATTCAAACTCGAATTCTTTGCGGCTTCTGGAGCGATTTTCTTCTACAAGTTGAGTATATGGAAAAGCAGCTTGTGGGTATTTATAGAGACATTTCATGTAAGAGTGTGTCGGGGTGTTGTCGAGATAGAAATAGTATTCTTTGACATCTTCCCCGTGATTGCCTTCATTTCCTGTTAAGCCAAAAATTCGTTCTTTGAGAATTGGGTCTTGACCATTCCACAAAGCAATGGCAAAACATAATCTTTGATGGTTATCAGAAATACCAGCGATTCCATCTTCACCCCAACGGTAGGCGCGGGAACGGGCGTGGTCGTGCGGGAAGTAGTCCCAAGCACTACCGTCAGGGCTGTAATCTTCGCGGACTGTTCCCCATTGCCGTTCGCTGAGGTATGGACCCCAGCGTTTCCAATAGGCGGTGCGTTCGCGATCGGCTTGTAATCTTGCTTCTTCTTGGGTCATGATTTTCCTCTCATAGCGGTTTGTAACCCGGAGTAAGGTACACCAAAGAAATAATTAACCACAGATGGACACAGATAAATGATTACTTCATTCAATTGAGTTGCGCTATATGTATATTTGACAAATAGCCCTGTAATTACTTTAGTTAATGCTTTGCGTCCAGCCACCATCCACGCGCAAATTCGCACCATTAATGTAACCACTTAGAGGACTTGAAACAAACTGCGACCATGCACAACAACGCTTACTCCCTCGCGCGCTAGTATCTTAGCGATCGCTTCACCGATGCCGCTACTGCTGCCAGTTACCAAAGCTCTTTTTCCATTAAGTTGTAAATCCATGTTGATTTTTCCTTTTTTCTCCTAAGTTTTAAGTTTCATGCGACTTTCGCACAACTAGTAGGGTGGGCAGTAAGCACCCACCTCACTTTGAAATTTAAAAAGAATTACCGATAGCCTGCGTTTCGACCGCCAAGACGCTGTTTTTTAGCTTCTGAAACCTTATTGACAGAAATAGTTGCATATGAGCCAAGTTTCATTCCACCTATCATAAAACGGATAAAGTCCCCTAAACTTTCAACCATGCGAGCGCTACGTAACGATCCGCAGTCAATAGGAGAAAAACCTATTTCTTCAGCAAGCGTCATGACTGTTTTCTTAGCCTGCTCGTTATCAGCACAAATGAAACACGAAACGTTATATTCCTTGAGTGGTTCGGGGCTTAATTCAAAAACTTCTTGCGCCATTGTGTTAAATGCTTTAACCACATGAGCATTCGGCACATTTGCTGCCAGTTTTTCGGCGAGTGATTCATCGAAAATAGGTTCAAAAGCGAAACCTTCAGGAATCTCGCGGTTGTTACAGTCAATCAAAACCTTGCCCGATAGAACCTCGGTTGAGGACAGCACGCTAGAAGGCATTTCACGGACTGAATAGAAGATGACATCGGCAAATGCAACTGCTTCATCATTGGTTCCGCCTTTGGCTCCGTGTCCGGCAAATTCGGCTACAGATTTACCCTTCTCGGAGTCGCGGGAACCGAAAAAAACTTCGTGACCCTGTTCTGCCCACAAGATCCCCAAAGACCTTGCCATATTTCCTGTACCAATCGTGCCAATTCTCATGTCTTAGAGTCTCCTAATGGAAATTGGACAAAAAGCTACAATTCCTGCTCGGTTGGGCGGATTAAAATTTCATTGATATTGACACGAGGCGGCTGAGTTACGGCATAAGTGATCGCTGCAGCAATATCCTCGCTTTCGAGTACCGTTAATGACTCATAAAACTGTTCTGTTAGCTGCTTAAACTCTGGGTTGGTAATCTGGTCAGCTAATTCCGTTGCCACCCCACCTGGCTCAATCACAGTGACGCGGATTTTGTCTTTATAAACCTCCTTTCGTAAAGCTTCACTAAACGCGCCAACTCCAAATTTAGTGGCATTGTATACTGCGTAATTAGGTACAGCTACGCGACCAGCTACAGAGGAAATATTCACAATATGTCCTCCGCCCTGAGCTTTCATTAAAGGTAGGGCAGCATGGGTGGCATACATCAAACCCATTAGGTTGATATTAATCATACGTTGCCAATCTGAAGTATCTGCACCTTCAACTGGACCAACAAGCATCACACCAGCGTTATTGACCAAGATATCCACACTGCCGAAATTGCTGTTAGTCTTGTGAACCATTTCAGTCGCTTGGGCTTCATCGGCAATATCTGTGACGAGGGAAAGCGCCTTTCCACCACCATCTGTAATCTGTTTTTCCAACTTCTGTAGGCGATCAGCGCGTCTTGCTGCCAATGCCACCTTTGCTCCAAGGGCTGCTAGCGCTAGGGCGGTTGCTTCACCAATGCCCGATGAAGCGCCAGTAATTAGCGCAACTTTTCCATCTAATTTCTGTGCCATTTTTGACTCCTATGTAGAAATGAAATTCAAATTAACGCTTCAGTAAGAAATTTCCCTACGATCCCGGAACAACTTCCCGCTTAAGTTTGGTGAAGCTTCGGTTGCGAGCCAAATAGCAGTGTCAGCGCCCTGTTCGGGGGAACGAGGAGCGGAAGTACCGCCCATATCTGTTTTTACCCAGCCAGGATCTATGGCGTTAACTGCAATGCCTTTTGCTTGTAAAGCTTCCGCTAGCATAATGGTTGCGCCATTGAGGCTAAGTTTAGACAAGCAATAACTGGGGACATCAAAAGAAAGCCCATCCAACTGACCGTAGCCACTAGAAACATTGATGATACGGGCTTGGGGTGCTTTTTCCAGTAGGGGTAGGAATGCTTGGCTTGTGCGAATCGGTCCAAATGTGTTGGTGTTCATTGTCCGATTCAGCAATTCGCGAGAGATAGTCAGAATGTTCACGCCTTCGTCAGGATAAATGCCTGCGTTATTTACCAGGACATCCAGTTGAGGAATTTCTTGACTTAAATGCTTTATGGCTTGGTCAATGCTTTGGTCATCTGCGACATCAAGTTCGACGACACGCACTTTCGAGTTGGTATGCAATTTTTCTGCTGCTGCTTTGGCTTTATCAAGCGATCGCGCTGCAAGAATCACATCAAACCCAGCTGCTAGCAGTCCTTGACAAATGGCAAAACCAATGCCTTTATTCCCGCCAGTGACAAGGGCGTATTTTTCACTAAATTGCGAACTCATACGTATCCACCTCCTGCTTGGAAGGTATGCCCGGTAATCCATCGGCATTGGTCGCTGACAACGAAGGCGACGACATCTGCAATATCTTCTGGTTTCCCAAGACGGTTAAAGGGTGACCGTGCAGCAGCGGCTGTTGGATCATCACCAGAGTGGGCAAACATCTCTGTTTCTGTTGGTCCTGGCGAAACTGTATTGACTGTGATGCCGCGATCGCCAAGTTCCATCGAGAGAACTTTGCCCATCAGTTCCACAGCCGCTTTACTGCCAACATAAAGACTGAAGCCTGCGAGCGGGCGCACAACTAACCCACTAGATATATTGACAATACGCCCATTTTGATTGATACGACGGGCGGCTTCCCTCATGGAGAAGAATGTTCCTTTCGTGTTCAACCCAAAGACCTTATCAAAGGCTTCTTCTTCCGTCTCGGCAATCGGCCCGCCAACACCTGTTCCAGCATTGTTGACAACTATATCGGGCGTTCCGAAATGTTGCTGCGTCTGGTCAAACAGGCTGACAACGTCTTCGACTTTGCTAAGGTTTGCTTGGATAGCAACGGCTTCGCCGCCCTTATCTTTAATTCTGGTAACGACATCGTCTGCCGCATCCTGATGACCGCCGTAGTGGACAACCACCTTAGCGCCATCTTGGGCAAGTCGTTCACAAATGGCTGAACCAATGCCACCAGATCCACCAGTGATAATTGCAATTTTTCCTTCTAGTGGTTTCATGGTTTTCCTCGTTATTTTTGTTCCGAATGTTGATTTCGTTTGCCTTGCGACTTCGGAATCGTTTGGATCTGCGCCAATGCCCTTTGGGCGGCTCCCTCTGGGAGTATCACCTCAGTGCAATTTCAAGTAATCTCTTTTGCAGACCTACAGCACCACTTGTTTGGGAGTTGGTGTGTTACGTTCTTCATCGAGCGCACACTAGATTGGACGGCTGATGCTCAATTCAAGAACTCAATCCCGTACTTTTTAGCGGCTGATGCTATCTTTTCTATGTCTGGCACAGTAGAAGCAGAGGGGATGGATGACTTATCTACCACGGGGGTTCCGATTTCTTTCAGTAAATTTGGAAATTCTATATTAGGGGTAATTAACAAGAGCCTTCCTTCTCCTGCTCCTATATGCTTGACTCCATAAGGAATACTGGGGGGGATATGGGCAATATCGCCAGTATCTAATTTGATTTTGTCGTTTGATGGCGAGCTAGTAATCTCGAATTCTCCTTCCAAAACATAGAAATCTTCTGGAGCGTCTATAAGATGTTTTTCTAAGAGAAACCCTCCTTTATATTTTGGGGGTTGCGTAATCTCTACAAGAGACAAAGCCTTTGAAGTGCCTTTATTCACAAACTTTTTGAAAGTAAACAAGTCTTTTCCCACCGCAACTGTTTGAGCTTGATCAGGTTGGAAAACTTCGATATTTCGAGCAGTTTCGAGAGGTGCTGCAACAGCAACCCTAGGCATGAAAGCGCTTCCAAAGGTAACAACAATCAGCAGTGTCAAAGCAATGACAATCTTTTTCATCGATTTATCCTTCTCAAGTTAAGTACAAGATTGGTGCGAGCTATTGCTCCTGATAATTCCAAAGCAACCCGCCATCGACAAAAAAGGTGGAGCCTGTGATATAATCTGCGTCTGATGAAGCTAAAAAAGCAACTAGAGAAGCTACATCCTGGGGTTGTCCCAGTCGCCCGAGGGGGATATTCTTTAGTACAGCGCCTAGCTTTTCTTTGTTTTCCAACAAACTTTTATTAATTGGTGTCTCAATTGCTCCCGGTGCAACGTTGTTGATCGTAATGCCTAAAGGTCCAAGTTCCACAGCTAAGTTTCGCATCAACATCTTCACACCTCCCTTGCTGGCACAGTAAGAGGTAAAGTGCGGGAACGGCAATTCTTCATGCACTGAACTGATATTGATAATTTTTCCAGGGCGCTGAGTTTCCCGGAAGTGCTGGACAACAGCCTGTGTTGCAAAAAATACACCTTTGAGGTTAACGTTAAGTACATTGTCGTAGTCTTGTTCTGTCACATCCCAGAACGAGGCATTCTTTTCTAACCCAGCGTTGTTTACCAAGATATCTATTTTGCCGAAATGTTGGATACCTTCGTCAACCATCTGACGGATATCGCTGACGACACCTAAATCTGCTTTGATAACTAAGCCTTTGCGTCCGCTGGCTTCGACTTTCGCTTTGGTTTCTTCAGCACCTTCTGCATGAGAGCGATAGTCAATGACGATATTCGCACCTTCTTCGGCAAGACGAATGGCGATCGCCTGTCCGATTCCCTGACTACTACCTGTCACCAACGCAACTTTTCCTTCAAGTTTCATTTCTATTCTCCTTGTTGTCAAAGGGTTAAATTGTTGCTCCGCCATTTGCCAGAATGTGCTGTCCGGTGATCCAGCGTGCTTGCTCGCTCACTAGGAAAGCAACGACATCAGCAATATCCTCAGGTTGTCCCAAGCGACCAAACGGAGAACTCATTGCCGCCGCTTGCTTATTTTCCGGCGATACTGAGTCAAACATTCCCGGACTCGTTGGTCCTGGAAGAACGCTGTTAACTGTAATCCCACGCCCTCCCAATTCTTTCGCTAGGACTTCTGTAAATAACTTCTCGGCGGCTTTGCTAGCAGCGTACACAGCAAGACCTGGACTGGGGAACACACTTGCTGAGGAGGAGACATTCACTATGCGTCCGTTATCCGACATTTGTCGAGCAGCTTCTTGGAGACAGAAGAGGACACCCCGGACATTGATGCCAAAAACTGCCTCGTAATCTTCTTCTGTCACTTCTGCTACCAATGCTGCCCGTGCAATTCCGGCATTGTTGACCAAAATATCCAACTGCCCCAATTGGTCTATGACTGTTTGAAACAAGCGACGAATATCTGAAACTTGGCTGACATCTGCTTGAATGGCGATCGCTTGTCCACCTTGAGATTTGATGCTAGAAATCACCTCTTTAGCTTCATCAGCTCCACTTCTGTAGTTGATAGCGACTGTTGCGCCATCTTGAGCTAATCGTTCGGCTATCGCCCGTCCAATGCTGCGGGATGCTCCAGTCACAATGGCAACTTTATTTGTCAGTGGTTTCATTATTTTCAATACTTAAAACGAAGCGCTCAACTGCTTGAGCAAAGCCCTCGTCTTCGTTAGAAGTTGTGACGTAGTTGGCGGAGTGCTGCACATCAGCACTGGCGTTGCCCATCGCAATACTCAAACCGCTGCGCTGAAACATCGGCACATCGTTGGGCATATCGCCAATTGTGGCAATCTCCGAACTCTTAATCCCAAGCAGTTCTGAAAGGCGGTCAACCACTGCCCCTTTATTGGCACGGGGATGGGTGACATCCAAGTAGTAGGGTTGGCTACGAGCAGCAGAGACGTACTCAGCCCCAGAGGAACTGGCACCAGCTTTGCACAAGACTTGTTCACTAAACTGTTGTTGCACGTCTTTTTCGCACTTGGCGACAGCTTCTAAGTCATCGCTGACTCCGACAATTTTTGCGACGTTGTCCAACAGATCATCAAAGCTGGGAACGACGGTAGGCGGAAACTTAACTGTCTTCTCTTCGCGGTCAACGTGGGAACCATGCCGCTCATGCACAAACCAGTCATTGCCTTGATAAATCCAGACATCGAGTTTATGTGCCGTGATAATTTCAATCACTTGCTTGGCGATCGCCTTTTTTAGCACATTTTGGTCGATAATGGAGAAGTCCGGATTGAGGAAGACTCCACCATTAAAGGCAGCAATTGGTGTGGTTAGGTGGAGGGCTTCGACGACCATCTTCATCCCTAAAGGTGGACGACCGCTGGTGATGGCAAAGCCAATGCCTGCTTCGTTAAGCTTGCGAACAGCATCACGGGCGCGATCTGTCAACAGTTTCTCGCGAGTGACTAGAGTGCCATCCACATCAGCAAGCAGCAAGGAGACTTTTGGTTGTTGAGATTGTATAGTCATGTTTATTCTTAGCCTTGACGGGTCTACTGTTGAACCAATTTTTTCAAATACAGGTATGCCTCTTCTGGTGTCAGAGGTTCAGACTGCTTTTCGTTAGGAATGTAGAATATCCAGTTATCAGGGAAATAATGGACAACAAAACTAGGTATCAAACCAAGTGCCATTGCCTGTTTCCCTAGTTGTTCGGCTTTTGCTTCCAAGCTGAGTTGGTCGTGGAACTCATAATTGCTCATGTCTACTGATCTCCTTAGCTTGCGGTACGATGGGGAACTTTAACGTTTTTAAAGATACAACGGTAGTGAGGCACGTGAAAAAGTTTTGCGGTCAAAATTTCGCTATCGCCCAAACTCACCAAGCGAAAAACTCCCACCGCGAGGATTGCACCAAACGGTGGTGCAATGCAATAGAGCCATTGGTCTTCCCAGAACCACGAAACTAAAGCAGGACCAATGCTACGTGCTGGATTTAAACTCGTGCCAGAAATTGGCGATTCCAGCCAAACCATTATTGCTACCAACAGCCACGTCATCAGTGGTGTCCAACGCATCAAGCGACGACTGCTGACAAAAATAAAAATAGCCAGCACAAGTATTGCTGTCATGCTTACTTCCGCCAAAAATACATACCAAAGTGAATAATCTGTTCCAGCTAAAGTCATCCCATTATTTACACTCTTGGCGTATTTTCCCCAAACAAATACCAACAACACTGCACCACTAATTGCACCAAGGAATTGGGCAATAATGTAACCGCCCATATCGTGATGGTGCATTTTGCCTTGTAGCCAAAATCCCAAAGAAACAGCAGGATTAACGTGAGCGCCACTCAGTTTTCCCAGCGGCGAAATTGCAACGAGCGAACCAGTTCCAGAAAACATCAATCCCGTAAGCAGCAAGCGTATGCTCTTATCAGGTATGAGTTGTTCCATTGGCAAGCCTTGAGCAAAATTGAATACAACAGCGCTCAGCCCCACAAAAACAAGAATTGCAGTTCCGAGCAGTTCTGCTCCGTATTCAGACCAGTGCAGTTGTTTCCACCATTTGAGGTTAGCCATGATTTTGTATAGAAGCACAAACGAGCTTTTTCTGATGACTCAGGCTTTTGCTAACGATATTGACTTGCTCTAAAGCTTTATTTCTCAGTTAACCACTTGCAAGACGATTTTGCCGCGCGTACGACCGCTTTGGCTGAGCTCATGTGCTTGTCGCGCCTCTTTAAGTGGCAAGACTGTTTCCACATACGGCTTGAGTTTTCCAGAGTCCACTAGGGCAGCAATCTCTTTAAGTTGTCCTCCGTTAGGTTGAACGCCAACCATACTGCTTCGCACACCGTGCTGGACAGCTGTTTCTTGTGATGGGGAAGAAACGATAGAGACAAGCCATCCATCTTTTCGCAACACGCTAAAGGAGCGCTCTTGAGTGTCGCCGCCGACAGTATCAAAAACGACATCTAGATCCTGCACAACTGTCTCAAACTTCGTTGCCTGGTAGTCAATGATTTCGTCGGTTCCCAACTCGCGCAGAAAGTCAGCATTGCGTGCTGATGCTGTGCCGATAACGTAAGCACCTTTTACCTTTGCCAACTGCACCGCCAATGAACCGACTCCGCCTGACGCCGCATGAATCAGTACTCGTTGATTTGCCCCAAGACCTGCTGTATCAAACAGTGCTTGCCATGCCGTCAGTGCTGCAACTGGGATGGCAGCTGCTTCAATGAAATCAACAGAGTTAGGCTTTAAAGCAATCTCTGTTGCCTTAGCAACTATAAATTCGGCATAAGCACCATCACGGTACAAACTTGTATAAGCATACACAGCATCACCACGTTGGAACTGATCTACTTGAGAACCAGTTGCTTCAATTGTTCCAGCGACATCCCAACCAAGAATCAAAGGCAAGTGATGCTTAAAGCTGTCTTTGCCAAAGCCGCCACGAATTTTCCAGTCAAGGGGATTTGCACTTGCGGCATGAATGCGAATCAGAACTTCGTCTGCTGCTGGTTCTGGTTGTGGGGCATCTTCGTAAACTAAAGTTTCTGATCCACCATGAGTATGAATGCGTACTGCTTTCATTGTTGCCATTTTGTTTTTTGCCTTTGTTTTACTTGTTTGGAAAAGCTGTAAATCAAGCTAAACCACCATCAACAGGGATATTTCGCCCAGTGATCCAACGGGCTTGGTCACTCACCAAAAAAGCAACTACGTCTGCAATGTCCTCTGGTTTACCCAGGCGACCTAGGGGTGTTTGGGCAATCATGGCTGCCCTTGCTTCTTCGGGAAGTGTCTCTAGGTTCATGTCTGTCTCAGTTACACCTGGTAGGACGGTGTTAACCGTGATGCCGCGCTGTCCCAGTTCTTTTGCTAGGCACTTACTGAAGCCCTCGATCGCTGCCTTACTGCCAACATACGCGGAGAAGTTAGCACCACCGTTAACAGTACCACCTGTGGATATATTGACAATTCTTCCACCATCTGCTAATTTAATTGCTGCTTCTTGAAGTGCAAAGAAAGTCCCTTTGGCGTTAAGAGCAAACTGTTGATCAAACTCTTGCTCAGTTGTCTCAGCTAGCGGCTTAAATAAAGAGATACCGGCGTTGTTAACCAGGATGTCGAGCTTGCCAAACTTATCTACTGTTTCCTGAAATAGGCGGCTGATGTCAGCAACTCGGCTGATGTCGGCTTGCATGGCTATTGCCTTTCCGCCTTGTGCTGTAATAGCCGATACGACTTCCTGCGCTTTATCAGCACTATGAGAATAGTTAATAACAACTGTCGCACCTTCTTGAGCTAATTTTTCAGCAATAGCCCGTCCGATACCACGCGATGCACCTGCGACAATTGCCACTTTTTCAGCGAGAGATGCCATAGTCTAAAAACCTCCTTGACTAAGGAATTGTCTAAAAGATTGGCAAATGTCCGGAGGTGTTGTCTTTTACGTTCTTGCGGAAAATGTTCTCATCTTGCTAAAACTTGACAAACAGATCAGAATTTCTCAACCGCAGGTCGTAAATCAAGTTCTAAAGTCCATGCAGTTGCATCCTGCTGATAAAGTTGCCAATATGTTTGGGCTATTGCTTCAGGTGACACTAGCGTATGTTCTTCACGCTCCGATGCCATTGCTCGCACTCTTGGAGTGTTAATCATGCCATCAATAATGATATGAGCTACATGAATTCCCTGAGAACCAAACTCCCGCGCCAACGACTGCGCTAATGCGCGTAACCCAAATTTGCCCACCGCCAATGCTGCAAACTTGGCTGAACCTCTCACCGCAGCAGTGGCTCCCGTCAACAGGATAGTACCGCGACCTCGTTCAACCATCGCGGGAAGGACTTGCTGTACCGCTAGAAAAGCTCCAAAACAATTGACTTTCCAGGAAGACTCAAACTGGTCTGGTGTCAGTTCGAGTATGCCAGCCATTTTAAATGCTCCGGCATTGTAGACAAAGACTTCAGGAGAACCAAATTGCGATCGCACCTGTTCAAATGCAGCTTTTACCGATGCGGCGTCAGTCGCATCAACAGTAACAGACAATGCCTTACCGCCAGACTGTTCAATTTCTGACTGAATTTGAGTCAGCTGCTGTGAGCTTCTTGCCATTAATCCTACAACAAAGCCTTCTCGTGCAAACCGATGAGCAACTGCGGCACCCAGCCCCCGACCCACCCCCAGAACGACTGCAACCTTCGACTGACTCATGTCATCTTATCTCCTTAATTACAAGCAAGTGCAATACCTAAAGACAGCAAGGGTAAGAATTGCGAATCCCATACCTGCATAAAATACACTATTGATACCTCCCAAACTAAAGGCAATTAGCATTAGTAACGGACCAAGGGTTTGTCCTAACCCATAAAAGGTCCCATTGACAGAGAGAATCGTAGCCAGATATTGTTTGGGCGCAATTTCTGTCAAACGAGTCTGGATACTAGGAGCACCAATCCCTATACCAATGCCAAAAATTGTGGTTGGAATTAATAGTAACCAGACATTTGGTATTAGAGGAGGTATTAGCGGAATTGTGAATAGAGCTAGAGCATACAAAATAAAAGATGTTCTAATTAAAGTTGTGGTATTAAATTTTTTAGTCAATCTTCCTAATTGTGAAGATGTAATAACAATTGCTATAGAAACACTAGAGAGTATGAATCCAATTGTGGAAGCAGGCGCTTTAAAAGTATCATTTATTAATTGGGGTAAATAAGTGATGTAAGCTCCGTAAAGAAGAACCATGTTAGCAGCACTCCCAATAAAAAGTCCAGCTAACTTCCTGTTTTTCAAGGCTTTTAAAGCATTTTTCAAATACTCTTGAAGATTTCTTTCTCCTTTTGGTTCTGGATTTTTTAATGCAAATAACACCAGCAAACCAATTGGAATCGATACAATAGGTAACAAAAAGGGGTAGTACCAGCCGAGGGTTGCTAGTATGCCGCCAATAATAGGGTAAAAAGCTGTGCCAGTACTTGTGATGCTGGCATTGTAACCCATTGCTGTAGTGCGTCTATCTCCTGCATACAAATCGCCGATTAAGGTAATGCTCATAGATAGCAAAGAAGCAGCACCAATTCCTTGTAGGAAACGCAACAAGAGTAAAAGGTTAAAATCACGGGCAAAAGCGCAAGCTGTCCCCGCAATGCCAAATAAAAACAGTGAAGGAACGAGAACTTTTTTCCTACCTAATCTATCAGCAAGGACACCAATAATCGGACCTAAAATGACAGCAGGAAATGTAAAGACTGTAACCAACAATCCTAGATTTTGGGGATTGACGTTTAATGCTAGGGATATTTTGGGAAAAGCCGGAGATACGCTGGATACCGCGAGAACTGCCATCAAAGAAACTGCACAAATAATGTAAAAATTTGTATCTATGTACAGATTCTTTGGGGATTTTTGCTGGTCATCCAGGCTTGCTGGTTGCATAAAATTTATCTTTTTGTATTAAATTAATCAGGGATTGAATTGTGGGCATAGGTGAGCAAACTACTATGCCCAACTAGACGTTATGATTTACCAGCAGAACGAAGGCGGCGTTGACGCAGCAGGAAACCTGCCCCAGTTACACCTATGCCAATTAGCGTTGTAGTGGCTGTTGGTTCTGGAACCGTTCGGGGAGTCCGCAAGGAGAAATTTAGTGTAGCTTGACCGACAGCGGTTGCAGTTGGGTCTAGCTGATTAATACTGTTTTCCTGAGTAAAAGTTACTGTGCCTGTAGCATTCTCGAATAAACCTGTTCCACCTAAGACGACTAAATTACCAGCGCCCCTGATTCTACCTTCAACCAAATCAGTTTCAAAACTGCCGCTCGATCTTGTAAATAACTCATTGGAACTGCCGAAGAATCTGTCGCCAAGTATTTCACCCTCTAAGCCAAATACGGCAGGATCAGCATCGAATCTGCTAGATATAGTGGTTCCACGAAACTCAGCCTGTGCGTAAGCATTGCTAAGAAAGTTAGTTAATCCGTAAAGAGCATCAGGACTCTCTCCTCTATCGGTCACCTTTAAGATGTTCAAGTCTGGTCTAAAGGTGGTATCAATGTCGGTAAATACCGTGTAGGGAATGCTAAATTCATAAATGTTATCGCTGGTTTGCGCCGTTGCGCTTTCGACACTAGACCCGAAACCGACTAAAGTGAAGGCTAGTGGAATGAGCCATGTGATGCGTGAGTGAAGCATAATTGACCTTCCTCTTATACAAAGGACACTGTGTGTGAAGAATCCAGTGTGGTTTTCACTTAAACACTATGTCAAAATCAACCTAGTTTTAATTAATTTTTTGTAAGGAGGAGCCAGCACTGCAGGAGGGTTTCCCGACCTAGGGCTCTGGCGTTCAGAAGTCAGGACAAGCTTAGGGGCAGTCCGTTGCCAGCCACGTAAAACTCCCAAGCCGGCTTCTGGCTCCTAGCTCCTAATTACTTATGTTGAAGTTCCAAGAATGGATAATCTGTGTATCCCTTCTCGTCTGGCCCGTAAAAGGTTTTCGGATCTGGCGCGTTCAAAAATGCATCCAGTTCAAAGCGTTTTGGTAAGTCAGGATTAGCGAGAAACAACTTGCCAAAGGAAACCAAATCTGCATCACCATTAGCAAGTATGCTATCTCCCTTGGGATGGTCATAGTCGCCATTGGTAATTAAAGTCCCTGTGTAAATTTTACGGAAGTAGGGTGTTACCGGGTTCATCACATCACGGTTTGCCAAATCAACCTCATTTGGTTCCATCAGGTGGAGATATGCCAAATCAAAGCGGTTGAGAGCATCTATTGCATAACCAAAAGTCTCTTGCGGATTCGAGTCGCCCATTCCGTAGTATGTGTTACTGGGCGAAAGTTTGATACCAACACGATTTGCACCCCACACATTAACGACGGCTTCTACAACTTCCAGCAGAAATCGCGCCCGATTTTCTATAGAACCACCGTATTCATCAGTACGTTGGTTCGTGCAATCTTGCAGAAACTGGTCGATTAAGTAACCAAATGCCCCATGAAATTCCACGCCATCAAATCCCGCAGCTAGGGCGTTTTCAGCACCTTTGCGAAACTGCTGGACAATTTCAGGAATTTCCTGGGTTTCTAAGGCGCGGGGAGTTTCCATTGCTACTTTGCCTATAGGAGTATGCAGTGTGCCAGAAGCGGCAATAGCAGAAGGTGCAACTGGTAACTCTCCACCCAGTAAAGAAGAATGGGAAATCCTTCCAGAGTGCCACAGCTGCAAGAAAATTCTTCCTCCTTTCTCATGTACGGCATCGGTTACTTGCCGCCATCCGGCAATGTGTTCTTCTGAGTAGATACCCGGACAGTTCATGTAGCCTAAACTTAAGGGCGAAACCATGGTGCATTCAGTGACGATTAGCCCTGCTGTTGCCCGTTGGGCGTAGTAAGTCGCCATCAATGAGTTGGGGACATTGTCAATTGCTCGCAAACGGGTCATTGGTGCCATCACCATCCGGTTCGGCAGGGTGTAGGGACCAAGTTGAACAGGCGTGAAAAGATTGATATTGGAAGTCATAGGTTAAATCTCCGTCACAAAAAGCAAACACCAATTCATCAAAGTGTCACATTGGTACGCAACAGATGATTTAACGGATGTAACCCATAGATTAAATGTGGAACTTACAGATAACTCATGCGCGACATCTGCCACATCATCCGTTGCTAAGCTCATTAATCAGCAGGCTCGGTGTAGACTACCTCGTAAAGATGAAACTGGTTTTCAGCCAGACCTTGCCAATACTCAGATAAAGGCTTGTACTTTGGGTCTTTGAGAAGTTCCTCAAAATCTTCAAAGCTGCGCCATTGCCCATAGTTTACATTGTGGACACCATCAAGCGAACGGTGGAAATTACCAGATAAAAGCCCAGGATTTTGCAACCCGAGAGGTAAATATTCCCTCTCCAATTCCACCAAGCGCATTTGGTTTTCTGGCTTGACTCGGAATTCCGCAAGGTGAATTTTACCGCCTTTAGTAATTTTGAGTTCGGCGTCATCTGGTAGGGAAACAACGACTTCATAGACGTGTGCTTCATGGATCTGGAACTGGGAAAGTTTTGCTCCCTGCGCTTGCACCTCGGAATTGTTGATAAACGCTTGGTAGTCTTCCTGACTTCTCCACTGAGCATAGTTCATCACCCGCACCCCATCTATACTTTTATGGATGCTAGATGAGACAAAACCAGGCTGGTGCTTCACCGTGGTTTCAAGAAATTCGATGATAGTGTCTATGAGTTCCTGCTGACGTTGCGGTTCTACGGCAAAGATAATGATCACCGTAATCACATCGTTGTTTTTGGCGATCGTAGGCATCCCGTTATCTCCTGATGACTTGCTAGGCAATTATTTTGAATTACAGAAAATCGGAATCTGGAAGCATCCTACCTTGTGTTATGTACTACCGCTACTAGCCATTTTTCTAGGTTATAAGTTACAAAAATTACGCTAAGTGGCACAGCAGCTTGAATTGTAAGCACAACCATTGTTGTCAGCAATAAGCGATTGTAATGATTCTATTTATTAAGATAAACAGAAATTTTTGTGTCTTCCTCTCAGTTCGCCTCTTTAACCTCAGCAGAAACCTTGGCTGATTCTCGAACTTTTGCTTCAGCAGCAACCTGATTGGATCCAAACACAACCGATAATAAAGGCGGTGCTAAAAAGGTAGTGACAATCACCATCACAATAATGGCAGCATCCAAGGCACTTGAGAGAATACCACTTGCTGAACCAATACCAGCAAATACAAGTCCCACCTCACCTCGTGGAATCATACCGACACCAATTGCTAGCCGATTCGTATCTGGTTGACCGAACACTGCAAAGCCGCTGACCAGTTTACCCAAAATTGCGACTACAATCAGAAAGCTTGCCATAATCAGCCCTTCCCGATTGCCAGGGATCAATGGATTTAAAACACCGATATTCGTTTTAGCGCTAACAACGACAAAGAAAACGGGTACCAGTATATCTGCAATTGGTATCACCTGATCTTTTAGCTCTCGGCATTTTTGAGTTTCGGCTAAAATTAAGCCAGCGGTAAAAGCTCCCAGAATCGCTTCTAACTTGATAACAGTCGCGATATATGCCAGAACAAAAGCAAAAATCAGGGCTGGAATCAGAAGTTGACCGCGTGTTTTAAGTTCACTAACTATTTTGACAAAGTAAGGATTGAACAAGCGGCCGAGAAAAACTGCTCCTACCAAGAAAACTACTGCACTGACAATGAGATATAGCACATTGGTCAGTTCCACCTCTCCGGTCTTTGCCAAACTAGCCACCACTGCGAGAACGATAATACCTAAAATATCGTCTAGCACTGCTGCGCCAATAATAATCTGACCTTCTTTACTATTGAGATATTGGAGTTCTGCCAGCACTTTCGCCGTAATGCCGATACTTGTTGCAGTTAAGGCTGCACCTGCGAAAATAGCAGCAATAGTAGGAACATGGAACAAGAATATTAACCCTAAAGTACCCGCAACAAATGGTGTGACGACTCCTACCACTGCTACTATTGCTGCTTGGGGACCTACTTTGAGTAGTTCTTGTAAGTCTGATTCCAAACCAATTTCAAACAGCAGAATGACTACACCAATTTCTGCCAAGGTCGAAATCACTTCGCTGTCTACTTGAAAAATTGCTGCTGCGTCGTTTGGACTCAACCCAGTGGTGACTTCTAAAAAATTCATCATCAATGAGTCACTAATATCACCACCACCTTCAGGAAAAACCAGCAAATGAAAGGCAGAGATACCTACCACTAAACCGCCTAGCAGTTGTCCCAATACAGGAGGTAAATTGATGCGGGCACAAATTTCTGCACCGATGGTGCTAGCAAGGTAAATGACAACCAAACTCGCCAGTACTCCTGACAGTACCATCGGTGCATTTTCTGCTTCTGTGGCTGTTGCAAGCAGAGGGATGATTTCGCAGAAATTGAGAGAAGTGATGGTAATACTATCTACTAGTGTCATGATGTTTTCTCTAATATTTGAGGAGGCAGATTGTTGGGACAAGCCTCTTCGCCTGTCCATTCTTCAATAGTGAACAAAGAATAGGGTGGACAATGCCCACCCTAGTCAGTCAATTTACTTATGGATCTCAGTAGGAACTCTACCATCCTCAACTGGCTGTAGCTGTGGAGACTTGGGGCGTGGTTTCAGGCGATCGCGAATGTTGCCAATCACAATATATAGAATTGGTACTACAAACAGGCTTAAGAAAGTAGAGACTAACGTCCCACCAACAATAGCTGTACCCAAAGATTTTCTGCTAGCTGCTCCGGCTCCTTCAGGAAATAGCAATGGCCAAACACCCAAAATAAAAGCAAATGTTGTCATCAGAATTGGTCGCAAGCGTTGTTCTGATGCTTCTACCGCTGCTTTGGTAATTGAGCGCCCCTGCTCACGTAGTTGGTTGGCAAACTCCACAATCAAAATGGCGTTCTTACTTGCCAAACCAATCAGCATCACTAGACCAACTTGGCAGTATACATCATTGGCTAAACCTCGCAGCAACTGCCCCGATAGCGCCCCGAGGATAGCTAAGGGAACTGACAGCATAATAATGAAGGGGTCAATGTAATTCTCGTACTGGGCAGCTAGCACGAGGAACACGAAGACAAGTCCCAAGGCAAAAATCAGTGGTGCTTGACCGCCAGATTGTTGCTCTTCAGCTGAGATTCCCGACCATTCGTAACCATAACCTGCTGGTAAAACCTGCTTTGCTACTTGCTCCATCGCTTGAATGGCTTGTCCTGAGCTAGTACCAGGAGGCGCTGAACCGTTAATTTCAATTGACCGGAACAAGTTGTAGTGGTTAATTGTTTGCGCCCCGGTCGTTGGGATAATTTTCACCAAATTACTCAGGGGAACCATTTGATTATTGGCTTGATTATTGGCTTGATTATTGGTTTGATTGTTTTGAGAACGGACATACAAACGACCAATATCCTGAGGATTGGAGCGAAACTGAGTGTCTGCTTGGACATAAACTCGGTAAGTCCGCTGGAGGTAGTTAAAGTCGTTGACGTACCGCGAACCCAAGTAAGTTTGTAGGGTATTAAAGATATCGTCTACATCGACTTGCAGCGCCTTGGCTTTATTACGGTCTACTTCAATCAAAAGCTGAGGCGTATTTGCTGAAAAAGTGCTAAATACAGCTTGCAACCCTGGTGTCTGATTTCCCCGCTGGAGTAATTGACCCATGACTTGCAGCATGGTATTCAAGCCACTGTTGCCTCGTCTGTCTTGTAGCTGAAATTGGAAGCCGCCAAAATTGCCTAAACCCCTAATTGCGGGCGGGTTAACTGGCAAAACTCTCGCTTCTGTAATTGTTGATAGCTTTCCTCCCAAATTCTTGATAATTCCTTGTACTGACTGATCTGGCTCATGGCGCTCTTCCCAATTCTTGAGTGTTGTAAAAATGACACCGTTGTTGGCAGTAGATCCACTAAAACCAAAGCCACCTATGGCGAAAGTACCCACAACTTCAGGCAATTTGAGGATTTCTGCTTCTACCTGACGCATGACCTTGCTGGTGTAATTGAGCGAAACACCTTCTGGACCCTGGATAATGGTGATGAAATAGCCTTGGTCTTCTTCAGGGATAAATGCTGTGGGGACTTGGGTGTAAAGCCAGCCAGTCAGCCCTAATGACAGGATAAACAGCAGCACAACAACTGCTCGGAAACGATTTAAGAAGATAAGCGATCGCTCGTACTGCCTACGAGTCCAATCAATCAAATTATTAAACCGTGCAAACGCCCAACCCAGCCAACCGCTTGGTTTTTGCCCACGACGCAGTAGTAGAGCTGAGAGCGAAGGAGTCAAGGTAATGGCAAGAAAGGTCGAAATTGCCATCGAGAAGGCAATTGTCAGCGCAAATTGGCGATAAATCTGTCCTGTAGACCCTGGGAAGAAGGCAACAGGGACAAATACTGCCATCATCACCAAAGAAGTGGCAATCACCGCTCCAAACAATTCATTCATTGCGTGTGAGGCTGCTTGACGCGGCGACATTTCTTCTTCCTCGATCAGGCGAGAAATGTCCTCAACTACGACGATTGCATCATCGACCACTAACCCAGTGGCTAAAGTCAGACCAAACAAGGTTAGCGTGTTGATTGAAAAGCCGAAAACTTTAATAAAGGCAAAAGTACCAATTAATGTCAGAGGAATGACAATTACCGGAATCAGAGTGGTACGCCAGTCCTGCAAAAAGATAAAAATGACTACGATTACGAGGATAAGTGCCTCAAACAGCGTCTTAACCACTTCTCTTAGGGATGCTTCCACAAATGATGTGGTATCAAACGCTACCTGAGATTTCAACCCTGGCGGAAAATCTTGTTTGAGGCGCTCCATTTCGGCTTTAACTGCCCTGGCAACATCCAAAGCATTACTTCCTGGGGTGGCAAATATCCCTATACCCACACCCTCCTTACCTCTAAACCGTAGGAATGAGTTATAGTTTTCTGCTCCCAGTTCCGCCCGACCCACATCTTTCAGCTTGACGAGCGTACCATTTTGACCTGTTTGAATAACTATTTCGTTAAATTCAGATGGTTCCGAGAGTCTGCTGAGGGCTCGCAGGTCTATTTGATACATTTGGTCATTTGGCGCAGGCTGCTGACCAATTTGCCCAGCACCCACCTGAATGTTTTGCTCGTTGAGAGCATCAACCACATCTTGGGCGGTGAGGTTGCGACTGGCAAGGCGGTTGGGGTCGAGCCACAGACGCATAGCATACCGACGTTCACCAAAAATCCGCGCTTCACTCACACCGCCGACTCTTTGTAGGGCATCTACTAAGTAGAGGTCGGCGTAGTTGCTTAAAAAGACGTTGTCGTACTCGTTGTTATCGCTGTAAAGTCCTATCGCTAATAGGATGTCGTTACTTTGTTTGCTAACAGTAACCCCAGTTCGCTGTACTGGTTCTGGCAATTGCGGCTCAGCCTGCGACACTCGATTTTGCACATCGACCGCTGCAATATCTTTGTTGCGGGATGCATCAAATGTGACTGTAATTGTACTGCTGCCATTGTTACTACTGCTTGAGGTCATGTACTTCATGCCCTCCACCCCGTTAATCTCTCTTTCTAGAAGAGTCGTAACGGTATTTTCTACAACTTCAGAACTAGCACCGACATAGTTTGCAGCGACGGTAACTTGAACTGGGCTAATTTCAGGATACTGCGCCGTGGGTAGTGTGGGGATACTAATTCCCCCAACGAGCAAAATAACGATGGCGCAAACACTGGTGAAGACAGGTCGCTTGATGAAAAAGTCAACGAACATAGGGGAATAGATTAATGGGGGGATTGGGGAACTGGCGATCCCCACTCGCTTCAGGAGCGGGGATTAGGCAGGGCAGCAAGCACCTTAGGCGGCTTCCCGTAAGGTGCTTGCTGCCCGTCGGCAAGGGGGATGAGTAGAGATTGGCGATTAGGAATTGGGGATTAGGGATGACCCAGTTTCCAGTCCTCAGTCGCCATTACTAGGACTCAGGAATAATAGGAACGCCATCCCTAAGATTGAGTAACCCCGAGACAATAATTTTGTCTCCTGGCTGTAATCCTTCCAGAACTTGGTAGTTATTACCTTTGATATTGCCTAGCTTCACGCGTTTTTGCCGAGCTACCAGTTGGGATGCTCCTTGTTGAGGTGCTTGAGGTTTTTCTCGTTTTTCTCCTTGAGGAGGTTGTGAGGGTGCTTGAGCTGTTACATAGACAAAAGTCTCTCCAGCCACACGAGTTACTGCTGTTGCTGGGATGAGGACTCCAGGGCGCTGGCTCCAGATCACTCTTGCGCGAGCAAACTGATCTGCTCGTAGTTGATTGTTCGAGTTATCAAATAGCGATTTAATAAGTATGGATTGAGTATTATTGTTGGCATTAGGAGCTATAAAAAACACACGGCTCATACCTATAACCTTGCCTTGTGCGTCCATGACCTCCACTGGCGTTCCCTTACGCAGTTGAGGTCCCCGCTCAATGGGCACGAATATATTAACTTCTAAAGGTTGGTTTTGAGTAATGCTAACTAATTGTGTAGACGTATTGACGAAATCACCAACTTTTACTGGTACGTTCCCAACTGTCCCACCAAAGGGAGCGGTGATTTTGTAATACTGAAGCTGGACTTGTCGTTCACTGGTATTAGCTTGTGCTTGCTTTAAGGATTTTTCAGCTTGGTTAATGCTAGCTTGCTGTGCTTTAATCCGGGCTTCTACTTCACGGACAGCAGCTTGTGATGTTGCCAATCTGTTAGCATACTGCTCACTCGTCTGTCGAGAGACAGCTCCTTGAGATGCCAAATTGGTATACCTTTCGTAGTCCTGCTGATTCAATCTCAAATCAGCTAGGCTAGATTGCCGTTCAGCTTCCAGGGATCTCAGGGTAGCGCGGGCATTTTCCACTTGTGACTGAGCCACCTCAGTAGCAGCGTTCACACTACTGACAGCTGCTTGTTGCTCTCTAGGATCGAGTTGCATGATGGGATTTCCCGCAGCCACTGTATCTCCCGACCTGACAAATATTTGGGCTACTTGACCCTGAACTCTCGGCTGAAGATTTACCGAGCGGCGCGATTCCAAGTTAGCAACAAACTCTGAACTATCCTCAATAATACCAGCTTGTACTGTAGATATCTTGACTGTTGATGCTGGCGGTTGAGCATTAGTAGCTGTGGGTGCGCTTTTTTGAGGAGCAAGCCAACGCCAAAGTCCATAGCCTCCACCTGCTACTACTAGGGCTAACAATAACCAAAGCCACCTTCGCGATCTGCGGGGTGGCTCTTGTAATCGGCTTTCTGGACGATTGTCTTCAAAATGAGTTTGAGGCTCAGGAGATTTCATGACTTACAGGCACCTGTGAAGAAATTAACAAAGAACCGAATCAAAACTGGAGCCGTTGATAGAGAAATTGCTTAAGTAGCATAAGGCTCACCTGTGAACCACTTAGTAATCCATTTCAATATACTTTTTCCGTCCTGTTGTCAAATCTATCGAAAGGGGAATGCTAAAAATAAGCTTACAAGTAATTTTCCCCTGTTGTCTTTTCAGTTCTTGCGAAAAATGTTTTAATCTTGCTATTACTGACCAAAATAGTTCTGAGTGCTGAGTTTGCCATTGCTTTACTTTCTCCAGAATACTCGGCGCTCAGGAAAAGGTTTAGGACTTATGCAGCGTGCAACGTATCCAGTAATACATTTTTGTAAAGTACGTAAGCTTTGACTTTCTGAAGTTTTTCAAATCAGTTTAGACCCGACTACTTTCTTCGGTGCTACAAGATTACCTATCTTTTTCTTGGCTTTTCTGGCTAAATCAAGGGTTTTAGGTTTGATATTGAGTGATTAAATTACATCAATATTTCTTGGTACAAGATCTGAGGTACTCTACCCTACGCGAACGCAAGAGCGGCGAACGGGCGGGATAGGAGTATTCCCAGCATAGGTAATCCTCAAGTGAGTGGCTTTGAACCAGAGCGCTTCTTAATAGCAAAAGTAATTTAACCTCTTTTCAGGAATATTAGATGAATGTGATGTAGGAAGAAACAAGTAATACATTCTTAATCACTTAGTCAAAGACGAATGATGAAGTTTGAATCACGAATTTAAATTAGGTAGTCTTAACTCAAGACAACAAAGAAATACAAAACAATGCAACGTAAAAAAATGTCCTTCAAATCTATCAGCTTGTCTGTGTCTATCTTTGCCGCCTCTACTATTGGCTTGCTGGCTAGCACCACTGCTGTACAAGCACAGAATAAGGCAGTTCAAAGACCTACAGTTGCCACAGTCAAAAGCATAGTAAATGGTGACATCATGTGCTACGTCAACTTAGTAGATAACAAAGGAAAACAGTATAACAGTGTCGGTGCATCGTTTGACTTGTGTGCAAATGAAAAAACTTTTTTAAACAAGAAAGTATGGCTATCTTATAGCCGAGTTTCGGTAAACGATTGCCAAAGCGCTGAGCCTTGCGGTAAATCTCGATTAGAGACTTTAATTACGAAAATGCAGATTATCCGATAAGTGTAAGCACACTGAAGATTATTAAAAATCAGCATACATATTTGATAAAGCTGAATTTTATATTTATTTAGAAAAAGAGTAAAATTCATTTTTCTTAAAATCAGTACTCAAGCTAGGAAATAGCATATTTTTCTTAAAATTTAACTACATCAAGGATAAAATTATGTATAAATTCTTCAACAAGCGATTGACGGCTTTAGGACTTTTGATGGCTACTTCAGTTGGTGGATATACTCTTTTCCAAACACCAGTGAGTGCTAGCAACCTAGAAAAAAATATTCAAGAGCTAGCTTTAAGATATATCCCTACCGCTGAGGATCCCAGGACTATACCTTTAACAATTAACGACACACAAGCCAGTACACTTCTGTTAGCAAAATCTTCCCAAAATTACGTCGGTCAATGGTCTAATGGTCGAGGAGAAACTCTATCAATTAATCCAAATACCATAAAGTTCGGTAACGATAAAAAGGTTAATTACAAAAATGTAACTAGAGCTACTGATGGAACTTACTTTGAAATTCAAATCACTAGTTCTGGAAAAATAAACTTTTTTCAAAGATTTCTTTCTTTGAAAATTGAGGGAAAACAGATGACAATGACAGGCTACAACTCATACAGAGATATGAACTTGGCGCAAAACCAAGGCTTACAAGTAACCTGGTATCGTGATTAATCACTTCCTTTGCTGACAGTGTCAGACAAATTCCCCTTTATCTGCTTCGCGCTAACAATCGCGAAGTAGTACGCCCGTTGAAGAATTTCTGTTTAGCACGCGTATATACATACCTCTATCAAATCTCTATAAAATTGGCTTTTGTAAGAAACTCCATGAGCAAAAGCTCACAAAGAAAAATAAAAATAGGCTTTCAATGAAACTTTATTATTTATTGGTAAATAAATTATCAATATATATGTTATGGTTTGTATAGGAATCAAAAAAAGCAAAAGCACAAAAAGACTTCAAGAAAAAATTGAAGCAAGTTCAATATAGTTTATTTGGTTTGGTCAATCCACTTCAATTCGCTACAGCTTTTAATAAAGGGATAAAGCCAGATGAAGCAGGATAGTGACCTTTGTAACAACTTCAAGTTAATCAGAACTCGTCTGGTTATGAGATCGCAAGAGTTGGCTAACTTAGCTAGCTTATAATCAAGCACGTTATTTGCTCACTACCTTGGGACATTCGCAGGTTCACTCACAGTTAGAGGTTCTCAGCGGTTATGATACCAGCAAAACTGGGAACGTGGTAGCAACGATTTAGAGTGGATTGCTATTTTGGTTGGTTGTGTGGCAAAAACTCTACGTAAATTAAGAACTCCTGCCGCAACCATTCTAAAGATTTGAGCTACGATTAGGGTTTTGTTGTAAAAACTGGCGATGCTCAGATAAAAGTTTTCAAAGTTTCGTTATCGATAGATATAGAGTTTCCCTACATGAACTTTATACTCTACCCTGTGAGAAGCAAGCTAGAGAAAATTTAAATCGAATAAATAGGACTTACGCATTCTCATCTTTTTATCTGCGTTAGGAACGGCTTTGCGGTTCCATAAATTGAGCTTTTTGGCAATTTTGGCGTCAGTCGTATCGAAGTCAAACGAGAGTGGAAATATCTCTACCAGGCTTTGGATTCTTTTGGCAACCCTCAAGATTGACCTCAAGATTGACATCAAAATCAGACAGTGCGTTAAGCGCTTAACGCACTGTCTGAAGAGCGATCGCACGCAGTACCCGCATAATTTTGAAAAGCGTAGCGTGCCCAAAGGGCATTGGCACGCAGTACCGGCGTTCGGGCGATCGCTGTTGACTGTAGAACCTAATAGTCGAAGCAATTGAGCCATTGGTTATTAGTCATTGTTCAGGAAAAACGACTAATGACTAATAATCAACACAAACTTACCAACACTTGCATATGTTCTGGATTTTAACTGTTTTTGGGGGGGTTCGTTCGCCTCCGGTAGGCGCGATACGCCAACGCAAGCGTGAAAGTCTCACATAAACCTTCAGACTCACCAACAAAATCATTGTAGGAAAACACTAACCATGGCTACTGACGAAAAAATCAGACAGATAGCTTTCTACGGTAAAGGCGGTATCGGTAAATCTACCACCTCTCAAAACACCCTTGCTGCTATGGCAGAAATAGGTCAGCGTATCTTAATTGTAGGATGCGACCCCAAAGCTGACTCTACGCGCTTAATGCTACACAGTAAAGCTCAAACCAGCGTTCTCCAATTGGCTGCTGAACGAGGCGCTGTGGAAGATATAGAACTTCATGAAGTGATGCTCACTGGCTTTCGCAACGTACGTTGTGTCGAGTCTGGTGGTCCAGAACCCGGTGTAGGTTGCGCCGGTCGTGGTATCATCACCGCCATCAACTTCTTGGAAGAAAACGGTGCATACCAAGACGTTGACTTCGTTAGCTACGACGTGTTGGGTGACGTTGTCTGCGGTGGTTTCGCTATGCCTATTCGTGAAGGCAAAGCACAAGAAATCTACATCGTGACCTCTGGTGAAATGATGGCGATGTATGCAGCGAACAATATTGCTCGCGGTGTTCTCAAATACGCTCACACTGGCGGTGTACGCTTGGGTGGCTTGATTTGTAACAGCCGTAACGTTGACCGGGAAATCGAACTGATCGAAACCCTGGCAAAACGCTTGAACACCCAAATGATTCACTACGTACCTCGCGACAACATCGTTCAGCACGCAGAATTGCGCCGCATGACTGTGAACGAGTACGCACCTGACAGCAATCAAAGTAACGAATATCGGACATTGGCTAACAAAATCATCAACAATGATAAGCTCACAGTCCCCACACCCATTGAGATGGAGGAGCTAGAAGACTTGTTGATTGAATTTGGTATTCTCGAAAGCGAAGAAAATGCTGAAAAGCTGATTGGCAAGTCATCTGCTCAAGCAACAGTAGAAAGTACTACCAAGTAAGCAATGGTTTAGGGTGGGTACAGCAGATCACCCTTTGATTCATAGCTAAGAAACGGGTTGGTGGGTGGGGATTGGTGGTTGGTTATTGGTCATTGGGGATTGGGGATTAAGAAGATTCTTCCCCAGTCCCCTATTCCTAATGTCTATTCGGCGTCATTCGACTTCATTTTTACTCCGCCATGTCTGTACAGTTTGTTGCAACCCCTCGCGATCGCTGTTATAACGAGGACTCCAGCCAAGCTGATGCCGGATTGAGCCATTCTTAACTACGTTAGAAAATTTAAGTAATTTCTAGCATTTATATGTAAAATATGCTAAAATTGTACATCGGTGAGGCACATGGGAATATGTCCTGGTCGTTTTCTACCCAGCGTGAAGGCAAAGTTATCAATTGATAGTTGATATTGTTGGGAGACGGACTTTTTTTATCCGCCTTATATCCCCGGACTACGGCGTTGAGGATGGGGTATTACGGCGCTTTTGATAATTTTAAAAAATTAACTATCAAAACTTCATATCTCGTTTGCTACACTTATATAAGCAAACATTAAGTTTGCTCCTCACACCACACCGTAGCTCTCTTGTTAGTCAATGGCAAGAGAGCTTTTTCTTGGTTACTCATCAAGTTTGCTCATGCATTAACTGACAAAAAAGGAATATTCTCAGCCAATGCATCATTAACGGTAATACCCTGTTTTTTTGCCCAAAACTGACTTAAAAAGTGAATTTGCCTCAAACCGACGATTAAATTCAATCCTGGTATAAACAGCCACCAAAGCACCAACGGTTCTTTCATTCCTGCTTGGCGGTAGAGTTCGTTGACTGTTTTGTACAACTTGAACTGAACTATGTAAATCCAAACGATACCCAGCAAGGAAAACCAGCCAAACCATCCTGGAACATCTGGATCGAATATCCGCAAGGCTTGGGGAACTGTTACGCCCAAGACAAACGGCGCTAGCGATCGCGTACCCGACCAACCATAGCCGTTATAGCGCCGTAATTCCTCTTGGATAATCCATTTATACCACCCGTAATACAGCATCAAAGTGATTACAGATAAAAGAATCACTCGCCACAGAGGACGAGGTTGACCGAATGGTTGACTGGACATACTTACGCCTGAGATGTCAAAGTATTGTTCTTAACATTTCTTAATGTATAACAACTTTGACAACCCAGGTAAGATGATCTAACTACCTTGTTGCTGTGGAATCTGTGCCACTTGTTCGCTAACCTTTTCCTGATCTTTACGGCGTTTTCTGGCGTAAAGCTGAATAGTTGCCGCCATCGCTATAACCAATCCAACAATGCCCCAAGCCGTGATATCTGTGGGTAAATTATTCTTGAACACAGCCAGCAACACAATGACTATCAACATCACAGTTGGTGCTTCATTTAACGCCCGTAACTGCTGACTATTCCATTTGCACTTGTCTTCTGCCAACTGCTTCATCAGACGCTTGCAGTAATGATGATAGCCAATTAAAAGGACAACAAATCCTAGTTTGACGTGCAGCCATCCTTCTTTAAGAACGTCTGGTTCCGTAGTCAATAAACCAATTGCCATTGCTACCGTCACCAGCATCCCTGGAGTTGTGATAATACTGTACAGACGCTTTTCCATTATTTGATACTGATTTTTCAGTATTGTGCGTGCTGGTTCTGGTTCTTGGTTAGCTTCAGCATGATAGATAAAAAGACGCACCAGATAGAACAAACCCGCAAACCAAACGACTATGCCAACAATGTGAAAAGCTTTAAACCAGGAATAAGCCATGAATATTTTTCTCCATTAATGCATTTTCGCTGCAAGTTAAGTAACACAACAGCCCTATAGAAATCCTATCTGATCCATGAAACTGAACTTGACTTATTTAATGAAGCGCAAAACAGATAGTGGACAAAATGCCCACCCTACAGATACAGGAATCTTAAGAATCTATAAAGTAAATTTGAATTTTGAATTGGAATTGCTATTATTTGCTGACATCTTTAACACGAACAAAAGGCAACAGGTCTTCAAGAATTGTTTCGTGGTAGTGTTCTTGGGGATAATGCCCAACGCTGTTAAGTTTAATTAAATCTCCTTGTGCTAAGGGATTTACAAAATCTTGCGCTATTTTTAGCGGTAGCCAAGGGTCGATCATTCCCCACAAAATTAAAATTTGTTGTTGCCATGTTTTAAAACCAGATTCGATTTCTGTCATTGCTGACGGCAACTGTAAATTACGGATAGTTGCTAGAAGGCTTCTTCCAGCAGCAGAACTTTTCAAGAAGGGTTTACGATAAATATCTAAATCCTTATCTGCAATGACGTAACGAGAGCCACCTTCTAGAGTCCGGTCAACGAGTAGGGGGTCTTGGGTAATCATTTCACCTGCCAAAGGTAATCCCATTTGTTGAATTTTCCAGGGTAACTTTGCTTGGCTGGAAATTGGTGTATTGAGTACGGCGATATTGGCAATTTGTTCTGGATGACGCAAGGCATATTGTAAACCCACTGAACCTAAAAAGCCTTGTACAACTAAGGAAAAACGTTCAAGTTCTATGGATTTTAGAAACTCTTCTAAAGCCGTAATAAAGGCATCAGGTGTGTAAGCGAAATCTCTTTTTTCTGGCTTAGAAGAAAAGCCAAACCCAATCCAATCAGGCGCTATTGCTCTTGTCCCTTGTGTTGCCAAAGCTGGCAAAATGTTGCGCCAACTGTAACTTTGTGATGGTAAGCCATGCAGCAGTAATACAGGGAGCAAATCAGTTCTACCAATGGGTAAAGATTCACGGTAAAACCATTCTAATGAGCCGACTTGAATTTTATTTTCTGTTATTGACATTTGAATGAAAAGGTTCGCGTAAAGACGAGCCAGCGCTGCAGGAGGGTTTCCCTCCGCAGGCGACTGGCGTTGCGAAGGCGCAAAGATAAAAAGGGAGTTTGTTATTAAAAATCGTTATGAACAATCATCTCACGAATCGCGTCAGCTGTTGCAGGCGCTAGTAAAACGCCGTTGCGATAATGTCCGGTAGCAAGGAGGACGTTACTATATCCAGGCAATTTACCAATCACTGGTGCTGGGCGTCCTTCAGGGCGGGGACGTAACCCTGACCAAGTACGGATAGTCGTTGCTTTGGCTAAGTCTGGGCAAAAGGCGATCGCTTGTTGTCTAACAGACTCCAGCAGTTCTTTGTTGGGTGGTATTTCATCTTTATTGCTAGGAAATTCAACAGTTGCACCTATCCAGTAATCCTTACCACCCACAGGGACAATATGGACATCATCACCAGTGATCACAGGTTGGAAGCCGGGTTTTCCTAAAGAATGCCCTAAGCACAGGTGCAAAGCTTGCCCAAGCACAGGGCGGATATCAATCATTTGCTGTAATTGTGCTGTAAGCAAAGATGAACCCAGCCCAGCCGCTACTACAAACCAATCGGCGGCAATTTTTCCCTGTGTTGTCTCAAGTTGGTAGCAAAAGTTTTCATCATCCCCTAGCTGTGAAGGGAGTTCCGTCCCTAGAACACTCACGCCAAATTTGAAAGTAACGCCATGATGCTGTGCAGCGTCAACTAAAGCTAATGTGAGTGCTGTGGGGTCAACTTGGCGATCGCACCTTGAGTAGACAGCGCCCACAATCTTATCGTTATCGACCTGAGGACAAATTTGCTTAAGTTTCGCCTTATCCCAAATTTCTAGGGAAAAACCTTGAGATTGACGGATTTCTTGCAGCTTTTCCCATTGTAAGATTCCGACATCTCCTTCTAAAGGAGACGTTGAGGGTTCAGGGAGTAACATGAGAATTCCCTGGCGGTTGAAGAGAATTTTACGACCTGTGATGGTTTCGAGTTCCGGGATAAGAGTTTCATAACGCTGGATGCTTGTTTGTCGCATCTGCCAAGCCTTACCCTTGGTTTTTTGGCTGATGATCCCCATCAAAACACCCAATGCTGCTCCTGTCGAGGCAAGGGCCGGTGGTTGTCGGTCAACAACTGTGATTTCTAGCCCTTTTACGTTGCTGAGTTCGTAAGCAATTGTTGCCCCAACCACACCGCAACCGATGATAACTACATGACTCATTCTTTCTTTTTGCCAAGAGAGAGAAGATTGGGAGGTGGACTGATGGGAAGCGCTTAAAGACAAATTCATCTTTTGATCTCCCTCATCTGGCTCATCTCCCTCATCTCCTCACCCTATCACGCTTGACTTTCTTCTGACTGGCTGCTTGTTTTAGGAAGCAGTTGTAGGAATCTGTCAATGTCTGCGAAAGCAGCTACAGAGTTATTCAAGGCACTATTCGTGTTACCCACATCAGCAGCTTGGTCGATTTTAATCAGGTGATCCAATAAATCACGCACTAACTCACGCCCTGCTGCTTGGTCTTTAGGGAACAGATTGGATGTGATGTAGTTCATCGACAGCCTGGCTTCTGCCATAGGACCGTGTGTGAAATTTCTGACCTTGATCCACTGTCTGGTTTGGATCAGGTTTTCCAGTTCTTGTGAGCGATCGCGTACAGCCTGAATTTCAGGAGTATATTCCTGAATTTTCACCACTTGAGCTTGTGTGTACGTTGGAGGTGGTGTTGCGACGCTAGGACCGCCACAACTAATGAGAAATGTTGCCAACAATACCAGAATGAATGACAAAATTGAGCGTTGACGCGGCATAAGCTGAACTTATTTACTTGCCAATTATCAGTGTCATTTTAGATCGCTAGGGTATTTTCTCGTGCTTGCTAGCGAGGGATTTTGCTGAAAATCCTCTATCTTCACTTGATATTTTGCCTCGAACGGATATTTTCAGTATCTTTTCTAAAAATATTAAGTACAATTACTTAATATAGCCATACCAGTTTCAAAACCGCTGAATTAAGATTTTTGGACGAGTGGTTAACCGCATGAGTTTTGATAGGAAGGCAGGTGAGCGCAAAGAGCGCTCAATACTACGAAATCAGACAACCATCATAATTCATGCGATAGACCACTAGTTGCTAACTTAAAGAAGTCTTGATAAGCTGAAAGCCAAACACGTCAAGCCTTATAGCGGTTTTTCTGTCGTCACACAAAGTCAGCCGAAACAACATAGGAGCATTTTTCGTGAACGCATCTGAGATGGCAACAAACCTTGAATTCGCCAGCAAGATTGCTACGGTAGTAAATTTATTCAAATTTGAGTTTCCAGATGCCAGATCGGATCTCAAACCTTGGAAAAATGACCCGCAAACCAGGGAGTTAGTCGATCCAGATTCTATAGACATAGGTTTTCACTTTCCTGGTATCAGTAAATCCTGGCAAAGCCGCAGTATACTAATTCAAATCCGTTTTTATCAAGACCCCTTAAACGGTTCACGTCGTGCAATAGGTGTGGAAGCCGCTGGGTTCAACCATCTTGGTGAACAGTGGCGGCTTTCTACAGTGGAAAACTGGAATTTTGTTGGTGCATCTGAACCTTCCCCACAGATAGGGGAAAAGCTTAAACAGTTTTGTCAGCAGACACTAGAAATTTTTAACTCTGATTCGGTAACTGTCACGGATGATAATTCTGAATCATGAAATATACAGGAATTTCCGAATTTTGATTTATAGTGCATCGTTTTTAGCTGTGTTGCAGCTACCGTCAACACAATACACAGATTTATAGGTACTGGAACGCTTGCCAAAAATGGTGTAACGGTTATCGCGGATTTGTTCGTAAACCTGGTCGCCCATCCACTTTACCCCAGGTAAAGCGCGATATGCATCCACAAATACACTCCCTAAAGGTAACAGCCGTCCAATTTCCTCAGCCGCCGCACTGCCTTGCCAGCGTCTTTCTGGTGCATCCGCATCAATGAGAATCATACCAAGCTCACAATCTTGCGGTGTAATTCCCCACCGTTTGATAGTTGCCTCATCTTGCATGGGGGCGTAGCGAAACAGTTGTCCTTGGTCAAGGTTCTCCAGCAATTGCACACTGGTGACACAGAGATTACAATTCCCGTCGTAGATAACAAAGTAACTCATCAAAGTCGCAAATTATTTTGAACGCTTAGTGTGTTAATATTTTAAACATTAAACATTTTGCTTTTAAAGACAACCATCTAGGGTATAAAAAAAGTCAGCAAAGGTTAAAGCTTAAAAGCAATCGTTTCTGGAGTGAGAGCGATGCCAATAGAGGAAATCATAAATATTGATTTTACTCAGGAAGATGCCTGTTCACAAATTCTTCCGCGATCGCCCCTTGCGTCCAGTTACCATGCCAACTGGGATGGTATCCGCTTGGATCATCATCAACAGCCAGCTTTTGAGACACCAGAACATACTCCTCAACAGCACGTCATCGGTGTAAGCCTGACAAAACAGTCTGTTAAAGCAGAACGGGTCTTGAATGGACACGTTCAGCATGAGTGTATCAAATACGGCGATGTTGCAGTCGTTCCAGCAAACAGCTACCACAAAAGCAGTTGGGAGTTAGAATCTGAATTTTTAGTCCTGAGTTTAGAAAAAACTTTATTTGCCCGTGCTGCCTACGATTCAGTCTATTTGCAACAGATGGAGATTATACCACATTTTGCTGCCGCAGACCCGCTGATTCAGCAAATTGGACTGGCGCTACACTCAGAACTGGAATCAGATGGCAAAGGTAGCCGTGTCTACATCGAATCTCTCGCAACCACCCTCTGCATTCATTTACTAAAGCACTATTCTGCAGCTTCCGCTAAGATTGCCACACATTCCGATTCCGAAGGGCTTTCGCGTTTGAAGTTGCAGCAAACAATTGAGTATATCAATCAAAACTTAGAAAAAGATTTAGGCTTGGCTGAAATTGCCACTGCTGTGGGAATGAGTATGTATTATTTCTCACGCTTATTTAAACAATCAACTGGTTTTTCGCCGCATCAATACGTGATGAATTGCAGAATAGAGAAAGCAAAAAGGTTGTTGGCTAAAACAGAAGAAGCAATAGACCAAATCTGCGAGCAAGTAGGTTTTCAGAGTCAAAGCCACTTCACAAATGTCTTTCGTAAGCTCATAGGTACAACACCTAACGCTTATAGAAAACAGGTGAAAATTTAGCTTTAGTCAGTTTTGGGTGATGTGTTAGTGCTAGTTAAACCAGGATGAGCGTTGCATGATTCAATTGTACAGAGACTAATTCTCGGTCATTCGTGGCACATTAGTGTTGTCATAACTAATTGATGTGGCTTGAGGCATTGAGCCTTTGAATTCTGCATACTACGGAAATAGAGGCTCTTAAATCAGTTATCAGTCCTGAGTCCTGAGTCCTGAGTCAGTCAGGCGGGCGCTTTGGGGGATGCGCTCACCGCCACCAACGCCTATGCCTACGGCACGTCTGACGACGAACGGTGCTCTTGGTGTGGTGTTTCCCCCAAGGATTTAACTCGACACTGCGGCTGGTACTGTTCACTGTTAAAGCTAATCACCCAAGTTGCGGGTTATCTGAGTTCGAGCGCTTCGCAGTCTGAGATTAATGCGATCGCCAATGCCAATTTAGCGGTTGCGCAGAGCGCAACCGTCACTCAGAGTTAGTTCCAATGAAGAGTCTTA
>JAHHIB010000023.1 GCA_019359075.1 Kalymmatonema hyalinum WJT4-NPBG1
CTCTTCATTGGAACTAACTCTGAGTGACGGTTGCGCTCTGCGCAACCGCTAAATTGGCATTGGCGATCGCATTAATCTCAGACTGCGAAGCGCTCGAACTCAGATAACCCGCAACTTGGGTTATTAAGTAAATTTGTAAAGTGTTAAGAAACTGCATTAACTGAGAGTGTAACCCTTGATAAGGTGTTAAACCATATTAATATTTAATTTTGAAGAATCCTGGAAAAGCAGGAGAATTGTGATGGTGAGCGAATTACAATTGCAAGGCATAAATTTGACTAACTTGAAAGAACCACAAATTCATATCCATAGTCAAATTCAGCCTCATGGGGTACTTTTTGTCCTGAAAGAACCTGAGTTAACAATATTACAAGTTACCAGCAATGTATCTTCTGTTTTCGGCATATCTCCCCAAAATCTGCTGGAAAAAAAACTAGAAGATTTACTCGACTCTTTTCAAATAGAGAGAATCAAAGCAGGACTATTCGAGGGAAATCTCGATTTTATCAATCCAACTAAACTTTGGGTCAGAAAAAAAGGTGACGATTACGTAGTTTTTGATGGAGTTTTCCACCGCAATCCAGAAGGATTTTTGATTCTGGAATTAGAACCTGCAATTTCTCAGGAAAATATCCCATTTTTAAGCTTTTATCATCTCGCTAGAGCTTCCATCAACCAACTAGAAGCAACCGCAAATCTCCGGGATTATTGTCAAATCATTGTCCAAGAAGTCAGGAAGGTAACAGGATTTGACAGGGTGATGCTCTATAAGTTTGATGACGATGGGCATGGCTCAGTTATTGCTGAAGAAAAACTAGAAAGCCAGGAACCGTACTTAGGTCTGCATTACCCAGAGTCAGATATTCCCAAACCAGCGAGAAAATTATTTACTTCTAATTGGATTAGATTAATACCGGATACTCATTCCAGTCCTGTGGAGATTATTCCAAATAATCATCCGGAAACTCAACGTCCGCTTGATTTGACCAACTCCATTCTTAGAAGTGTCTTCCCTTGCCATATAGAGTACTTGCACAATATGGGTGTGGGTGCTTCTTTAACCATTTCTCTCATTAAAGATGGAAAACTTTGGGGACTCATTGCTTGTCATCATCAGACACCAAAGTATGTTTCCTACGAATTACGAAAAGCGTGCGAATTTTTAGGTCGAGTGATATTTTCAGAAATTTCTGCGAGAGAAGAAACTGAAGATTACGATTATCGTATGCAATTGACATATATCCAATCAGCATTGGTTGAATATATGTCTCAAGAAGAAAACTTTATTGATGGGTTAGTCAAACATCAACCAAATCTCCTCGATTTAACTGGTGCTCAAGGTGCGGCTGTATGTTTTGGTGGTAACTACACCTTAATTGGTGAGACTCCTAAAGAAGAAGACTTAATTTTTTTAGTTCAATGGCTAAAGAATAACGTTAAGGATGAAATCTTTTATACAGATTCTCTGCCGCGCGTATATCCAGATGCTGAAAGGTTCAAGAATGTTGCTAGTGGAATGCTCGCTATTCCCATTTCTAAGCGAAATTATGTTTTGTGGTTTCGCCCAGAGGTGATTCAAACTGTCAATTGGGGAGGTGATCCCAACAAGGCGTTTGAGTTAAGTCAGTCAGAGGGGAATTTACGCTTGCGTCCGCGTAAATCATTTGAACTGTGGAAAGAAACAGTTCGTCTCACCTCTTTACCCTGGAAACCAGTGGAAGTAAAAGCAGCACTGGAACTGCGCAAAGCAATTGTTAATATTGTGCTGCGTCAGGCAGATGAATTAGCACAGCTTGCACACGACTTGGAACGTTCCAACGCGGAACTGAAAAAGTTTGCTTATGTAGCTTCACACGACTTGCAAGAACCACTTAATCAAGTGGCTAACTATGTGCAGTTGTTGGAGATGCGCTATCAAAACCAACTTGACGAAGATGCGAATGAGTTTATTACCTACGCCGTCGAGGGAGTCAGCCTGATGCAGACGCTGATTGACGACGTGCTGGCGTACTCTAAAGTCGATATGCAGGCAATTGAGTTTCAACTGACTGAGGTAGAAACAGCTTTAGAACGCGCCCTAACTAATTTACGCAAACGCATTTCTGAAACTGGGGCTGTGATTACTTACGATGAGTTACCAACTCTGATGGCTGACAGCACTCAGCTGATGCAGTTGTTCCAAAACCTGATTGGTAACGCCATCAAGTTCCGTAGTGACAAACCACCAGAAATTCATGTCGCAGCGATTCGGACTGAAGATGAGTGGCTATTTTCAGTAAAAGATAACGGTATTGGCTTTGATCCGCAGTTTAGCGATCGCATTTTCGTGATCTTTCAGCGCCTGCACACGCGGGACGAGTACCCCGGTACAGGTATGGGTTTAGCAATCTGCAAGAAAATTGTGGAGTGCCACCGGGGGCGGATTTGGGTAGAGTCACAAGTAGGTGAGGGCGCAACTTTCTACTTTACGTTTCCAGTTGGAGGACGCGATCGTGAGCGCAGAAACGGACGAAAAGTACAAAACAATCTTTTTGGTAGAGGACAATAAAGCCGATATTCGTCTTATCCAAGAAGCATTGAAAAATAGCTCGGTGCCACATCAGATCGTGACGGTTAGAGATGGCATGGATGCTATGGCATATTTGCGTCAGGAAGGGGAGTATGCCCAAGCACCTCGCCCCGACCTCATCCTGCTGGATTTAAACTTACCGAAGAAGGATGGTAGAGAAGTCCTGGCGGAAATAAAAGCTGACCCCAATCTCAAACGCATTCCCGTAGTCGTGCTGACAACATCACATAACGAGGATGACATTTTCCACAGCTACGACTTGCACGTGAATTGCTACATTACCAAATCTCGTAACCTTAGCCAGCTATTCAAAATAGTCAAAGGGATTGAAGAGTTTTGGTTGGAAACTGCTACTTTGCCATCGGAGTAAGAGGACATGGGAACGCGGGAATGTCTTTGTCTAACCTCTTTGCATCAGATGTGTCTCCCTTTTTGCGGATCTTCCAAACTGAGGACTCAGCACTTTCATGCATAGAGGAATGGGGGGGTGAAAACACAAGACTATGGCTGCAAGCAACTCAGTAAAAATCTTGTTAATTGAGGACAATCTGGCAGAAGCTAGGTTGTTGCAAGAGTTTCTTAAGCAAGCCAAGTCCCATGAATTTAGTTTGGTTCATGTGAAGCGATTGGGGGAAGCCCTCCAAGAACTACGTAGGGGTACCTACCATGTCATCTTGTTGGATCTGACGCTACCAGATAGCCAAGGATTAGCATCCCTCGCGCCTTTGATAAGTCAAGCCCCTTGCTTGCCAATTGTCGTACTCACTAATACTAATGACGATAAACTTGCCTTAGAAGCAGTACGGGGGGGAGCGCAAGATTATCTTGTCAAGCGACAAGTCAATTCAGAGTTACTCATTCGCTCCCTGTGCTATGCAATAGAGCGCAAACAAGTTTTAGAAACATTACGCGCGGTCAATGAGACGTTAGAAACTCGGGTTCAAGAACGAACAGCTGAACTGGTCAAAGTCCAAGAAATCAGCCAGTTTAAATCGGAATTTGTCTCAATGATCTCTCACGACATTCGCAGTCCTCTCAATACAATCCAACTGATTGCTGGATTGCTACAAAACAGCGGTGACAAATTGCCTAAGGAAAAAAAAATTTCCCATTTCCAGCTCATTCGTTCAGCCATCAAAAACATGGCTCAGCTATTGGATGAAGTTTCATTTATAGGTAGAGCCGATTCCGGTAAACTTTATTGTGAATTTCATCCACTGGATTTAGAAAATTTTTGTCGCCAACTTGTTGAAGAAGCTCAACTGAGTACGCAGCAGAAACACCTAACTCTGATTTTTACCAGTGTTAACGAATTGGGTGAGACGTTGTGGGATGAAAGCCTGTTACGTCACACTTTCAGCAATTTGCTCAGCAATGCCATTAAATATTCACCATTAGGCGGGACAGTACGGTTTCAACTTATTGGTCAGGAAAAAACAGTGGTTTTCCAGATACAAGATGAGGGAATTGGTATTCCCAAAGAAGACCAGCACCGATTGTTTAAACCTTTCTATCGTGCCTCCAATGTAGGTAGAATTCCTGGTACTGGCTTAGGGCTGGCGATTGTAAAGAAGTGTGTAGAGACACTTGAGGGCGAGATTTCAGTTCATAGTGAAGTCGGAGTGGGTACGACATTTGCTGTCACGCTTCCTATCATGAGAGGCAGTGGACTGCTGTAAATTTTCTTAACATTTCTTAACTACGCAATTTCCTGAAAGCTGATGTGATATTTGATTAAAAAGACAGGGAGGCAAAGGATTTGTCCATTACCCTTAATTGTCTTTGAAAAATTTAATGAATACTAACAAATTTAATAGTGAGAGAAACATTATCTGTGGCTGGTGTGCCTATAATGCAAACCCTCCTGGGACTACATACTGTCAGAAGTGTGGCAAGCCCCTTGTTACTGCTTCTGTAACCACCAGAGAGAGAATTACTCGGTCTACACTGTTGGTGGGCGGGCTTAGTCTATCAGCCATAGTGTTGCTGCTTTTTGGTGTGGGAGGTTACTTTTTCTGGCAGCAAGCCAGATCCCCAACGATTTCCAGTACTCAAAATATTTCTTCCGCCAATACTTCCAGTAGTATCACATTTTACAATTCTCTGAAGGAAATTCCAAACGTGCCGGAGGGTACGTTCCAATACGGTGGTGCCCTCGTGTTCGCACCTCTAGTTGCTCAAGGTACACACGAGGCTATCAACGAAGCACACCCGAAATTTAGCCTACGCTACACCGAGCCTATCGACAACAAACTTGGTAGCGGTGCAGGTATCGCGATGCTGCTCGACCGCGAAATAAGCTTTGCCGTCACAGCTCGGCCTGTTGAGGATGCTGAGTACAGCAAAGCAAGTCAGCGCGGTTTTAAAGTAGATCAGGTGGCATTTGCCATCGATGGGGTGGGCTGCTATACCCATCCAGATTTGTCCATCCCTGGACTTTCCGTGAGCCAACTCCAGGCGATTTATAAGGGGAAAGTGAGGAACTGGAAAGAGGTGGGAGGACCGGATTTACCGATCATACCTTTCGGCGTGAACCCCAAGACTACTGCTTTGATCAAAACGCTTCTTGGTTCAGAAGCTGGAAATCTCAGCACCTTAGTGCAATCGACTCGCGATTACACTGAAGTTTTTCGTAAGGTTGGCTCGACCCCAGGCGCAGTCGGCATCGGCACGGTGACGCTAATTGTCGGTCAGCGGACGGTTCGCCCTGTCCCCTTGGCTCCTGGTAACACCAAGAACTATGTGCCATTGGTCACAGATGACAATCGGCTCAACTCAGTAGCCTTCCGGGATAACACTTATCCCCTGACCAGGCGCATATCTGTGGTGATTCGCCGTGACGGCACACCCGACGAAGCTGCTGGAGTGGCATACGCCAACCTATTACTCTCCAAAGAAGGGCAGCAGTTTGTTGAGAAGGCAGGCTTTGTACCCATACGCTGAGAAAAATCCCGTTTCTTGACTAAGAACTCATTCTTTCAAACACCGCACGATAAACAGGTTCACCTTTGTTCATTGTCCCTATCTCCCGTTCTGTGGGAACTGGTAGCGGATTTTCTGCCAGCCATTCTCCTGTACCAAGTCTTTGAAAAGCCGGATGTTCCGCAAAGCGCGAGCACATTTCCTCTGCCACAAAATCAATATCCGATTGCAAAAATACAATACCCCCAGGTACGAGAAATTCTGCCAGTTCCGCAACTAATTCTGGTTGGACAATTCGCCGTTTCGCGTGACGGTTTTTAAACCAGGGGTCGGGAAATTGAATTGTGGCGCGTTGTAAACTCTCTTTGGGTAGAGAAGATAAAAGCGATCGCAACGAGTTATTTACATTGCAAAACAAATAATGGAGATTTGTCAGTCCTAACTCATCGCGCCACTTATTCGCTTCTATCACTAACGGTTCGCGAATTTCCAAACCTAGAAAATTCCAGTTAAGTTCTGTTTTTGCCATACTCAACAAAAACCTTCCCCTAGCGCAGCCAATATCTAGGTGTAGCGGTTGGTTTGGCTTGGCGTAGATTTTTTCCCATTCTATAGGGCTAAGGGGTGTTTGATACTTTTGCGAAAGTGGGTTAACGTGTTGACGGACTCGGACAACTGCCAAAACAAAATCTCCTTATCATTAAAGTTTACATCTGTCAATAGAAAAATATAGAAGAACCAGCCTACTGAGTAGCCCCTAAGACAGAGCCATAAAGTGAGGGCTATACTTTAGTAGAATGTCCCAATTACCATGACAGACAAATTACCACCTATTTATTTTTACATTCCACAAAAACAATGGCCCCCTGAGCATATACTAGAAAGCCCAGATGCTTACTGGAAGTGGCAACAGTCTCTTCGTTACGGTCAAGGGCGGTATAATTGGACTCTGCAAACCTATCTTCACCTCAAACATCAAGAATTTCCATGTCAACTGGTAGGAACAATGCCCACGGAGGGCATTGTCTTGGCGCATCGAGACTTTCTGCCAGACAACCTACAACCCACACCAAAATTACTGATTGTTTGTTTGCAAGCAGATAGAGATTCCCATCCTTACGCGCAGCTTCATGTTATACAAAATACTCAAGATGAAATGACAAGCCAGTTGGGGAGTGTTTGGCAAAGCTACTATATGCCCCATTGGCGTCAAGCTATGCTCATTCCTCGCGATTCTAGGCGTGGTGATAAATTTGAGAACGTTGCCTTTTTTGGTGTAATCGGAACCTTGGCACCTGAACTGCAAACAGATGTTTGGATACAGCACCTTCATGCCTTGGGTTTAATTTGGAATGTGGTGGAATTTCAACGCTGGCACGACTACAGCGATGTTGATGTGGTTGTCGCCGTACGTAGTTTTAATGGTAATAGATATACTAATAAACCTGCATCCAAGTTGTACAATGCTTGGTATACAGGTGTTCCTGCTATTCTTGGCTGTGAATCTGCTTATCAACATGAGCGTAAAAGCGAACTTGACTACATAGAAGTCAGATCAATGGATGAGGCGATCGCCGCACTTAAACGCTTGCGTGACAATCCTCAAATGCGTCAGGCAATGATTGAAAATGGCAGAATTCGCGCCAGAGAAACAGATAGTGCCAGCTTGACGACGCGGTGGTGTCACTTCTTAACAGATGTAGCGACTCCTGCATACTATCACTGGTGTGAGGCATCTAGTTTGCAGCAAAAAGTCTTTTTGATGTCCCGCTACTTAATATTGAAACTGAAAAATGTGAAAAATCGCTGGCGTCAGCTATCATCACACTTCAAATTTCATCAGGCTTCAGATTAGGAGTTATAGCCGTTTTCAATTGAGTGCAATACAGGAAGCAGTGCTGGGTGACGACTATCCACTCACCTATTATGTATAGAAATGTTAAGCGGGATCGCTTTTACGCAGCGTGATGGAGCAGGGTTATACTCTTTATAAAAAGAGTTTTTTACACCCTGCTTTTAAAATTGTTATTACCTCAATGACTTCAAATTTTCGCTTTGCTGTAGTCAGCGACTTGCATCTTGCGCTTCCCCATACAATTTGGGATCATCCCAGCCGTTTTCATTTGGTGGAAGTCAGTATTCCTGCATTTGAAAGTGTACTAAAACATTTAACACAACTTAATATAGATTTTCTTTTGCTACCAGGAGATTTAACTCAGCACGGCGAACCAGATAACCATGCTTGGTTACAAGAACGCTTAGCACAGCTTCCTTTTCCTGCCTATGTTGTTCCTGGTAATCATGATGTTCCTGTTGTGATGGCAAATGAGCAATCAATTGCTGTCTGCGATTTTCCTGATTACTACCGTAAGTTCGGCTACAGCAATACCAACCAACTTTACTATACTTGTCAGTTACTGCCGGGTGTTAGGCTTATCGGTCTGAATTCTAACTCTTTTAATGACCAAGGACAGCAGATAGGACGTTTGGATACCCAACAACTACGGTGGTTAGAAGAGGTACTAGCAGGGGCTGCTGATGAATTGGTTTTAGTCATGGTGCATCACAATGTTGTGGAACACCTACCCAATCAGTCACGCCACCCAATGGCAAATCGTTATATGTTAGAAAATGCACCAGAACTCTTGCAGGTGCTACAGCGCTACGGCGTTAGGTTGGTGTTCACGGGACACTTGCACGTTCAAGATGTTGCCTATTGCGAGGGTGTATACGATATAACGACAGGTTCTTTGGTAAGTTATCCTCATCCTTACCGAATTTTGGAGTTTCATCAGGATAATCACGCAAGGGAATGGTTGCAAATTTTATCTTATCGCGTCAAATCAGTACCTGATTTTCCCAACTTGCAACATACATCAAGGAAATGGATGGGCGATCGCAGTTTTTCCTTCTTAGTCAAGTTGCTCACTCTACCTCCGTTAAACCTGCCAATGTCGCAAGCAAATGAACTGGCTCCCAGTCTACGCGAGTTTTGGGCAAATATGGCTGATGGAGATGCTGTGTTTGATTATCCTCACTTTCCACCAGAAGTGCGTCGCTATTTTGAGAAGTATGGCGCGATCGCCCCTAGCGGAACTCCATCCCTCATCGATAACAATACTACGTTGTTGCTTTAGAAAAGATAACGGAGAAATTTACCTGCCTCATCCCCCTCATCTCCCTACTGCACGGCAAATTCCAAATACGGAAGTATAATTGTGTAGCAAAGTACTGCCACCCACAGGACCGATTTCACCGCCACAGAAGAAACCTGCTAAGGGGATATCTTTGAGGTAGCGCCTAAAGAGCTGAGAATCAAAATTGGGTTTTCCGTAGAGTCCTTCACCTCGCCCTACACAGGAAAACATGAGCGCACCAACAGCAGAGGGTTCTGGGGCTTGTTGTTTTTGATAACTCTCCAGAAGAAATTCCAAGTCTTCAGCAGAAGCTTGAGCATCGCGCAGGTGGAATTGCAAACGCTGTCCAGGTCGAACGTAATCTGCAATGGCAATTGCGCCAGCTGAAGGGTCTACTCCAAGGATGCTACGAATTAAAAAGTCTCCCTGGAGCAAATCTTGCTTGAATTCATCCATTGCTAACCCGACAAACAACGAGTGTTGTGCCAGTATCCTGTCTTCTTCGCCCAGATGGGAAATCAAATCTCGCAAGACAATCAGCGGTACTTGCTCATCTAACTCCAGGATGATGTTGCGATCGCCTTTTGTGACTTGGCACGGCTTCCCAATCGGTCGGCATCCTTGTGCCACAATGGTTTCCAAGACAATATTCCCACTCAAAGCTATGCCAAGCGTTCCCTCTCTATACACTTGGTCATTGTGAAATAGAGCGATACGACCTCCCATCCCGCCGCCGCCGCTTGCCTGTCCTCCGATTGTGACCGAACCGGGATAAGCAAAATCTATTCCTTGTAATAAATCGTTAATTCCAGAGGAGAATGCCCCGGACAGCAAGATGAACTGAGGCGTCGGTGACGGTGGCACACCTATCAAATCAATCCAATTATCGGGCGAACTGTCTAAGTCGGGTATTTCTTCAGGAACAACATGAAAGGCTTTAATATTCACTTGTGGCAGATGCGCCAAAGTCAAACTCAGAGCAGGTTCTGCTTCCAACTCTTGGGTTTGTCCCCATTCAGTTGTGCCAATGACACCGCCACCACTACAGCCAATCAGCACAGGCACTGAAAGTCGTTCAGCAAGCAGGGGCAATAGCCGGGAATACTCACTTGTAAAGGCAGACGAAATGAATACCAGCCCTAAATCAGCAGGTGCTGTTAACGACGAGACAGCCTGTTGTACTACATCTGCAACAGCCGCTTCCAAAGAAGGACGGGTTGACAAGGCGTTTGCCCACTGCATTTGGTCTGCCATGAGTTTTACACTCTTTCTCTTTTTAGGCTAATCGTTTTCTAATTTCTATCCTGTGGAATACTATTTGCATCCTACACCAGTTGATGCAATCCCTTTATATCCCACTCTCGTCAACTGTCCATCTGAGCAAAATACGACTTTTATCCTTTACTACTTGCATCTACAAATATTGTATAATTTATCTTTCCCACTAGATTCTGTAAAATATTAAAAGATAAAGATAAATAGAGTCGTAGAGGTAAGGTTTATTGTATTGGTAATGAAGTGTATCCCCAGGTACTGGTGAAACTAATTATAAGCAAACAACAGTAAAATGGGGAGTGATAGTGCAAAAAACCGTCATTTTTGAAATTTTTCTATACTTGTATTGAAAACACACAACAAGACTATGGAAGTGAACAACATTCAAGACAAAATCCAAGAAGAAGTTGAACAAGCTCGTGCTGCGTGTGATACTTCAGGTAGCAACTCCCCTGAATGTGCTGCGGCTTGGGATGCAGTAGAAGAACTGCAAGCGGAAGCCGCCCACCGAAAGCAATCCAAGCCCAAGAACTCTCTTGAGCAGTACTGTGATGCCAACCCAGAAGCAGATGAGTGCAGGGTTTACGAAGACTAGAAATTGGCTCGACCAATTTTATTGCTCGCTGGTTTGCAAGCAACCAAAATCTATTTACTGAGTCGCTTGCACTTTGCCGACGTTTTTGTCTAAAATCTCACTCCAACCTTTTTGATCCTGTGTAAAAGACGGGAAATCCAGGTAGCGAGTGAGATTTTCTTGTGAACCTGCATCCATATCAAGAACTGTTTCTTTCTCCAGAATCATATGAAATAGGGAGATGAGAAGATAGTCTGAAAGTCAATGCAATAGTCATACACCTATTGACTATTCACTAAAGTTTTTGATTTATCATCAAAAAAAAATATGAATAATGAAGTCTGGTTTCGTCCCCTTGTTTGGATGGACTACCGATTAGCAGTATTATTTACGGTGATTATTCCCATAATTCTCGTAATTTGGGCATTTGTAGAAAAAGCCGAAACGATACAACGGTTGCTGATGATTTACTGGCGAGTATCGAGTTTGCTCGCAATCACCCTTTATTTGACCATAGGAGGCTTTGGAGTTAGTTTTATCTCTGGACTGATGGCTCGTATCCTGATACCCATTTCGCTGTGGTTCTGGGTAGATTTGAACGATGAAATTGACTATCAGCCAAATAGTCCTCTAAAGTTGCTTTTCACCTCGTGGCGTTGGGCGACAAGCGTCTATTGTATTTTGGGCGCGCTTGCCTTTATACCTTTTTTGGTTTGTGCTTTTTCCGGAAGTGCGATCGCCACTCCCTATTGTGCCGTTTGGTTGGAGGCACCGTTACTTTTTAAAGACTATTTCCATGCCAACAGCAAACCCGCATTTCTCGGCTTTCTGGGCATCGTTGGTTTAATCATTTATGTACTTTACTTAACTTACTTCGTCCTCGTCAAACTAGGCAAGCAGGGACGCTCAGCGACACCGCAATAGCCAAAAAGCCATTAGCAACAACAGTAGCAAGCAGTAATGAGGAGCCAGCGCTGGCTCCTTAGGATTCAGTAATCAGCAGTTTTTAAATGAACAGTTCTATTAGCAAGCGCTTGGAAGAATATACCGCCAAACGCCCCCAAGAAGTTTTGATTGTAAGTGTGGAAATTGCAGATGAGCAAGACGAAATTGCCATTTTTAAAGGCTTTTCCAGTTCTTTAACGCGCCCAACCGCATTTGATCCCGATGTGCCTGTGTTGCCCCCTCAGGCAAAAATTATCAAAATTGACCGCGTAGCAAGTCCTTACAATCCTGAAACACCCCGTTATATCCAAAAAGGACTTTCTTGGGACAATATGCAAGTCTTATTGGCAGAAGTGGGAGTGTGAAAAATATCATTATCGCTTATGCTCATCTGATGAAAAATCATATGAGTAGAGCAACAAAGCATACTTGCCATTGGCTGTGCCCTATTTATTCGCCACTGCCAAATGATTGTAAAAAGCAAGACCGCTTTGTATGTAAATGGCAAAATTATGTTAATTTAATATGAATAATCTTAAGAACTGAGAATCAAGCTATAATTTGTTACCAATATAGGGTAAGTTTTTCTTCTTAATACCATTTACACATACGATCAGCTAGGCAGACGCGTTTAAGGTCGCGTTTGGTGACGGTTTATATTACCATCACAGCTAAAGGCGCATAGCAATGGTATTGTTACGGACCTGATAAGCGACGATTTTTCATTACACTCACACCTTCCCTGTCATGAATACTGCGGTGACTCTACCAACAGAACAAGCGCCTCAAAAAGAGGAATATTTGGGGCAGCTCAATCGTCAAATGATTGTAATTCTCGATTTCGGTTCTCAATATTCCGAACTGATTGCCCGCCGAATTCGTGAAACTCAGGTATATTCTGAAGTCCTTTCCTATCGCACCACAGCTCAACAATTACGTCAACTCAATCCCAAGGGGATTATCTTTTCTGGCGGTCCCAATTCAGTTTATGACGGTGGCGCTCCCCACTGTGATCCAGAAATCTGGAATTTGGGAATTCCGATTCTAGGTGTATGTTACGGTATGCAGCTGATGGTGCAACACCTGGGCGGGGAAGTTGCAAAGGCTGACAGAGGTGAGTATGGCAAAGCGTCACTATATATAGATGATCCCACAGACTTGCTCACCAACGTTGAAGATGGCACGACAATGTGGATGAGTCATGGAGACTCAGTCACTCAAATGCCAGAAGGGTTTGAATTGCTCGCACATACAGAAAATACTCCCTGTGCAGCTATTGCTGATCACAACAAGAAACTCTACGGTGTTCAGTTCCATCCAGAAGTCGTGCATTCTCTTGGTGGTCTCGCTTTAATCCGTAATTTTGTATACCATATCTGCGAGTGTGAACCTACCTGGACGACTGCTGCTTTTGTTGAACAATCAATTCGAGAAATTCGCGCGAGAGTCGGCGATAAACGCGTGCTGTTGGCACTTTCTGGAGGAGTGGATTCTTCAACCTTGGCATTCTTGCTGCATAAAGCAATTGGTGACCAGTTGACTTGTGTATTTATCGACCAAGGCTTTATGCGAAAATATGAGCCAGAGCGATTGCTCAAACTGTTCCAAGAACAGTTTCACATTTCGGTGGAATATGTCAAAGCTAGAGAACACTTCCTTTCTGCGCTCTCTGGCATCACTGACCCTGAAGAAAAGCGTCGTATCATTGGGCACCAGTTTATCAGTACTTTTGAGGAAACATCCAAACGCCTTGGACCATTTGATTATTTAGCTCAAGGCACACTTTATCCAGACGTTATTGAATCCGCTGATACCAACGTTGACCCGCAAACTGGGGAACGGGTCGCAGTGAAAATCAAAAGCCATCACAACGTTGGTGGATTGCCAAAAGACCTGCGATTCAAACTGGTGGAACCGTTGCGGAAACTCTTTAAGGATGAAGTTCGCAAAGTAGGACGTTCCATTGGCTTGCCAGAAGAAATTGTCCAACGGCATCCTTTCCCTGGACCAGGTTTAGCGATTCGCATTCTCGGTGAAATTACTGCTGAAAGGTTAGAAATTTTACGCGATGCCGATTTGATTGTGCGTCAAGAAATCAACCAACGCGGTTTATACCACGACTACTGGCAAGCATTTGCCGTGTTATTGCCAATACGTAGTGTTGGCGTCATGGGCGACAAACGTACTTATGCTTACCCCATCGTTTTACGAATTGTAACCAGTGAAGATGGTATGACTGCTGATTGGGCGCGTGTGCCTTACGATGTCCTAGAAGCCATTTCCAATCGGATTGTGAATGAGGTGAAAGGTGTTAACCGAGTGGTATTTGATATCACCTCTAAGCCACCTGGAACTATTGAATGGGAGTAATGGAGTTGTGGATTTAGCTGAATCGGTCATTCATCCCACGTCTCACCCTGTACCCAGGGGAGTGTGGGATGAATGACCGGGCGCTCTCATTGCACGTCCCCTGACCAATTTTCTACGTCGTTAGAAGAGGGAATGGGGTCGCATTTGTCCCCTAGACTAGGAGGCAGGCTTTGTTTTTGTTGATTCGTGGGCGTAGTCGGTTACTCGTTCTAGTAAGCCTGCCTCCTAGTCTTCGTGTTAGACCTCGTGGACAGTGCGTTGAGCGCCTATCTCCGTATTGGGCAACCTGTCAACCCAGTCTTCAACAATTTGAGTAACCGTCTTATCCTTGCTAGCAGCATATAACCGCAACTTGTTTAACCTACGAGTTGATATCCTCAAATTTAATCGAGATTCTTTCATAAAGGGTAGGCACTGTCTACCCATCGATCCTAACATAAAGAAGTGTTGGCTTCATACTAAAAAGCTGGCCAACCATCTGTACCGTTCGGACTTCCGCGAAGGCTCACTCGAGCCGCTGAGCTCACGGCCGAAGCCTAGACAAGTGTACCCGAAGGGAGCGCGACAGCGCATAGATCGGGGGTTGCATTGGGAAATGCGGTCTAAAGCAATGCTTAAATAGCCGACTACTGCCTCCAATGCGTAAAATCTTCAAGAAATGTAGGTGAATGGTTTTCAACCCCTCGGTCACTGAGCTTTGTCGAAGTGCGCTCGGGGTTGACACTTCGACGAAGCTCAGTGCTGGCGCTGAGCGGAGCCGAAGCGTCAATCATTCAAGTCGAGCAGGACACGTACCTGACTATAAACTGCGGTAGTGGGAAAGACTTTCGTGTACTACGAACGAAGTTCTGGAAAGATAAAATCTGCTCTTATGCTTACACCGACCGCTTGCGGCGGTGTAGGAGTGTCACTAAGCATATGACAGTTTCATAGTCCGATACACCTTAATAGCACAGAATGGCTGGTAGCCGTGAAGCTTGAACCTTAAACCGAATGTGGCAAGGTTCAAGCGTTATTTATATCCGGCTAGAAGGAAATATGGTTGGACTGGTATGCAGGTGGTTCGACGTGAATCAAAATCCTGACTGGGCTGAAGCGTTCTTCTAGCCGCCTTTCGACTTCCTCAGTGATGCGGTGTGCCGTTTCTACGTCAGGTGCATCTACTATCAAATGCATTTCGATGAAGACTTGCCGACCAAGAACACCGCGAGAGGCAATATCATGGCAGTTAACGACACCAGGAACACAAAGGGCAATATCATGAATCACTTCTGGGGCGATCGCCATCTCGTCAACCAGCCAAGGTAAATTTTCTTTTAAAACTGTCCAGCCACTCCAAAATACCAACAAAGCCACTGGAAAAGCCAAAACCAAATCCAGCCACCCAAAGCCCAGCCAAACGCCAATCAAACCAGCAATAACAGAAATTGTCACCCAGATATCACTCATTGTGTGCTTGGCGTCAGCAATCAAAATTGGGCTTTTGACTCGCTGTCCTACACCACGTTCATAAAACGCCACGAAAATATTCACGCCTAACACAATCAGTAATAGCCACAATTCTGGTGGTGATATTTTAACTTCTTTCCCGCCATTAATAATTGCTGCAACGGCTCCTTGAAGAATTTCAAAGCAAGCTATACCCAAAAAGGCAGAAATTCCTAACGCACCTACCGCTTCAAATTTTAGGTGTCCGTAGGGATGGTCGCGATCTGGTTTTGGGGAAGAAAACCGACTAGCAATCAATCCTAAAATGTTGTTGGCGCTATCGGTCACACTGTGTAAAGCATCAGCTAGCAAGCTGAGAGAACCTGTCAAATTCCCTACTACAGCTTTTAATACCATGACAAAGATGTTAAGTAGTAGGGTAATAATTAAAACCTTCCGCACTGCGGCGCGGTTATCTGAAGTCATAAAGTATTTTTTTATTCAGTTCTATGACTTCTAATGTAAAACTTTAAAAATCAAAAAAATATTTCAAATCCTTATCCAAATTAGGTTATAAATTCTGAATTGACACTTTCTAGCCCCTCAAAGCGCAAAGTCTTTGCTCATATCATTATTCGGATGTCAGACTATGAATTCGAGCAATTAAAGCAAGAGGCGGATAGACAGGGTGTTCCAATGTCTGATTTAGTTAGAAAGATGGTATCTAAATTACCAAAACCCAATATGACCGTAAGCTAAAGCCTACAACGTGGTTTTCATCCGTTAACCTACCTCTTATAAATAGCTCATGTCCAATCATCTGACATTGAACCTAGTTGAAGGTTCTGTCTCTTTTAGTTTTTCACCCGAAGCAGCACGGGAATTCAAAGCAGCACTCAATGAATTGATGCAAAGCCTCAAAGCTGTCGCCGCTAAAACCTCTGGTGGCGGTAAACCGAGTCCCCAGCGTCCAATGGAATATCGTTACACGGGAGAGGTATTTTTAGAAATTTTTTGTAATCCCAATATTTGGCCCACTCCCTTTGCTGCTAAAGTCCTGCTAACCATCCGCGATGCTACCATTCGCTTAACGACAGAAGCTGAACTGACGCGCGTCATTGAAGATATTAACCAGTATCTGGAGCAAGTAGGGTAATTTACCCATACAGTGTAAAACATAAAAATTACCGGAGCAGTTTCTAAAATTGAACTGCTCCGGAATCGACACGGCTAAATATGGTATTAACACCCTAGAGCTATTACATCCAATGTGCAACCACACTTCCAACATTAACCGCACAAATGGCTGGAAAGCGGATGTAACAAACGAACATTTCCACAAAACACTTTTGTATCGATTTAGAGATGGGATATTTGAGATTTCGGGCTGGGAAAGGCTCTTAAAAAGCAGAGATTATCCTTAGAAAGCGAGCGCAGGTTGAGCGTTAAATCTCTTGTCTAATCCATTCATCCTACATAGATTCCCACTCCGAAATCGAAAATCACGCAACAGATGAAATAATTAGTCGTTTTCCCACTCTTCGCGACCAATCAGATCGGCAATGCGATCGCGCAGCAAGAAATCACACTTTTCCAGTTCGCATTCAATGCATACCCACTCTCTAGCCGGGATATATTGGCACAAGGTATAGATTGGCTGCTGTCTGCTCACCAAACCCTTTTGCACCAGTCGGCGTGCTTCATCTTGTATCACGTCTAGAGAGTAGTAACTGATAGAAGGCACCGTATTCACACTCATGGTTTTTGCTCACAATTTAACACGTAAGTAGTGTTCCCAAAATTTAGCAGGAACGAACATTGCTAGAAATAGAAACTGTCGTTGAAGTTTTGTAGTTTTATATACGGAACTATTTTCATTTTGACGCTACATATCCTCAAATTATGTGAAGAAATATGAAGAAAATCAACAAATCCTGACATTTGCTTATATTGTATTGCATACAAACAAATAGTGGTAGTTGATTATTTTTGCTTATGTGGTTGAGAGACTTATTTGGTATTAGTCTCTGATAAGCACTCACCATTTTAGGCACTGTTTTGTATCTTTTGAGAAGTCTTTACCAAACAGATGAGTTAGATACCAAACAAGGTACGTAAAGCGCAGTCTTGTGCTGCTGGCATTTGTCCATAGGAAAATATGCCAGGAATATCCGCCTTAAGCAAGGGTATAAACTGCTGCAAAACATAAGGGCTACCGTACAATACAAAGGCTTGTAAGTCATCAGTCGTTAATAATTTCTTAAATAAATCTTCTGCTGCTTTGGTCAGTCCTGCACTTGAGCGAAAGGGATTCCCTCGGATAAACATTTGTAGCAAAGTAGGATGATTTTGCTCTAAGTTGCTAATAGCTTGAGTATGGCAATCAATGATTTGAGTTTCATATCCCATTTGGGCGGGTAGTATCATTGCTGGTGCCAACTTGTTCAAAAAATCACAGAGAAATAAGTCATCAACCACAATCAGGTTGCGTAGATTTAGTGCAGACTTATAACTAAGTTTTCTTGTGTTTATAAGTTTATCTAATGATAACGCAGAGCCATGAATGATTTGACTATGTTGCAAAATCTCAACAGTGGTGTTGAGAGCGTCATTTTGTGCTGTGGACTCGATAAAGTTTGTGGGATTGACTGGCTGATGGGATTTGCTTTTTGCTTGCCAAATACGCTCAACAGAGTCTCGAATACGCGATCGCGAAATCCGACCACTTTCAACAGCCGTACATACAGCGTTAATCGTCTCTTGGGGATCAACAGGCATCAGCAAAATATCCGCACCCGCTTCCACTGCCATCACAGGAGCAACCGAAGCCCCATAGCGGTTGGCAATAGCACCCATCACCAAGGCATCTGTGGTGATCAAGCCTGAAAATCCTAGTTTTTCGCGCAACTGCCCTGTTAAGATCTTGTGTGACAAGGTTGCTGGTAGTTCTGCATCCCAAGAAGGGATCAGTAGGTGAGCGGTCATGATTGTATCCACACCCGAGGCGATCGCACAAGCAAAAGGTGGCAATTCCACTTCTGTCAGTCTGTCTGTAGAGTGTGGGATGATCGGCAAATCTAAATGAGAATCAACAGCTGTGTCCCCGTGTCCAGGAAAATGCTTTGCCGTTGTTAGCACAGGATGAGTTTTTGCACCACGAATAAAGGCACAAGCCAACTGACTCACTTCATCTAGCGTTTCGCCAAAAGCGCGAACGTTGATAACAGGGTTATCAGGATTATTGTTCACATCCACCACGGGAGCTAGTACCCAGTTAATGCCAATCGCTAAGGCTTCTTGTGCAGTGATGGCTCCCATTTTTTCCGCATAATCCAAACCCAACTTTTGGTCTTTGCGGAAAATAGCACTCAGTGCCATTGGTGGCGGAAACCAAGTTGCCCCTCCAAAGCGCTGTCCGACGCCCTCTTCGATATCAGCTGCAATCAGTAAAGGAATTTTTGCCCAATTTTGCAATTGTTGTGTTCTGATAGCTAATTCCCCAGCACTAGCCCCCAGTAAAATCACTCCACCAACACCCAAATCTTGCACCCAGTGTTGGAGTGTTGCTGCTGGTGGTTCCCAAACAGGATATTGAATTTGGTGGTCAAATAAAAAACCAGAGGCACGAACAACCACCATTTGGGCTACTTGTTCGGCTAGGGAGAGTTTATCTATATCGGGCAGCATAAGCAATTCAAAATTCCAAGTTTAAAAAAGGAAAACCCCGCACAATAGGCATTACGTACAGCATCTAGTGTTTCATCTTATTAATTCTGTAGTGAGGACTTTAGTCCTGAATTTTGAGAGCGCTCAAGCGCTTACTACAGAATTCATGCGATAGACGACTAAGCATTTTGGAGTAGACACTAAAGGACGAGTAAATACAAAGAGTATATTTTAACTCCCCTATCCCTAAGCCATGTATTAGGCATATTTAAACAGACGCAACATGGTCGCGTCTGTAAAATGCTTGGCTGGCGTACGTTAATTAATTGTTGTTTACGTTACTTAATCTTTTGCAGAAAATTCTTCATCTTGATTGAAGCTGCCCTCATTTTCTTCTGCCAGATTTTCTGGCTGACGTTTTTGCTCGAGTTGATTTAACAGCGTTAGCACCTTGTTACCACGTTCTATAGAACGGTCTTCAATAAATACCACCTCTGGCGTGCGACGCAGACGCACTCGTGCACCGAGTTCACTGCGGACGTAAGGAGTCGCCGACTTTAAACCTGCCATTGTTTCTGCCTTGGCTTCGTCTGTCCCATAGATGCTGACGTAGATTTTTGCGTGTTGCAAATCTCCAGACACATCAACGTCAGTAACGCTTACCATTCCTGTCCCCACACGATCATCCTTGATGCCATTGAGTAACAGTTGGCTAACTTCCCGTTTTATTAATTCAGCAACGCGGGAAACGCGGCGATCTGTAGCCATAAAAATTTGCCTCCTCACAGAGGATTTACTACACACTACATAAATACGACTTTGTGAGAGGAGTCTACCTCCCACTACAGTCATAGTCTAAATTGTACTCAAGCCAAGCATTGCACGCAGAGTGAGACCTATCAAGACCAGAGCACCTGCAAAGAAGCCGAAGACAGCTATTGAGGTGACTGGGCGTTTAAAAAGCGGTGCGAAGGGCGCAAAAGCATTTAACAACACGCCTAAGAGGGTTGTAATGAAGTAGCGGAAGTAGCGAAGGATGTTAACCCAAAATCCGTCAAACATCTAGATTTAGACTACCTTGTTATAGACTATAAGTTTGTTTTGATGGCTTTGTTTATTTAAATTGTAATATATACATCAGACAATTTCTCATTGAATATAATACAATATATAATTTTATTATGATAATCGTTAAAACTAATTAATTAAGTTGCGGTTGAATGTTAAGTGAAATTCATATGCATAACTTACCACGTCCATTTTTAAAATGGGCTGGAGGGAAAGCTAGATTAATTCAGCAATATATTCCCTACTTCCCCACTTATTTTAAAACTTACTATGAGCCATTTCTCGGTGGTGGTTCTGTTTTTTTCTACCTGTATGAGCGTCAACCAGCCAAAGCTTTTTTGACTGATATTAATGCAGAATTAATTACCACTTATCTATGTGTTAGAGATGATGTTGAAAAATTAATTGACCTGCTTAAAGAACACCAAGTCCAACATAGTAAAGATTATTATTACAGGATACGAACTACAATCGAGAGTACTGAATTAAAAAAAGCTGCTCGTTTGATATATTTGAACAAGACTTGTTTTAATGGTCTTTATAGAGAAAACTCTAAAGGTGAATTTAATGTGCCAATGGGCAGATACAAAAAACCTAATATTTGTGATTTATCTAATTTACGTTTAGCATCAGTTGCTTTGCAATCAGCAGAAATTGAAATAAGAAGCTTTGAAAAAGTGCTAAATCATGCTAGCAATAGTGAAGATTTTGTCTACTTTGATCCACCTTATTATCCAGTCAGTACCACCAGTAACTTTACATCATATAGTCGTTATGCCTTTAATGAAAATGAGCAATATAGACTAAGGGATGTATTCGTAGAACTTGCTCAACGTGGTGTAAAAGTGATGCTATCTAATTCAGATACTTCGTTTATTCGCAACCTTTATAAAGATTTTCATATACATACTATATTAGCAAGAAGAGCAATTAATTCTAATGCAAAAAAACGAGGAAAAATTAACGAATTATTAGTAACTTCTTATTCTATTAAAGATTATTGTTAGTCCAGGCAATAAAAGTACTTAAGTTATGAACAGCTAATAAATTTTGATTTTGAGTTACTTGAGATCTTAACCAAGTAATTGCTTTGGGTTTCATTCCTCCACCGTCAATCAAAACAATAGTTGCTGCTGGATAGCAATTTTGAATATTCAAGTTAACGTAAGGAAGTTTTTCATCAACAGAGCCACCAGTTTGCTGCCATTTACATTCAATGATTAAACCAGAAGGAATTGTTGCTGAACCAATGATGTAAAAGTCTACATAAATGTCAGTACCATAAATTCCTGGTCCTATGTAAACCTGCCTTGCGTATCGTTTTGGAAGGCTGGTGCAGTTTATAAGATATCCCAAACGCTGCTTCTTGAGTACATCACCACCGATCAGCTCATATCCATGCCCTAACAAGGTTCCTTCTACAGTTCTTTCCAAAACATTGCCAGACTGATTTGCTCTGCCACCTTGAGTCCTAGTCATATTGAATCCTTCTTACCAATAGCCCCTAGATTCTAGGATTTCATGGAAGCAGTGGAAAATGGTCAGTTACTTAACATCAATTTTCGATTTAGGACGCTGATATGTAGAAAATTTCCTTAAATAGTACAGGTGTATTTAATACAACTGTATTAAAGCATTACGGTTTTTGTTTATGTGGAATACACCAAATTATAGGGGCAATACAGTTCAAATAAGACCAAAACCATTATCAGGATGGCAATGTAGAGCTCTCGGATGCAACGTCAAGACACGTGTGGAATCTGTGGCGCATTCGTGCCACGCGCTCGTCCCTATCGGGACATGGACACGCTGCTTTGTACCCCGCTTCGCGGGCGCTTTGCGCTTACGCTATCATCAACAATCCTTAACTAAACCGTATTAAATTAAGTGTATTTCCTCACATTCGGAACACCGCACGAAAACTTACCTTTTTTAATCGCTGAAGTCCTGTAAATCAAGGCTTACATTTCTTAAAAAAGGTAAGTAATTTTTGTGCGGTTCCTAAGATTCATTTTTTGCTGGAACAATTGATCACTCTTTAACCCTGCTACTCCCGGTTGATTGCCCTCATCATCCTCCTCTATCCTCCCCAGGCGGAGGGAAGAGAAGGAAAAAAGTTTTTTAGGGAGGACAGAAGTAGATTTCTTAGTTGTAAGAAGTAAGAAATAATTTATCTTTAACATTTAAACAAACAGGATAAAGTCTGGAAACTAGATAACATTGCTTTCTTTATTGATACAAGTTACCAAGACTTTAGCCTATCTGAATTTCAGTGTTACTGTTGCGGATTGCCCATGCCATTTCTAACATTTGAGTCCAGCGCTTTTGGAGTTGCTTAGGAGTGCATTTGATTGTTTTGGCTATTGCTTGATCGCTGTATTTTGCAGTTTTGAGTTGCAAGATTTGCTGCTGCTGTTCAGAAAGTTGGCTCAAAAATTTTTCCCACTGTTGAGAGGATAAACCCAACTTATGTTCTAAACCTGCGCCCAACCATTGATGTACTAACTGCCAGTGGTGTTGCTTGGCGAACTTTTCTACATGATATTTAAAACGCTGTTGCAGATAATCGCGCTGGCGGCTAGTTAAACCCAAAATTTGGTCGATTTCTGGTGCTGAGAAATCTTGGAGTTTTAATGATAGATAGTCTACGCAGTCAGATTGACCTTGAGCTTCTAGATATTTTACTAGTTCTGAAACGACGCGATCGCGCTCGGACTCTTCAGCAGGATCGAATTTAGGTTGTGCAACCATTTGAGAGCGAACCTGTTGAACTGCTGAGTTGCGCTGATAAGATTCTGCTTCTTCGCTCTTGGCGGACTCAACAGCGCTTTCGATATCTACAGTTGTTTCCTGAGGCAAACGACGGGCAAAACCTTGGGCACGCAATATAACTAACTGCTGGTTATTACCGCCAGGTAAATTGATGCGGCGCTTAGCATACTGCTCTGTAAACCCCATGTATTCTGCGAGCTCCAATTGAGTACGCGGGGTGTAATCCTCAGGTAGTTCGTTTTCCCGCCGGAAAGCCTTGATAGCTTCCAGATAAAATGCCTGTAGAAAATCTTCAATCAGGTTGTAACGAGCCTCAAACCCTAACTCGGACTTTGATGTCGTAATGTGCCGGTAAACCATTGCGCCCAGTTGGCTATGTAATTCTACGCGACCTTTTTTTGAACCCAATTGATAGTAACGCAGGCATTTTTGTAAACGATGCCTTGCCAAAGTCACCAGCCAAGACTTAATTTCTCCTGATGTTTGAATACGGGAGCTTTTGTTGCAGATCCGTTCCACTTCTTTAGCTATACGCTTTGCTACAGCTTGCACGCACTTAGGTGCTGTTTTTACCTGAAGTTGCATTTCCTTACACAGCAGTTGCACTAGAGCATCAGCATCTACCTGAACTGGCTGTTCAGTTGAAACGTGGCGGTTTAAAGAGGGTGTAGACGTGGCTAGATTGGCGAGGTTTGCTTTCATGACTTTTCTACAAGTGGTATTGCACCGTAACGACAATGCACAAGACAGCACTGCCAAGGCATACGCCAGTAGGCGAATCTTTTCGATGATTTTCATCAATCAAGAGTCGCCCTCAGCACTGCTCACACATATGACTGTAAAAGATCCGAAAAAGTTACAGTGCTGGCAGTGTGTCGGTTTTTTCACAAGCCACTAAAAAGTAACTTGCACACGGATATCCACCATGACGCAAAAGTACTCCAAATCCCTGCTGCTCCTAGATTTATCGCAATTTAAGTCATACCTCCTGCCAATGTAGTAGGTATGACAATCTGAAAACTGGAGCCAGTGGCTTTCTTTTTGCGAAATTGACAGATGAGCGTGTGTAGTTTAATATTTATACCCATGCCGCTGCTTTTTCCCAGCCTAAACCCTGCCGCACAATAATTGGTCTTTCTCCTGTTAAGTCCAAAATGGTAGAAACTTCATACTTCGGTTCCTCACCAGTGTCCACAATCACATCTACCAATTTGTCCAAACGGTCAAATAGTTCTACCCGGGATAAGTAAGGTTCTGCTTCCATCCCATTGGAGTCATCATCTATTTCATCATCCGGTGGTAAATGTGCCGAAGTCGAAATAATCGGATTTGCCAGCGCTGACAATAAAGTTTTGCACACGGTATGATTTGGTACTCTAATTCCAGTCGTTTTCCGCTTGGGATTTTGCACCAGTCGTGGCACCAACTTGGTAGCAGGTAGCAAAAACGTATACGGTCCTGGAATGAGGCTTTTCATCATCCGATAAGCTGTATCACTTACATAAGCATAAGTCGTTACATTAGAAAGCGAGGGACATAAAAATGTCAGTGGTTTATCATTTGCCAACTGTTTAATTTGCCGCACTCGCTCTACTGCTGATTTAGCATTTAAATCACAACCAATAGCATAAACTGTATCCGTAGGGTAAAGCATCACTGCGCCACGTTGCAGTGCTGCTTGTATTTCCTCTATACGCCGGACTTGGGGATTATCAGGATGGACTTGGAAAATTTTTGCCATAAAAGTGGGAGAGGAGGTTAGTGGTTAGTGGTACTTTTTGACAACAAACGAATCTACAGACGCTTTCATTCAGCAGGTTTCTACAATTAACAACTAACAACTAACTACTGACTAAATTATGACTAAATTTGCTTATCTTCAATGTCCGACAGGTATTTCCGGTGATATGTGTCTGGGAGCCGTGGTTAGTCTGGGTGTTCCCTTAGAATATTTAACTGAAAAACTGAACTCTTTAGGGATTGAGCATGAGTATCAATTGAGAGCAGAACTTGTTCATCGTAATGGTCAACAGGCTACTAAAGTTCATGTGGACTTAGTAAACGATCATCATCACGACGATCACGAACACAGTCACCATCACGCACGCCACTTGCCAGAAATCGAGCAGATGATTCTCAAAGCTGGGTTGCCATCACGAGCAGAAGCTTGGAGTTTGGCAGTATTTCGGCAACTAGCAGTAGCAGAAGGGGCAGTACACGGTGTAGCACCAGAAAAAGTTCATTTTCATGAAGTCGGTGCTGTTGATGCAATTGTAGATATTGTTGGCACTTGTTTGGGTTTAGATTGGTTGGGTATCGAGAGTAATGATAAAGGATTACCTTTACTGTACTGCTCACCGTTACCAACTGGTGGGGGAACAGTGCGGGCGGCGCACGGTCAGATGGCAGTACCAGTACCAGCAGTCTTGAAGTTATGGGAAATGCGGGCTTGTCCAGTATATAGTAACGGTATTGAACGCGAAATGGTGACACCAACCGGAGCTGCGATCGCCACAACCCTTGCCGTAGACTTTAGTTCTCCACCCCCCATGACTCTTAAACAAGTAGGATTGGGAGCCGGTTCAATTCATCTACCCATTGCCAATATTTTGCGCTTGTGGCTCGGTGAAGCAACAAATGTAACAGATAAATTAGCTGTCGGTTTGACAGATAAATCCGCAACAAAATCCGTTGCCAGCGATACTAGCCCGAGGTTGGAAACTATCTCAGTTTTAGAAACCCAAATTGATGACCTCAATCCCCAGGCAATAGGCTATGTATTTGAGGCACTATTTGCCGCTGGTGCTTTGGATGTCTTTACCCAGTCTGTAGGTATGAAAAAATCCCGTCCAGGAATTTTGCTAACAGTCATTTGTCATCCAGAAAATCTATATAACTGTGAAGCGGTTTTATTTCGTGAAACCACCACTTTGGGAATTCGTCATTCAACTCAGGAACGCACTATTCTCCAACGGGAAATTCAACAAGTAGAAACTGAATATGGTGTTGTCCGCCTCAAGGTTGCTTGGACGGGACAAGCAAACGAGAAAGTGATAGCTAACGTGCAACCAGAATACGAAGACTGTGCAGAACTGGCGCGAAAACAGAATGTTGCTTGGCGAGAAATTCAGCGGCTAGCACTACAGAATTGGTACACGCAAAAAATAAAATCTCACTCCTAACCTTTCCCCGCTTGCGTAGGTTCAAAAGGGGACTAATGGTCTGTAGTTTTGAAGGCTTCCTAGTGAGCGCTATCTTCGCTCAAAGACTCTAGGACTAAAGTCCTTACGACAAACTTATAGCGCAACTCAATTGAATCAAGTAATTATTTATCTGTGTCCCATGAGTGGTTGATTATTTCTTTGGTGTACCTTACAAGGGTTGCAAACCACTATATACAACCATCATAATTCATGCGATCAACTACTAGACTAATACCTAAAAATAGCAAAAAAGCCCGCCTAGGCGGGCTTAGTTCGTGTAGCCCCAGACTTTCAGTCTGGGAGCGCATAAAGGTAGATTGATGATTAACTAATCAACAGCATCTTTGATTGCACTACCAACCTTTTCCAAAAAGTTGCCAGAATTTTCAGCTGCCTCTTTACCTTTTTCTGCAGCATTAGTATTGGCATCTCTCAAACTTTTGTTCACTGCTTGGCCTGCTTTATCAGCAGTGCGCTGAGCATTGAATTTTGCATCCTCAGCTGTACCCTGAGCATTTCTCGCCGCGCCCTCAGCAGCATCGCTGGTGTTTTCTTTGATATTTTCAATTCCTTTCTTGGTTCCTCGGGCAAAATCAGTAGCGCTGCTCTTAGCTTTATCTGCTGTCTCTTGAGCATTTTGCTGCAGATTCTTGCCTATTTGTTCAACGTTGTCCCCTTTCTTATCTAAGATACGGCGGGTGGTTTCTCCTATGTTGGCTGTTTCGTCAATGACGTTTTGTTCAGCATTTTGCTTAAGCTCCTCGGATTTGGCTTTTATATAGGCTCCTTTCGCTCTGGGGTCTATATCACTAAAGTTATTCATCCCACCTTCGTTGGGAGAAAGGATGTTCTCACCCTTTGGAACGTACACTTCAGAATTAGGGCGTGCCAATTGCCCCTCTCCTACAGTTTGACGAGGTACAGTTTGAGCAGGTGCAGTTTGACTAGGCGTTGTTGCACCTACAGAATTGCCAGAATTGCAAGCTTGTGTAACGAATAGGAAAACTCCTGCCAAAAAAACTGTTAAAAGTTTCAGTGGACGAATGTTTTTTAACAAAGCAACGACTTTTTTCACAGTGCAACTCCTTGTGTTTTTATGACAAAATCAAAGATTAAGCAAGAACTAACTCAGTACTTTTGTCCTTGGATTTACTTCAAATCCGGAATCAAAAAAATGGTTTCTATTTACCCAGTGCTGGATTCTTTTGCAATTCTGGTCTTGCAGATGCTTCTTCTGCCTTGTCTTTCAAAAACCCTGAAGCATCCTGAAATGCTTTCCCAACAGTTTCAAGCCTGTCTTGAATTCGCTCGCCAACATCTCCCTCACGCTGAATCAAGCCACCTGGTTCAGGCTTCTCTATGTTTTTCTCAGTTTTGATGGGCAATTGTGATTCTACGTATGCTCTGCCTTCTGGTGTTTCAGCGCCAGGGTAAAGTTTCCCTTCTTTATTAACAGCAGTGGCAATAAGTAATTGTGGGTCTAGTTGTAAGCTAGTTTGGTCGAGTCCAGACTTGGACATTTTCTCGTTTGTATACTTGTCCCCACCACCTTTATAGGGATTATTTGCACCACCAGCTTGTACAGCAGGATTATTTGGATTTGCACCTTGAGCATTTGTCGCGCCATTACAAGCCGTGCTTACTATCAACAATAGCCCAGCGAAAAATACAGTCAGAAATTGACGTAGACGCAGTTTTTTTATAAAAGAAGTTAAACTGTTCACCGATTCCTCCTAATCAACAACAAACAAGAAAAATATTTTCAACAAGCAAAATTCTCGCTTAACAGCTTTGTATGGTTCTGTTTAGCAGCTAAGGCATCATTATACTTTTGCTTGCTTCAATTTTCTAATATTTGACCAACAATTTCTAAGACTACAAAGCCAAGAGCAAACAATGCCTCTAGCAAAGGTCACATTTTTGTTAGCACTTTTTGACTGTTACTATCTAACTTTAGAGAGATATAAGTTACTATAATTAACTTTTAATTTACTTATGTCGATTCTGGTTACTTTAAGTGGTATATGAATATTTAGTTATTAATTTATCCTACCGATATTAACTTGTTAAAGAATAATAATTGTACCATTTTAATACTTTTGACTATATTTATTTAAGCTAATTTTTAGAAGATAAAATAAATGCCAAATTATACACTCATATACTACCTTGTATATTTACAAGAATTAACAAATAGAGAGAAAAAGTTATTAGTAAATATAACTTTTTAATTCATGCAAATATTTAAGTGATTATACTTGATGATGGTTTTCAGTCAAAATAGCTACATAAATTGAAGTCTTGCCTTAGCAATTTTTGCTGAAGATATTGGGATATAAGGCTGATGTACTCTATGATTTGATGTATTTAGTCATTCAGCAAATTTATAAATGAAATCACTAAAAGTATGAAGCAAATGTTACGCTGGGTAATTTTAGGTGGGACGTTGTTTTTTTTGGCAAAAGCCCTTAAGGATAACTGGCAAGAAGTGACTACCATCCATATTGATGCAATAGGATGGGCAATTCTTTTGATCGCCACAGGTATCACTTTACTAGCACACACTTGGGCAGGTTGGGTATGGACTTGGGTTCTCAAAGAATTAAATCAACCTGTTAACTCTTGCGAGTTTATTCAAGTTTACTTAAAAACAAATATTGCCAAGTATATACCAGGTAATATCTGGCATTACTACGGAAGAATTGTGGCTGCAAAAAATGCAAATGTTTCTACTGGCGCAGCGACTCTCAGTGTATTGCTAGAACCTCTACTGATGGCAGCTGCTGCTTTAATTATTGTCCTCGTCGGCAGCCAATTTATGGCTGAGAAAACCACCATCATCCTGCTCATAGTACAACTACTGGGTTTACTGGGGGTGTTATGCGTTCTCCATCCCAGGTTTTTGAATAGAGCAATTCGCCAATTACAGCGGATAAAAGCAAAAAAGTCTACGGACGATACCCCGCGAGCAGTTCCCTTAAATCTTGAACAATATCCTCTGCGCCCTTTACTAGGAGAATTAGGCTTTTTGGGACTGCGCTCTACAGGATTTATCTTAACTTTGTTTGCCTTGAGTCCTTTGAACTTAAGTCAAATTCCTTTATTACTTGGTGCTTTTAGTTTCGCGTGGTTGCTGGGGTTAGTGGTTCCAGGCGCACCTGGTGGCTTGGGTGTGTTTGAAGCCACTGCGATCGCACTCTTACAGCAGCACTTTCCTACTGCGGTGCTGATCAGCGCAACTGTTGTGTATCGTCTGGTGAGCATTCTCGCTGAAACTGCTGGTGCTGGCTTAGCTTGGCTCGACGAACACCGCTTTCAGTCATGATATCAGGGGACTCAGCACAATTTTTCTCCTGAATTCATGACTGAATTCTGAATTCTGAATTTTGAATTTTCCAAGTGGGGGTGGAGGGACTTGAACCCTCACGACCTTTTACGGTCAACGGATTTTCATTCTCCCGCAGCTTTCACTACTGCCTTACAGGTTAATTCACCCAACCAGGCTTTGAGAATTGGACCCTCCCTTTACCCTCGACTTTACGTTAGGGTAGCTCCCGTCGGGCCTCTGCACCTTCCTTAAAAAGACTCAAGAGTGAAGAGTCAAGAAAGAAAAAGCTTTTCTATCTTTTATCTTCTGTCTTCTATCTTTCTTTTTTCGGCTTGGCTCAGGATTGCCATGTCTGTTACCAGATTTAGGTTTCCCTGAGTTTGAGAGCAGTCACTTGCTGGATTTCTCCATCAAGGCTCAGTTATCTAAGTCCGTAGCGTCTACCATTCCGCCACACCCCCTAACTTATTTAGGAGTCACTTGTTTTGTGGAGGTAGCTAATAACCTCCTCATCTATTCCAACATTAAATGTGCTTTTTGTCCAATTTTGCACTTTTTGCTGGAAAATTTGAGATTCTTGAGATGAAACTGCGCTTTTAGGTTTCACGGACATTTTGCTGAATTCGGGGAACGCCCCTACCCAACTATCCTGCCTGACTTGCGTCTTACATTTTTTTGTAGCACCTTTACAGATGCTTACTCAAGCACTCATTTATTGTGCATCATATCACTGGTTGTTCATTATAGCATCTTATTTAGAAAATAGAACAAAAAACACAAGCGATCTCAAGCAATTTTTTCTATATTTATTATTTAATCTTCCTAGGGGCAACAATGCTTTCAAGAGGCTAGGCATTCAGCCTATGATGGGAAACAGCACCGACAGGTCTTTTCTACTTAAGAACCAAGAAATTATGGTTGTAGCGCTAGTGTATCTGATTTCAGCTGGAGCTTATCTTCTGGTGGTACCAGCAGCCGTCCTGTTTTACTTAAACCAACGCTGGTATGTGGCTAGCTCTGTAGAACGTGCCTTTATGTACTTTTTGGTATTCTTCTTCTTTCCGGGTTTGTTGCTCCTATCGCCGTTTGTGAACTTGCGGCCCAGACGGCGACAAATTGAAGTCTAACGAAATTGGTAGGTCATAACTCTCATGCGACGCATTGACGCTATCGGAATTGGCTTGGGAATTTTTGTTGCCGGCGGCTCGGCATATGTCTTACTCCGACTAGTAGGCGTAGATAACTTGGAAGCTGGTACTTGGAGCCAAGTTTTATTATTTGTTGGGTTGATTGGCTGGTTGCTAAGCTATGCTTTGCGTGCGGTGGGAAAAAAAATGACCTACCACAAACAACGGGAACAATATGAAGAAGCTTACTTCCAGAAGCGCTTGGAAGACCTCACTCCCGAGGAACTCGCGAAAATTCAAGCCGAAATAGAACAAGAAAAGCAAGTAGGGAATAAGGAGTAGGGTTAGTCAACAGCAGCGCCCACGCCTTGCAACTTTTAACAACGTTGGAGAAGGTGCTGGAAATGCTGCAAGCGACAACTCCCTGCTTGCAATTGGCTTTGCCACTGCGCTTTGCGCGATCGCCGTTTCTTTGGGCGGCTCCTCCGGAGCATCGCAAGAAGACGGGCACGAGAGTGCGATCGCTTTCTCAAAGCGTGAGTACCAGATTTTCAAAAAGCAGATTCGTGGTCTTACTGATAAGCCGATTAGTGTAGGCTTTGGTATTTCCCAACCAGAACAAAGTCGTCAGGTAGGACGTTGGGGAGCAGATGCCGTTATAGTAGGCAGTGCTTTTGTCAAACGTTTAGCAATCATACACACCCCAACACGGACTCAATCCCATCTGTTGAATTTTGTCAAAATCTCAAGCAGCCATAACTACAACTTAATATAAGCTTAATTACTTAGGTTGCTCCATCAAGGGAGGTAGATTAAGAAACTGTAACACCGAAGTTTTCTTACTTTACTTGGTAGACAATTTAACCAATATCGTCTTGAATATATAAAGCAGATATCTAGGGGTAAAAAACTGCCTTATACCGCCACTAAAGGTTTAGGTATTATGTGAAAACAAGTAGGTCATAAATTTTATGATTTTTATGAGTGTGAGAGAGTGTCAGGCAGCAATAGCTGTAGTTTCGTCGCATTTTAGGGGAAAAGGCGATGAGTGAGAGCATGGCATTTATCGGTGGAGTTGCCGTAGCTGGACTGGCGGCTTTGGTGTTACTCAAGGGGGCAGGAGGGAGTTCCCTACCACCTAACTATACAGTTACCTCACAATTACCAACGACTGTGGTAGCGCCTCCAGCAATGATGCCGCCAACTGCGACTTATCCTGGGCAACCATATCCTAATCCAGCGCCAGTCAACCCAAATACTGAAGAGCGCGTGCAAATGGAACGCGTCAGATTGGAAAATGAGGGACTTAAGAACGAAAACAATAATCTCAAAACTCAAGTCCAACAACTCCAGTCCCAACTTCAGCAAGTTTACAACTACCAAGTTCAATTAAATCAGCAGCAGAACCAAAGTGCAGCACAGTTGCAGCAGCAGTCTGAAAATCGCTGGTGGTCTTCTCCCGTTGTTTGGGCGGTGGGAGGCATAACTCTGACGATAGGCGGTGGCATTGTGGTCGCTGGTGTCTTGGCTTTGTTTTCACCAAAAGACCGTCCCACTCGTACCGTACAAGTTATTCATCCCTATAACGGTCCAACTCCACCATTGGCTCCCGTACGTCGCACTGAGTTTCTGCCTCCTCGTACCGAAGTCAGACGAGTTGAAGCACCAGAATACGACGATATGTATTAAAACTGTCAACACTTAACAGCTAACACTGATGAACAAAGAGCTATTGATTATAGGCTATTGACAACCCTATAAATTTGTGCTTATCCTATAACGAGCGCAATGTGAATTGAAGCGCTGTTATTGTGGAATTATCAAGGTGATATCTGCCACGATAATTTTTTGTGTTTTTAAAGCAAGTGTGGCTCTTGATTCCAGAAAAAGTAAAATTTCTTCTCTTGCGTGTCAAGGGTTATTACTTATCATAATTCTACGAAAAGGTCAATATAGTTGGACAAATTTTAGCACACAGTTGCTGTTTAACCAGTTTGTGCTTGAAATCGCAAGGGTATAACAAATATATAAATCAGAATTTTCTATGTAAACAGCAAAGATTAACAAGTGATTTGTTTATAAGTTTTATGTTTTTCTGTAAAGACCCGGATACGGAAAAGACCGAATATAAATTTTTATATCCCTGATTGCTTCGGGCGATGCTTCTAGAGAAAGCCGCGCCTTGCGCAAACGCTCTTTGCGTCCCATGGCACCGCATTGGCACGGAGTGCACCTGGAGGAGGCAATCGCTAAATCATATTATTGATGTGTTGCTTAAAAATGAAGATTCGATTAAAGAAACTGGTGCATCGTTTCCCGTTTACTGTATTATTCTTCTAAAACGTATTTATTCACTGAGAAATCTGATGATTCTCTTGTGCATGAATTAGGTTTCTGCTGGGCTTTACCAGTCACCTAATTCATGCTCCTTTGAGTTGCCCATTCTTCTAGAATTTAATATTTTGAAGATATTATTTGGGCAAATTGTTGACATCTGGGTAGCACAGCAGAAAATAGCACTCTTTGTGCAGGTTGTTTTTGTGTTTTTCACGCAATTCCTGCACAGCTAGTTCTATGATATCTGCGTGAATAGATCTCGCTGGGATCATCAATGGCGGTCATCTGCTAAACCTCATAAAGCCAGAAACTTGTGTGTTTGCACAGGGAAATGTTGCACAATAATGTTGCATAATTATGCTCTGGTAGTAAAAAATTAAAGGCTTTGCAAAGCATAATAATGAAAAAAATGCAATGGTATCAACAGCAGGTTAATAGCCAGCCTCTTGTCTTACAAAAGCAAAAGATAAGGCGTAAATCTCTTAAGAGATTAACAAGCTGGTTTCAGCAAAATGTGAGCAAATACGGAAGAATATAGTCATCTACGTACGGTTTGCTTAATCATTTTGATGGACTTGTTGCGTGACACTGTAATACCTGCATAAACCAGATTTCATAGGTTCATCTGTGGTGTTGTTTTCAAACAAGCCCAATATCTGTAATGAAATCCTGATTTCGAGGTATGTGTATATCTTTTAAAACGAAAACTGCAATTGCTGTGATAGCAAAAGTTGGTTTGGTGATCATTGACAGACATTTTTTTGAATTATGCTCCCTCCATAAAAAATCTATTTAAAGATTTTGTGAAAAGAATCGTGAAGAAACAGCAATTATACGGAAGTACAGATAACCTTAGTGGCTTTTACTGATACGATGCATTGGGAGCAAAGAAATTTGAAAGTTACAGGAAAAACAACAGACTTGTCGCTTAAGAACCTTTTCTTCGCTTTAGACCTCAATAAATCAGGGGCTTTGGAATACAAATTCTTATTTGGCGACAACTCTAATGTTGTTTGGTTAAAAACCTAAACGTGTTTGGTTGAAAACCCAAACGTTAGACAAACTTCTGCTGTTGCTTGATGCCTTCAATGACATCTATATTCTCATGGCTGAGGCATAGGAGCCTCTTTTTAGCCTTTACCTTTTTAGGTGCTTTTACCTATAAAATTATCCCTTCTGTTGCTCAAACAGGGGTAATCCCGAACACTGCAAATGGTGGTGCAGACAATCTCCCACAAAGAGTAAATTCTAATCCCGTCACTTTTAGAGCGGGTCAAGCTGCGTTGGAGATTATTAAAACAGGTGATAGAGCTGCAGCCGAACCAGGCGACACAGTCGTTTATCGCCTGGCAATTAGAAATACAGGTCGTTCGCCGACAACGAATTTGACGATTACAGACAGGCTTCCTCTAGGTTTACGATTTGTCTCCAAGTCGCTTAAAGGTTCTATAGGAGATAGACCTGTGTCTTTGAGCGTGAACACTGCTTCAAATCGGACGGTGACAATCACCTCACAAGAAGGACTCCAACCAAACCAGACTTTGAATGTTGTCTACGCCGCCGAGGTCACACCAGATGCGGTTCGAGGAACTGGAAGAAACTTGGCACAAGCCAGTTCTGGGAACTTGACAAGTAATCAAGCTAGTTATCTGTTGCGGATTCGACCAGGTATTTTGTCTGATTGTGGCACCTTGATTGGTCGGGTGTTTGTCGATAAAAACTTTGACGGAGAACAGCAACCGAACGAACCGGGAATACCAAATGCCGTTATTTACATGGATGATGGTAATCGCATCGTTACCGATGCAAAGGGTCTGTTCTCCTTGCCAAACGTCATCTCTGGTTATCGGTCAGCAACGCTGGACTTGAGTAGCTTACCAGGTTACGCACTGGCACCTAACTTGTACTTCATAGAAAAGAATAGCCAGTCACGCCTGGTGAAATTAGCACCCAGCAGTATGGTTAGGGTGAATTTTGGGGTTACACCGGCGTTTTCAGAGGGTAAGCGATGAAAACAAGAAAGCTAGGAAAAACATTTACCAAAAAAATTGGCAGTGCCGACAACAGCCAAAAGCTCGAATCCTCTATTTTGTACCTTTCCCTAGTCACTAAGGGGAGTGCAGGCATTTTACCAGCATTGATAGCAGTCGCTTTACCCTCTTTTGTTGGCACAGAGGCAAGGTTCTCCAACGCTGCTTTCGCCAGTGCGCCAACGGAAGATCAAGGGCAGACAGTGACATCATTCCAACTAGGGGAAGCAGAGGGACAAGGAGACAAGGAGCACAAGAAGGACAAGAAGGAATTTACTTTGTTGTCTCCTGCACTCCCCAATTCCTCATCTCCCTCATCATTCTTTTTGTCCCAATCAATTGAAGCTTTCCCGGCTTCCCCATCTCCCTTATCTCCCTTATCTCCCTCATCTCCCCTTACTTCCCCAACTCCCCCGACTCCCTCCACTTCACAAACCTCTCCAACGGAGAATAGTGCGCCATCTGTACCTTCACAGCCGGTTACCCAGAACAAAGTCAAAATTGAAATTGCACCTGTAGCCGACCCGCGCGTCCAAGCTGACGGACGCTCTACGATCGCGCTTTCTGGGCAAATAACCGATGAAAACGGTCAAATCATCCGCGAAGATGTGATGGTGACTTTGACCACGAGTGCAGGGAAATTTGTTGGAGCAGACCAAGATAAAGACCAAGGTGGTTTTCAGGTGATGGCACGGGGTGGTGAGTTTACCGCCACGCTGCAATCAGACATCAAACCCCAACAAGTCCGCATTCGCGCAGCGGTAGACAGTATTAGAAAACAATCTCCAGCGCCCAGACAACTAGAGATTTTGGGAGATGCACCATTTGAGCAACAAACAGAGACTTCTGTATTCAACAACTTCAAAAAGACCCCAATTGAGGCTTACACCCAAGTAGAATTTACGACTTATCTCCGTCCATCACTGGTAACAGGAGTCGTGAATTTGCGAATTGGTGCAGGAGGCACTGATTATTGGGGGAGTTTTCGGGATTTTCTTGACCCAGAGAAAATAAAAGATGGCACAACGGTTGATTTCAAAGCTTCCGTATTCGCCACCGGTCAAGTAGGAGATTGGTTATTTACAGGAGCGTTTAACAGCTATCGCCCAATTAACCAAGACTGCGAAGGTAGAAACCGCTTATTTGGTGGTACTCAGTTTTGCGAGCAACCTTATCCCGTCTACGGCGATAGTTCCACTTCTACTGCTACCACTCCCTCTATAGATAGTTTTTACGCTCGCTTTGAGCGTACACCCTCCATAGTAGGGGCAGAACCAGACTACTTCATGTGGGGGGACTACAACACAGCAGAATTTGCCAGAGGGTCCCAGCTATATACCGCCACTTCTCGGCAGTTACACGGCTTTAAAGCAAACTACAACTTAGGCAACTTCCAGATCACTGGGATGTATGCCAACAATATTGAGGGCTTCCAACGGGATACTTTTGTACCTAATGGTACCAGTGGTAACTATTTCCTATCAAAACGTCTCCTGATTCCAGGGAGTGAAACCGTTTATGTGGAAGCAGAAGAAATCAATCGTCCTGGGACGGTGATTGAGCGTAAACAACTGTTTCGCGGTCCTGATTACGAAATTGACTACGATCGCGGTACACTTCTGTTTCGCCGTTCTATTTTTGCAACGGAACTCGACCCGTTTAATCGCTCTTTGGTGAGGCGAGTTGTTGTCACCTATCAAAACGAAGGCGGTGAAGACTCCAGCCTTTATGCTGGAAGATTGCAATACAACTTCTCCCAAGCACTGGAAACCAAATCGTTCCTCGGGGCGAGTTACCTACTCGAAGACCAAGGCGCTCAAGATTTCCATCTGTATGGAGCGGATTTCCTTCTGTCTTTCGGCAATACAGGTAGGATTGTCGGGGAGTTTGCTCGTTCTAACAATGACTTGGTGACTGGTCGGGAAATCAATGGTAATGCTTACCGCCTAGAGGCTGTTGGTAACTTTGGTGGTTTCCAAGCCTCAGCCTACTACCGCGCAGTTGAGCCAGGCTTCGCCAACAATGCCACCTTTAGTTTTGTCGCCGGACAAACGCGCTACGGAGCGTCGGCTCTTGCCAAGGTGACGGACACCACAAGCTTGATAGCAGCTTACGACTACGAAGAAAACTATGGAACCTCTCCGAGTCGAATTGTAGACTTTTTTGACTTATTCAATCCCCAGCCACAAGCACGTCCTGGTGAAAGCGTCAACAACGAACTCAGAACCTTCAGCGCGGGAATTCTACAAAAGCTGGGTGCTGCTGATTTGAGTTTGAACTATGTTAACCGTTCTCGTGAAGATCGTGTCAGCGATCGCTTTGATGGCGATGCCGATCAGTTGGTATCCCGTCTGAAGCTGCCATTAACTCAAACTTTGACCTTCCAAGCTCTAAATGAACTCAATTTGGGCGACTCTGACCCACTGTATCCCAACCGCACAACTTTAGGGCTGGACTGGAAAGCCTTTCCAGGTGTGACATTACGATTGGCTCATCAGTTTTACGATGACACCAGCTTACTCCGAGGCAACTCGATCACCACCCTGGATACGATTGTTGACCATAAGTTTTCTGAAGATACCGCTCTGACAGGTCGTTATTCTGTGCTATCAGGATACAACGGCTTACAAGGTCAAGGCGCTGTGGGACTAAATCACAGGTGGGCGATCGCTCCTGGCTTACGCGTCAACGTCGGTTACGAATACATCTTCAAAAATATCTTCAACGGCACCGCTGCAGGTTCTCAGTACGAGCAATACTATGCGATCGGTCAATCAGCCTCCACACTCGGACTGTTTGCCGGTTCTGTTTACAGCCTCGGACTGGAATACACCGATAATCCCAATTTCCAAGCAAGTACCCGATTTGAATATCGAGACGGAAATGAAGCGAATAACCTCGTCATCTCAGCCGCTGCTGCTGGTAAACTCACCCCCGCCTTAACTGCGTTAGTCCGCTTTCAACAAGCGGGTGAGGCAAATGTCTTTCTGCCGACTTCTGCTGGTATCAACGTCTCAGGAGTGAGATTCCAAGAACTTGGAGATACAGCCAACCTGAGAGTTGGTTTAGCTTACCGTGACCCCAGTAATGATAAGTTCAATGGTTTGCTGAAATACGAATGGCGTCAAAATTATGACTCAATTCCGGAAACTCAGCTCACAGGCTCTACGGCAACAGGTCATGTCTTTTCCGCAGAAGCCATTTACGCTCCTAACTGGCGATGGGAATTCTACGGCAAATATGCCCTCCGCAATGGTGTCACCTTCTTAGATGGCGAGAGATACGACGGTAGTGTCAACTTGGCGCAACTGCGGACAACTTACAGGCTGGGTTATCGCACCGACTTAGCCGTCGAAGGACGTTGGATTGGTCAAAACTCCAATAGCGACACTGACTACGACGAATTCGGAGTTGCTGTAGAAGGTGGGTATTATTTAACACCAGACTTGCGGATTGGTTTGGGCTACAGCTTTGGCAGTGTGGATGACCGTGACTTTACTGGCTACCGCTCTGAAGGTGGTTTTTACGTAAATATCAGCTTGAAGTTGAATGAGCTTTTGGGCGGTTTTGGATTGCAAAAGCCTGTACCCAAACAGCAACAAGAGTCTGAAATTACACCAATATCTCAGGGAAAACCTGGAAGCCAAACACCTCAGACTAAACTTATCGAGCGTCTCAAACAAACACAAGCGTCATCTGTAACTGAATCACAGACACCTCAAAGCCAACTCATTGAGAGTCTGAAACAGACACAAGCGCTAGCGTTTGGGCAAACCAAATCACAAAAATCTAGAATTCTACAGCTAATCAACAGCCTCAGAAAACAGCAGGCTTTTCCCGGTTTCCGAGGTGGAGAGGAGTGAGTCATGTCCATGAAAGTTCATTGGCTACCCAATTTCCAGGGTGCTTTTAACAAAAGGAAGAACAAAAGAAAAATTAAGGGGGAAATTTTTTATTTACTTCCTGTTACCTTTTACCTTCTACCTTCAGATGTTGCATTCAGTCAGACGCCCAAATTGGGGAATGGGGGAGGGGGAATGGGGAATGTTTCACAACAACTACCCCCTTCATCTCCTTCATCTAGCTTATCTGGCTCATTGTTCCGGGTTGTGGTTAACAGCAATCAAGATGGTGATGTCAAAGCGGATGAGCAACTGACTTTGCGGGAAGCAATTGAGGTTGTCAATGGTACGCTCCCAGTTGAGCGACTTAGCAGTGCAGAAAAAGCGCAGATCCAACCAACGACTGGGGGGAGTCGCATTGAGTTTAATCTCCCTGCGGGTGCGACGGCTATCCAGTTACAGAGACAACTGCCAGATTTGGCATCTCAAGGATTAGTCATAGATGGTTCGACTCAGCCTGGATACGATGCTTCAACTTCAGCAACTGCTGAAATTGCCATCCCCGTTCCGGTGGTGGCGATCGCCCCCGCACCAAACACAGAAATCTTTCGCGGTTTGACTGTCGTCGCAGATGGCGTCACCATTCGCGGCTTAAACCTTTACGGTTTCAATGCTAGCCCGATCAAGCAGCAACTCGGAAACCTGCTGATTTACGATGGCGTTCCTAAGCCAGTGACGCTGACGACACCGCCTGGGGATATTGTGATTTCCCATCGTTTCCCACCTCCCAATACCAAGAGACAGCAGCCCCCCAACGATGACTTTCCTTTTTATGACAGGGATGTTCCTCCGAAAAACGTTGTCATTGAAAACAACTGGTTGGGGCTGACGGTTGATGAAAGATTGCCCGATAACACGTCGGCTTTCGGAGTTTACGTTTTTAACTCCCAAGGGGCAACAATTCGGCGCAACCGTATCTATTACCACGAAGGCAGCGCGATTATTACTTCAGTTCGCGGTGAAAATACGGTAGTTAGCGAAAACATTATTGTTGGAAACGGGCTTGCTGGAATGCCGGATGCCTTACGTATAGAAGGCGTCGTTAACAACTCCCAAATTACAGGCAACTTGATTTGTGCCAACGATGGTGCAGGAGTGTATTTATTTAAACCAGAAGGAGATGTACGAATCCAAAATAACCGGATCACCTACAACGGCAGGCGTTTGCGTCGAGCAGCAGTTTACTTGATGGGGAGCAACCATCAAGTCTTAGGTAATCAAATTGACAATCAAACTGGACCTGGGGTTGTCGTGTCGGCTTTTCCCAATACCAAGAGCAATATCATCCAAAACAACGGGTTTGCTGCACTGGAGGGCTTGAGTATTGACCTCAACACCGAACGAGATCCAGAAGATGTCAACGACTTTCAGCGGGGAGATGGTCCCAATCCTAAGCGAAATTCCCCTAATCGCCGTCAGGACACGGGCAATGCTGCCATTAACGCTCCGGAATTCGCCACAAGAACGTTTGTTCCTGCTGGTAACAGCGTGACATTACAAGGAAAAGCCGACCCCGGTTCTGAGGTGACTATTTATCGCCTCACCGATTATCAAACAGGAAAACAGGCACTTTATCAACCCGGTTACGGGGCGCTAACGACTCCACTCACAACGGCAAAGGTGGATGAGAAGGGTAATTTTAGCGTGGCGGTAGAAAATATACAGGTTGGGGATGTCGTCAGTGCGATCGCCACCGACCCCAGATACGGCACATCTGAACCCGCTGTTGGCGCATTTATTGGCACAACAGGCACTTCACCGAACTCCGGCCCAGCAGGCAAACCACAGCAGATTTTACCACCGCAGTGTACTTCACGCCCCGCACCACCTGAACCACCAGCACCTCCGGAACCACCACCAGAAGCGCCAGCCGAACCAATCCGGCTACGGGTACCGCGCAATGTTCACTTTGCTCTAGACAAATCCTTTATTAGTCAGGAAAGTGCAGCTGTTCTTGATAGGGTAGCAGAAGTCTTGCAGCAATATCCATTCATCGTTATCGAATTACAAGGTCATACAGACCCCCGCGCCAGCGACGCATACAACCAAGCATTGGGTAGAAGACGGTCATTGTCTGTGAGAAATTATCTATTGCGTAAGGGTATCGCACCAGAACGGATGACCATCCGCTCGTTTGGCGAAAGCCAGAGGAAAGTTCCAGGGGGTACGGATGTTGTTGATTACGCGCGCGATCGCCGTGTTGAAATCATCTTTAGAGATGTTAGAGGTATTGACCTCATTATTGAAGAACAAGAAGATGATTTGCAAATCGAGAGGCGACGAGGCAGAAGATAGTCCAATCTATAGCCCAAACTCCGTAGTTCACAGTCCACACGTCCATAGTCTAGAAGCTCATGAAAGCTTTATTTCAGCACCTAAAAGCGATCGCCCCTTCTTCCCCTTGGCTTTCGCGCAGAGTCTTTGAAGTAGATAGCCTGTCGGCAGGACATAGGAAATTTGCTGTGACGTCTGTATTAAATAAAACCAATAAAAAACCGCTGCGTCTTCTCACTTTCAAGGGTACGCTTGCTACTCTGCTTTTCGCCTTGCCGCAAATCCCAATAGTAGGGAATTTTTCAGGTGGGAAGGCGTTGGCGCAGACAACACCAGGGAGCTGTCCAGCTGGTACGACACCCAGAACCCTAGCGTGGAATCCAACCAATAACCGTGCAGGAATTGAAAGTCAAACTTTAAGCGTTAACGGAATCAGCGCTACCCTCAGCTTTACTGAAAGCCTTCCTGGTCAAGTTATCGACCCAAGTGAAACATTCATTTCCCCAGAAATTTACGGTGGCATTGCTGGACCAAATGTAAGGTTCAATATCGGTCTTGATAGCCAAGATCCAAACTCGCCTTTTGATGGACCAGCGCCAGTCGGTAGTACTGCGACGCTCATCATTAACTTTTCACAACCAGTCACCCTGGCATCCCCCCTCACCTTGTTAGATGTTGACCGAGCTGGGGCACGCGATACTATAAATAATATTCCGTATCTTTACCAAGATAGAGTTACAGTGACAGCTGCCAATGGTAATACACCCGTTGGCGTGACGCTGGCTCCCGTCACCCAGCCTACGTATGTTAGAGTGACTGGCAACGTTGCAGAAGGCATCAACGAGAATGCTTTCCCTAACCAAAACTTTGGTAACGTTACAGCTACGCCATCTGGTGCGGTGACTCGAATCCAGGTTGCCTACCAGCCAGGAACAGAATTCGGTTTGCCTCTACAAGATGAAACCATTGGTCTTGCCCAGATACAAATCTGTGTGGCAACGGGAACAGGCACAATTGGCGATACAGTCTACAATGACACCAACGGCAACGGCGTCCAAGACGCAGGAGAACCTGGAATCAGTGGTCGTACCATCACCGTGACAGGTGCAGGACCGGACGGTCAATTTGGCACAGCTGACGACATTACCAGCACCGCCACCACCGATAACAACGGCAGATACAGCATCCCCAATCTACCTGCCGGAAACTACAGAGCGACCGTCACGAACCCACCAGATGGCTTGTTCCCCAGCCAAACTCCGCCTGCTACCATCACCTTAGGCGCAGGCCAGAATATCGACACCGTTGATTTTGGCTTCGCGCAGCCCGGTACAATTGGCGATACAGTCTACAATGACACCAACGGCAACGGCGTCCAAGACGCAGGAGAACCTGGAATCAGTGGTCGTACCATCACCGTGACAGGTGCAGGACCGGACGGTCAATTTGGCACAGCTGACGACATTACCAGCACCGCCACCACCGATAACAACGGCAGATACAGCATCCCCAATCTACCTGCCGGAAACTACAGAGCGACCGTCACGAACCCACCAGATGGCTTGTTCCCCAGCCAAACTCCGCCTGCTACCATCACCTTAGGCGCAGGCCAGAATATCGACACCGTTGATTTTGGCTTCGCGCAGCCCGGTACAATTGGCGATACAGTCTACAACGACACTAACGGCAACGGCGTTCAAGACGCAGGAGAACCCGGAATCAGTGGTCGTACCATCACCGTGACAGGTGCAGGACCGGACGGTCAATTTGGCACTGCTGACGACATTACCCGACCTTCGGTGACCACCGATAACAACGGCAGATACAGCATTCCCAATTTGCCCCCTGGAAGCTATAGAGTCAGCGTCACAAACCCACCCGATGGCTTGTCTCCCAGCCAAACTCCACCCACGACCATTACGCTAGCAGCCGGTCAAAATTTGAACACGGCTGATTTTGGCTTCACGCAGCAGCAACTCGGCTCGATTGGGGATACTGTTTACAACGACACCAACGGCAACGGCGTTCAAGACGCAGGAGAACCCGGAATCAGTGGTCGTACCATCACCGTGACAGGTGCAGGACCGGACGGTCAATTTGGCACAGCTGACGACATTAGCCGACCTTCGGTGACCACTGATAACAACGGCAGATACAGCATTCCCAATTTGCCCCCTGGAAGCTACAGAGTCAGCGTCACGAACCCACCCAATGGCTTGTCCCCCAGCCAAACTCCACCCACGACCATTACCCTAGCAGCCGGTCAAAATTTGAACACGGCTGATTTTGGTTTCACACAGCAGCAACTCGGGACAATTGGCAATACCGTTTTCAACGACAGAAATAGCAACAACGTTCAAGACACAGGGGAAAGCGGAATTCCTAACATCACCGTTACTTTGACGGGCGCAGGGCCAGATGGCAACTTTGGCACTCCCGATGACATTACCCGACCTCCGGTGACCACCGATAACAACGGCACATACAGCTTCCCCAATTTGCCCCCAGGCACCTACAGAGTCGCCGTCACCAACCCTCCGGCTAACTTCACTCCCACCCTGACTCAGCCCAATCCCATTACCCTAGCAGGTGGTCAGAATATCAATACGGCTAACTTCGGTTTCAATGTTCCTGGTTTAGGCGCAGGCGAGACGAATTTGCTGTTGGTGAAGCGAATTACCAACGTGTTGAGAAGTGGTCAGCCCATCCCAGGCGCTAACTTCACCACCTTTGATGACGGTCCTGGGAATGATGACAATCAAATCAACCAGTCACAGCCTGTTCGTGGTGTTCGCGATCTACAGACAGCTGTGCAAAGCGGCGATGAAGTGGAGTACACAATCTATTTCCTTGCCCAAGGAGTGAACAATGTCAGGTTCTGCGACTTAATTCCAGATGGTACAAGTTATAGCAACAACGGTATTTCCGTGTCTGGGGCTGGTAACGGTGCAGATCAAGGAACATTTTTATCACCTTTGGCACCTTTGCCTGCAGGTAATACCTGCCAAAGTCAAACAAATAATAAAGGGGCGGTGATTGTCAACTTGGGCACTTTTAGTACGAACAGCGGAAACCCCGCTTTTGTTCGCTTCCGTGTGAGAGTCGATTAAAGCGTTTTGTTTGTTGCGGAGGTGGGGAGATATTTCGCTATCACCCCATCAGCCTCCACGAGTCACTTAACTTGGTATAAAAGTTTTCAGATGTTCCGCGTACAAAAAAATTGAAAGTCAATTAGGTATTATTATTATTTTTGTTTTCGCCAGAATCGTTACGAACTACTTTATTAAATTGCAATGCAAAAAACTCAGTTAATCAGTTCAGTGCTCACCAGTGCCTTACTATTGTCCTCCTTATTCTCCTTTGGAGGGAAAATTGCTCAAGCACAACGGGCACAGCGTCCTGTCTCGCTGCTAAATAGTAAATGTGTAAACAGTGGGCTTGGCACTGTTCGTCAGGAGAATCTTGATGTTTCTATAGGCAGAGCAGTTTATAGTAGCAGGTTTTACCTCGGACCAGGTAACCGTTCTGCTTCTCTAACTTGTAACATCAAACCAGAAAAGAGTTCTAAACCCCCGTTTCAAACCCTGAATCTGGGTTTTGGAATACGTGACAATGATACAAAAAGTCCAGGGGTTGAGGTGAAGGTTTACTTAGATGGTAACCAAGCTGAAACCCGTACTGTTGCTCCTGGACAGCAAACTTCATTAGCCTTTGATGTTAGCAATGCCAGCAACGTTGCTATCGAGGCTGTTTGTACTAGTCAAAGCCAATATTGTGACCGAGTTTACTTCTTCACCGCTGCTTTAGAGCGGCAGAGTGCCTCCTCACAACCGAAAAAATAACTCGACAACCTTTAGTATGGAATCTATAGAGAGATTGACTGCTAATTGTTAAATGTTAGTTGTTAGTTGTTAGCTTTTTACTAATACCTAACAACTAACGACTCATCAAAAACTATAGCGGTTCTGGTGTTGAGTGGAATACATCAAGAAATAAGAACCACAGATGGACAGAGATAAATCTGTACTTCATGCAAACGATAAGCGCTATATTAGCAACAAACGAAGGTTTATTGATAGCTTTTATTACAACTCGTTTTCTAGAATTTCCTCTTCTTCCAAAATATCAGTATTATCGGAACTATTTGTAGTGTCAGGTTGATTATCCAAACTGGAATTTGGATGTTCCAGTTTGGGTTTATTGTAATTGCTAAAGTTCCCTAATTCAGGAAGCTGTTGTTTGGCTAAATTATCAGCAGCTTGTTGAAATAATGGCTCTACTTTGTTTCGCCAGTACTGAATATTGGGTAATTTTTCTGGATGGTCTTTATAAGCCAATACTTTATTCCATTGCCCCTCAGCAAATGCTGTGTCGAGGTCTTTAAATAGAGCTTCCGCTTTAGTCCAATCTTGCTGCCAGTGAGATATCATCTCTGTTGTCTCTTTGACAGCAGTAGGATTTGAAGTTATTGTCCTTAACAGCGCGATCGCACCTTGTAAATCTCCTGATTCGTACTTATTCTTGGCTTTTTTCACAACCTGGTAACCGTTGTCGTCAGAAGTTGAAGGTTTTGATTTTCCTAATTGTTCTGACTCTGACAATGAAGTGGGTACATCAACCACAGGTTTTGTTTTTGGCTTAGGCGCTGGGCGATCGGCAATCAAGTTATTATCATCTACTGTTTTGATTGCAATGCCCTTGTCTCGCAGGCAAGAAACCCATTCTTCGTTATTTTTGATAACTTCTGAGTTTACCCAAGCCTTCTGTGTGGGATCAAGTTTAATCTGTACCCAACCGCGTTTTGTCCGCATACCTGTCACCTCAAATTTAGTATTTTTAGTAACAGTTTCTACAATAGAATCATCGTTAATAGGACTTGGCTCAGAACGGATATTAGAATTTTCCTTGACAATAGCTAAACAATTTTGTGCTAATGTCGCTTCACTATGTGAGTTCGCGTTATTAATAGCAAAATCGGAAGCCAAACCTTGAACGTTCTTGACCACAGCTGGGGTAACAACAGCAGCGCCACCAACCAAAACCGCCAGAATTAATAGCTGTAATAAGTCAGGTTTACTAGAATCTTTGGGGGTGGATTTCGGGGTTACTGCTGCTATTGGTTGGGCGACAAGATTTGCCGGAGCAACTGCGAGCGTTTTTTGTCGAGACTGTGGAGATAAGGCAGATGAGGACTTAATTGATTGGTAACTGGGAGTGTTTGAGTATTCTTCGGGTCTATACCTTGAGGAAAACGGTTGCAATCCTTGCAGTGCTTCTGATGCACTCTGGAAGCGATCCTTGAAATGATAACGCACCATCTTGCTTAACACGGCTTCCAAGGCGTTGCTTACAGGTACGAGATGTTGCCAAAGGATTTCCCCAGTATGAGGATCTTCTTGCAAATCCATTGGCGCGACTCCCGTCAGCGCCTCAATGGCAATGATGCCAAGAGCATACATATCACTGTTTGGGCGGGGTTTGCCTTGACCTTGTTCCGTAGGCATATAGCCAGGAGTGCCAATAGCTACAGTCGCAGAGTGATGACCCGCAGCCGTAAACATTTGTGTTCGCGAAGCGTATCCAGCAGACACTCGCAATTGTTTAACAGCTCCAAAGTCTACAAGAACGAGTTTGTTATCCGAGGCGCGACGGATGATGTTATCCGGCTTGATGTCGCGGTGAATCACACCCTGTCCGTGGACAAATTTCAGAATGTCTAAAACTTCCAGCAGCAAACTAGTCACTTGGCTTTCATTCCAGCGCTGATTGGGATGCAGTTCCTCACTTAGGGGATGCCCTTCAATAAATTCTTGTACTAAATAAAATTCTTGGTTTTCGTCAAAGTAAGCTAGAAGCCGAGGAATCTGGTTATGGTTGCCCAGTTTTTCTAAAGTTTCCGCTTCACTTTGGAACAAACGCTTAGCAGTGTCAAACATTTTTGCCTCGGAATTAGCAGGCTTAAGGTGCTTGACAACGCAAACGGGGTTGCCCGGTCGTTTCGTATCTTGGGCGATGTAAGTTTCACCAAATCCTCCTGTAGCGAGGACTCTAATAATTTTATAACGATGATCCAGTAATTTACCTATCATATTCACTCCCCAGCGATAACACCCAATTTTAAAGAGGGTAATAAATATCTCCAAATTTTTCTCAATGAAATCCGCTATCTTAAGAAAAGATTTGGATGTAAAACGTAGTTTTTTAATAAATACACATTGTTAATTTTTCTTTCAATAGCCCTTGTTAATTCCAATGCCACCTAAAATTAGCAATTCAGTAGCATGGCAGCAGGCAGAACTCCTCATGCAACCTGCTTTCATTCGCGTTGTCGATAATATTCGCAAGTTGCTTGATGTATCTTCCTGGACGGGGACTTATCAAGATGTTCTGATTTGGCCTACTGGCACTACTGATGAGACCAAAGCAATAGTGACGAAGCTCCTGCAAGACCTGGAAGCCGTAACACCGGAGCAAGCTTTGGAAATTAGAGAAACACTCTCGCGTCTGCCAATGCCCCATCCAGGATACCATTTATGTCTACAGCGTCAAGAGCAACAAATCAGTATAGATTTATGGGAATTGTGTTATCAAGTGTGTTTTCGTGAGTACATACCGGGGAATGAAACAGTTAACATTGATACTAATTTAATCGATGAAAACGGCGATGTGGATTGGCAAGGCTTGGATACTAAGACAAAGGAGTTAGTTGAACAGGTGTTTGCAAATTTACCAGAGTAACCTCACTAAAACAGTGCTGACTAGTGAGTGCCGAGTATTGAAGTGAAAATTATTTAGGATTTAGCACTTTAATACTCAGGACTTTCATTGCCAGTAAACACAGAAGACGGTAAAAAGCGCCTTGAGGTTTCCGACTTGATACTTTGCAAAAGAAGCCCGCAGAATGGAATTCTGGGGCTAATGAGGTGAGGGAGCGATCGCTTTTGCAGCTAGTATGAAGTGGCAAGTTACCTAGTACACGATGGCGGAAATAAAGCTACCATTCAAAATAATCGAAAAGCTTGTGGTGTAAGCTTTTTGAATTTTGAATTTTGAATTTTGAATTCCGCCCAGCGGTACTAGCCGCCTACCTGACTGCTTGTACTGGCTTCCAACTATCTAAGGATGCTCGAATAGCTATCAATTCACGTAGATATTCATTCAGCGTTGCTTTTTGAGAGCCAAGCATTGCAAGAATCTGAGGAGCCTCTTCTTCCTTCGTTTCCCGTTCTTTGAGCAAGTGGTCAAACAAAGATTGAAACCTGTTGATATAGTCGTTTATTTGCTTTTCAGCACTAATAAAATCCGCTTTAAGCTGCTTTTCAATGACTCGCTGTAGAAGCTCTCGGCTTCCAGATGCCTGATTATCTATTTTTAGTTTGATTGCTTGTGCTGTTTCGCGCAAGTCAACTTCGTAGAAGGAATGCTTCTCTTCTACTTGGATGTCAACTTCATATGGGACTGATTCTATGTAAAATTCAACAGGCTTGCATAAGCTATCACCTAGTCGCATTCTTAGTTCTGGGCGGTTTTCATTTTCTTTTTTATACCTCATATACACTTCAACTTGATATTGGATTTGGGCATCAATGCCTTCAAACTCAAAACTGGGAAACTGAATAGGAGTAATGTTTAGTTCAACTTGCAAAGCTTCTCCTAGATAACTAGATAGTTCATTAGATACATCTTGAATTTGTTCTTGGATTTCTTGTACCAATTGCTGTCGAATCCGTGTACCCTCTTTAACAAGTTCATCTTGTGTATCTAACCACCAACTCTGGATGTGAGGAGTACAAAATTCGTTAATAGTGCGTTCAATTTCTTGAGCCTCTTCTTCGGCATCAACCCTAATTTTATATGGATCAGAACTTTTATATTGAGAATACTCAGGACTCTCATAGTGTTTTGGAATAACTCTCCCAACAGCTTCCACTAGAGGACGTTGCACCTTGAAGGAAATTGAAAAGCCACCTAGTAGAGGAACAGCATTAGGTAAGGTGAGAGCTAGACTCATGTTATTACTGGGAATTTCTTGGCTTGCCACTGGTTCAGCCTTCTGATAAACTTCGGAGTTTGCAGACTTAGTAACTCTAGAATCGGCAATTTCGTCAATTTCATTTTGTATCTTGGATTTAGTACCTTCAGCAAAGGCGCTGATTCCTTGGCTAAATCTGCTGATTAACTCCTGTTCTCGTTTATTTACAGATTCCTTGACAGCCTCAACCTTTTTTCTAGCAGACTCAGACCGCCTACGATACTCTTCAACTATGTCTTTGAGTTGTTCAAGTTTAGTATTCCAGCCAGTCATCTGTCCATTCAGTGAATTCTCAATTTCCCTTGCTGCCTTATTAAGTATTAATAAAACCTCACTCAAAAGATTCCAACCTGCATTTTGTGTGATGGTTTGAATCACTGTTTCTTGAATAGTAGGAATACCACTATCTTCTAAAGCTTGAGGTGCAATCTTACGCGGCGCAGGTATAATCTGGTTGCCTTCCTCATCTTCAGTGGCATATTTGGCGCTGAAAAACTTTTTAAAGTCTTTTAGCTGACTTTGAGTTGCCTTATCTTGAGCGATAAGTTTTGCCAAAAGTCCTTGTCTAGAACTGGCAGGGTAGATAAGTGGATTTGGAAATCCAAAGCTAGCTAACTCCCGTTTCAAATCCTCTATGACATCAGCAATATCTCGGTCTTTTTCAGTCTTCTGATCGACTTTGTTAAGGATGAAGTAAATCTTGCCTGTGTTCTGGGCTAAAATTTCTTGGCGATTCTCCACTACATCCTTAAACAAATGTGAAACAGCATTGTCTTTGTAGGAAGCATAATTTAAAACGAACAAAATCGCATTGCAGGTTCGCAGTGCTTCTAGTGCAGTTTGCTTTAGTGCTACTGTGTTGAAGTTGGCATCCCACTCATTTGGACCAGGAGTATCAACTAAAGTGAAACCAGATAAGGATGAGAGTTCGCTAATGGCTTCAATGGGATGCTCTATCTCAAAACGTGTGGTATTGTCAGGATTATGTTTCTCCCGAATCTCGCGAGTACGTACCAGAAATTTCTGCTGAATCTCTCCAGCGTCACCCTCAGCAATAACAATAGGTCGTCTTTGTCCCTCTCGGTATTCTAAAAGTCTGGGAACTTGCCCAGCTTCAATATGTCGGACATCTGTACGGCAGACTGTACACGCTGCTGTTTCACTAGCCAAAACATCAGCACCAATTACGGCATTCAAAAAGGTACTTTTACCTGCCTTCATTGCCGCAATCACAGCAACCTGATACTTCTGCTCTTTTAATGCGTGTAGGGCTTTGTTGATGTCATCCTCAACACTCTGCAAACCTTTGGTACTGTCTCCTTCACTGAAGCGACCTTGACGAATTTCCTCGAGGTATTGTAATAGCCGTGTACCAGTGCTGTAGATACTTTCATGTGCTGCTTGGAACTGTTCAAAGGACATAATTATCAGACGTTTGATAAAAAGAGTAAGCAAAACACGTACAGTTGAATTTCACCAAGAAAATATTTTTATTGGTGAAATTACTGATAAGAAAAGGCGATCGCACTTTACCAGACACTACGTCAGGTTATCTTTATAGAAAATGCAAGGTTCTAAAGTCCACACAAATAACCTTTTAACTTTAAGTAAAAAGTCATTTATATGAACAAGCCTAAAGAAGAACTCGAACTACATTTGCAACCCCATGCAGCAGAAACAGTATCGATAAGGATACCGACAGACACATTGGAATCGCTAAAAAAAGTAGCTAATAGTAAAGATATCTCACCTGAAGCCTTACTCAAGTTTTATATCGGGTAGGGTTTGCGGCAAAACTTAGCTAAATTATTCTCTCAACGGTTGCTTGAATCAACGGCGCAACTCTTAGCATGGCACATTCAATCGGAAGAAGAAGTTTTAAAAATTATTCAAGAAATTCTAGTGGAAACAAATCGTTAGGTTAAGAGCCAGCAACTTTTCTACCCCAACCCACAAACGCATTGAACCCGCAAAGCCATATTTGCTAAGATTTTCAATGCCCATAACCTCGCGGCACCTAAAGATTTCACCATGTCTACATCTGCCATTGACACCAACGACGCAGCGGCTATCCAAGCAGCACAAAACTCTGTTGCGGTATACGATCGCTCTCACTGGGGACGCATCAAAGTTTCCGATGACGATCGCCTGCGCTTTTTGCATAACCAAAGCACCAACGATATCGAAAGCCTCAAACCAGGAGAAGGCTGTGATACGGTTTTTGTGAATTCTACCGCCCGCACTCTTGACTTGGTCACAGCATATATTCTAGAAGATTCGGTATTGTTGCTGGCTTCGCCTAACCGTCGCGAGTTTTTGATGCAATGGCTGGATCGCTATATCTTCTTTGCTGATAAGGTGCAATTGACCGATATCACTGACGAAACTGCCACCTTAACCCTCATTGGACCAGAAAGTGATGCTGTCGTAAAAAAGCTAGGGGCTGAAGCAATTATCGGTCAACCCTATGGCAATCACATCCTCATCCCCCCTGCTAGCGGGGGGGACACAGGGGGGGTTCCTGCTAGCGCGGGGGATACAGGAGGGATTCTTGTCGCCGTAGGAAGTGGTTTGGCTTACCCTGGATACACGCTGATTTTACCTGCTGCTGAAAAAGAACAACTTTGGAGCAAAATTGTTGAAGCTGGGGCAGTACCGATAGGCGATCGCTCTTGGGAGATGTTGCGAATATTACAAGGACGCCCGACTCCAGGCCAAGAACTTACTGAGGATTACAATCCCTTGGAAGTGGGTTTATGGCAAACTATTTCCTTTAATAAAGGTTGCTACATTGGACAAGAAACCATCGCCCGTTTAAATACTTACAAAGGTGTCAAGCAGCACCTTTGGGGCATTCACCTAAATGCCCCAGCCGAACCGGGAAGTCCAATTACCATCGGAGATGAAAAAGTTGGCAAACTGACCAGTTACACAAAAACCCTTGATGGTCACTTTGGGCTTGGCTACATCCGCAGCAAGGCTGGTGGTGTAGGCTTGAAAGTCCATCTAGGAGAAGTTGAGGGCGAAGTCACAGAAATCCCGTTTGTTTCTCAGGATTACCCACAGTTGTGATCAGTGGTTTTATCGAATAAAACGTGTTTCTTCTTGATCGCATCCCACACCCTGACAAAACTCATCTATCCAATTAGCCAAATGACTAGTACTAGCAGGTGGTGGATTAACTTGCTTATGAGCATTTTTTTGTGGAGTCGTCACAAGCCTACCTTTTCTTTCCACTTGTGTAGCAAAGGCAACAGATGAGACAGGTTTGCTATCCACCTCGCTAGCAATGAACGCAGCCAATGACATAGGTTGACTTTTACTTTCCCCATCACAAGTATCAACTGCAAGCAATGATCTGGGTTTGCGTTCCCTTTCCACCCGTATAGCAGGGGTAACAGATGGCACGGATTGACTTTTGCTTGCCACCTTGTCAGAAAAAAATTCAGCCAAGGGTATGGACTGGCTTTTGCTTTCCACGTTGGTTGTAGTTGTTGTCGTTAAACCAAGAGAGTTGCTTTTGCTTTCCACCTGAGTGCTAGCAACTGCAACAGATTGTACGGATTGACTTTGGCTTTCCACTTCAGTGACAATTGCACTAAAAGTCGAAGGTTGGCTCTCGGTTTGCGTTTGCGGAGGAACCTCGCCAGGAACTTCGGTAGTCACTGCAACAGATGGTACTTGGCTTTTCACGCCATGTGGAAAAACCAACGCGAAACCTAACCCCCCAGTCCCCTTGCCTAATAACGAATGGGGAGAATTTAAAGCCTCTCTCCTTGCAGAAGAGAGGTTTGGAGAGAGGTTCGACTGATCTCGTGAGAAGTAAGCAGATGGTACAGGTTTACCGTTGTTTTCCACTTCTATGTCAACTACACTGGTCGTCAAAGGTTGATACTTAGGCAAGGTCTGATGCCAAAACTCACTCTTAACCTCGTTTTCAGCCAGAGAATGAGCTGATTCTACTAAATCTAACTGCTCCTCAGGATTAAAGTTAAGACCTAAAGCTGCAACAATGTGATCTGGATCGTTGTTCAGTTCCAAAATAAAAGGAAAAATTTCTTCAAGTTGTGGTTCCAAAACAGACACAGTTGCCAAAATAAAACTAGAGGAAGGACGGCGTTGACCATCGTAAGTTCCCCAAACACGCATTTTTTCCAGCCATGAACGATTGTTGGAGTAGTAACTCACCCACTTAAGTTTCAAAGAATGGCGTAGCTGCTGAATATTTATCATGAGATGTCTCGCTTCAGTCAAAAAGAGTGCAGACCTCTATAATCTATAAACTGTTAATAATGAACCATTACCCTATGGATGAAACCGATAATAGAGCATCTGTGTCACTCTTTAACCACCGCGTAAATGCTGTTCTACCAGTAGAGGTACTTCACTAGGATGAACGCGACTATACCAGGTCCTATCTGGTAGTATCAGCACTATAGGTCCATTGCCGCATTGTCCCAAACAGCCGCAACCACTCACAGTCACTTCAGGAATTGGTTGCGCCTCAAAAGCCGCTAGTACCTTTGCTGCACCTTGCTTGCGGCAAGTCCGATTTTGGCAGACGCGGACGCACTTAGGAGATTCGGGTGGGGGTGTTGCTGGGGAGTTAGATGATTGAGATATAGTGTCCATTTGTCAATTGTTCTTTGTCTTTTGTCATGAGTCATCTGTCCTTTGCTTTTCGACAAATGAGTTCATGACAAAAGACTGATGACTAATCTGGTAAAAGACCTTTTGATTCTAGCCATTCGTAGTTGAATATACGTGACTGGTAACGGGAACCGCTATCACACAAAATGGTGACGATGGTGTGCCCTGGTCCCATTTGTTTTGCTAAAGCAACCGCTGCGGCAATATTTATACCTGTGGAACCACCCATGAATAAGCCATCTTTCCGCAGTAACTGATACACGACACGTATGGCTTCCGTGTCATCAATCTGGATGGCGTCATCAGCAGGTGCACCTTCCATATTGGCGGTGATGCGACTGTTGCCGATGCCTTCGGTAATAGAATTGCCTTCGGTCTTGATTTCGCCTGTTTTAACATAGCTATAAAGCCCGCTGCCCATTGGATCGGCAAGAACACATTTGATTGCTGGATTTTTCTCTTTTAAGTACATTGCTACACCTGCAAAGGTGCCACCAGTTCCTGTTGAAGTGACCCAAGCATCAACTTTACCATCTGTCTGTGCCCAAATTTCTGGCCCTGTGGTTTCGTAATGGGCGCGGCGGTTTGCTAAGTTATCAAACTGATTTGCCCAAATGGCATTTTCCATCTCGCTAGCGATTCTGCCAGAGAGTTTGACGTAGTTGTTAGGGTCTTTATAAGGTACAGCAGGGACAGGGCGAACTTCTGCGCCTAATGCCCTCAAGGCATCCATCTTTTCTTGAGACTGAGTGTTGGGAATAATAATCAGGCATTTATAGCCTTTGGCGTTGCAAATATGTGCCAGTCCAATACCAGTATTACCAGCCGTTCCTTCTACGACGGTACCACCAGGTTTAAGTAAGCCTTTTTCTTCGGCATCTTGGATAATGTAAAGTGCTGCCCGATCTTTGACGGAACCACCAGGGTTGAGAAATTCTGCTTTAGCAAGGATTTCGCACCCAGTTTCTTCACTAAAGCTGTGTAAACGAATCAGTGGTGTATGACCTACGGTATCTACAAAGCCGTTTTTGATATCCATGTTGAATTTACCTATCTTCTTCCCATGAGTTTGAGTGAACCTATCTCAAACTTATCGGTAAACGAGACTATGCTTTTGGTCATCAGATAGTTTCAATGAGACGTAACTCCTCATGCGTAACGCCTTATTGTCCCTATACTGATTTTAGAGAACTCTTGTTAAAGATTAAGCAATTCCCCTGACACAAAGATTTTTAAACGTCACTTAGAATTGTTGTACGGTACTAAATTTTGAGGCTAAAGTGTAGGTGCTTTTTATAAGCTTATCGGTAGAAGTTTGCCTTGCCGAGATAACATGAGAAGACCGCTTGCACAACAAGTTAAAGTCGGGCTGGTATTAGCGCTGGTGTTGTTACTCATCAATGCGCTAGTGTCCTATCGCAATATCCGAAGGGTGATTGAAAATGAGCGTTCGGTCAGTCATACCCAGCAGGTGTTAGCTGAACTGGAAGGAACACTTTCAACCTTAAAGGACGCAGAAACCGGACAGCGCGGATATTTGCTCACCGGGAATGAAAATTATCTGGGACCGTATAAACGTGCGATCGCTCAAATTTCAACTTCAATTGACTCTTTGACAAAACTAACAGCAGATAATCCCAACCAGGAACAGCGAATTTATATCTTACAACAGGCGATTACTACCAAACTAGCTGAACTCGAAGAAACCATCCAAATACGGCAAGAACAGGGGTTTGAACCTGCTGTGGAAGTCGTCCGCACGAATCGCGGCAAGCAGATAATGGATAATATTCGTCAGCAAATTGCTGAGATGAAAGCTATAGAAAATAGCCTTTTGCAGCAACGGTCAAAAGAGTCACGAGCAAGCACTCAGCAAACCCTGCTCACATTTTCTATTGCCATTACTGTCAATGTGGCGCTGCTAGCTTTAGTTTACTACTTATTTAGGCGTAACCACCTTCAAACCGAGCAGGAAAAGGAAACCTTAGAAAAGCGAGTTTCTAATCGTACCCAGCAATTGCAAGCAGCCAACGACGACCTTGAAGCCTTTGGTTATTCAGTTTCTCACGATCTGCAAGCTCCCTTGCGGGCAATGCATGGGTTTGCGGAAGCTTTGCTAGAAGACTACAGCGATTCACTTGACGAACTTGGTAAAGAGTATGCCCGACGTATCGTCCTTTCTGCCCTGCGGTTAGAAGATTTGATACAGGACTTACTTGCTTACAGTCACCTCAACCGCTCTGAATTGTCACTAAAAGTGATAGATTTGACACAACTTCTATTAGAGGTGATGAACGAAATACAACCTGAGATAGAAGAAAAGCAAGCAGAAATTAAAATTCAATCACCGCTACCACAAGTTCTTGGTCATCGCCCAACGTTAGTTCAAGCTATCACGAATTTGTTGCTAAATGCGATGAAATTTGTGAAAGTCGGTGTACGACCACAGGTGCAGGTGTGTGCAGAAAGACACGACAATTGCGTGCGCCTGTGGGTTGCTGATAATGGCATTGGCATTGCTCCCGAACATCAAAAACGCATTTTTCAGGTTTTTGAGCGTTTGCACGGACAAGAAACCTACTCTGGTACCGGAATAGGATTAGCAATTGTCCGTAAAGGTATTGAGCGTATGGACGGACAAGTAGGAGTAGAATCCCAGTTGGGAGAGGGAAGCAAATTTTGGATTGAGTTAAGGAGTCCTAATGACGGCAGCACACACAATATTGCTAGTAGAAGATGATCCCAACGATATTCTCCTGACACAACGTGCTTTTCGCAAAGCGAATTTAACAAATGCTTCGCTGCAAGTTGTGACTGACGGAGATACTGCTGTTGCCTACCTCAGTGGTGCAGGAGAATATGCAGACCGCGATCGCTATCCCTTACCCGTGGTAGTCTTGTTAGATTTAAAACTCCCGCGTCGTTCTGGTCATGAAATCTTAGCATGGCTAAGGCAGCAACCGGAACTCAAGCGCTTACTCGTGGTTGTCTTGACTTCCTCTAACCATAGGTCTGATATTGACCAGTCTTACGACTTAGGTGCTAATTCCTATCTCCTTAAACCTGTCGGTCTTACCCCTTTGGTGGAGGTAGTGCAAAGCCTCAATTTATATTGGATTTTACTCAATCAAAAACCAGAGATTCGACATTCTTGAAGAAGAACGCAGCTTGGGCAGAACTCAGAAGAGAAAAATACTTACACAATTAGGGATTTTACTTGTTCCTAACTGCCCTTGTTATTTCTGTGCCTGCTGCACTAGAGGTATGCTACCAAATATTCTTACCTAGTTAGTATTCTAATATCTACCTTTGTGGGATGAAAAGAAGTAGAAGGAGTAAGGGGGAAGCTTCAGTAACAAAGAGAAACAAGGAAATTTGCTCTCCCTTGTCTCCCTTATCTCCCTTATCTCCCTATCTCCTCCCCTCCCTTTCCCCGGGACTCCAACCATATGGGGATGGCAATCACAGCAACTAGAATCAGCAGCGCCAAGAGTGCAAACTGAGTCACCCAAGCAACCAATTGTTCTAAGGAAACAAGTCTTCCAGCAAAAAAAGCAAGTGTCACCATGACACTCCCCCAGGTAATAGCTCCTACGACGTTGTATATCAGGAATTTTCCGAAGGACATTTCAACTATGCCAGCAAGTGGCGCAGAAAAAATTCGCAGCAAAGCAAAAAAGCGCCCAAAAAACACGGCTTTTCCGGCATTCTCACTAAACTGTTCTTTGATACTCAAAAGTCTGGCTTCTGAAATTCTAAACAAGTTACCCAGGCGCACAAGCAAAGACCAACCGCCAATCCTACCAATCCAATAACCGCAGATGCCTCCAATAACAGCACCTGCGATCGCATCAGTGAGAACCAGCCAGTAATTTAGCTCTTTGCTACCTGCTAGAAACCCGCCTACTAAGGTAACGGTTTCACCTGGAAGAGGAATGCCTAGATTCTCTAACAATATTCCCAAAAAAATTGCCCAATATCCATATTCATGAGCAACTTTCTGGATGTTTTCTAGTGATATAAACTCAAGAGACATCCAGCACCGCCCTCTTCACAAATTTTTACTTTTACTCTATGTTGACTCTTTTTTGAGCCAAGTGTCAATTGAGTCGTTTGCTAAAGTCCAAAATTCATAGGAAAAAGTCATCGTAACTATTGACTTTTGACTATTTATTCTCCATATACCACATCCGTACGCCTACCGAAACAAAATATATTTTTTTTATAAAAAATTTATGAAATAGTCCTGACATTGTAAAAATTTCGTAAAAGATACGGTTGATACCGAAATTACCCTATGCTTATGCCTATATTGGTGAAAGTTAGGACATATTATACGGCATGGATACTGAAATTATCAGTCTTAACCGCATTGCTGCCAGTTCCCAGATAACTGGGTGAAGCAGCATTTTTTACGGTTGAAAGCGAATTAGTATCTGTGTCTGTTTTCTGCATTTTTGTAAAGTGTTTCAATTACTCAGTTAGATTCATGACTATCACACCAAAATATCAAGTAGTTTTGTTTAAACCCGAAGGTCGCATAGATTTACCGGGTGGTACGGCTTTGAGCGAAAGGATGGCTGCCGTAGTTCCGGAACGTAATCAACTGTGGGTTATTGACCTAGCAAAAGTTGATTTCATGGATAGTTCTGGGTTGGTTTCCCTTGTCAAAGGCTTGAAGTCGGCGCGTCAAAGTGGTTGCCGCTTGGTTCTTTGCAATGTTCAAGCTCCTGTCAGGTTAGTTTTAGAACTTACCCAATTAGATTCAGTGTTTGAGATATTCAACGCTTACGAAGACATTTTCACCGTTGTTGAAGAAAGAAGCTTAGTCACAGTAGACTGACATCCTATTGGACAACGGGAATGATAGTCAAGTCGAGTATTGGCTTTGCTGTTAAGCAGTACCAATGGCAAGTAAATAAATCTGGCTGTTGGACGCCGACGCTAGCCAAAGCTGGTGCAGTTGGAAATGGCCAAAGACGGTCAAAACAAATTTCACTTTTTTGCAATCCAAACTGCACCAGGTATGTAGCTGGTGGTGCTGATAAGGATTGCAAGAGATTGTATGCCATGTGATACAGAGGTTGACGCAAGGCATCTGACAAATGAAAAGGCTGATAATAACTTAAGTCACAGAGCAATAAATTCTGTGCTGACTTTTTTTCATAGAATTCTTCAGCTAGAGCAATGATCTCACCGTAGAGGGGTCCTTTAGCAGTAAGTACCACTGGTAACCAAAAGCAACCATCACCAATGGCGACTTGTATCTGCTGTGCCAATTGTTGACGTAACCCAGGAACATCTGCGCAAGCTTTAATGATTGTTTGAAATGGCAGTCCCAAATGCTCAGGCAATGAGAGGGTTAAGGGGCAAAAAAGCATCTCCGGCAATTGGGAAAAATTTTGCCCATCTGAGGGTTGAAATCCCAAAATTTCTTCTTTAGATGTTAAATAATTTGCGGCAACTACTTCGACAGAGGTTGCTTGCGTGGCATCTTTAGCAATTGCCTTCTCTATTGCTGATAACATCCTTTTGACGGTGGGAGAGCCTGTGATTTCTCTCCCATCTGACTCAACCACAATGAACACTTTACGCATTTTGTGTGGAAATATTATTTTGGGGGGATGCGACGCGCGGGAAATTCGGCAAATCTATACCACTGTGAGACGAAGTACGAGTTCTCAGCGCCAGACGGTAACTTACACTTTGGAGTTCTGCCTGGAGTTGGCGATTTTCGCGTTGTAGCATTGCTACTTTTTCTCTAACTGGAGTCATGCGCTCCTCGAACTTCCGACGATAGATTTGAGGCAACTCCTGTACGACTTGCTCGAGCATTCGGCTGCGATCTGTGAGTTCTTGCACTGACTGACGCGATTGATAAATCTCAGCGTCGCGCGCTGAAATTTGCTCTTGGTAAAACGTCACCTGCTGCTCCACAGCTTGCAGTTGTTCTCGTAGTTCTTGCAACTGAGTCACATGACGCTCAGACACTTCTGGTTGGGACATAAAATTAGTGTTGCCCTTAACCAGTCGGAAGAGTTCTTGAGACAGCTGTTGCACGAGTTGATCCCGAAGCTGCAACTCTTGGCGTAGCTTCGAGACTTCTGCTGAGAGAGCTTGGATATTAGAGGTATCAGTTTGGCTCACAGTGGCTTACAGCTCCGATTAAGAATCTTTTCCTTTGTGATGTACTACTGCGGCAGTCATGCGTTTGTCAAATGACATATCCCTGTCAGCAAAACTAGGGAGATGATTTGCCTATACGGTGTCTTTGGCGCTCCCTATTCTATCTTATGTTTAACAAAATATTTTATACAGGTTCTATACATTTTTGCGGCTCATGCCCACAACTTAATAAAAGTTAAGGGCAACACAGCCACGTCAATTATCAATTCAGCTATAGCCTTTAGGCAGCGCTTGCTGTTTCCTCAGCTTGTACCTCTTTGACTTCTTGCTTAATCGTCATGTAGCGAATCACTTCCTCGCTCAAACGCATAGCGCGTTCTAAGGGAGCAATGATATTGCCAGGTCCAGTGTAATTCATCTGTATGTAGATGCCATCTCTTTGCCTATTAATTTCATAAGCCAGACGCCGCTTTCCTCGATTTTGAATCTGGATATTCTCGCCTCCCTGTTCCCGTACCAAGTTTTCGTATTTGGCGATCGCTTGCTCTACCTGTTCATCATTCAGGTCGGGACGGAGGATGTACATTGTTTCGTAAACGATTTGCATTTTGTTTTATTTCCTTATGGACTACATGGCTGCTGAGGTCAACAATGCATAGGTGCCGTCATTGACGACCCCTACACCAATAGACATCTCAAGCAACAAGGAACTTTGTCAGTTCTTTGAATGATCAATTGGGAAATTCTTGGGCTGAACTTCCTTTTTCTAGTTATCCTACGGTTGGTGGTTCCCAAAAATCTTTTACTGCTGACAATCCGTTAGGAGTGCCTAGCTACTCTTAAAGTCGTTGTTACAACCAACTTTAGTCGTCTTTCGGGGTTGCAGGCTTAGGCACTTTTTCTGCCAAGATTTTTACAGCCCATTTTAGACATTTCTACCGTTACAATTGTATCACGTTTTTCTAAGTATGCGTGTTGACAATGTTTCGGTAAAAAAATATTGATTTTTGCACTTTCCCGTCAGGTTTTATAATCTTACCAGTTTTTAATTTTAATGCTTAGCCAATTTGCTCATCTAGTATTACATAGTGACGGTTTGATTGCACAAGAGGTTACTCATAAACGTTATGGCGCAGCGGTATGTGCGAGTTCAAAATCCAGAAGGACAAATTTACTATGGCTTGCTACAGCTTTCTCTCAAGGTGCATGTACTGGATGCTCCACCCTGGCTACAAGGGCAACCTACTGATTTAATTTTGGAACCAGAAAATTATCAAATTTTGGCTCCCTGCGCTCCTTCAAAAATTGTGGCAGTTGGCAAGAATTATGCAGATCATGCGGCAGAGATGGGAACAGAAGTACCCAGTGAGCCTCTGCTCTTTTTCAAGCCATCCACGTCTATCGTCGCCTCTGGTGCAGAAATTGAGTATCCACCACAGTCGCAGCGGGTGGACTACGAAGGAGAATTGGCGCTGCTCATTGGCGATCGCACTTTCTTGTGTACGCCAGAGGAAGCTCAAACAAAGATTTGGGGTTACACCATTGCCAATGATGTGACAGCGCGGGATTTACAAAAACGAGATAGTCAATGGACACGAGCCAAGGGTTTTGATACGTTTTGCCCCTTAGGACCGTGGATTGTTCGAGAAGTCAGCCCAGGAGCTAAATTGCAGACTTTTTTGAATGAGGAGGCAACTCCTGTACAATCTGCCTATATCGACCAGATGGTATTTCCCCCAGATTTTCTTGTCTCGTATATTAGTCAAGTGATGACGCTGCTACCTGGGGACGTGGTTCTAACGGGTACCCCGTTGGGAGTGGGTCCGTTGCACCCAGGCGATCGCGTCCGTGTGGAAATTGAAGGAATTGGTCGCTTAGAAAACACCGTGAGCGCCCGTTAACTGCTAGCGCAATTGCATATAGGCTGCTTCGGAAATGGCGGGAATTTCTGCGTAACGTCCCATCAGCGACTGTATAACAGAAAATACAACTGCTGCAATTGTGCCTAGAAAAATCGTAGTATATAGAGTTTCAATTGCAAAACCACCAGCTGGAATTATCCCGATAAGTTGAGTTAAGATGCTAAACAAAAAGATGACAATGTCCAAAAGAATTGCCTGCAAGGTATTGAAACGAATAAAGTGACTAATATTTTCTTTCCTAACTACCAAAAGAAATAAAGCAAAGAAAATAATTAGTCCAGCAAAAGGGACGCCAAAGTAAATTGTGATCAATGGCTGAAGGGGTAGAAACAGCAATCCCAGAGGTGGAAACTGTTTGAACAAAAATATGCCGTATCTAAAAACCTCGACTAAAGGAAGCAAATAAGGTAAACAAGCAAAAATCCGATCAGAAACCGTGGTAGACCCGCGCCAAGCCATTTTGCGTTCTCCTGTAGTTACAATTTAATGGTCACTTGACCCTACAATAACGCAGTTACTTGGTATTGCCGGTAGAACATCAGATTATTCAATGTTAACGATGCGGAAACCCATTAGACACTCATACTGGTCTGGCTGCTGTTCAGCAAGTTTGCGAATAACGTGACCGCAGTACAGTTTACCTTGACGCCACCGGGGTTGACCGCTTCCGTCAGCGAGTAAGCAAGATTGGCATACCTGTTGAGGAGCAAAAATTTGATCGTCCATGAGAATCACTAGCATCCAATCCCTCCTGTCAATTCTGAATTATTACCTATATATGTCCTGGGGGGGAACGCTGGTTAGGGTAGCAGTGGATGTTGTAGCGGATGGTTTATCTGTCAATCCCAAAAATAAGTTATCCCTTATCCCTTATATCCGTCATCCTATCGATTGTCACATCCGTTACATCTTTGTATGTCATCCGTTGCCCAGCCTTCTATGCTCACTTGAGAAGAATGCCGCTAACTACAAACCAATTAAAATTGCTATATGGACTTTAATTAGATTGTATGTTGGCTGTTTGCGTTTGTAGTAAAAAGTAATACATAAATTAATTTATGCACCATAGTGGCAAGCAGCTATGGTTCACACAGATACGAGGAAAGAGCGTTATGATTATTAACGCATTTATTGGGCTAGCATCCAATAATTAAGTAAGTCGGGGTAAATAAATGTCATGAGTTGTTAGTCATTAGTTAACAACTATATGGACTATAGACCATAGGCTTTGGACACTTACCGACTGTTTTGCAAATTTCCATAAGGATAGCTGAAGTGACTCTGACTAACTCAGATTTTCTTGCCTCCTCCGACCCTGCTGTGGGGGAGTTAATGAACCAAGAGCTGCAACGCCAACGCGACCACTTGGAGTTGATTGCTAGTGAAAACTTTACCTCTGCCGCTGTACTAGCAGCTCAGGGTTCCGTACTGACAAATAAATATGCAGAAGGATTACCTGGTAAACGCTACTATGGCGGTTGTGAGTTCATCGACAAAATTGAGCAGGTGGCAATTGACCGTGCCAAACAATTGTTTGGTGCTGCTCATGCCAATGTCCAACCCCATTCTGGCGCACAAGCAAATTTTGCAGTGTTTTTGACGCTGCTAGAACCAGGAGATAAATTCATGGGGATGGATTTGTCTCACGGGGGACATTTGACCCACGGTTCGCCTGTCAATGTATCCGGTAAGTGGTTCGGTGCTTGTCACTACGGTGTCAATCAGGAAACAGAACAACTCGACTATGAGCAAATTCGAGAGCTGGCGCTTAGGGAGCGTCCAAAGCTTTTGATTTGTGGTTATTCGGCATATCCGCGCGTCATCGACTTTGAAAAGTTCCGCAGCATCGCCGATGAAGTCGGTGCATACTTACTGGCAGATATTGCCCATATTGCCGGTTTGGTTGCGACTGGTCATCACCCCAACCCTATTCCCTATTGTGATGTTGTGACCACAACGACACACAAAACTCTACGCGGTCCTCGGGGTGGCTTAATCTTGACCCGCGACCCAGAATTGGGTAAAAAGCTGGATAAATCGGTTTTCCCTGGGACTCAGGGCGGACCTTTGGAACACGTCATCGCTGGTAAAGCGGTGGCTTTTGGCGAAGCCCTGAAGCCAGAGTTTAAAGTCTATTCTGCTCAAGTGATTGAAAATGCCCGTGCTTTGGCTACCCAACTCCAAAACCGGGGCTTAAAGCTAGTGTCTAATGGCACTGATAACCATTTAATGCTAGTTGACCTGCGCTCTATCGGCTTGACAGGTAAGCAAGCAGATCAGTTGGTAAGTGGTGTGAATATTACCGCCAACAAGAACACAGTGCCGTTTGACCCAGAGTCGCCATTTGTGACGAGCGGTTTAAGATTGGGTTCCCCAGCCATGACAACGCGGGGTTTGGGAGTCGAAGAATTTACGGAGATTGGCAATATTATTGCCGATCGCCTGTTAAATCCAGATTCAGCAGACATTGCCCAAGATTGTCAGCGACGGGTCAAAGCGTTGTGCGATCGCTTCCCCTTGTACCCTCACATAGCAATTCCCGTACCAGTGTTAGCGTGAAATTATAGTTAGGATTTATGAGTTAGGAGTTATTAATTAATAATTCCTAACTCATAATTTTTTTAGGTTTCCAGTCAGCAATCTTAAATTTAAAGTCCAAAATGTAAAAATCCCCTGCTGATTAAAATCTCAATTGTAGTAAATATAGGTAGACAAGTCCTCGGCAGATTTTTGTCTTCAAACCTAATATATTGAATATACAGATGCCTCCTCAGATCTATCATCTGATTGCCTTCCTCTTTGCCGCCGTAGTCGTTCTCTGGACTACGCCTGATGTGAAAAATATTGGCATCAAAAGTGGACGCCTAGATAAACCTAATGACAGAAAAGTTCATCAGCGCCCGATGGTGCGCTTGGGCGGAGTTTCTATCTTCGCAGGAACTGTCATCTCCCTGCTGATTGTTTGGTGGTTAGGCGGATTTGGAATTTTGCCGCCAGAAAAAGAATGGCAAATTTGGGGAGTTACCTTAGGCGGTGTTGGCTTTTTTCTCATCGGCTTAGCAGACGATTTGTTAAACTTGTCTGCGATCACACGCCTGCTTATACAAATTATTATTGCAGCAGCTGCTTGGAAAGTAGGTGTCAGTATAGATTTCTTAAGCATTCCCACAGGTGGAATAATTCAACTTGGTTGGTGGAGTTTGCCAATCACAGTTGTGTGGCTGGTGGGAATGGTGAATGCAATTAACTGGATTGACGGTTTAGACGGCTTAGCTGCTGGCGTGTCTGGAATTGCGGCTGTGGTGATGCTAGTTGCGGCGTTGTTTATGCAGCAGCCTGCAGCAGCCCTAATTGCCGCAGCAATTGCTGGTGCTTCACTAGGATTTCTCCGTTATAATTTTAACCCCGCGCAAATCTTTATGGGAGATGGCGGGTCTTATTTTATGGGATTCACCCTTGCAGCAGTTGGTGTCGTTGGTTTAGTCAAAACTGCTGCTGTCACTGCGGTGTTATTGCCTTTCCTTATTCTGGCAGTACCGATTGTAGATATGTCAGCAGTCATTTTGGCACGACTGCGCCGTGGCAAATCACCTTTTGTTGCTGATAAAAGTCATCTGCATCATAGATTGCTACGAGCTGGTTTGTCTCACAGATTGACTGTTTTGTTCATTTACTCTTTAACTTTATGGGTTGGGAGTTTGGCATTGGCTATTGCTGGTATACCCAGCGGCATTGCTTATGCTTGTGCTGCCACTTCTTTGCTAAGCTATACTGGTTGGAAAGTTTGGAAACACTCGCAGCAATCATGAGGATTTTGGATTTTGAACCGCAGATGAACGCGGATGTAGGCGTAAGACGTGCCGTAGGCTACGCGGATGATAATAAAATCTAAAATCTAAAAGCTAAAATCTCATGAGTGCAGAAATTATTTGTGTTGGTACCGAACTGCTGTTAGGAGACATCCTGAACAGCAATGCTCAGTATTTGGCGCTGCAGTTAGCCAAACTGGGGATTCCCCACTACTATCAAACTGTAGTCGGAGATAATCCAGGAAGGTTAAAACAGGTTATAGAAATTGCGAGTCTTAGAGCGCAAATTTTGATTTTCACCGGAGGTCTTGGTCCTACACCCGATGACCTGACTTGTGAAACGATTGCTGATTTTTTTGACGCTCCTTTAGTAGAACGTGCAGACGTTATTGAAGATATTACCAAGAAATACACCCAACGCGGTCGGCTAATGACCCCCAGCAACCGCAAACAAGCTTTGATACCCCAAGGCGCAGAAATTTTACCAAACCCCACAGGAACAGCACCTGGTATTATTTGGCACCCCCGTCCGGAGTTAACGATTTTTACCTTTCCTGGTGTACCAAGTGAAATGCACCGGATGTGGGAAGAAACTGCTGTCCCCTATCTTAAAAGTCAAGGTTGGGGCAAACAAATCATTTACAGTCGGATGTTAAAGTTTTGGGGTGTTGCGGAATCTGCTTTGGCGGAGAAAGTGACTGCTTATCTCAACTTACCCAACCCAACAGTTGCACCTTATTCCAGTAGAGGGGAAGTCAAGTTACGAGTTTCTGCGAAAGCTGCTTCCGAAGCGCAAGCACAGGATTTGATTGCACCTGTTGAAAAACAAATTAAAGAAATTGCTGGATTAGATTATTATGGTGCCGATAGTGACACCCTTGCCTCAGTTGTGGGTGAATTGTTGCGAGGCGCAGGGGAAACCCTTTCTGTGGCAGAATCTTGCACGGGTGGCGGACTAGGGCAAATGTTGACGGAGATTTCTGGAAGTTCTGATTACTTTTGGGGTGGGGTGATTTCTTACGACAACTCGGTGAAAGAAAGGCTTTTGGGAGTTAACTCAGAAGACTTGGCAAAGCACGGAGCGGTCAGTTCTATTGTGGCAGAACAAATGGCTGCGGGAGTGCGAGATCGCCTCGCTACAAGTTGGGGATTGAGTATCACTGGTATCGCTGGACCAGGCGGTGGTACAGAAACTAAGCCTGTAGGGTTGGTTTACATTGGGTTAGCTGGACCACACGGGGAAGTGGAAAGTTTTGAGTATCGTTTTGGTGCATTGCGGGGTCGGTCTTTAATTCGTCATGTAAGTGCGTGTACGGCGTTGGACAATCTGCGAAGGAAGTTGTTGAAACAGTGAACAGTTATCAGTTACCAGTTATCAGTTGTTTCTTGCTGTTCCCTGTTCCCTGGTCACTGTTCCCTGGTCACTGTTCCCTGGTAACTGGTCACTGTTCACTGTTCACTGTTCACTGTTCACTGTTAAGCACCTTCGCGCAGCTTATCCAACACGCCTCTATCTTCTAGGGTGGAGGTATCGCCGGAAACTTCTTGCCCTGCAGCCAGATTCCGCAGCAATCGCCGCATAATTTTCCCAGAACGAGTTTTGGGCAAAGCGTCGGTAAAGCGAATTTCTCCCGGACGGGCGATCGCCCCAATTTCCTGCACAACGTGTTTTTTCAGTTCTTTACTCAGTTCTTCACTGGGGTTATTACCACCTTCTAAAGTCACAAAAGCAACTATTTCTTCCCCTTTCAGGTCATCCGGCTTGCCTACCACGGCGGCTTCAGCTACGGTGGGGTGAGAAACTAAGGCTGATTCAATTTCCATTGTACCGAGTCGATGACCTGATACATTTATAACATCATCGACACGCCCCATCACCCAGAAGTAACCGTCTTCATCGCGTCTTGCCCCATCTCCGGCAAAGTAGACATACTGGCCATCCTGCGGTGGGATGTGTTCCCAATAAGTGCGGCGGAAGCGGTCTGGATCGCCGTATACTGTTCGCATCATACCAGGCCAAGGATGCCGCACGACCAAGTAACCGCCTTCGTTGTCGCCTACAGGGTTGCCTTCTAAATCCACGACATCCGCTAAGATGCCAGGGAAGGGACGAGTCGCGGAACCGGGTTTCGTAGGAATTGCCCCAGGTAACGGTGTAATCATGATCCCGCCAGTTTCGGTTTGCCACCATGTATCAACAATTGGACAGCGATCGCCGCCAATCACTTTCTGATACCACATCCAGGCTTCTGGGTTAATTGGTTCACCCACGGTTCCCAGCAAGCGCAGGGAAGACAGGTTTCGTGCGTTGGGCAAGTGTTCGCCCATTTTGATAAAGGCACGAATGGCAGTAGGTGCGGTATAAAAAACGGTAACTCCGAGTTTTTCAATGATGTCCCACGTACAGCCCGGATTCGATGCACGAGGCGCACCTTCATACATCACCGTTGTTGCACCGTTGGAAAGGGGACCGTAAACGATGTAGCTATGACCCGTGATCCAACCTACGTCAGCAGTACACCAGTATACATCTGTTTCTTGCAGGTCGAAAATCCATTTCGTTGTCAGATGCGTGTATAAGTTATAACCACCCGTTGTATGCACAACGCCTTTCGGTTTGCCAGTGCTACCGGAAGTGTAGAGGATGAACAGCATATCTTCGCTGTCCATAGGTTCGGCGGGACAATCTGCGGAGACACCTTTTTGTAAATCATGCCACCATTGGTCGCGCCCCGATGTCATATTGGTATCTTGTCCGGTACGTTTGACAACCAGAACATTTTCTACACTGGGAACAGCGCCATCGGCTAAAGCTTTGTCTACTTGCTCCTTGAGAGGAACTATAGCATCCTTGCGCCAACCACCATCAGCTGTTACGACCACTTTGGCTTGAGCATCGATCAGCCTGTCGCGCAAAGCTTCCGCACTAAAACCACCAAACACAACGCTGTGGGGTGCGCCTATTCTCGCACAGGCTAGCATGGCGATCGCTGCTTCCGGAATCATTGGCATATAAATGCCCACGCGATCGCCCTTTTTCACACCCAGTTGCTTCAGCACATTAGCAAACTGGCAAACTTCCCGATGCAGTTGGGCGTAGGTGAGAGTGCGCGAGTCTCCTGGTTCGCCTTCCCAAATAATCGCAGCTTTATTTTTACGCCAAGTGGTGAGGTGTCTGTCAAGACAGTTGTAAGAAATATTAATTTTGCCGTTGACAAACCACTTCACAAACGGCGGTTGCCAATCCAGAATTGTGTCCCATTTCTGGAACCAGTGCAACTCTTGCTCAGCTAACTCCGCCCAGAATTTTTGGGGATCAGCTTTAGCTTTGTCGTAGAGGCGCTGGTATTCTTCAAAACTTTTGATTTGGGCTTTTTGGGAGAATTCTTGGCTGGGGTGGAATAGACGCTTTTCTTGAAGGATTGATTCTATCGTGGGTTGGGACATGATTGTTTGTGCAATTGGCGATGTGACTGAACACTATTGTGTACGCAGATTTACCAGAAAGTGTTTTGATTTTCGTTAAGATGTGTCAGTATTACAAATTTAATTTATACATAGTCACAAGGAGTGGGCGTTGAGAAACGTATTTTTGATTTCCATATTGCAAGATGTAGGTAGTACTCAAAAACAGTGCCAGTAGCCATGCCAATTACTGTAGAACCCAGCAGCTTATCCCTCAACGACCTTCATCGCCTGCTGAAACTGCAAGAAGAGCCTATCAGCTCATTCACAGACTTCCTAACTCTAAACTCTCTAACCGAATTTGAACAAGAGGATTTATTGAAAATTAGGAATGACTTCCGGCGTTATCTCGCGGCAGGTAAAATTTCTGAAGGCTTGGTTAAATTTTTGACAATTGCACCCTTGATGCGATCTGCTGGATTCTATGATGTGCCTATTCGCCTGACGATGGAGGATGTGATAGCGATCGCCATCGAAGACGAAAATATTCAATCTAGATATTCTTTATTATCTAGATATTGTTGGATATTTTGTAAGATTTGGCGCAAATACTCTATAACCTCTTGCTTTATTTCTAAGAGTTCGTCTATAGTTTTGTCCCGTCCTACTTCCTCAAATGACTTAATCCCATGTGCTAAATCATTTCTGGTTTCTCTCACCACTAAAAGATTTTGCCCGTTCTTGGTTTTAGAGCAGTCAGTACAATGTGAAAAACCATATTTATCTGCTATGTCTCTAATCACCTTGGCATCAACATTACCTGAAAAAATTTTTTCCCGTTCAAATGTAGCTGTGATTATGTCGATAGAGATTTGAGTTATTTTGGAATGAAGATTTTTAGCAGAATAATTTTTAAAACAATTTTGCAAATTTTGAAGTATAGTTATTTTGATGTTAGGTTTGATTTTATCGAAACAAACTCCTGTAGTACGGAATTCATCATAGATTGCTTCAATAGCATTTCGCATGGTAGATTCAACTAAGTTATAAAGCAACAAAAAACCATTTGCTTTGAGAGTTTTTACTAACTCTGACTCAGGGCTTTTAAATTGGTATTCACCATCACTCTTGAGGAAGGCTAGCTTAGTTTTTTCTTTAATCAAGCTTTCTAAAAAAATGAAGTAACCATCCACTTCTTGGACGCGAGTCTTAAAGTCTAAGAGTACAGTATTCATGATTTGTCTAGTAGTTGTTTGCGCACATATTCTATACGCCGAATTACTTTATTCCTGGAGCTACTAGCGTCAGAACTTGTGTAGTTTCTAAACTCTTCAGAATTTATCCATTCTGTTGATTGTGGTTTTAAATCGTTTTTTTCTCTTAATGCTAGAGCAATACCAGCAGCAAGAGATTCAAATTTAATGCGAGTGGTAGTTTTATCTAGTTTTTTCCCTTGTCGAAATCCATTTGGAAAATTATTTTCCACAAAATTTATCATGACTTGAAATTCAGTTCGCATCTTGTCTATATTAAGACTTTTATCTTTGTTAGATGTTTCCAGATATTGATTGAGAAATGGGTTCACCTCACGCCCATAATTTTGATAGTTATTCAAAAATGCAAAGAAACGCAAAACATATTCTTGAGGGTCACGGCTGTTAATAGCTTCTTTAGAAAATAAGCATAAATGACGGAACTTAGAATTTTTCGATAGTTCCTCAATTAGATCCAGGAATGGTCCACGCAAGATACCTCTGCGTTTTTCCATCTGGTTAAGTTCAACGCTACCTGTATTAATTCTTTCAAACAAATCCCTTCGCACTTCTTCATCTGCTTCTTCACTCAGTTGAATCATACGAAGTGTGCTTCGTTTGAAGCGTCTCTGACGGGCTAGTGGTAAGTCCTCAAAGGTAAAGCCGTTAAGCTTTTTTAATTTCTCTAACTTATCTAGAGTCAGTTCATTGTTCAGGAATCTTGCTAAAGTACGAATGCGTTGTGAACCGTCTATAATTTCTAAACGTGCTTCATCATGTTCATCACCACGGACATCAGCAACAAAAATGTAGGGTATCGGCAAGCCTAAAAGTACAGACTCAATAAATTTCGATTGCCTGTCTTCATCCCAAGCCATTTCCCGTTGGTAATCTGGTATAAACAGTTCATTGGCATCCTCCTCTATTCCATCCATGTACTTCTGAACCAGAATTTCGATGGGATATTCTTTTGTGTCGTAGTCAACCGGCTTTTGCTTTTCCCGCAGTTCTGCTTCCGCAGCTTCTTGCTTCTCCTGCGTTATTTCTGGCTTTGAACGCATATTTTTTTACCTTGGGTGGTGGTTTTGCAGCTACGCTGGAGAAGTTCAACCCTTCGCGTTGCTGATTTAGAGTATGAAAAACTCACACAAAGCCGTAAAGAAAATCTTGGCATCATAGTGCCTTAGTGTAACATAACGCACCCTACTTGCAGCTTAACTGTTATCCCGCATTAGTGGGTCACAGGGTCAGGTTGCCAGTCTTCAGAAATTAACCCTGACAGGTTAAGCTTGATAAAAGTAGCTTTTTATTGCGCCTTCTATAATAAATTCGCTAATACTGTTCATTTTTAAGTTTTGCAGCTTGAGAAACCTGGAATGCTAGACCAAATTTTTGATTATCTTCACTTTCACTTCAGCATTGAAACCTCTATAGTCCTGCTCATTCTGATTTTTCTAGAGGCGGTGCTGTCGGCTGACAACGCGATCGCCCTCGCTGCGATCGCCCAAGGACTGGAAGACAAAAAGCTTGAACGTGAGGCGCTCAACATTGGTTTGGTAGTTGCTTACGTTCTGCGAATCACCTTACTTCTGACAGCTACCTGGGTGCAACAGTTCTGGCAGTTTGAGTTACTAGGTGCAGCTTACCTACTGTGGCTCGTATTCCAACATTTTACTTCCGAAGAAGGCGAAGACAATCAACACCACGGTCCTCGTTTTACCTCAGTGTTGCAAGCCATACCAGTCCTTGCCTTCACAGATTTAGCATTTTCTCTCGATAGCGTCACCACTGCAATAGCCGTTTCTAATGAAACGTGGCTGGTGATTACGGGTACGACTATTGGTGTTGTCACCCTGCGCTTTATGGCGGGTTTGTTTATCCAATGGTTAGATGAATATGTCTACTTGGAAGACGCGGGCTATATCACTGTGGCGTTAGTGGGCTTGCGCTTGCTCCTCAAAGTGGTGAACGATTCTTTGGTACCGCCACAATGGTTCATGATTACGGCGATCGCCCTCATTTTGGCATGGGGATTTTCTAAGCGCACTGAAAGCGAAAAAATCATAGAAGAACCAGAAAAGACTGAAGTTGTAGAAGGAAGTAGGGAGTAGAGAGATGAGGGAGACAAGACAATTCACGCATTCAAATCTCCCTCATTCTCCCCCATTGCCTAAGTTACTCGTGCAACCAAGGTGTTAAGGTTGGTTGCCAAGAAACCAATTCTTCTTCTTTAAACCACAAGGATATTTCCCGTTGTGCTGTTTCGATAGCATCGGAACCATGGATCAGGTTGCGACCAATATTGATGCCAAAATCGCCTCGAATTGTGCCTGGTTCTGCTGAAAGTGGGTTTGTTGCGCCAATGATTTTTCTGGCGGCTGCGACAACGCCTTCGCCTTCCCAAACCATCGCCACCACCGGACCGGAAGTGATAAACTCTACCAGTCCAGCAAAAAAAGGTCTTTCCCGGTGAACATCATAGTGCTGTTCAGCCAATTCCCGACTGACTTTCAGAAATTTCAAACCAACGAGGGTAAAGCCTTTACTTTCATAGCGACGGATCACTTCACCGACTAATGCGCGCTGCACGCCATCAGGCTTAATTGCTAAGAATGTGCGCTCCATTGCTATCTCCTCAAATTTAACAACTTTGTCCTTTGTCCTTTGTCTTTTGTGCTTTGTCAAGAATCAATGACAAATGAGCAATGACAAATGACCAATCTGAGAATATCTCAGAAAGTATCTCTAAGATGCATTTGCGCTGAAAGATGAATGCGCTAAATTGTTATTTCGTGGGTGTAACATAGAGGTCAGGAAGAAATGCGTGTTGAGTCAACAGATACATCAGAAGAGGTGGTGAAACCTCCGTCTACCGGACACAAAACTGAATTGAAAAATCACAAACAAAAAAAGCTGCTGCCACCAGCCTCGTCTCCAGACATGTCCCGCCTCTGGAAAATAGAGCATAGTGAAGAACTTTACCGAATTGAAGGTTGGGGACAGCCTTATTTCTCGATTAACGCTGCCGGTCATATCACTGTTTCTCCCAAGGGCGATCGCGGTGGTTCTTTGGATTTGTATGAACTCGTCAACGCTTTGAAGCAGCGTAACTTGGGGCTACCCATGTTAATTCGTTTCTCGGATATTTTGGAAGACAGGATTGAGCGGTTAAACGCTTGTTTTGCCAAAGCGATCGCCCGCTACAACTACCCCGGCATTTACCGTGGTGTCTTCCCTGTCAAATGCAACCAGCAGCGGCACTTAATTGAGGACTTGGTGCGGTTCGGCAAACCCCATCAATTTGGCTTAGAAGCCGGTTCCAAACCAGAATTAATGATTGCCTTGGCTTTGCTAGATACACCAGGAGCAATGCTAATTTGCAACGGCTACAAAGACCGAGAATACATCGAAACGGCGATGCTGGCACAAAGATTGGGGCAAAAGCCGGTCATCGTTTTAGAACAAATTGAAGAAGTCGATTTAGTGATCGAAGTCAGCCAACAATTGGGGATTGATCCAATTGTCGGTGTAAGAGCGAAACTGAGTACCCAAGGCATGGGACGTTGGGGAACTTCTACCGGCGATCGCGCGAAATTTGGTCTGACGATTCCCGAAATTATTGAGGCAGTTGACAAGTTACGCGAAGCTAACCTTTTGGGTTCCTTACAGCTATTACACTTTCACATCGGTTCGCAAATTTCTGCCATCAATGTGATTAAAGATGCCATCCAAGAAGCCAGCCGTATCTACGTAGAGTTAGCGGCGTTGGGGGCAAACATGAAGTATCTCGATGTTGGTGGCGGCTTGGGCGTAGATTATGACGGCTCGCAAACCAACTTCTACGCCTCGAAAAACTACAATATGCAGAACTATGCCAATGACATCGTGGCAGAGTTAAAGGATACCTGTGCAGAGCGGAATATACCAGTACCAACACTGATAAGCGAAAGCGGACGGGCGATCGCCTCCCATCAGTCGGTGTTGATTTTTGATGTACTTAGTACCAGCAGTGTCCCTCTGGATCCACCAGAACTGCCACAAGAGGGAGAATCTCCAATTATTACTTACCTGTGGGAAACTTACCAATCTATCAATCAAGAGAATTACCAAGAGTTCTACCACGATGCGACTCAATTCAAAGAAGAAGCTATCAGTCGCTTTAACTTAGGGATTTTAAGTCTCACAGAACGCGCTAAAGCGGAAAGGCTTTACTGGGCTTGTTGTCAAAAAATTGTTGAGATCATCAGAAAGCAGGAATACGTACCCGACGAGTTGGAAGACCTAGAAAAAATCATGGCTTCCATCTACTACATCAATCTTTCTGTCTTTCAATCCGCACCTGATTGTTGGGCTATTGACCAACTCTTCCCGATCATGCCAATCCACCGTTTGGGAGAAGAACCAACACGGCGAGGGATTTTGGCAGATTTAACCTGCGATAGTGATGGGAAAATCGACCGATTTATCGACCTGCGGGATGTAAAATCAGTTTTGGAACTGCACACCTTAAAACCAGGAGAACCCTATTATCTGGGAATGTTCCTGAATGGGGCTTACCAGGAAATCATGGGCAATTTGCACAACCTCTTTGGCGACACCAACGCGGTTCACATCCAGTTGACACCAAAAGGTTACCAAATTGAACATGTGGTCAAAGGCGATACCATGAGCGAAGTGGTGAGCTATGTGCAGTATGACTCTGAGGACATGGTGGAAAGCATCCGCCAGCGCTGCGAACATGCTTTAGCAGAAAATCGCATTACGTTAGCGGAATCTCAAAGACTGATGCAAACGTACGAACAGAGTTTGCGGCGCTACACTTACCTTAATAGTTAAAAGTGATTGGTCATTAGTCATTAATTAATGACTAATGACTAATGACTCTTGACTAACTAGCGTTTGTCCCCAACAATTCAGCAATGGCTTGCCGTTCAGCTGGCGTGTGAGACGGTGGATCTTGACGAGCATCAGTAATCAGCCAGTCTAAAGCAGCGGCTTGGACATCTATTGTTGCTCCTGTCTTGTCTACGCAGTGACGACCAAATACTAACTTATCAACAAGTCGTACTCCCGGACCCAGTCGTGACCATTCAAAAATCACGCTGTTTTCCACTGTTGCGCCACTGCATACCCAACAATTTGGACCTATCATCGTGGGACCAACGATTTTAGCTCCGTCTTCAATCTTGGTCATGCCACCGATGTAGACTGGACCTGTGATATCGACTTTGTCCCAATTGACGGCAACGTTCATGCCAGTGTAGATACCAGGCGCGACTTGTTGACCTGGGATTTGCACATTTTTAATTTCCCCTGAAAGGACACCGCGAATTGCCCGCCAGTAGTCTGGTACTTTACCAATATCCACCCATTCAAAGTCCATTGGGATAGCGTAGAAGGGCGCACCAATTTCCACCAGTTTGGGGAACAGTTGACCACCAATGTCATACTCTACCCCAGAGGGGATGTAATTAAAAACTTCTGGTTCAAAAATATAAATACCTGTGTTGATATTGGTGCTTAAAGCTTCCTCGACTTTGGGTTTTTCTTGGAAAGCTTTCACGCGACCATCTTCGTGAGTGACGACTACACCATAGCTCGGAACTTCTTCTAGGGGAACAGATTTCATGATAATAGTGGCAATAGACCCCTTCGATTTATGCCACTTCACAGCTGCTGTCAAATCTAGGTCAATCAAGGCATCACCGCACAATACCACAAAGGTATCGTCAAAGAACGGGTAAAAGTCTTGGATTTTCCGCATTCCTCCCGCAGAGCCAACAGCTTCTCCCACGAGGGTACCATCAACAATGCGACCTTCAAAAGAATAGGCAATCTGCACACCAAACCGTTGACCATCACGGAAATAACTTTCAATTTCCTCTGCTAAATGGCTAACATTGACCATAATTTGGTCAAACCCATGTTGGCGTAAAAGCTCTAGTAAAAATTCCATTACTGGCTTTTGCAGGATGGGCATCATCGGTTTGGGCGTTGTGTAGGTAATCGGACGTACGCGAGTACCTTTACCAGCCGCGAGAATCATCGCCTTCATATGTCTTTATTCCTCAACCACAAGCCAGTTTACTGTTATCAATTGGTACTTCATCATCAGTTTATTTCCGCTCTAAGTCATCCCTAAAAGCACGGATAACAGAAATTAAGAGACTTGGTGCAACCATAGGCATAGCCAGTGTAAAATGTGAAGGACAAATTATGAAGAAATTATAAAATAGGAAGCGTAAAGTATGAAATTTTGGTACTTTAGCTTTGATACTTTATGCTTTGCATCATCCTTTATCCTATCGTACCCAATCGGTGCCCCCCTAACCCCTAACCCTACGGGAAGCCCTTCGGGTATGCCTATGGCTAACGCCACGGCTATCGCCGAACGGCACGTGTACGACGAACGCAGTCGCCTACCGAGGGAAACCCTCCAAAGAGCGCTGTCTCACCGCCCAGAGGGCGTCTACATCTTTTCATTGGTTATGTTTTCAATTTAATGGGATTTTGGAGTTTACTGAAGCTAAAGTCTGAAAATCATGAATATTCCTATGTTGTACACTCTTGGTTCACAGGAGTATCTATGGATTTGTTGTTGTTGGCTGAATCTGTAAGTAACCTAATTTTGATGTCTTGGTAAAACTCCTCTTGAAATAGCTCTACCTTTGATTGAGCACAAAGCAGTAGGAGCGCCCAGAAAACGCTAACAACTAGATGGCTGTGCCTTGATGTGTGTGTACCATTCTGTTCTGGTTTCTTTGTCTGAGTCCACAACTCCACTAGCTGTTCCAGATTCAGCCAATTTTTCTGTAAACTCAGATCTGTTGCCGCGCTTTGCAATACCTGCTCCAGCTCAATTGCCACCTCTGTAAGGTTTTCCTGGTGAGCCAACTCTAATGCAGCACGCATACTTTGCAAACTAGGTTGGCGTCTAGGACGGGCAGGTTTATTAACTTTTTCTACCAGTTTCAATTGTCGCGCCATGACTTGCAATTGCTCAATCAGCTCTTGCAGAGTCACGCGACGCTTTGGTGGTGGCATTGCTGCTAGACGACGACGCAAGTGCCGCTCTAATGGTAAGCGTTGAGCATGAGAGATCACCCCGTCTTCACTGTCTGGCAATGCATCATCTTCCACAGCTTCTTGTTGTGCTGATAATTGCAATTGCATCAAAGTGTTTGCTTTAAATAACACAAGCTTGGATGCCGACAAAAAAGCCTGCCCTGATTGAGATAAGTCGGCTTCATAGCCCCTCGTGGTTGCCTCCGGTGCCATTAGTTCTAAATAACGGTCAATCACCTCAATCACCTTGACATCCCAAGGGTCTATTTCCCCAAGCTCCGCCTGATGAATAAGGAGTGTAATTTTTTCTAATAGCTCGGAAGCATCCATTAATTCTTTGGATTTTGGATTGGGAATTGTTAGAGACGCGCTGAATGAAAGCGTCTGTACATTTGGTAGTTTTTATTTGTTAGTTGTTATTGGTAGTTGTTCCACTAACAACTACCAACTAACCACTAACAACTTCCTTTATTGGGTAATTGCTTGTGCTTCTTTTGCTAAGGAATCATTTGCTGGTGGGAGAGCAAGTTTCAATGATTGAACTTCTGCTTGGTACTGTTCAACCTTGCTTTCTAGTTGCTTAATTTGGACATTTTTCTGTCGCACTTGTTGACCTGAAACTAGCAGTCTCTGCCAATGTGTCCAAATGCTATATAACCAAGCAAAAACAGCTCCTATACCGCTTGCCAAAACCAACTCAACTGCAATTGGTGCTTGCACCTGCACGTCTGGAACGACATTTATTGTTCCAGGTTGGGTATTCTCAAGGGTAAATAAAGCCAGTGCTAAACAAAAGATAAAAATTATTACAAAGTTGACTTGTCTCATTGGAAACCAAATACTACGTAATTGTTTTTGCCCAATGCTTCCCTGAAAATCATAACTAATACCATTGTGAATGGTATTTCGGGATTATGCAACTTTTCATTTCAAGAATTTTGAAAATAATCAAGTTGCACATCTAGAATAAAATGGTATAAAAATAAATGTATTTTGTACAGTGTCAAATCATATTTTATACACATACAATGTGAAAAGTAGCTATATAAATAATGTTTATATATTAAATTTTTGAAAAAATCATTCAAAAGACTCCTACTAAGTGACATTGTTTGCCTCCTTACCGCTTTTGATAGCATCGAAGGTGCCCTTTATGGTACCTGCAATCGGGACAGCAACCAATGTTCCTAACAAACCAGCAATCTCGAATCCCATGAGAATAGCCACAAAAATCCAGATGGGATTAACACCAATAAAATCGCCAAGTAACTTGGGACCTAAGAGGTTATCTTTGATTTGCTGGATGATAATGGCAGCGACAGCTACTTGAGTTGCCAACCACCAATTTTGCAGCAAAATCAAAAAAGTGACCAAACCAATACCTAGAGTTGCCCCGATGAAGGGAATAAGTTGGGATATGCCTATGAGTATGGCAAATAACAGGGCAAAAGGCACCTTAAGAATTAAGAAAACAGGGGTGAGGCTGACCACCATGAACAACGCCAGCAAAATCTGGCTGAGGAAAAAATAATGGAAATTAAGCCGCAAAGAGGTGGTCAAGGGGAATCGAATATGAGGTGGGAGGAGGTTAAATATGCCAGACCATACGCGATCGCCATACAAAAGCATATAAAATGCCAGCACAACCACTAATATCACATCAAGTACGCCTGAAAGCACCGTCCCTGCAAATCCCACAGCAGCGGAAGCCAGCTGTTGCACCAAACTTTGAATGTTAGCATTGATTTGATTGCTGACCACCCTTAAATCCAAGGGTAAACGCCGCTTCTGAGCTAAAGCTTCAATATGTTCCAAATTTGCTTGACTGGTGGCTAGCCAATCCGGAATTTTATTCAAAAGTTGTATCGTTTGGTCAATCACCATTGGCACGAGCGTCACGCCAAGAATGACCAAAAGCGTCAGAGTCACCAGCAAAACGATGATAACTGCCCGAGAACGGGTCAAGGCAACGCGTTCAAAGAACTTCACTGGGTAGTTCAGTAAAAAAGCCAAAATAGCTGCAATGCTCACAATAGTGATTGGGTGCTGGAATAAGCGAAAAAGCTGATACAGCAACCAGACATTGAGAGCGATAATCGGACCGCCCAGACTGTATATTAACAGACGTTGAACTGACGCTGAACGGTGCATCTTATGTTATCTCTTTTAGAAGCGCCTTGACGCATGAAGTACAACTTGCTTGGGGCTGATGACACCATAATAAATATTTTTAACAAAGACACGCATAGGTGTACTTGATAACAAGGAAGCAAACGACAATGAACAAAACTATAGCCGACCTTCGCAAAGACTATACCTTGCAAGGTCTTAGCGTCTCGGATGTTAACCCCAATCCTTTTATACAGTTTAAACAATGGTTCGACCAGGCATTAACAGCCCAACTTCCTGAACCGAACGCCATGACTGTTGCCACCGTCACACCAGATGGTAAGCCAAGGGCAAGAATGGTGCTGCTCAAAGGTTTCGACGAGCGGGGCTTTGTATTCTACACCAACTATAACAGTCACAAAGGACAAGAGTTAGCACAAAATCCCCAAGCGTCCCTGGTTTTTTGGTGGGCAGAACTAGAACGCCAAGTCCGCATTTGTGGGCGAACAGAAAAAGCTTCCGAAAGCGAGTCAGATGAATATTTTTATAGCCGTCCTCTAAACAGTCGCCTGGGTGCGTGGGCTTCTAATCAAAGCGAGGTGATAGAAAGCCGAGAAGTCCTGGAACAGCGGATGGAGGAACTCCAAATTAAATATCAAAATCAAGATGTTCAGCGACCGCCGCATTGGGGAGGCTTGCGAGTGATCCCCACAGAAATCGAATTTTGGCAAGGGCGTTCCAACCGCCTGCACGATCGCTTGCTTTACACTCGCTTGGATGATGGTAGTTGGAAAATTGTGCGTTTGTCCCCATAATGAAAAAACTCGCACTTTTGTACCTTTTTGAGCCTTGTTGTTTGCCTGTCCATCAACGCAGCACAGCCACGGCCTGTCCCTCCCTTGTGGGAGGTTTATCAACAGTCACTCAAAAAAGCTAAATACGTTAACCTCACGCATGCTATCCGCTGATAAGTGGACAATGCTGGACATTGTGTACAAAACTGGATAGCCAGTCTTAGCCTGAATAGGGCTACGTTGTTGGGAAGCGTTAAAGTTCATACTCCAGGGTGCTTGCCAGCCCCGG
>JAHHIB010000036.1 GCA_019359075.1 Kalymmatonema hyalinum WJT4-NPBG1
GTAACGACTGGTGGCTGCGGTGTAACGACTGGTGGCTGCGGTGTAACGACTGGTGGCTGCGGTGTAACGACTGGTGGCTGCGGTGTAACGACTGGTGGCTGCGGTGTAACGACTGGTGGCTGCGGTGTAACGACTGGTGGCTGCGGTGGATTGGGATTTTTTTTATCTGTATTGTCAGATTGTGCAGGAGTATTTGATACGATTTGTCCTGTATCCAGCAAGGTGCCAACTGGGGAATTGTTTCTAATAATGTTGTTAGTTGGTGAATTTGGGGAACTTGTCGTAGTTGGGTTTACCAAAGATGGGTTTTTAACAATATCTTGACCAGTTAGTGGCGATTGTGCGGCGACAGCTGCAGCAGTTTCAGCTTGAACGCTGGCGATCGCCGGATCTGAATTCGGTACACCCTGTTTTAGAGTCAGATCTAGCCCCTTAACCAGCTCACCCGTTTCATAAAAAGTTCTCAGATCAAAATCGTATAAGCCCTTAAATTTATCTTTAACTATAATTATTACTTGCCCTGCTTGTAGCTCCTGATTTTGAGAAGCATCCTTGTTAGAAACTTGAATGCCACTGTTTGTCAGTGCGCCGACAAGCGTAGTCTCAGTTTTCTCGTCGTAGCGTACAAATAATGCTGAGCCGCGAATTGCTGCTGCTGCATTTGGCGTATTTATACGTGTTTGCCCCCTTCCTGGTGGGATGAGCAGCAGTACTGTCCCAGTCGTCAGTTTGAAATTTCTTGTCTTCGGTAAGAATCGAAAGACTGCCTGTTCTCCTATCCGAGCCAAAGAACCGTCGTTAAAACGCAAGTCTGCCAAGGCAGATCGTCCAGTGGATAACCCATCCCCAGGACTCATGGCATCCGATTTGCGTGCCTGACGATTTGGTTGGTTTTGCGGCATCAGTTGTACCAAATTGCGGAGATTCTGAATGACAGCAAGAGTCAGAGGAGTTGCAGCATCTGCCCGGTTTGGCACCGGCAGCACAACAACTCCCCATAAACTAATTACTACGAATAGAAAAAACTTGCGAAACATAGTTTGGAGCCTCGGATAATTTCATTGATACCAAACCAGTTGAGAACAGGTTCTGATGTTTACGGTTTAAGCCTGTTATCTGTTATAACAAGTTTATTTGCGTACGCAAAATTGCTTAAACTGTACTAATAATTCTGTCTATAAAAACTGTGAATCTACTGTAGATGCATGATTTAAGTTTCTTTTAAGAAAAATCAGTTTTTTGGATACCATAGTATATACTTCATAATTTTTTTACTCTTTAAAAAAATTAGGTATATTTACCACATCTTGTGGCTAAAGTTTCTTAGAAATTTAATATTTCTTCTTGGAACTTTTAGCACAGTCCGTGAATCTACGTTTGCCAAAAAAGATTAAATATGCAACCCAAGGGCTGGATAAATTTGTTCTTTTGGATTGTATTAGCTTCTAGTAGTGCAAACTTGTTTTGCATCAAGAAGGTAGATGCGGCTAAGGCTGCGAATACAGACCTATCAATTACTGAAGATGAACTAGTATCAACCATACCATCTTTAGGGGTTGCGTGGGTACTCGCTCAATTGTGCCAAGAGCGTGGGCAAAAAGCATCTCGCCAAGAAGTACACAAAACAATTTTTAGTAAAGGATCAGGGGGAGAGTCACAGCGAAAAGAGGGCTTCTCTTCTAACTATTGTGGCTCCTCAGCCTACTTTGCAAGTGTTTATACTAAGACCCCAAGTATATATTCGCAGACTCCGCCAGATCAGACACCACCACCACCACCGGAACAAAATCTCACTCCACCACCACCTCCGCAACCCGCCCCAGCGCCGCCAAGCGCACCACCTCCGCAACCCGCCCCAGCGCCGCCAAGCGCACCACCTCCGCAACCCGCCCCAGCGCCGCCAAGCGCACCACCTCCGCAACCCGCCCCAGCACCGCCAAGCGCACCACCTCCCGAACCTTCTGTACCGAATAACCCGCCACAATTAGAAAGTCAGCCAGCCGATTTTCCCAATCCTCTCTCTCCACCCTTAGAGGAACGCTTGCAAGTACCTGAAATAGATAACGCACAAAGATTGCAAAGACTATTGCAACGGTTGCAAGAGAACAAGCAACCACCGCAAGGCGAAGCTAGCTATGGTGAACTAGGAACACTGCTAGTGCGCGAACGACCACTAGAACAGCAACAACCCCCACCGCGTCCTGAACCTCAACCTAGACCTATAGGCAACTTACAGGCTCATGTTGGCTATTTCCATACGAATAACATTTTTTCCTCGAAAGTAAATCCAATAGAAGACGGCTTAATTTACTCTGGACTTACATTAGCCTCTGCGCCTTTACCCTTAGGAAGCAAAACTTATTTGAATGCATCAATTAATGGCAACCTAATTCGTTACATAAATCAATCAAAATACAATTATAACCAACTGAGATTCAACGTTGGTGTTTACCAGCAGCTATCACCGCGAATGTACGGAGAAATTGGATGGAGCAATCAACAGTTGTTCTATGCCAGAAATAGCAGTAACTTTGACGCAGGCGATCGCTTTTTGAATGAAAATTCCTTCCGCCTGTCTTTGGGACGACGAGATCCCCTCACACCCAGATTGATGTTAGATAGCTTCTACGAATTTCGTCTGAGTTTAACTGACCCTCCCAGTAAAGAAGAGAACCGCGATCGAGTCATTCATTCTGTGTGGATTTCTTTAAACTACTATTTAAAACAATCCCTCCAAGTTGGTCTTGACTACCAGTTTGGTTTCTCAGACTTTACCCGACGCCAGAGAGAAGACCTGTACCATCGGTTATATGGTCACTTAAGTTACGGAATATCCAACTACACAAATCTTAGCTTGCAGGGAGGTGTCAGCATAGGTGGTTCAACCGACAGAAATATTGATTTTGATGGCTGGTTCTTCAGTGTTAATTACAATTTGGAATTAGGTCGATTTTGAAATGAGTCATGAGCGATTGCAAATTCACCCAGTTCTTAGTTGCTCGTCCCCAGTCCCTAAATAACTAATCCAGTCACTCCAGCTACCAGCATACAGTTTACCCGTGTGAATGCCAGCCATCTCTAAGGAAAGTAAATTCACACAAGCAGTGACGCCAGAACCGCAATAGACAAAAATTTCCTTTGGATTTTCCAATTCCAACCATCGCTGGCGTTGCTGTTGTTGTGCAAGTATATAGCCGGAGGAGTCTGTCACTTGCTGCCAAGGATAGTTTATAGCTCCAGGAATATGACCAGCGATTTTATCAATTGGTTCTGTTATCCCTAAATAACGCTCTCTTTCTCGTGAATCAACCAACGCTACCTCTTGTGAATCTTTGCGACTTTTCACTATCGAAATATCGACTACCATTTGTGGTTGTAGATTAGGGGTAAAAGTAGCCTCTTGAGTTTCAGCAATGACATTTGTCACGGGATATTCAGCTTTTTTCCAAGCAGAAAAGCCTCCATCCAGCACCGCTACTTGCTCATGTCCCAGGTAACGCAATAGCCACCACAAACGAGATGCAAATGCAAGGCGGGAGTCATCGTAAGCCACAACTAGAGTTTTTTGAGAATTCACCCCTATTGCTGATAACTTATCAGCTAATTCAATAGGGTTGGGTAAAGGATGCCTTCCTCCATGTTCTCCTACGGGACTGGAAAGATCCTGGTTCAAGTCTAGGTAATATGCTCCCTTGATGTGACTTTCTTGGTATTGCTGTCGTCCTAGTTGTGGCTCGGCGAGAGAAAAGCGACAATCGACTATAACAACTTGCGGTTCATCAAGATGTTTAAATAGCCACTCACAAGAAACAACGAAAGGGCTGTCGATCATAAACTATAGCGGTTTGCAATTGGGTAAGGTAGACCAAATTAATGCCATAGACCACTAGTCTTTATTACTATGTCAGACTTAGACAATTTTACACCTAAGCCAACAGCAGATGGCTCGTTCACTTTTTTTTCTCATGAGTTTGGCGAGTCGTTCCACAGCCATTATGGAGCGCGTCAAGAGAGTTTTCTCAAGTTTGTTGATCCTACTCAATTGGCATTAAGAGCAAACAAACCAACGTTGCGGCTGTTGGATGTTTGTTATGGGCTGGGATACAATACAGCGGCTGCTTTACAAGCCATTTGGGCAGTCAATCCCAATTGTTATGTAGAAGTCATTGGTTTAGAAATGAATCCTGCTGTACCACAAGCTGCGATCGCTCATGACTTATTCGACAACTGGGGATACGAATATACCCAAATTTTGACTCAGTTAGCCTCTGAGCATCAAGTGCTGCAACACCGTCTCAAAGCAACCTTATTAATTGGTGATGCTAGAAACTCGATGAGGTTTGTCAACAACTCAGGTTTTCAGGCTGATGCAATTTTTCTCGATCCGTTTTCACCGCCTCATTGTCCTCAGTTATGGACTATTGAATTTATCAAACAACTTTCTATGAGTTTAGATGTATCTGGCTTACTTGCAACTTATTCCTGCGCTGCTGCTGTACGTACGGCTGTTTTAGCAGCTGGACTAGAAATAGGCTCTACACCACCAGTGGGAAGAAAGACACCGGGTACGGTAGCCGGACATCGAGGAGTTGGGGGAGTTGGGGAAGCGCAGGAAGTAGGGGAGCAACGAATTTCTCCCTCATCTGTGCTTCCGCCGCTTTCCCAGGCTGAACACGAACATTTACTCACGCGTGCTGCCATTGCTTATCGGGATCCACAATTGTGCGATACTGCTGATGTGATTTTGAGACGACGACAACAAGAGCAACAAGCGTCTTTCCTAGAGCCTACCTCTCGTTGGCGCAAAAGATGGTTATCGAAAAGTCTACTAGAAAACGTGTAACATTTATTACTATGTACTTTATTAATTCTATAATCTTGGGCAATGATTTTTTGTGATTCACATCACCTCATGACAAGTAAGTGGTCACTGCTACTTAGTGATAAGCGTAGTTTGATGGTTCGCATAAAGAGATCGGCAATGATGCATAACTAAATATCTCAGAATTACAAATTTAAACAAAATACACCTAAGTTTGATATAAAATTCGGCAGTTAAACATTTTTTTGAATGTGATATGAATAAATATCCGTCAAAAACCTGATTTAAAATTTGCAATCATTGGTCATGGCGTAAAAACAGGAAGGAAAATAGGACAGCAAGATTTCCAATGCTTGAAAAGTAGAAAATATTATACTTTTTAGGCGAAAAAATAGATATTTTTTGTGTAAAAGCTTTTAAAAAAAAGGTATGCAGAAAGTCAAGTACTAACAAAATGCTTGATAAAAGCTAGTGTTAACAATTTCTAAACTGGAGTACGCTTATGGTTGAATCGAGAACCAAGTATACGGAACCTAAAGATAATATTATTGGTTTCAAGAACGCGTTAGTCAGCAAAGATGCAGAAAGTTATTCTTTGGATTTATCGAATAAAGACATGATGCAAGAAAAGACTGAAGCCGCGCCTTGTTTGATGAATGGTGCTGTTAATTCTATTCATGATTTATTCGTCTCTAAAAGGGTACAAGCCCAAGATCTGATAGTGAATGAGTTTGATTGCGATGCGCCTAAAATTTTAGTGGTGGATGACCATGCAGCCAGTCGGATGGCTGCTGTCGCTGTTTTAGCTATGGAAGGTTACGAAGTCATAGAAGCAGACAGTGGTTTTACTGGTGTGGAACTGGTAGCACAGAAAGCACCAGACCTGATTCTACTGGATGTAATGATGCCAGAAATGGATGGATTTCAGGTGTGCCAGTTGCTTAAGCAGAATGAACATACCAGACTCATCCCAATAATTTTTATTAGTGGTTTAAATGACAGGCGATCGCGCATTCGAGGAATTGAAGTTGGGGCAGATGATTTCCTCAGCAAACCTTTTGACCGTTTGGAGTTGACGGCGCGGGTAAAATCTTTGGTGACACAAAAGCGTCTGAATGAAGAGTTAGACCACGCTGAACAAGTGCTGTTTTCCATAGCAAGGGCAATTGAAAGCCGTGATCCCAAAACCGGGGATCACTGTGAACGGCTGGTGAAGTTCGGCAAAGCTTTTGGTGAATATCTCAATCTCACACGCAACCAAATTCGGGATTTGATGTGGGGGGGTTATCTGCATGACATCGGCAAAGTGGCTATTCCGGACGCAGTGCTGCTGAAAACAGGGAAATTCACGGCACAAGAATGGGATATTATGAAGCAACACGTTTTGATTGGAGAAAAAATCTGCCAGCCACTACGCAACATACGAGGTGTGATTCCTATTATCCGCCACCATCATGAGCGTTGGGACGGTTCTGGGTACCCTGATGGACTTGTAGGAGAGGACATTCCTTATCTAGCCCAAGTATTTCAGATGATTGATATTTTTGATGCTCTGATCAGCGAACGACCCTACAAAAGAGCTTTCACGCTAGAAGAAGCCAAGGCTTTGATGGCGGAAGAAACAGCCTTAGGATGGCGTAATCCTAGACTAATGCAGCAGTTTACAGAGTTTATTTCTTCTTTTCAAGATTGGCAATTATGGGTGAGTTAGGTTTTGAGTTTATGAGCGCGTTAGTATAAATTGAGCCTAAACTCAAATGAGCAGGCGCATTCAAAGTAATTCACTCATAGCTAAATTATGGTTGTTGTAGCAATTCTGGCGGCGGGACGTGGAACACGTATGAAATCAAACCTGCCCAAGGTTTTACATTCTTTGGGTGGGCGATCGCTCATTGGACGAGTTATCGACAGTGTCAAACCGCTTTCGCCGACTCGACAGATGGTGATTGTTGGGTATCAAGCTGTTGAAGTGCAAGCAGCCATGCAGTCAATTCCAGATTTGGAGTTTGTCGAACAGACTATACAACTGGGGACAGGTCATGCTATCCAGCAATTACTCCCCCACCTTGAAGGCTACACAGGCGATTTGCTCGTATTATATGGTGATGTCCCTTTGCTTCGCACAGAAACTCTGAAAAATCTGTTGCAAACTCATACTCAGCACCAAAACGCCGCCACTATCCTCACCGCACACTTAGATAATCCCAAAGGCTACGGACGCGTTTTTTGTAATAGTGACAATATTGTCCAACAAATTGTTGAAGACCGAGATTGCACACCGACTCAAAAACAAAATAACCGCATTAATGCTGGGATTTACTGCTTCCGTTGGCAGGATTTGGCAAAAGTTCTGCCTCAGTTACAGGCAAATAATTCTCAAAAAGAATACTACCTGACGGATGCTGTCAGTCAAATAGAACCAGTGATGGCGGTGGATTTGGAGGATGACCAAGAAATTCTGGGCATTAATGACCGCTTGCAGCTGGCAACAGCATACGAGATTTTGCAAAAGCGAGTCAAAGAAAAATGGATGACAGCAGGTGTCACTCTCATTGACCCGGCAAGTATTACAATTGATGACACTGTAGAAATCGAGTCGGATGTGATTATCGAACCCCAAACTCACTTGCGGGGTAATACAGTTATTCAGACAGGAAGTCGCATCGGACCAGGAAGTTTAATTGAAAACAGCCAGATAGGTGAAAATGTCACGGTGCTGTATTCAGTGGTGAAAAATAGCATCGTGCAGACAAGAACCCAAGTTGGTCCCTATACTCATTTGCGTGGGGATGTGGAAGTGGGTGCTGGCTGTCGCGTGGGAAATTTTGTGGAATTGAAAAATACCAAGTTGGGCGATCGCACTAACGTTGCTCATTTGTCGTATTTGGGTGATACAACTGCGGGAAGTCGCGTCAATATTGGTGCAGGTACAATTACCGCCAATTATGACGGTGTAAAAAAACATCCTACCAAGATAGGCGATCGCACCAAAACTGGTTCCAATAGCGTTTTAGTTGCTCCCGTGACGCTGGGAGACGATGTCTACGTGGCGGCTGGTTCCACGATTACAGAAGATGTCCCTGATGATTCTCTGGTGATTGCCCGTGCTCGTCAAGTTGTGAAACCAGGGTGGCGCAAAAAGAGCCCTGACTCCACAAAAGACGAGTGAGTCCTGAGTCCGGAGTTGAAAGAGAGTTGTGAGTGCCAAGTCACTTGCAACCCTTTATCTTATCAGCACTCTGGACTGAATACACAGCCAATTTCTGTTCCAACGGGAACTTCTAAGGTATCGCCAATCTTCTCGCCGTTGTGGTATGCGGCGAGAAGGGCTTGGCTAGTTTTCCCCCAAGCGATCGCCCCACTGGCATCTAAGGCGATCGCTCCAAAGTCCCGCTTATGTTCGTGTGCTTCCGCAAATGTACGCTGCATTGCTTCTTTGAGGGACATACCATCAGTGACGCGCACCACAATTCGTGGTGCTAAGCACTCATCAATAATGTCTTCTCCAATACCAGTACAACTAACGGCTGCATATTGTGTCGCGTAGTTTCCTGCTGGCATGGCAGAATCACTGACGCGTCCAATCCGCTCAAATCCCTTGCCACCTGTAGAAGTACCTACAGATAGTCTTCTTTGAGTATCTAATACGACTACACCAATCGTGCCACGTCGGGCATTGCTGGTTTCCACCAGTTCTGATTCTGCTACCACTCCAGCCATCGTTCTTTTAAAATTGTCTTGACGCTCTTGTATCCACTCTTGCAATCGCAACTCAGTTAAGCCATTGTAGCTAGGGATTTGCAACTCCCGCGCTAGTTCTGCTGCGCCGTAATCTGAGAGTACGCGGTCAGGAGAGGATTGGAGAGCGATCGCCAAGTCAATGGGATTTTTCACTCGTGAAACATTTATCACTCCACTAAAGCTTTGGGATGCACCATCCATCAGGGAAGCACTCATACGGATTTGACCATCCGATTGCAGCACCGAACCAGTACCAGCATTAAAGCGGGGGTTGTCTTCCAACATTTGACAACCCCGCACAACCGCCTCTTTTGCACTGATTCCCGATTCTAGGAGAGAATAGATTTCCTCTATGATTGGGTAGAGAGAACGGCGTACCGCCTCAACTCCTCCTTTTCCCTTCAGAGAACTACCAGCCCCCCCATGAATAATTAATTTAGGTTGTACCTTCTCCATCTCTTTGTTTATTTCTCCGTACCTTTACGGTCATTTATTTGTTTCATTATTAGCCGACGAACGGCGACGACGGCAACGTTCTGAGCAGTATTTTACGTCATTCCAGCACTCTGCCCATTTTTTGCGCCAAGTAAAAGGGCGCTGACATACCGGACAAATTTTTGTAGGCAAGTCAGATTTAGAACGAGCACGTCCCATATTATTAAGCAACAGAACTGAGCTGGATTTCTGAGATTTGGAAGACAATTATAACTAGTTTGCTACAACCTAAGGGTAATTTTTGTAACTTATTGTGGGGTTAAACCCCTCATCTTTATGGAACGATCTGTTTGAGCAGGCTTTTGAGGTCATAGGGAACAGCGTTTTGCGATTCCCACCGATAAGCAGCTTCCAGATTTTCAGTCATTAGGTGAATAAAAGCATGCAACCTGTGGTAACGAGACGGTTAATTATACGCCGTATGACAGAGACAGATTTGCTTGATTTTCTGACATATCAAACTCACCCTAAGGTTTTGCGGTATATGCCTGTAGAGCCACTTACCGAGGAGCGAGCAATGCGCTTTCTCGCCCGACAAGCAGTAGTGGAAATTGGCGATGAAGGCGGTTATATCGTGTTTGCCATTCACCATATAGGCGATGCCAAAATGATTGGCGAGGTTGGCATTAACCTATTGCCTTGGGCGCAAAGTAAGGGCGAAATCGGGTGGTCACTTCACCCGATCTATCAGGGGCATGGTTACGCAACAGAGGCGGCACAAGTATTACTCACCTATGGCTTTGCACACCGCAAGTTGCACCGAATCACCTCGATCTGCGACACACGTAATACAGCATCGTTTCGGCTAATGGAGCGTCTTGGCATGAGGCGTGAGGGGCATTTACGGCAAAGCCAATTCATAAAAGGCTCATGGCAGGACGAGTATATATACGCCTTATTGGATGACGAGTGGCTTGCCCAACAGAGTGTCACCGTTGACGGGTAGAATTTGCGTCATCTTTATTAATTCTGTTGACTCATATTTTGGCATTTTAGATACTGAAAAATCACAAAAATTACGTTTTTTGCTACTACATAATAATTCCTGACAGGTTAAACAAATTGCACTTTTTTCAAACATAGATTGCTACTATATGAGTTGCCTATACACAGTAAGCAGACTTAGCAATTTTAGTTTTGGATTACGGATACTCATTTGGATATTTATAAACACACACTTCGTCCCCTCTTGTTCACTCTGCTGAAAGCAGATCCAGAGTGGTTGCACTCTTCAACGATGCGTAGTTTAAGCTGGTTGGGAAAAACTGACCACCAAGCACCTGCAAGCTGGATCAACCAACGTTTGGTGCAGTCATTTTGCCTGTCTGATCCACGTCTAGAACAAAATCTATTCGGGCTACACTTCCCCAACCCCTTAGGTTTGGCAGCTGGGTTTGATAAGGATGGCGTTGCAGTCCCAATTTGGTCAAAACTTGGTTTTGGTTTTGCAGAAGTGGGAACTGTCACTTTTCACGCACAACCAGGAAATCCCCGTCCTCGCTTGTTTCGCTTGCCCTTGGACAATGCTGCTCTCAACCGTATGGGTTTTAACAATCAAGGTGCAGCAGCAATGGCAGCGCGGTTGGCGGAAGTTAGGGAATTAAACTTGTCTATACCTATAGGTGTCAACCTGGGAAAATCTAAGATAACTCCTCTAGAAGAAGCCGCAAAGGATTATCTCAATAGTTTTCGCTTAGTTAAGGATTACGGAGATTATTTTGTCGTCAATGTCTCTTCACCTAATACGCCAGGATTGCGATCGCTCCAAGATGCCGCCATGCTCAGTTCTATCTTGGAAGTTTTGCAACAGGAAAATAATACACAAAAACCTATTTTTGTCAAGATAGCTCCAGACTTAGAATGGGAGGCGATCGCCGATATTATTTCCTTGGCAAAAACCTATCAATTAGCCGGGATTATTGCTACCAACACTACTATTCGTAGGGATGCACTAAAAACACAGGTGATTGCCCAAACTGGCAAATCACCTCAACAAGAAGCTGGTGGTATCAGCGGTGCCCCAGTCAGGGAACGTTCCACCGAAGTCATTCGTTTTATTTGGCAGCAAACAGCAGGTGAATTACCGATTATCGGCGTTGGCGGCATTTTTACTCCTGAAGATGCCTGGGACAAAATTACTGCTGGTGCTTGCCTCATTCAAGTATATACAGGCTGGATTTACGAAGGTCCAGCCATGAGCCGCCACATTCTTAAAGGTTTGTTATCTAAGTTAGAACAAAGGGGATTAAATTCCATCTCCGAAGCTGTGGGTTTACAGGGAAAAACGGAAAAGTAAAAAGAAATTTCTTTCTTTAAACTTTTGCCTTTTTCCTTTTAACTTTTACTTTCTTCAACCGGGAAAAACTCTTTAGTTTTCCTTGAGTATTTCCAAGCAACGCCATCCGGATCCTTACCGCGACTCCATTCTGGAAAATCTGGATCATCTCGCCGCTTATAAACAGTGCTGGAATAAACATTGAGGCGCTTGGCAAGTTCTGATTGAATCAGAGAGCCAAAAACCAATTGTTTTTCCAGCGGTTTTTTTGCTTCCTCAGGGGTAAGCTGCGGTGGTAATTCAGGTTCTGGTTCTTCCAGGTGTGCCTGGGGTGGCGGTGGTGCTAGAAATGGTAGGGCGTGCTGGGCAACTGGTTGAGGAGCAAGTTCTTTCGGTGGTTCGCTACTGTCAAGTATGCTGCCTAAAGTACTCGCTGTGATAAAGTAATAGACTTTGCTTCCGTCTTCCGAGTTACTGGTGCTAGCACCAAATTCTGCTGCTTTCGTATCTAGATAGCGTTTTGCTGCTTCGCCAGGAAAATTTCCCTTGATTGCCAAGTCCATTGGCGTAATCCTGCCTTGGTTTTCCCGAATCAGTTGATGGAAAGTCGGGTTCACTTTTTGGCACCACTGTTGCCACCTGTAAAGTTGCCAGACATTGAAAGTCAGGACGAGCAGGATGGTACCCAACCAAATTCGCCAGGTAGCAACAAGGAAAATAATCAAGAACGAAATAGGCAAAAGTAGAACTAGAAAACCCTTGCCGTAGGTTTCTATTGTTTTTTCACTCATGCCGATGACTGCCAAGTGATTGTGTTTGGAAATAATAATATATCTTGGCAAAAATTGGGGACATTGTTTGTAGTATTTGTTTATTTGCCAGAAATTTTCTCGGCAAAATGCAACCAAAGGTGTAAGCTCCTCTTGGCAAAGCAGTTTATGTGGAGCCTGGAAGGTAGATTGCACTGGATGTTCGATGCTGGTTTTTGGAACTTGCTGCGGCGTTGTTTGCTGATTGGTAGGGCAAAAAGTACTTACCATGCTGGCAAACATGAATTGACAGAGGATTTTTTTGCCGTCATGAGACAGGCGAGCAAACATACTCACTCTGTGAGTGTATGATTCTCAATTTCACAAACAGGTAGGGCATCATTTCCTTGAGTGGCTGTTGCTGTATTCGCCTGTGCGTATGTTGTTGTCACGACATAAGTTTCCTGCTGAAATGGTTTAAATCCCCGTTTCAGATAGTTTGTGAGTGCTGCTGGATGGTCTAAGGTGCAGGTATGTACCCAAACGCGATCAGTCGCCTTTTTCCAAGCCTGCTCAATTGCTATTGTCAGTAGATACTTACCCAGCCCGCGTCCTGTATATTCCTTAAGTAGCCCAAAGTAGGCAATTTCAACTGAGCCATCTTCGTATTGGTGTAACTCAAAGAAACCACTTGGTGCTCCTGTGTAGTAAAGCACCCACAATGAAATGCTTGGTTGACTCAGGTGGGCTTGAATCTGCTGATCACACCAGTTGCGACGGTCTACCCAATGATAATCACGTCCAACTTCACAATACAGATAACGGTAGAACGATGCAGGACAATCAAAAATTTGGGTGATATGTAGGCGATCGCCTACAAGATTCACCACTGGCTTATGCTCATCGGGTGATAGCATTTGCAGGTAAGTTCTTGTAGCTTCGATGCTTTTCATACTAAAAATTTTGCACCAAACCAGGCTGGCTAAGTTGAACTCGATTGCTTTTCGGACTTCATACCCTATAATAATTTACCGACCTGTTTGAGTATTAAACCTGTAATCTTAACGACTTAATCAAGAAATTGTCTATAAAAATACAGTTTTGTATGATGCGTGTCGCTTCATAATTGAGAAATTTATTTACATAGCTTTGCACTATATCTCCTAACCTAAAGACTGGATATCTACACTTGTAATCTCAATACAATCCCAAGACAGAAGATAAATTTTTGTGGCTTTGATATTAATAAGTACTTAACCAAGCAATCAGCCGCAGCTTATGTTAGGAGTTATCAATGCATCTAGAACCTATTGTTTCTTTTGCCATACTGTTAACTGTCATCTTAATTGTCCCTCTCGTTTTTGAGCGACTGAAGTTGCCTGGATTGCTGGGGTTACTGGTAGCAGGCGTCGTCCTAGGACCGCATGGATTTCATCTTCTCAACAATGAGTCGGAAACCCTCAAACTACTCTCTGGCATTGGGCTGATTTACCTGATGTTTGTGGCGGGGCTGGAAATTGACATGGAGCAGTTTGAGCGAACCAAGCATCGTTCCATCGGCTTTGGTACGTTTACCTTCCTTGTGCCTTTGATTGTCGGAACAATAGTAGGGCGAATATTTGGCTTTGGTTGGAATGCCTCTGTTTTGATAGGTTCTTTGTTTGCCTCCCACACCCTGCTGGCATACCCAATCATCAGTCGCCTGGGAGTGATTAACAATGAAGCTGTGACTGTCACCATCGGTGCAACCATCTTTACAGACATCGGCTCACTGCTGGTACTCGCGGTATGTATCGGTATCCATCAAGGAGAATTCTCCACGTTTAGCTTAGTCAAGCTGCTGTTAGGGCTAATCATCTACTCTGCTGTCATCCTGTTCGGCTTTAAGTGGTTGGGGCATGAATTTTTTCGGCGAACCGGAGACGAACAAGGAAACCAATTTTTGTTTATCTTGCTGGTGGTCTTTATATCCGCACTGGGAGCAGAAGTTATTGGGGTAGAAAAGATTGTCGGGGCATTCCTAGCAGGATTAGCGGTAAATGAGGTTATCGGTTCTGGACCAGTGAAAGAAAAGGTGGTGTTTGTCGGTAATGTCCTGTTCATCCCAATTTTCTTCATTAGCTTGGGCTTGTTGATTGATATTCCGGCATTTATCAGCAGCATTAGTTCTATCTGGTTAACCCTGGCTATCTTAGTAGGTTTAATTGGCAGTAAGTTTGGAGCAGCACTCCTGGCAAAGTTGGTTTACCGCTACAACTGGCGTGAGATGATTACGATGTGGTCGCTATCTCTGCCACAAGTGGCGGCTACGCTGGCGGCGACTTTGGTAGGCTATCGCGCAGGGTTGTTAACTGAAAATGTGCTGAATGCCGTGATTGTTCTGATGATAGTGACAGCGACATTAGGACCTTTAATCACTGCCCGAAGTGCGGCTGGGTTGACCGTAACGGACACGACTCCTGAAACTGAAACAACTGGGTCAATGCTTGGCTGGAAGGATGACCCAACCGACGCGTTGACAGTGGTTGTACCTGTTCGGAACCCGGAAACGGAGAGGAATTTGATTGAAATGGCGGCACTGTTTGTACGCCGCGAATCAGGTAAGGTAGTCGCCCTAGCGGTGACGCCTGCTCATTTACACATGGACGCACCAGAGTTGGAGAATGACATCCAGCGAAGCAAAAACCTTCTATCTAATGCTGTAGACCTCGGTCGGGAATTTGGGGTAGAAGTGGAACCTGTGGCACGCATCGAACACGGTATTGCTCAGGGTATTAGTCACGCGAGCCGAGAGCAAAACTCTAGCTTGATTGTCATGGGCTGGGGCAGAACTACAGGATTGCGTGCCCGGGTGTTTGGTGGTGTCATTGATAGGGTTCTTTGGGCATCTCACTGCCCTGTGGCTGTTACCCGCCTGTTAGATTCGCCTAGCAATATCCGCCGAATTTTGGTACCGATTGAAAATTTCAGCCAAGAGGCAGTACAGATTGTGCGATTTGCAGAGATTCTAGCAAATGCCAATCAAGCAGAGGTGACGCTGCTGCACGTGTGCGATCGCCGTACCTCAAGGGCCCGCATTGCCTGGATCGAGTCGCAATTGAATCTACTGATTGAGCGATACTTCACTCAAAGCCCTACCAGCATTAAAGTTATGCCAGCGGATAATGTGGTGAGTGCCATCCTCAACGCAGCAAAATCCTGTGACCTTGTCGTGCTGCGATCGCGTCGTCGTCGCTTAAGTATAGGTCAAGTTGCCGTCAGCGATGTTACGACTGACGTGGTACGGCAACTCCAGTGTTCCATAGTGCTGCTAGGAGAGCCACAAGGCTACCAAGGGAGTATACGTAAAGCCAGGGTGACTGTCAAAAAGGTATCGTCTGCAACAGTTTCATAAGTGTGTCGTTTGCCTCTTCCCATAGGGGGATGTGTAATTTCATAGGAAGAGGCATACACGAGAAACCTGTAGGCTATGTCCTAAGTATGAATTGCTCCCAGTAGCAATGGAAATCAAAATCAAGATAGATGCTGTTGTGATTGGGATAAGTTGAAGATAGAAGCAAAAACCCGTTCTTCGCTCTTCATTCTTCCCGAAAGTCATGACATTCAATTACGATCTGTTTGTAATTGGTGCTGGTCCTGGAGGACTAGCAGCAGCTAAAAAAGCAGCAAGTTACGGTGCGCGTGTCGCTATTGCTGAAAAAGAAGCCATTGGTGGCACTTGTGTAAATCGCGGTTGCGTTCCTAAAAAACTGATTGTCCAAGCTGCTGACTTGGCGCTGCAAAATCAAATGGCGCTTAGCTACGGTTGGAGTGACTGCGAAACGTACTTTGACTGGACAAAATTTCTCAACTCCGTACACCAGCACATCGAAAGCATTCATCACTCCTATTTTGAACAGTTGCAAAAAGCAGGAGTTGAACTCATTCGGGGTGATGCCACCTTCCGAGATGCTCACACTGTAAAAATTAATGAATCCGAATATACAGCTGACAAGATTTTAATTGCTGTAGGTGGGTATCCCATCAAACCAAACATCCCAGGCATTGAATACGCCATCACCTCGCGTGAAATGTTTCACTTACCCTACTTACCTCAACGGTTAGCAATTATTGGCGGTGGCTACATTGGTGTGGAATTTGCCAGCATGATGAATGCTTTTGGGTGTGAAGTCACAATCATCGAGCAAGATGAAATAATTTTATCAGGGTTTGATCATGACATCCGCATTGGCGTTCAAGAAGGTTTGAGCAAACGGCAAATTCGCTTTATCGGCAACAGCACCGCAAAACAAATCAAATACTCACAAGAGACATTGGTGTTAACCATTACTGGCAACTCTCGAAAAACAATTGCAGCAGACACTATACTAGTTGCCACAGGTCGCGCCCCAAATACCAAAAACCTTGGTTTAGAAAATGCTGGAGTAGAACTTGGGGAAAAAGGCGCAATCCAAGTCGATGAATACAGCCGCACAACTGCGGAAAATATTTTTGCCGTGGGCGATTGCACAAATCGCCTGCAATTAACCTCAGTTGCCAGAGTAGAAGGTGTTGCTTTTGCCAACACAGTTTTTGGCAAAAAACCACAAAAAGTCGATTATGAGCAAGTGCCTTCTGCCGTTTTTGCTCGCCCAGAAGCAGCAAGTGTAGGTATGACCGAGGCAAAAGCACGGGAAAAATTTGGTGAATCTGTCAAATGCTACTGCGATCGCTTTCAACCTTTACTGTCTCAACTGACTGATAAGGAGGAACAAGCTACCATTAAGATAGTTGTTGAAGGTGAATCCGAGCGTGTTTTAGGCGCTCACATGGTTGGTGAACACGCAGCAGATATTATTCAAAGTCTCGCTGTTGCCATTCGTAAGGGTATTACCAAGCAAGACCTAGATGAGACAATCGGCATTCATCCAACAACGGCTGAGGAGTTTCTTCTTATGTCCCTTTAAGGGAATAACTTAGTCCTGCCTCAAGACCTTTTTCAAAGGATACCATCTTACCCTACGAGATGTTAGTTTCGTTGGTAAAGTGGTATCAAATTTTTTTTGATGACTCTCAAAGGGAAGCTTGATATGACATATGATTACGACCTATTTGTCATTGGTGCCGGTTCTGGGGGTTTGGCTGCTTCCAAACGCGCTGCAAGCTATGGGGCAAAAGTAGCGATCGCCGAAAATGATTTGGTGGGCGGAACCTGTGTGATTCGTGGCTGCGTTCCCAAAAAACTCATGGTTTATGGCTCCCACTTTCCCGCATTGTTTCATAATGCAGCTGGCTATGGGTGGAAGGTTGGTGAAGCACAACTGGATTGGCAACATTTCATCACAACAATAGATAAGGAAGTTCGGCGGCTGTCACAACTGCACATCAACTTCCTAGAAAAAGCAGGAGTCGAACTGATTCCAGGTCGCGCTACGCTGATAGATCCGCACACTGTAGAAGTGGACGGACGTAAAGTCACAGCAGACAAAATTTTGATTGCTGTGGGAGGACGTCCGATCAAACCAGATTTACCAGGGATGGAATATGCCATCACCTCGAACGAAATCTTTCACCTCAAAGAACAACCAAAACATATCGCCATCATTGGTTCTGGTTATATTGGCACAGAATTTGCCTCTATTATGCGCGGATTGGGCAGTGAAGTGACGCAAATCATCCGCAAAGACTCGATTTTGAAAGGTTTTGATGAAGACATCCGGATCGAAATTCAGGAAGGGATGGCTAACCACGGAGTGCGATTTATCAAGAATAGTGTCGTAGAAGCCGTGGAACGCGTCCCAGAAGGCTTGAAGCTGACGTTATCTGGAGAACATACTGAACCAATCATTGCCGATGTGTTTTTAGTCGCAACAGGTCGCTCACCCAATATAGAAGAACTAAATTTAGAAAACGCTGGGGTTGAAATCGTTCCCAGTTCCATCGAAGGACCTGGATACAGCACCATGAATGCTATAGCTGTTAACGAATACAGTCAAACTTCTCAACCGAATATTTTTGCCGTAGGTGATGTCACTGACAGAATCAATCTCACTCCTGTAGCCATAGGCGAAGGTCGTGCTTTTGCAGATAGTGAATTCGGCAATCAGCGCCGTGTCTTTAATCACGAAAATGTCCCCACAGCCGTATTTTCTACACCCGAAGCTGCTACAGTCGGTTTGACCGAAGCACAAGCACGTTCTCAACTGGGAGACGACGCAGTCAAAACCTATCGCGCTCGTTTCCGCCCGTTATTCCACAGTTTGACAGGTGCATCAGAAAAGACAATGATGAAGTTGGTGGTGGATGGCAACACCGACAAAGTGCTAGGCGCTCATATGGTGGGTGAAAGCGCAGCTGAGATTATTCAAGGCGTGGCGATCGCCGTCAAAATGGGCGCAACCAAAAAAGACTTTGACGCCACAGTCGGTGTCCATCCGACAGCCGCAGAAGAATTCGTCACCATGCGGTAATTGCCTTGCACTACATCTACCTTCACGGCTTTGCATCGAGTCCTCATTCTGCCAAAGCAGAATACATACGTACTTGCTTTGCACAAGCAAATATCAAGCTGGAAATCCCCGATTTGAATGCTGGCGATTTTTCTCACTTAACAATCACTAGCCAGCTTACTCAAGTTGCGTCCCAATTGAGCCATAATTCTACGCCAGTCACGCTGATAGGTTCCAGTTTGGGCGGTTTGACATCCGCCCATCTGGGACAGCAGTATCCACAAGTGCAACGCCTCGTCCTTTTGGCACCAGCTTTCGGGTTCTTATCCCATTGGTTAGTGAAGTTAGGAGATGAGACGCTACAGCGTTGGCAAAAAGAAAAATATCTCATGGTTTATCACTATGGAGACGAGCAAAAACTTCCTCTGAATTACGATTTCGTAAAAGACGCTAGTCAATATAAAGAGGAAGCATTACAACGCCCCATCCCCACTCTTATCCTGCATGGACGACACGATGATGTGATTCCCATTCAAGCCAGTCGCGACTTTGCTCAAAAGCGTCCTTGGGTAGAGTTAATGGAACTCGACAGCGACCACGGTTTAGGCAATATGATGGCACAAATTTGGCGGGCAATACAATTATTCTGCCAGTTACCTTAAAGGTGTATAATCAACAATTCTTAGTCATTTGTTGATTATTTTTTACTAATGACTAATGACTAATGACTAATGACTAATGACCAATGACTAATGACTAACCATGCTGCAATTCATCAGGTCAGACTTAGCCGAATTTACCGCTTACAAACCTCACCCCAGCAGCAATACTGCTGAAGGTGTCCAACCATCAACTCAAATTGATCGCTTGGATACCAATGAAAGCCCCTACGATTTGCCACCACAAATTAAAGAAAAATTGGCTGGGACTTTCGAGCAACTGATCGAGACGAACCGTTATCCTGATGGCGGACATGAAACACTAAAAAGTGCGATCGCGCACTACGTCAATGAGTCAGCGAACCTCTCGCCATCTGTTTTCAGTGCTTCCCATATTTCCGTTGGCAACGGTTCGGATGAACTGATACGCTCGATACTAATTGCGAGTTGTTTAGGCGGAGAAGGCTCTATTCTGGTCGCTCAACCCACTTTTTCCATGTACGCTATTTTGGCGCAAACTCTGGGCATTCCTGTTGTGACGGTAGGGAGAGAGGCAGATTTTGAAATTGATTTACAAGCAGCCCAAGTAGCCCTAGAACAAACTCAAAATCCTCCCATCCGGGCAGTTTTTGTCGTTCATCCCAATTCACCCACTGCGAATCCCTTAACAACGGCAGAGTTAGCATGGATCAGAAGCCTGAACGAGCATATTCTCGTCGTCATTGATGAAGCTTACTTTGAATTTAGTCAGCACACCCTTGCTGCTGAATTACCACAGCGTCCTAACTGGGTGGTGTTACGCACGTTTTCTAAAGCTTTCCGATTAGCAGCATTGCGAGTAGGGTATTGCCTTGCCCATCCTGAATTTATCGCCATTTTAGAAAAAGTTCGCTTACCCTATAATCTTCCCAGCTTCTCATTAGCGGCAGCAACAGTTGCTCTGCAAAACCGCACACTCCTGTTGGAGTCAATTCCCCAAATCCTCAATGAACGAGCCAAACTCATTCAAGGTTTATCTCAACACTCAACATTACAAGTTTGGGAAAGCGCGACGAACTTTGTTTACGTGCGTCTCAAACCAAATGGTTCTCACTCACAAGACGCTGCTGTAAAAGTTATTCACCAAAACCTTAAAGCTGCTGGCACTTTAGTGCGGCAAATTAACGGAGGATTGCGAATTACTGTAGGGACTCCCGAGGAAAACGCCCGGACACTCAATCGGCTACAAGTTGCTTTACTTGATTTAAATAAATAAATAAGTTGTAATCTTTAGACTTCTTGCAAAAATCTTTTTTCTAGTCTTCTTTGCGCCTAGAGCGTAGAGCGCGAGACAAAATCATCTTTACCCAAGAGGTTCTTTGATAGATATTAACATAAAAGCACTTTGTTACGACTTATGAAATTCTCGTACGTGTTAGATATGTAAAATTCATCTGTCTCGACTTGTGCCTTATCCAAGGAAAAATGCGATAAACTCAGTCATCAAAACTGCCATCTACCTCACTACCCAAACGGCGTAATATTGCCACCGTTTGTGGCAGCACACCTACTAAAAGGGCAAATGCTTCATCTGGCAATTGAGTCACCATTTCTGGTGGAAAGTATTGTTCAAATTGGTCTAGGATCTTCTGGACTCGCTGTGCTGGTACTGGGTTTTCTGTAATTTGTTTGATTAACCGAATCCACTGTCGCCTAATTAAGTACGCTTTCTGGCGTTCCTCATGAGATTCAGGATTTAATAACGACAGGTTGCCTATGGGCAATGCTCCTCGACAATCACGGTCGTAATCGCCGCCTACAGCCGCCCCAGGACCAGCAAATTCAGCATGGTAACGTTTGAACAGTATTAAACCATTCCGCCTACGACTGTTAACCATGAAAACTTTTCCACTGAGCAGCATGGTTAGAAGATCCGAGCCATAGGATTGCTCAGTTCCATCGGGCATGACAATATAGTCAAGGAAACTGGTGTCAGGATAATAAGTAGATACCATAGCAGTCTGATAGCGTCGATGCTTTTCGCTATCCATTTTTTCTCAAAATTTGAATGAGTTTGGTAATTGGCTGCACTTTAGATAGAAAACGAATTTGTTGCGGGATCAGCGTTTTGTGTTTTTCTTACTATCAAGAATTGGCTTGTGAATTTGAGTAATAATAAATAGACCTTGTTTCGTAATTGAGTAATCATATTTTATGAGATTTAACTGCATTTGTCTTCAACTCAAGGAGGATTTCTTTAAAGTTTTTATAAAGATAAATACCTAAAATACGAAGTTATTGTAAGGATTTGAATTTTTTTTGAGCGTCATTTCCCTGATGTCATAAATCTATAGTTTTTCTTAAATAATTTTTTTTTGCTATTTCTTTTGTTATTTAAATAGTAGATTAATTATCTAATATTTCCTATCGAAATACATAAAACTTTCAATAAATAAAAATAAAGTTTTTTGTTTTAATATATTAATAAATATCTTGGCATAGAAAGTCTCAGCTATTTTTATAAAAAACATATTATACAATAATAAAAAACTCTATACTTATTGTAAATATTTTTAAATAGCTATACAGCCATAAAGATATTATAAAAAAAATTATTATATTATTTCAAGTATATTTACCTAATTTAGCTAAATTTCTCATAAAAATATTCTTTCTGGCAGCCCCTATGTGTATGTATGGTGCCTAAACAGACGGTTGTATTCTAGTCACCGTCAAATATCTTGATTTTGCATATGTGAAGATGGGATAGCGTTATATGCTCAAGCAATCAGTTAAGCTTGCACCAAAAAGTATTGGAAGCTTACATCAAACGGCATAAGACTCACAAAAAAAGAGAATTCAAATAGCTGAGTCAAGATTTAGGCGCTTATGCAAAAGAATCTGGCGTGAGCGTCTTAAAAAGAATGCATCCAAATGAGATTCGACTTTATGCACCTGATATCCCAGCTTGAAATAGAGCTGCCCAGCATGATGGTTATTTTCCAAAACGTGGAGGTATAAATCTTGGAATCCCCAGGAAAGGGCAACTTTTTCACAACCTGTCAGTAACCCAGAAGCAGCGCCCTGTCTACGGTATTTTGGGTGGACAGCTAAATTAGATAAGTAAGGAAAACTCTTACCGCTTTGTATCCAAGAGTCACTAAAACGCACACCTAACTCTACAGTTCCAACTAAGTTGCTTGCGGCATCAGCAGTCGTGTCAACGGCAACTAAACAGATGTGATGAGGCGCAGGAGATGCCAAACGATGCCTTAAATCTTCGTATATACCCAAACGCAATAATGGAAAAAGCCACCCGAATAAACCACTTTGGGAGTGAAAGCTTTCGGCAATGATTTGGGCAACACCAGTCAAATCAGCAGCGGTAGCCGCACGAATTTGGAATTGGCTCGAAGCTGGCACGGCGGCTGAGACTGGTTTTTGATGAGATGAGTGAAAAAACGAGGGTTTCAAGGCTAGTTTAGTTTTGATTTTATGCTACAGAAATATTCTCAAATTTCCTAAAACACTATCAAACCTGTATGAAAACTTTAAATTCGCTCATAGATACTGGATATTGTTCCTCTATACCTAAGCTTCAGAGCATATCCAACAATCAGCAAAATAGCAACATATCTGGCACTGTTTTTTGTAGTATAATCTGCTGCAACAAGCATTGCCTACAAATTTTTTTGACAAACACATCAGGGCAAAATCTGGTCTCTAAGCAAAACATTGCTGTGTGCCTAGTAGGATAAAGGCAATGATTGAAAAAGTTACTCAGGGCTTATGCAAGGGAACTGGTGGACTTTTTGAGAACTCAGGGTTCAGTACTTATAAACCCTATACTATCGGCAATGATTCAGCATACCGGGCTGATGGTCGTGATTGCTAAATTGGAAGTGGGTATTTGTTCAATAGTATACTTTGCTCTTTAATTTTATTGCTGTATTGCAAACTTTACCATGATTGCTCTAAATAAAACTTATTTGCAAATGTTAACGTTAGTGCTGCGGTGGGAAAACTGAATATGCGGCAACAAGTTAGATTTTTCAGCCAGCCTTGAGTGCTGCATACCTTGTTTGACAGTTCTCGCTCTTCGGTGAGGAGAGATTTAGCAACTAACCAACTATTCTATAAGGTTAAAGCGGGACCATCAACGTAATTGGGGTGCACCAAAGCAAACGGGAATCTACATAAGCTATTGAGGGAATTGGTTGTCAGTAAAAGCTTTGATTGTGAGCAGTTATATCATGTCCAGCTAATTAGTTATGATTCCCACGTTAGCTGCACACCACCCCTTAATCCCCTAAGCGCAAGGGACGTGATAGCGAAGCGTGGCGTTAGCCATAGCGTAGCTTTACGGGGGTGGGGTTCCCTCTGGCGTTGGGAAAGGGGGATCAAGGGGTAATGACAAGTATTCATCCGGACTTGATATTATGTGGGCAAACAGCCTGATCGCTAGCAATGTGCTCTCAAGAGACTCGGAAACATCTTTACTCAATCAGATATTATCTATCCGTCTGCCGTTGCAACAGGAAAACGGTGCATGAAATCCCAAGCAAATAGTCAACCTAAAATTTTGGTTGTCGATGACGAATTTGACAACCTTGAGTTGCTCTATCGCACTTTTTCTCACGACTATAAGGTGCTTAGAGCAAGTTCTGGTTCAGTGGCATTAGATCTGCTAGCGCAAGAGAAAGATGTGTCCGTGATCATCTCCGATCAGCGGATGCCAATGATGAGCGGTACGGAATTTTTGAGTTTAACAGCCACTCAATATCCTGATATCATCCGGATTATTTTAACAGGATATACCGATGTTGAAGACTTGGTGGAAGCAATAAACTCTGGCAAGGTCTTCAAATATGTTACCAAACCGTGGCAAGCGGAGGAACTCAAAGCGGTGGTACGCCAAGCAATGGATACTCACAATGTTCTCAAAGCGCGCACTCGTGAACTATACCGCACACTCCGTCAGGAATCATTGCTCAATATTATCACAAATACGATTCGCAGCGCTTTAGATTATCGGCAAATCTTACAAACAATTGTACAAACTGTCGGTCATATGCTGGAGGTAGATGTCTGCCTCCTGCGCCCCTTCCAAGATGAGCAACTGGTGGATGAAGGATTTATTTACCACGATAAGGGAGGAGAGGATGAGGGAGAAATTACTTCCTCATCCTCTCCTCCCCTCAGCCTGTTGCTGGCTCAAACAGTCTGGGAAAGCCGCGAAGTTCAGGTTATTAACGATGTGGCGAGCGATAAGTGTATCCAAGGTGATCATGGCGAGTTGCAAAGTCGCGCCGCAGCTTTTGCAGCTGCTAACATTTGCTCTAGCTTGGTGGTACCACTGATTTGCCGACAAGAACTGATGGCTGTGCTGGCGCTGCATCAGTGCAAAGCGCCCCGCCTTTGGGGAGAAGATGAGGTGCAGTTGGTGATGATGGTGGCAGATCAAGCTGCTTTAGCTTTGTCCCAAGCTCGTGCTTATGAGCAAGTACGCGCTCTTGCTCAACGCGAAGCCCTGATTAATACGATTACTAGTGCGATTCGCTCTAGCCTTAATCCTCAAGATATTTTTGCGGCTATTACGCAACAATTGGGACAAGCTTTACAAGTAGATGGCTGTGTTTTGTCTTTGTGGACAGAGGAAGATGAGTTTGTCCAGTGTGTCGGCTTGTATGACAATTCTCAAAACCTAAAGCGGGAAAATTTGGGTAGTGTTGACAACATTAATACTCAACAACTGCCTCAATCTCAAGCTCCTATTCAGGGAAATCCAATTCTCCAAGAAATGTTGCGGACACAGCAGCCAGTGCTTATTGCTGATATGAGCTTGTGTCCTCCAGAAATTCAAGGATTTGATTTGCCTTTGAAGGTGCCTACCCGATCGCTCATGGTTGTTCCTTTACTTGCTGACGGCAAAAGTATCGGTAGTATTACGTTGCGTGAAGGTAATAAACCACGTCAGTGGGTGTCATCGGAAATTGAGTTAGCAAAAGCAGTCGCAGCTCAAGCGGCGATCGCCGTGCAGCAGTCTCGACTTTACCAAAAAACCCGCGAACAAGCTGAGCGCTTACTGCAATTAGATCGACAAAAAACCGAATTTTTTCAAAATATTTCTCACGAGTTCCGTACTCCGATAACCTTGATTCAAGGACCATTAGAAGCGGCTGTAGCCTCAAAGCAGGGGTTGTCCTACCCTGAAAGTGCGATCGCCTTGCGTAACTCCCGCCGTCTACTGCGACTCGTCAATCAATTACTCGATCTGCAACGCCTAGACGCTGGTAGGATGCAGCCCGGTTTCCGTCCCTGCAATTTAGTTCAATTTGTCAGTCAAATTGTGGAATCGTTTCGCCCTTACTGTGAAAAAAAGGGACTGTACCTGCTCACTCAAATGGGAGAATGTCCCACTGTGTACTTGGATATGGAAAAATTCGACAAGGTGGTTTACAACCTCCTGTCAAATGCTATGAAATTTACGCCGTCAGGGGGAAGCATCCGGGTTAACGTACAACCACTAAACGACAAGTGCATATTGCAAGTACAAGACACCGGAATTGGTATAGTTAAAGAAAAAATTCCCCACTTATTTCAGCGTTTTCGCCAAGCTGAAGGCTCAGAAAACCGTTCTTATGAAGGAAGTGGTTTGGGTTTGGCTTTAGTCAAAGAATTGGTGGAACTTCACGGCGGTAAAGTCACGGTAGAATCAGTCTACGGCAAAGGCACTACTTTTACCGTATGGCTTCTCCCTGGAAGTACTCACTTGAGCCGAGAACAAGTACTAGAAGTACCATGTCAGCCCAACACCAACCGCGCTAATGTGGAATTAGCTGATTTGGAATTGGTACTCACAGGTGACGATAGCGAAAGTCATACAACAGACTTTGATACCCAAGATTCAAAAGTCAAGAATGGGCATTTAATCTTAGTTGTAGACGACAACCCAGATTTACGAGCTTATGTTTCCGGAATTTTACGTGCCAACAACTATCAAGTGCAAACTGCTTGTAATGGTTTAGAAGGTTTGCACTTAGCAAACGAAATCGTACCTAGTTTAATAGTTAGCGACTTGATGATGCCTGTGATATCAGGGTTAGAAATGATTCGAGTGATTCGCAACGAAGAAAATTTGAAAGGAATACCAATCATCTTACTAACGGCAAAAGCTGATGAGGAAACTCGTATCGAAGGAACAGAACATGGTGCAGATGCTTATTTGTCTAAGCCATTTAATAACCGGGAACTTCTGGCAGAGGTGCGGAATCTCTTAGCATTGAAGGAAAATGAACGCCGAGTTGTCGAGTTAAACACTTACCTCACAGAGTCTGTACTCAAGCGCTTTTTGCCTCCTGCTTTGGTACAAAAAGCAGCAGCAGGAGAGCTAGTCTTGGATTTGCAACCGGAACCACGGTTGATTACAGTTTTGTTTAGTGACATTGTGGGTTTTACCCAATTGGCAAATACCCTGAGATCGCGGCGAGTCGCAGAGTTACTTAATGAGTATTTAGAAGAAATGACACGAGTCGTGTTTGATAACGGCGGCACTGTGGATAAATTTATGGGAGATGCTATTTTAGCTTTGTTTGGAGCACCAGAGGAAATAACACCCAACGAACAGGTGCGACGTGCCATCAACACAGCAAGAGCAATGCTGCGATCGCTTGAACATTTAAACCAACGGTGGAAACAGCAGGGTATTTTTGGTGCAGGTTCTGCTGTACAATTTCGCTGTGGTATCCACCAGGGTACGGCAGTTGTGGGAATGTTTGGTAGCGCTGAACGATCTGACTATACAGCAATTGGTCCAAGCGTAAATATTGCCGCAAGGTTGCAACAAGCCGCTGTTCCCGGTACGATTCTGGTTTCTGCGGCTGTGGCAGATTATTTGCAGGATGAAGAAATGACGAAATGCAGTCCGCTACAACTTAAAGGAGTAGACGAAACTGTTCTTACCTTCGCTGTCAAACCAGAACTTGTAGCTAATCGATAATTATTACTCCTGATTAACTGAGAGTTGATTTATAAAGGAAATCTTAAGTAGCGTGGGTTAGGTACTAACCGTAACGCAGCATATTATATGGCGGTGCGTTAGGCGCTCATGTCATCTTTTTGTTACAAATAATATTCAAATATGCGCCTAACACACCCTACAAGAATTTTATCTTTAGTTTATAAGTGACTTCTCTTCCTGTTTAGTAGTTAGTGATTATTCGGACAAATCACAACCAGTGGTAAGGCAGTGCTACACTTACTCAGGAATCAGGACTCATGGCTTAGTATGACACAATCGGTTGCTGATAAAACTCCTATTCCAGATAAAGCATCGAGGCGACACACCGATCCACCTGGTTTGTGGATTTCTGTAGCCGTAATTTCTGTTACCCTGCACTTGCTGCTATTCTGGTTGCTACGCTCGAATTCCTATAGCCTGTCGCAACGAAGTTCTTCAAATCCTATCCCAGTAGACTTTGTGGAGATTTCTTCAGAACGAAAAGCGCCATCAAAAGCAAAGCCAGTGTCGTCAAAAAGATCCTCCACAACAGGAAAGTCATCTGTAGCGAGATCATCAAAGCCAGCCGCTCAAGAGAATTTAACTCCAAAGACTTCTACTGTAGAAGATAGCAACGCGATTGCGCTGCGCACAACGCCGGAAGGAGCGATCGCTTTCGATAACACCAAAAAAGCGACGACTTCTCAACCTAAAGCAGAGGATACAACAACCCAACAATCTTCACAACAACGGGTTGTCGAGCAAGAAACACAATCTAAGCCTCAACAAGATGCAACATCTGAACCAACACCCTCACCCCAGCCTCCTGAGCAAAATCAACTACAGCCAAGTCCACAGCCGACTCCAGAAGCCACTCCACAAGCACAACAACCAGAACCAACTCCAGAGCCGACTCCAGAAGTCACTCCCCAAACACAACAACCAGAACCAACTCCACAGCCTAACACTGCTGACAGTACAAATACAGACACTCAAAATGAGGCAAATCAACAATTAGACGAGCAAAATCAGGCTTTAAATCCGCAAAATAACCGCACAGATTCAACCCCTACTGATTCCTCACCCCAAAGACAGGAAGCGCAACAGATACCTAGTAGTCTCCCCACACCAGAAGGTGAAGTCGCTGTTGGAAAGGAAACACCTTTACAAGATATTGCTCCGCCTGTGAAACCAGAACAGTCGCCACCTTTGAATGAGGAAAATGGCACAGGAGTAGGAGTAGCGACCTGGGATATAGAAGCTGATAAATTAAAGAGGGATATACCAGAAAACCTAGCTCAACCTGAAGACAACAGCAGGCAAAAAGAATTAAATATCGTTTTATCTGATGCAGGACGAGATTTTCAGCCTGTAGATTTTTTAGTGTGGCTAACCATTGATGAAAAAGGCAACTTAATCTTCATCAAAGTAGATGACGAAATACCGCTACCACAAAGAAGCCAATACCAGAAATATGCGAATGAAATTTTCCAAGGTCAAAAATTTGTCACCGCAAGCAACAAAGACCCTGTAACTGGCGAGAAAAACGCAGTAATGAGCCATCTGCCTGTACGTGTAAGAATCAATCGCCGCTAGCTTGATTTTTCCCTAAAGCTATGTTATATTATTATGGTTGTGGATATGCGGGCGTAGTTTAGTGGTAAAACTATAGCCTTCCAAGCTATTAATGCGGGTTCGATTCCCGCCGCCCGCTTTATTTCAATAAAAATAGTATATAAAAATAGTTCCCAGGTGAACCCTAGAAACCAGAAGAGGTTTATGTTGCATTGTTAAATTATTGCGACTTATTGGGACAAAAGGAATAGGAATATAAAATCTTTAACCAAATTTACCGCTGACGTATTCCTTAGTAGCTTCCTGTTTGGGATTCTGGAAAATTGCTTCTGTGCGGTCAAACTCCACAAGATAACCGGTACGACCTCCTTTTTCTGACGTTTGCACGTTAAAGAAAGCAGTCAAATCAGACACCCGCGAAGCTTGTTGCATATTGTGAGTCACGATAATAATTGTGTATTGCTCTTTGAGTTGGTGAATCAGTTCTTCAACCCGCAGGGTGGAGATAGGGTCAAGAGCAGAACAAGGTTCATCCATTAAAATAACTTCAGGCTGAACAGCGATCGCCCGAGCAATACACAAGCGCTGTTGTTGTCCACCAGAGAGGGACAAGCCACTTTGCCGGAGTTTATCTTTGACTTCATCCCATAAAGCCGCTTGTCTGAGCGATCGCTCTACTAATTCGTCCATATCACCTTTGTAGCCGTTGAGTCTAGGACCAAAGGTGATATTGTCATAAATTGACTTTGGAAAAGGGTTCGGTTTTTGAAACACCATTCCAATCCTACGACGCACTTCCACAGGGTCAATGTGAGATGCGTACAAATCTTCACCCTGGTAAAAAACTTTTCCTTCTGCTCGAAAACTTTCAATGAGATCGTTGAGGCGGTTGTAGCAGCGCAGCAAGGTACTCTTACCACATCCAGAAGGACCAATAAAGGCTACTACTTTATTTCTAGGGACATCCAGCCAAATATCGCGTACTGCCAAGAAATTTCCGTAGTAGACGTTCAGTCCCTCTGTACGAAAAACGGTGTCAGTTTGATTCCCGGTTCTAGTGTCGGTAGTCATAAATAGTAAGGTTGTTTTTTTGATTTTAGTTAATTGTTCAAGCTTGCTTTTCTTATTTAAGTGTGCGACTCGTTGCCCAACGGGCAATGATATTTGTCAGCAGAACCAACAACACCAAAATCAGCGCCGCCGCCCAAGCGAGTGACTGCAAATTTTCATACGGCGAAGTACCATAGTTGTAAACAAAAACAGCAAGAGAAGGTGTGGGTGCAAATAAGCCACTGGGCCAGTACTGAGAGGCTAGAGCAGTAAACAGTAAAGGTGCGGTTTCTCCAGACGCACGAGCGATCGCCAAAGTGACCCCAGTGACAATTGCTGGTACAGCTGCTGGTAACACCACTTGGGAGACTGTTTGAAACTTAGTTGCTCCTAACCCCGTAGCGGCTTGGCGCAAATCTTGTGAGACTAATTGCAAGGATTCGTCAGTGGTTCGCACTATAATGGGCAACATCAAGATCCCCAGAGCCACTCCCCCAGCCACAGCTGAGAATGTACCAGTGGTCACAACCACAACTGCATAAGCAAATACTCCAGCAATAATCGAGGGAACTCCGCTCAAAATATTGGTAGCAAACCGAACCCAGCGAGATATTTTCCCAGAGCTAAACTCTGTCAAATAAATTGCTGCCAAAACTCCAAAAGGAATGCTAAATAGTGCAGCAAGTGCTACTACTATTATTGTTCCGACAATGGCATGACCAAAACCTCCTCCCGGTACGAACGGCGGCGGTGGTAATGTGGTAAATATGTTCAAATTAAAACTGCTGAAGCCTCGCAAGAGGACGTAAATCAACACTGCCAGCAACGGCAAAAGAGACAATATTCCGCATACAAATGCTAAAACCGTCATCACCGTGTTAAACAACGTCCGGGAAGACGAGCGAGAGTAAGCCAGACTCTTGCGTCCCGATCCACCAGAGGATTGCTCTGAAAAACTAGAAGTCATATTTTAACACACCCAAATGCTACAGTCGCTTGACTCGTAGTACTATCAACTCTGCCAAAATGTTGACAATAAAAGTTAAAACAAACAGAATTAACGCTGCGTACATTAAAGCTGCAATTTGCAGTCCGCCTGCTTCTGAAAATTGACTAGCCAACAGAGAAGAAATCGTATTGCCTGGTGCAAACAGCGAGGCGTTAACGTTATTGGAGTTTCCAATCAATATAGTGACAGCCATTGTTTCTCCCATCGCCCGCCCGAGTCCCAGCATCACAGCACTCACAATGCCAGAAAAGGCAGCTGGGATGAGAACCTTCAAAATTGTCTCCCAACGGGTGGCTCCCAGTCCCAGAGCTGCTTGACGCAAAGTAGGGGGTAGGGAAATCAGCGCATCGCGAGAGATGGCTGTGATGATCGGCAAAGTCATAATGGCTAAGATGACTCCAGCAGCCAACATATTTGGTCCTGTGGGAACGGTGCTAAAAATTGGCAAAAAGCCTAAGGAAGAATTGAGAAATTTTCCCACGCTTGTTAACGGGGGAACTAAAACAAAAAATCCCCATATTCCATACACAATGCTAGGAATGGCTGCTAGCAGTTCTACCAAGAAAACCAGCACTAACCGCACTTTTGATGGTAGGAAATTTTCGCTTAGCAACACAGCTGTGCCAACGCCAATTGGTACAGCTATCAACAAACCAATAAAAGCACTCACTAAAGTGCCGTAAATTTGCGGTAGTGCTCCATACTCATTTGTAACAGGGTTCCAAGTGCTGTTAACTAAAAAGCTAGCACCATACTTTTGAATAGCAGGCCACGCCTGAATGGTAACCTGAACGGCTATCCATACTAGGATGGCAGCAATCGCCAATGCAAAAATCCGAGTCAGCCAAATAAAGCCACGATCCAGTGACTTTTCTGCTTGAGAAGGTGGTTTAACTATTGGAATCTGGGCTTGTGTAGTCATGAGGAAACCCATTAATGACAGAAGAAGTGGGAGCGAACCACACCAAGAAATTCAAAATTCAAAATTCATTTCTGTACGGCATTCGATAAGCTAAGCGTGCTATTTGCTAGCGCTGGCACCAGTAGCACTGCCACCCCCACTAATTTTATAATCTGGGCTGATTGCATCGGCTGCCGTTGTCACTTTTTGAACCACGCTTTGGGGGAGAGGAACGTAGCCTAGTTGTGTAGCAATTTTTTGACCTTCTGTCAAGCCGTACTCAATCATGGCTTCTACTGCTTTGGCTTTTGTGGCATCGGAATATTTCTTGTTAGCCAGAATCCAAGTGTAGGTAACAATCGGATAAGAATCGTTACCTTCTGGGTCTGCAATGAAGGCGCGGAGATTTTCTGGCAAGGTTACTGCTTCGAGGGTTTTAGCTGCTGATTCATCGCTAGGTGCAACAAATTGCTTAGATTTATTTTCCAAAGTAGCAAAATTGAGTTTACTATTTTTGGCGTAAGCGTACTCGACGTAACCAACTGAGCCTTGAGTTTGTTGTATTTGGGCAGTAACACCATCATTGCCCTTAGCAGCAACTCCCGCAGGCCAGTTGACAGTTTTACCACTGCCTACTTTAGACTTCCATTCTGGATTAATTGCACTCAAGTGTTGCGTAAATACACCCGTGGTGCCACTACCTTCAGAACGATGCACAGTTGTAATTGGCGTGTTGGGAAGCTTGGCACCAGGGTTAGCAGCAGCAATTTTCGGGTCGTTCCAAGACTTAATTGTGCCTAAGAAGATACCACTATAAACATCCCGTGGAAGCTTTAGTCCCTCTACACCAGGCAGGTTGTAAGCCAGCACAATGCTACCCGCAGTCATAGGTAGCAAAAGTACGCCATTTTGCACCTTTTGGATTTCTTCATCCGTCATAGCAACGTCGCTGGCACCAAAGTCTACAAGACCTTTGGTAAATTGCTCAATTCCAGCACCGCTACCAACTGGTTGATAGTTGACTTGGAGATTAGGATATTTCTGGTTTAAAGCTTGGAACCAAGTTTGGTACAGCGGTGCAGGGAAGGTGGCACCAGCCCCATTCAATCTTACATTTCCACCTAGGTCTAGTTTGCCTGGAGCAGTAGCCGTTGTATTAGTAGCAGCACCAGGAGAGGATTCGCCAGTGGTAGCACCGTTTTGCGCTTGCTGTCCACCGCAAGCCGCCAAAGTAGCACCCAGTGCTAATACTGAAATTTTTCTTGTTAAGTGAGAACAATTATTTACAGGGTAACGAAAAAACATGGATGTGTAGTTTTGGTTATTTTCCAGCTAAGCGTTTATACTATACAACTACAAAGTAAAGATAAGGTTAACATAATTGGAATCACTACTTTTTCATACCCTAAATATTGCAAAATTTAATCTTCTTGACTGGAGGAATCTTTATGGCTGCAATCATTGAATTCGGACAACAAATGATACATTAGTACATTAGTTTTAGTAGAAGACAGACAAAAACAAGTGACACGAGGATGGTAATGTAGAGAGTTCATCCTCTTAAAGAATGAGAAATTACTCTTAGACAGTTAGATGTGGTCAATTTAGCATTTTTAAGTTGTTTAAATTTATAAAATAGCAATCCTGCTGAAATTTAAGCAGAATATGGCAGGAGAAAGCATGGAAGAAGAGATAGCAATTTCTAAGGAAAAGCCTTTGTCTCCCTCTTGCCCTTATCCTAGTAGTTGGTTAAAACAATGTGTTCTTACTATAGGAAAGTCTCACAACTGTGCCTCAAGCAGATTTTGGCAAAGCGTAAAATTTTGTCATCTTTTGAGGTGGAAAATGCTTATGAGAAGAACTTGTAGCTGCCTGCTGTTGGCACTAAGTTCAACTCAGCAGTAAGCTGTGTATAGCTTAAGGTTTATACCAAAAGAGTGACCAGGTTTTCTTCACTGCCCAGCAAGGCTTTATATAATTTGAGGATTAAATTTGCCTGGTGTATGTATATTTTTCAACTATAGATTAAAAAATAAAATAATATTAATTACACTTTTGTACGAGAGTCCTTTGCATGAGTGCCTTGTAAATGCTAGCCGCATCCAATCAATTACTATGGTCTATGATTGGCTTACTGCTAACGATGGGTGGTACATTTCTAGAAGCCTATGTCACCACCTTACCCTGGAATTGGAGCCAGCATGGAATTCATACTTTGTCTGTGGGTGTCACCTATCAAATTGGTGGGGTGCTGCTCGTTGGTTGTTTAGGGGGCAAGAACGCTGGTGCGCTCTCGCAAATCGCATATTTAGTGATGGGATTAACTTTGTTACCTGTCTTTGCTGACGGTGGCGGCATTGGTTATGTGAAGTTGTCCCAGTTTGGTTATTTGCTTGGTTTTATCCCTGGAGCTTGGATTTGTGGGTTTTTCGCCTTTAAAGCGAGACCTCGGCTAGAAACTCTCACCTTTAGTTGTTTTTGTGGCTTGTTAACTGTCCACTTGTGCGGTATTACTTATTTGATTATCAGCTATGTTTTTCAATGGAAAGGAACAGAAACTCTGTCTGTGATGCAAGAAGCAATGCTCACATACTCCTGGTTGGCACTGCCTGGACAACTATCGGTAGTTTGCGCTGTCGTTGTTATAGCATATGTGCTACGCCACCTAATGTTTTACTAGTCATGAGTTTTTAGTGGTGTGTCCTTTGTCCTGTGCGCAAATGACAAATGACCCTTCGGGTATCTCCTCCAGACGCCTTCGCACTTACGCCAATCGCCGCCGAGTTGGAAACCTTAAGCGAAGTTTCCGCTTGTTGGGAAACCCGCCTACAGAACTTCTGGCGTTGCAGCGCTGGCTCACAAATGACAAATGACAAATTCGCCATGCGTTTAAAAAATCTCCTGTTCTGGATTGCTGCCTTGTTAGCTTTTTTCTTAGACCAACTAACAAAATACTGGGTGGTGCAAACTTTTTCCTTGGGACAAACACAAGCACTACTACCGGGGGTATTTCACTTCACCTACGTTACCAACACTGGTGCAGCTTTTAGTCTGTTAGCAGGGAAAGTAGAGTGGTTGCGCTGGCTATCTTTGGGAGTGAGTTTAGCATTGATAGCACTGGCATCGTTTGGTCCGGTGTTACATCTTTGGGATCAACTAGGCTATGGCTTTATTTTAGGCGGAGCGATCGGTAATGGCATCGACCGATTTGTTCGGGGCTACGTCGTTGATTTTCTTGATTTTCGAGTGATTAACTTTCCAGTCTTTAATTTAGCAGATGTCTTCATTAATATCGGTATTGTTTGCCTGCTCATTGCTACCTTTCAAAAGACTCCCACTTCAAATCGCAGGTGACGATAAAAAGTAAAAGGTAGAAGTACGATGACCTGACGAAAAAAAGCCTGGCTACCTTGCAAGAACGGCTTTTGTGTAAAGCGTACCCTTCTCCTGTTCCAGAGCCTACGCCCCAAAGAACCTGTGCGCATGGCTTACGGGTACGCCCTACAGTGAACGTAGGCTAAAAAATCAAAAGTCCGCACAAGCGGACTTTTTTGCCTATCCCCAGAGTTCTCGTCTGAGAGTATAAATTTTTTCTTGCAAACTATTTTCAAAAAGAAGAAGTCACAATTTGTGCAATTCCTCAACTGATGTCATCACTGAGGGGTTGAACCTGTTTCAAACCCCAGATCGCAATATACCCCCACGCTCATCTTTGATTCAGTGGGGGTATATTGCTCAACTTATGCACCAGTCACACAGAATCATAGCTGAATTCTGGCTCCTGACGACTGACGACAAATGCCGATCAAATTACGCCCAATCTAGTGTTGAGACGACTACTTCGATCCACCTGAGCTAGGGTTTGTCGTGCCACCTGAACCTTGAGAGGGAGATAAAGTTGGATCGGTAGTGCTGCTGCCAGGAGCAGTAGGATCACTACTGTTGCCGGGGTTAGCAGGGCTGCCAACAGGAGGCGGGGCGAGTTCAGTAGAGCCGCCGGGGTTACCTGTGGTTCCAGGATCAGCGGGCGCTGTGCCTGGTACAGCTGTGCCGCCTGGGTTGCTGTCAGGAGCGCCTGTTGTACCGTTTGATGGAGACGTTTGAGTATCGCCTGTACCACCAGGTAAGGTCTGTTGTTGAGTTCCATCACCGGTGCCGCTAGGGTTGCCAGCAGGAGCCGGGGGAAGATCAGTGGTGCCGCTGGGAGTGTTTAGCGTGCCAGGGTCATTTGGCGCTTTGCCTGGTACAGCTGTGCTGCCATCAGCAGGTTGCTTTTGTGTATCAGAACTGCTACCGGAAGAGCCTGGTGTAGATGCTGCTTCACCTTGACAACGGGAGTTAAGCGGGAAATCCGTGCAAAACTTTTTCTTGTCTACCCTTGGTGAAAGTTTGACTTCCCCGGGTGAGCTAGTGGATTGACCACCTGATTGACCACCTGATTGAGCAGTCTCGAATTTGCTTGACTGGGCAAGAGCAACGTTGCTGGTTAAAGCCAGAGTCAAGGCTGTACCGATAAGGGTTAGATATTTTCCGTTCATATTACTTAACCTCCACACCTCAACGGAATACTTCCGCTTATTAAACCAAAAGATTAGCTTTTAGAAAATCATCCTAAATGAAGATCTGTATTTTTGCTTTAAAATGTGCTTATGTGTTACAACGGGAAAATTTATCTGTTTTATTTATCCAGTGCTAGTTAATAGAAATACAAAATCAAAAGTAGCAACTTTACATTTCTTCAATAGATGAAACATAGACTAGGCAAAGGCTACAAGCAAAGAAGAAAAAATCTTAGCGATATATAAAGATGTGACAAAATTAACAACATAAGTCAAATTATATATATATCTTAGTGTCAAATTGAATCGGGAACAATTCGGTGCAACCAACGTCCTCATAGGCTTATGAGTACAATGGTCGAATACAAGCAGCGAGATTATAGTGCGTCCGATTCCTTACTAATAAACGTGGTGTGAATAGCCGATGAGTTCCCCCCAACCGCCTCAAAAGCCACAAACTTTGCTTGGTCAGATAACTCAAGCAGTACAAACAATTCAAGCTAGAGTCGATTTTTCCAAACTGGCGCTGAAACCAAATGCCAAAGTACCAGAACTTTGGGTGCAGGATGCGGGGGCGGATAAGGCGGAGGTGTATCCGTTGTTGGGCGATCGCTACATCATCGGTCGCAGTTCCAAATCCTGCGATATTGTTGTCCGCAACCCAGTTGTTAGCCAAATTCATTTGTCTTTAGCACGAGATTCTACTCAAAGACAACCGGTTTTTGTCATTAAAGATGAAAACTCTACAAATGGCATTTATCGGGGTAAGCGTCGGCTCACTTCTTTGGAATTGCGTCATGGCGATATCTTGACCCTCGGACCTCCTGAACTCGCCGCCTCAGTCAGACTGCAATATGTCGATCCACCGCCTTGGTATGTAACAGGAGGAACTTGGGCTGGTTACGGTGTCGGTGGAATCACAGCTCTGATGGCGCTCGTCATTGGCGTGGAATGGCTCAAATTTGATGTCAAACCCCTACCCGGACCAACGCAAGCGCCCGTGGTGATTTATGCTCGTGATGCCACTACCAAGTTACGCGAACCTCGGACGACTGCTCATATAGATATGAAGCGGTTGCAGGACTTTGGTCCTTACTTGCCAACGGCAGTCGTTGCCTCAGAAGATAGTCGTTATTACTGGCACTTTGGAGTTGACCCCTTGGGGATTTTGCGAGCGGTGTTCATTAACACGCAAAGTGGTGACGTCCAACAAGGGGCCAGTACAGTGACCCAGCAAGTTGCGAGGAGTTTGTTCCGCGATTATGTAGGCAGGCAAGACTCGCTTGGTCGCAAATTCCGAGAAGCGATGGTTGCCCTGAAATTAGAAACGTTTTACAGCAAAGATTACATCTTGCTGACTTATTTAAATCGGGTTTTCTTAGGAGCGGATACTTCAGGGTTTGAGGATGCTGCTCGCTATTACTTTGACAAGTCAGCAAAAGAATTGACACTGTCTGAAGCAGCAACGTTAGTGGCAATTTTACCTGCTCCCAACGGCTTCGATTATTGTGCAGGAGATAGCCAAAATAAGCTCAGAACGATTGAATACCGCAATCGCGTACTGAAGCGGATGCTGGAGATGGGTAAAATCAAACAAGATGACTATAACCGCTCTAGGCGATCGCCCATCGAAATTAGCCCTAAAGTCTGCGAACGGCAAGCAAAAACAATTGCTCCTTATTTTTATAGTTATGTCTTCCAAGAACTAGAAAATATTCTGGGAAAGGAACTGGCAACAGAAGGGAACTTTATCATTGAAACCCAACTCGATCCAGCAATTCAAGCACAAGCAGAAGTCGCGTTGCGTAATCATGTCCGCACTGGTAAGTCATCTTTTAATTTTTCGCAAGGAGCGATGGTGACGCTTGATTCGAGCAATGGAGCAATAATCGCAATGGTAGGAGGCACGGATTATAGAACAAGCCAGTTCAATCGTGCTGTTCAGGCAAAAAGACAACCAGGTTCCACCTTCAAAATCTTTGCTTACGCAGCTGCTATCGAGCAAGGGATTTCATCAGATAAGTATTATTCTTGTGCCCCTTATCGTTGGCAAGGCTTTACCTACAAACCTTGTCGGACTGGCGCTGGTAGTTTGGATATTGCTAGAGGGCTTGCCTTATCTGAAAACCCGATTGCTTTGAGGGTTGCTCAAGAAGTCGGGCTGGATAAAGTCGTGGCGATGGCGCGAGAGTTAGGGGTGAGGTCAAAGCTAGATCCAGTTCCTGGCTTGGTGCTGGGTCAAAGTGTGGTGAATGTTATGGAGATGACTGGTGCATTTGGCGCTATTGGCAATGGCGGTGTATGGAATCGCCCTCATGCAATTAGCCGGATTTTAGATAGCAGTGATTGCCGTGACCAAAACGACCCTAAAACTTGCCGCGTGATTTACTCTTATGACCAAGACGCAGAGGCTAATAAACGAGTGCTGCAAACGAACATAGCTGATACAATGACTCGTCTTTTGCGCGGCGTCGTAACAAACGGTACTGGTCGCAGTGCTGCCATAGGACTAGGGGAAGCAGGAAAAACCGGTACAACAGATAAAAACGTTGACTTGTGGTTTATTGGCTTTGTTCCCAGTCGGCGACTAGTCACTGGTATTTGGCTGGGAAACGACAACAATTCCCCCACATCTGGAAGTAGCGCTCAAGCTGCTCAATTATGGGGAAATTATATGGGTAAAATTACACGTTAAGAAGAACGCAGAACACAGAACGCAGAACAGACGAGTTATTTCCTACTGATTCCATCAGTGGGAAATAACTAAAGGAATTATATAGGTGCAGATTTCCATAAATAAATACGTTCTGCTTTAAACCAAGATGAACAGAACCAGAACTGTTTTGAGTACAATCTTGCGGTAAGTGAAGAAAGAAGAAAGAAGAATCAACAAAGAGTTTTTTGTTCTTCCTTCTTTTTTCGTTGTTCATTTTTTTGTCCTAACGATATCCCCGCCAAGGTATAACTTCTAGCGTGCCGTTCGGCTTGAATACCACTTGGTAGTGTGCCAGAGGTTCTTTGTTATTTGCAGGGGCTAGATATGAACCGTAGACATCTTGGAACATCTTAGGAAGAGGTGTTCCTCGAAAATAGTCAACGGCACCTTGGTTAAGTGGTTCATAGTCAGCGATGACGCCATCTTTGTTGACCGCCACCCGGTATTTCAAATCTCGCGCAAAGGAAGGAGAAGTACTCCAATTTTGGCGGATGGTGTTATATAGTTTCTGGTTTAAATCCTTAACTGCGTTAGGGTCTGTGATTTTTGTCCCGACAACATCTGGTGTTTTAGGGTATCCTCGCCAAGGGCTAACCTGTAGCACGCCTGTGTTCGTAAAGACGACTTTAAATTGGGCGATAGGCGCTTGCGGTGCTGCGTTTTGGGCGATCGCTTCATTAGTTCCCGAACCACGATTTGCCGGATTCTGAAGTAGAGTTGGTAAGGGAGTTTTCTCCACTGCATCATTCGTCGCTTTATCTACCGCTTTATATCCAACAATCGCACCATCCGCAGCCACACCCAAGCGAAAGACCAAATCCTGATTCAATCGTGAGCGCTGAACCCACTTTGGATTAATTTGGTTATAAACTTCGCGGTTCAATGCACGCAGTTGAGATGCATCAGTAATTTCAGGAACTGTATTTAAAAGGGCTTCTAAATCCCTAACAACAGGCGGTGCCCCGGGTGTGGGAGTTGCTGCAACTGAGGCAGGTGTCGTAGGCGCAAGAATGGAATTTGCCGTAGCTGGGGCAGTTGGTGTGGGCGTCAATGTGGGATTTGCGCCCATTTGTTCATTAGGAGTCGGTGTGGGGGTGAGTGCAGCCGTTGCCGGACTATTGACATTGGTGGTTGTATTTGCACCGTTCTGTGTCTGTGGCTGGGGCGGACGCACTTGCGGGACTGGAATCATGCTAAAAGCAACGGCGGCGGCAGCCAAACTCGTCACTCCCACACTGGCTGGCACCGCCTGCTTGACTAACGCCTGACTGACACCGCCATGACGTCTGGCAACTGGTTGTAATTGCAGTGTTAACTCTGGTAAAGTTTGGCTATCTGCAAAAAATTGGTCTATTGCTTCCACCAAATCGAACAACTGCACTGTGTTCAAATCGAGTTGTATCGGCTGCTTTCCATTATTGGGGTTAGACCCGACTGAGTGTGATGCAGTATCTGAATGTATAATGACTCTATGTCGGTTGCTGTCGATTTTCTGGAAGTGCACTAACTCCGACTCAAAGTTGTGCGCTTGAGGGTGTGGCACACTACTCAAAAATTCTTGGGCATACGCACTCACTGCCCTTACCAAACTTTCAAAAAATTCTCGCCCTCCTACCACCGGTTTACTATTGCCAGATAAATAGCATTCTGCATTTACCAATATGGATAACTCTGGGCGCAGTTCCTGAAAATGTGCAGTCCTTGAGGCATCACTTAAACCCTCCAACAGTAGTGTGCAATTAGGTAAACTATACTTACGTTGAATATTCATTCCACTTCACCGTCAAAAAGACTAATCCAGAACCGCTGCATTCCAGCTGTGCCGGTACAGAATAGTAATTGTCCCAACAAACTTATAGCTAGCTCATCTAATTTTTCATCAGAATTTAATGCCAATAGACCACCAGAACGCCGGAGATTCATTCGGCTCTTAAAATGAGTTCTAAACCGCTCTAGATAGTTAGATAGACGCAAATTCTGTTCCAAAGGAATCTGTTTTTCAACCATTTGTTGATATATCATTAGCAATTGGCGAATAACAACTGTTAACCGCCGCGCAATGTAACAAGCAATGACCACTAACGCTTTTGCTTCCATGATAGACAGGGGACGGCGGAGGTGTGCTCGTCGTATGGGGTTAGTGCTACGCATTCGCCATAAATTCACTCGATCTTTAACAATTCCTTTAAGATCCAACTCTTCAGCAAATGACAAAATCGCTTCAGAGCCACCAAGCTCTAATGCTTCAATTGCCAGTAAAATGAGGTCAATTTGCAACCGGGCTTTAGGGGGACATCCCTGTCCCTCAATCGCCGGTTCAGGTAAAGTGGCCAGAATCATCGGCAAAGACTTGGGGATTGGACTGTTAAATTGCGTGACACTAGCAGAGACATTCATTATAAATACCTTATACGGCTGCAACAAACTAAGTAAAACTAATTTAAAATAGACAACCAGTCAAGAAAATGAGACTGACGGCAGGATAGGCAAGTCTGGCTGATATATACATTACTTACTCTTCCAAGACGATTGTTTCCGTATTGCCTTGAATCAAAGTTTTTAAAGCATCATTTCTCTTAACCTCAGTCGTTAGTATCATCACATCCTTGGGTTGTAGGTTTGCTCTCATTGTCAACGGATAACGTTTATTGAGAGCTAATACCAAGCGTATGACATTTTAGTGTACGATTTTTCCGGGAGGGTGCGCCTTGTTTAACCAGGAGCTTGCAATCGGGCGAATAGGGTTGTAGCTTGTACTGCACAGTACTAAAACTTTTTTCTATTTTATGGATTTGAAGTCTCTGATTCGTGACATTCCAGATTTTCCTAAACCGGGAATTTTATTCCGCGATATCACTACGCTGCTGCGCGATCCAGAGGGACTGCGCTACACGATTGACCTGTTTGCACAAAAAATAGAAGCTACTGGACTGAGACCAGAGTTTGTGGTGGGAATAGAATCACGGGGCTTTATTGTTGGCGCACCGCTTGCTTGTCTATTAGGAGCTGGTTTTATTCCTGTCCGTAAACCTGGTAAGTTACCAGCAGCAGTTCACTCAATTGAGTACGCACTAGAGTACGGTACTGATCGTTTGGAAATTCACCAAGACGCTTTGCACCCAGGTAGCCGAGTTTTAATTGTAGACGACTTGATAGCTACAGGTGGAACCGCAAGTGCAACCGCAAAGCTAGTCCAAAAAATTGGCTGCAAACTTGAGGGTTTTGGGTTTATTATCGAGCTACGGGATTTACAAGGGCGGAAACATCTGCCAGATGTGCCCATCGTCACCCTTTTAGAATACTAGTCAATAGTCATTAGTCATTTGGCTAAGGACGAATGACTAATGACAAAGGACAAAGCACAAATGACTACTACACGAATTTCCTTGGATGCAGGTCGTGATTGGCTTTTAAAGTTAGTTACGAGTGAGACTTTTATTTATGTCATGAAACGGGTATTGCAGGCGCTCTTGACTTTGTTGTTGGCGTCGGCGTTGTCGTTTGTGATTATTCAACTTGCCCCAGGGGATTATGTAGATACGTTACGGCAAAACCCAAACATTTCTCCAGAAAGAATTGAGGAACTTAGACGACAGTTTGGTCTGGATAAGTCTTGGCTTGAGCAATTTGGACTTTGGCTGTGGCGAATTCTAACTCAGGGGGACTTTGGCACGAGTTTTGTTTACCAACGGTCGGTGTCGTCGCTGTTGTGGGAACGGGTACCCGCAACTTTGCTGTTGGCAGTATCTTCTCTAATTGTAACGTGGGCGATCGCCATCCCCTTGGGCATAGTCGCTGCGGTGAAACAAAATCAGTGGGTTGACCGCGTTTTGCAGGTGATTAGTTACGCAGGACAAGGGTTTCCCAGTTTCATCACTGCCTTATTGCTGCTCATTTTGGCTCAAAACCTCTCGCCCCTCTTTCCAGTAGGTGACATGACCAGCATCAATCATGCCGAACTCAACTGGTTTGGTAAAATCCTCGATATTGGCTGGCACATGATTTTACCCACTATTGCTTTGAGTGTCACGAGCTTTGCTGGCTTACAGCGCATCACTCGGGGAGAATTATTGGATGTGCTGCGCCAAGATTATATCCAAACAGCTCGTGCTAAAGGGCTGCCTGAAAACCGTGTTATTTATGTTCATGCTCTGCGCAATGCAATCAACCCCTTGATGACTTTGTTAGGTTTCGAGTTAGCAGGTTTATTGGGTGGTGCGTTTATTGCGGAATTTTTCTTCAACTGGCCCGGTTTAGGGAGATTGACTTTACAAGCGGTGCAGGCTCAAGATTTGTATTTAGTGATGGCAAGTTTGGTTATAAGCGCCGTACTGCTCAGTATTGGTAATTTGATAGCAGACTTGTTGCTCAAGGTGAGTGATCCTCGCATTCGCTTAGAAAATCTTAATTAACTAACTAGATGCAAGGGACGGCACACTCCTGTTGACCGTCCTTTGTCATTTGTACCAAACCAATAACTAATGACTCATGATTAATGACTATGTTTTCCGAAGTTTATTATCTGGTGCGGTCAAAAGCTGACGGTCGTTATCTCGCGGCTCTTCCCAACCGCGAGGCTTTGGGTTATTTATTATTGTTTCGCGAAAACTTTGATGCCCTCAGCTACCTCAACACTCATGCTGCATCTGTAGCAAATCGCTTTTCTATAGAATCTGTTCCAGGTTCTCAAATAGGAGGTTTGCTCAAACGCTGGGGTTTTAGTGGGGTGGGTATTGTTTCTGACCCGTTATTACCAAAAATAGAATTTTTATCACACTCATGACTCACAGTTCGCTCCTGCATGATCTGAATTTTCAAAATTGACGCCCGCAAGGAACGACAGAATGACGTTTTCAGCCTGTCTTCAGACTGCACTTGCCCATGGTAAAGTCCACAGACCTTTATCTGTCCAGCTACAGGGGCGTTTGCTCCAGTAGGTAACGCCACCTTCTTACTTGGCGGATGCCTCGGCAACGACCTCCTTACCCGATAATTTGCAGTAGGAGCTCATTCACTGCGTCACACGTTTTGGTGCCATTGACTGAGCAACTTGAAGCGCTTGATCTAGAATTTTAGAGGCTTTGTCTTTATTTGAGGAGCCGAATAGAGAATTATAGCTATTGGTAAGCACAAAAAAGATTTTTTCAATAGGTCCTTTCTTTTCTCGTTCTCTTGCCACATATTGTTCTGCGATCGCCGTCAGGGCTTGAGCTTTGTAACTTTTGTCTGTAATGGCTTGAGCAAGCTGAAGCGCTTGGTCAAATTTTCCCTGTTTTGCAAATCCACGGGCGATAGCGGAGAATCTCCAGTCCTTCTGTGTAGCATCAGGAGGGGGTTGGATGGAAAGAGTGATTTGTAGCGCACGCTCAGGCTGCCCTGTCTCAAGGTAACCGAATGCCACCTCCGACAGCATATCCTTAAAATTCCACTGTTGGATGATCTCAAACGCTTGGTCGTACTGTCGGCTGTTTAGATAGTGCCTCACAATCCCTCTGAAGGTGGCGTCTCGGTTTCCAATCGATGTTGCCAGTTTAACCGCTTGGTCAGAGTACCCGGCTTTGCCATAAGCGATCGCAATTCCAAGGAACGCCCGCTTTCTCGCATTCACATTCTCGATGGCTCGGGCAATTTGCCGTGCCTGATCAAAGTTTCCTAGTTCTGCGTAGGCATCAGCGACGCTAGCTAATGCATCACTTTTGCTTTGAGCTTCGTCAATTGCAATTGCCTGCGCCGCTTTCTGAGCTTCCGCTAGCGTCGAGAGTGCCTTGTTCTTCTGCTCCAATGCTGCATACTGGGCTGCTGTTTCAATCAGTTGGGTAATTTTATCAAGGGGAAAGCGCTTGTCTGCAAGCGTCCGTATCTTTGGCAAGGATTGATCTAGAAGCTCGATCGCTCGACGTTCTTGTCCGATGAATGCAAATTGTTTAACAATCCTTAGCATCTGAGAGATTTTCATTGAGGCATTTTCGCCCGATTGTGCCTCATCGATAGCAGATGCACTCTTAAGCGCACCCTCCAGCACTTGAGGCACTTGTTTCTTTTGTCCAGCTTGACTAAGATGTTCCGCAATTACAATCAGGGTCATGGTTCTATAAAGGGCATGGTCATTGCGTTGGGCGATCGCCAGCGCTTGCTTCAAGACCGTAGTTGCCTGCTCATCCTCTCCAGCTTTTGCATAATGCCCCGCAACTTCTGCCATAGTTATAGGAGTGAACACAGGATTGTTTACTCCTGTGATGAGCTCGATAGCAAAGCCATAGTACCCAGCCTCTGCGTATTCCTTAGCTCGGTTGAGCAAAGACTCATCCGGAGAAGTTCCGCTGCCGCTACAGCGTGTTGCCGTTTGGGTGCGGGCAATGTGGATGGCTTGTTTTAGAAGTTGCTTACCCTTAGCTTCTTGTCCAGCCTGGATATAACCAAGAGCGACTTTCACTAAGGGGTTGGCTTTGAAGCACTCATTGGGATTCGCTTCCGCCAAAGGCAGAACTTGGTTTAAAATCTTGACAGCCTGCTCAGATTTTCCTACCGCCGCATACTGAAATGCAATGTCAGCCAATATGCCATGTTTTTCAAAGTAGGTTTCTACTGCAAGAACTTGACCCCCTGGAAAGAACGTAGCAATTAGTGCAGTGATAGCTAAAATATTGAACTGGATTATTCTTCGAGCCATGTTTTTCCCACGTCAACTTTTTGTTGCGCGACTACCCACAGGTGGTTAGCCTTGAACCGCTAAAGTCAACGACAGAAATGTTTGGCAGTTTGTGGTGATTTTGTTACAAAAATTTATTTAGCTACTGAGAGTGTTGGAAAACCCAGAGGGAGCATCGCCGCAAAGGGCTTCTTTCAGGTACGCGCAATCGCCCTCCGCAACAACCTCGTTTCTCAATCCTTGTTTGTAAATGATATGTTTTTCTTAAACTACAAGTAAAATACAAATGTAGTATTTTTCTTAACCAAAATTAAATAGACTTTGTTGCACAATAGCAACAAAGTCTATTTGATCCAAAATCTAAAATTTCAAATTCCTACACTGGTGCTTTTTCTAATTTCAACTTAGAACGCTTCACTAGTTCGGGAACAGGAACCGGGTAATCTCCAGTGAAGCAAGCGGAACAGAAGCTTTCAGGGTCTTCTCGTGTCGCCTCTAGCATTCCTTGCCAACTCAGATAAGCTAGAGTATCTACCTCCACTTGCTTGCCAATTTCTTCCACTGACATGGTGGCAGCAATCAGCTGCTCTTGGTTATCAGTGTCAATACCATAGAAGCAGGGGTGAGTGACTGGCGGAGAGGAAATTCGCATATGCACTTCCAACGCACCTGCTTCACGTAGGGCCTTGACGAGCTTGCGGCTAGTGGTACCGCGCACAATCGAGTCATCTACAATGACCACTCGTTTGCCATACAACACATCTTTAAGGGGGTTGAGTTTCATGCGGATACCCGACTCGCGCATACTCTGTGTCGGTTGGATAAAAGTACGTCCGACGTAGCGATTCTTAATCAGTCCCTCAGCGTAGGGAATGCCAGACACTTGGGAATAGCCAATGGCAGCAGGAATACCAGAATCAGGGACACCAATCACTAAATCGGCATCAGCAGGAGATTCTTGAGCCAGTCGCCGCCCTATACGCATTCGATAGCTGTACAAACTCTCGTCATGCATGACACTATCAGGACGGGCAAAGTAAATCATCTCAAAAATGCACATCTTCCGTTGGGGTTTTTGACTCCATTGAAACGAAGCTAAACCCTCTTCGGTAATCCAAACTAACTCGCCTGGTTCCACGTCTCGCAGATATTCGGCACCAATGATATCTAAACCACAAGTTTCGGAGGAGAGAACATAGCGAACTGGATTTTCACCTAAGGTACCAATGACAAGGGGGCGAATGCCATTAGGATCGCGAACACCCATGATACCTGCCGATGTGCCAATAACTAAACTAAAGGCTCCTTGGCAGCGGTGAAAAGCCCGAATGCAGCCATCTAGCCAATCTGCCCCAGCATTGATTTCTTCAGCTATTGCAAAAGCAATCATTTCTGAGTCAGTTGTGGTGACTAAGTTCCAGTTGTTGTTGAGCAACTCCTCTCGCAACTGCACCGTATTGACTAAATTACCATTGTGTGCCAAGGCAACGGAACCTAACCGGGTTTCGACAACAGCAGGTTGGGCATTCACTTTGCGGCTGGAACCCGTGGTTGAATAACGAGTGTGACCAACGGCTACACTACCAGGCAAAGTTTGCAAAATGGATTCATTAAAGACTTGAGACACCAACCCCATGTCTTTGTGTAGGTTGACTTGTTCACCCTCAAATGTGGCAATGCCAGCCGATTCTTGACCCCGGTGCTGGAGAGCGTACAATCCAAAGTATGTCAGTTTGGCAGCGTCTTCTCCTGGTACGTAGACGCCAAAAACACCGCAAGCTTCTTCTGGCTTGTCTGGACGATTTTCCAGGTCATTGACTGAGTCGTTAGGCAATTCGGGATGGTTATCCAAAGAGTCGGGATGGTTGGGAATCATGCTAGGTGTGCTCCTGATGAGGGTATCAAGTCACTAGAAATATGTCAAAGGATAGTTGTAGAAATTCTTAAAAAACTCTTAACCATCCATTAAAACAGTACCGCAATTATGCCTATCGACGCCAGTATCCCAGGTGAGGGGATTTTATCAATTAACTGGGAGTGGTGTTATGGATGGTCAAACGCCTTTCAATCGCATTTAAGTAGCGATCACTCATTTCCTCAATGCTAACGTTGATTAAACTTTGATTATCAGTTGTTAAAACCCCCAAACCTATTTCGGTATTCCCAACCTTGCCAAGTTGCTGCCAATGATTACCGAGTTGTTCTGTTAAATAAGTTTCCCAAGTTTTTTGTTGTTCTGTTGCAACAGAGACTACAATCCGCGCGCCACCTTCGCCAAAAAGAACTTCATCCCAACGTTGGGAGTTCTGTGCTGGTAGTTCTAATTTGATTTCTGCTCCCCGATTCGCAGCAAGACAACATTCTGCCAGGGCGATCGCGATTCCACCTTCAGCACAATCATGAGCCGAACGCACCCAACCTTTGCGAATTCCTTCACGACACACTTGTTGTACACGGCGTTCCAATTGAAAATCAACTCGTGGCGGTTTTCCAGCAACAGTGTTGTGGATAGTGGCTAAATATTCCGAACCCCCCAGCGTAGAGTGTGCAGACACTTCGCCCAACAGATAAATCACATCTCCTTCTGCTTGCCAAGCTTGACCACAAATCTTAGTCAAATCAGGGATTAACCCTACCATACCTACAACAGGAGTAGGATAGATTGGTTGTGGATTGCCTTGAGAATCCAAAGTTTCATTGTAAAGAGAGACATTTCCACCAGTGACTGGCGTTGCCATTTCTTGGCAACCTTCAGCCAAACCGCGACAAGCTTCTGCTAATTGCCAGTATCCAATAGGTTTTTCTGGACTGCCAAAATTCAAGTTATCAGTAACTGCCACAGGTTCTGCACCCACACAGCTAAGATTACGTGCCGCTTCTGCCACGACTGCCTTAGCTCCCTCATAGGGATCAAGATAAACATAGCGAGGATTGCAATCAACCGTAGCTCCAACACCTTTGTTGCGCCCTCCCTGTACGGAGGGAGTTGGGGAAGGTTCCAAGGGACGCAGGCGAATCACAGAGGCATCTGCCCCGCCAGGTAACACAACAGTGTTATTCTGCACTTGATGGTCATACTGACGATATACCCAACGTTTAGATGCAATAGTGGGCGTATCGAGCAAAGTCAACAGGATGTCATTCCAACTTTGCAAACGTCCTTGAATTTCAATTCCAGCAGATGTAGTCTCAGGTAAAGAATCAGGCGTCCATTCCCAAGCTTTTCGTACATATTCCGGTGGTTGTGCCAACACTTCTCGGTGATACACCGGCGTCTTTTCTGCCAAGGCTGTTGCGGGAATTTCTGCGGCAATTTCACCTTGGAATAGAATCCGTACAATAGGTTCAGAAATGACGCTTCCTGCAACCACAGCTTGCAGCCCCCAACGGTGGAAAATGTCAATTAACTCTTGTTCGCGTCCCTTGTGGGCAACAAACAGCATTCGTTCTTGAGATTCGGAAAGCAGGTACTCATAGGGAACCATTCCCGCTTCCCGTACAGGAATCTTGTCTAAATCGAATTCGATACCCACGCCGCCTTTTGCAGCCATTTCTGAAGTAGAACAGGTAATGCCAGCAGCACCCATATCCTGTGCAGCAACCACTGCACCTGTCTTAAACGCCTCCAAGCAAGCTTCAATTAACGACTTTTCCAAGAAGGGGTCGCCTACCTGTACCGCCGGACGGTTATCTACGGACTCATCACTCAGTTCTGCACTGGCAAAGCTTGCGCCTCCCATACCATCGCGTCCGGTGGTGGAACCAACATAAAGCACTGGGTTGCCTATACCAGATGCACCAGATTTGACGATTTCTGGCGTTTCCATCAATCCCAACGCCATGACGTTTACCAAAGGATTGTCAGAGTACGCGGGGTCAAAGTAAACTTCACCGCCTACAGTGGGGACACCAACGCAATTTCCGTAATGTGAAATACCAGCGACCACGCCACTAAAAAGCCTTTGAGTTTTCGCATCTTCCAAAGAACCAAAGCGCAGCGAGTTTAATACGGCAATGGGACGCGCACCCATTGTAAAGATATCTCTTAAGATGCCTCCTACTCCTGTGGCGGCTCCTTGAAAGGGTTCAACAGCCGAGGGGTGGTTGTGTGATTCAATCTTAAATGCTAGGTGCAGGCGATCGCCCAAATCTACAACACCGGCATTTTCACCAGGTCCAACAAGAATGCGGGGTCCTGTCGTGGGAAATTGTTTGAGTAACGGACGAGAATTCTTGTAACAGCAGTGTTCTGACCACATCACCCCAAACATTCCTAGTTCAGCTTTGTTAGGATGACGCCCTAGACGCCTAACAATTTCTTCATATTCTTCTAGCTTCAAACCTTCAGCAGCGATTTCTTCAGGAGAAAAAGGAGCAGAGGAAATGGCGGTCATGGCAATAATGCACCAAGGGGACAGAGCATTATTTTAGCGATTTACTTAGGTGCTTTTCTAAAAATACAAGAGTTCTTCTTTGGACATTTCCCGTTGAACAACTCCCATAATCAAGTTATAAGCTTCCTCCTGAGATAGATTCAGACTGTAGCCATTCAACTAGCCCCGCTGCGGAGTCCCACACCGTCGCGAGGAATTACGGGGAAATTGGTGCGCTGTCCCCCTCCCTCTCCAAACCGTGTTTGGGATTACTCGGAGGATCCACCGCAATTCCCAATCTCACTGGATTTTCAAAATGTGATTGATGACGGATCAATGTTCGCCCGAATACTGGATGGCAACTTGTTCTGCTTGCAGTTGTGAAACCGCTTTTGACGGTGCGCTCTTTTGTGAAACGCCAGGGTGCGGTTTATTCGTCTACCACGTCTAGCACGTCGTAATAGCGCTCTTCCTGACATCTTTTTCGTTACATCTGGGAATGGGAAAACTAGATAGATGTGCTATGAACTATGAACAAACTAAATCTAAGTGAGTGCGCGCCCACGCCTGTGAATTTATTGCCAGGGTCTAAGCCTTTTGGCTCAACTGTAGAAATACGTAATTTTTTATTTAAACTTTAAGCGCTCAAGAAACAAATAAGTATTTCCACTATTTGAATAATTTAATTCCTTTCGTAGAATAAAGATGTACTAAGCCAAGGATGAAAAGAAATTTCACTATATATAATATGCCTATTTCAAGTGGTGATTGAACAAGTTTTATATTGTTTCAATTATCAATTCTGCAATAGCTATCATGCTTGCCTTAGTTAACAAAATTTGATTTTTTAGTATATCAGTACTACTGAACACAATCGTTCCAGTTACCCTATTGATTGAATTGGTGGCTTAGTTGGCGCTTTTCACAAAAGGAATTGTATTAGGGCGCTAGCGAAGTTATTCTGTCTGAAGCTTTGTCTGCAATTTTCATCGGTGCTATGTGTATGAAAAAAATTCTTTTTTCAACTGCTATTTTGACTTTTCTAAAAACTAATTACAGCATTTACGGAGCAATGGGAGTTTTTAGTGTTTCCTGATTCATTTTTAGTTTCCAAAATTTGATTGGTGCATGATGAATGCTTTTGCACCCATCTTCCTCAAACCAACACTCCTGCATTAGCCATGAACTAGTTCCTAGATTTTGCATTCAACAAATCTGCTCTCACTGAAAACCCGTCTTCATATTCGATTGGGTCATGGATCATGGCTGGATTTTTTTTCTTTTTCAAGAGTTATCATACTACAGCAGATTGCATTTTTCTTGAGGTACACCTTTTCAACTCAAAAGCCAGATATAGCAGTCCTAAATGATCTGAAGAAGGTCAATTTATGCGCTTTGCGCAGGCACTTTCACGCAAATGTGCGCCCGTATTGCTATATAGAGCAAATTTTACTTCTCAACGCCAGCCACCTCTGTCGGGAAAGCCGTCATTCGTGCTGGTTCGTCCTGAATTCTGAATTCTGCTGTATTACTATTTAAAACTTGGTTTTGGGGTTGAGTAGCACAACCCAAGGAAGCACCAAGAACAAGTATCTCTGCCATAAGATAGATGAACTGACGCATTTTGGATTATGTGCCTTGATGTTTACATAAAAGTTACATTTGTAATTGATTTTACAGTTTTTTCTGAGAGAATATGATAAAGCTTGTCTGAATTCTAGAGATACGAAGTTCCGCGTGTTTATGTGTCCATACAGTCTACCAGAAATAATTTTGTGATGAACATCACTGATACCCATGATTAAGATCGTATTCGTCATATGGCTAAATTGGGAGAATACAAACAACTGAACTCTAGCCGAGTCATTAATAGGGAACACACTAAATGCCGACAGCCTTCTCTTGAAGACTGTTGGCTTTTTATTTATGGGGGGGCGAGTCACAGGACGTGGCGGAAGATCGGGAGGTGGGGAGATCAAAAGTCTTTTACTAATGACTCTTGAGTGTTGAGCATCCAATAAAATTTCCCCACAACCTGTTAGTAACTTGACAGAAATTCTGCCGCAGCCACTATCTAGTGTGGGGAAGATATAATCAGTATATAAGTATTATTGGTGTTGAGTCCTAGTTGCTTGCACTTTGTTTAGAAGCCCGCAAGCAGAAGGAAAAGAAAACTCTCTGACTTTGTATTACGACATCGCTTGAATGATGTAATCAAAGTAGGGCGCTGCTTCAGCGGCGTCTTGTGCATTGAGTAAGTTAAGCGAGGCTTTTTTCAGAGAGTTGATCGCTTCTACCATTCCAGGTACCGGAACACCAAGCGAATTGTACATTTCCCGCACGCCAATTAAACCAATTTTTTCAATTGGTTCTTTGTCACCGGCAAGTACACCGTAAGTAATTAGGCGCAAGTACCAGCCAAAGTCACGGATACATAAAGCACGTTGCCGCTCCCCGTATGCATTGCCCCCTGGTGCGATAAAGTCGGGACGCTTCTGCCAAAGCTGTTTAGTAGCTTCTTGAACTATCTTTTTTTCGTTTTCAGCTAGGGTTGTGACAATTCGTATCCGTTGTGCGCCGGTTTGCAAATAGTCTTTGATATTCTTGAGTTCGCCACTGCTGGGATAACGCAGTTGGTCGTCGGCTTGGAGAATAACTTGGCTTACTACAGTCATGATTATTGCAATGACATCAATTAATTATTATTTGCTAGTTTAACGAGTCTTGAGTACACAAGTGAAGAGAGTGGGGAGATTGGAAGTAGGGGAAGTAGAGGAAGAAAACTAACGACTAATGACTAATGACAATGACTAATTGGAAACAGGGTGAGTTAATTGAAGTTGAGATTTCGGATTTGAACGATACGGGTGATGGTGTAGGGCGTTGGCAGGAGAGGGTGGTATTTATAAGCGATACTGTACCAGGCGATCGCGCTATTGTCCGTCTGGTACACGTCAAACCTAACTACGCCCACGGCAAACTCAAAGAACTGTTGCAACCCTCTCCCCACCGTGTCCCACCAAGCTGCATCGTGGCTGATAAATGTGGTGGTTGTCAATGGCAGCATATTGATTATGAGTACCAGTTAGCAGCCAAGCAAAAGCAAGTTATTCAAGCTTTGGAACGCATTGGCGGTTTCGTGCAACCACCAGTAGATCCAGTGCTTTCGAGTCCCGAAGGTTTGGGCTATCGTAACAAAGCCACTTATCCTGTGGGATCATCTCACACCGGACAGGTTCAAGCTGGTTACTACCAAAAAGGTAGCCACCAATTGATTAACTTGAATCAATGTCCTGTGCAAGACCAAAGATTAAATCCTCTGCTACTGGAAGTCAAACAGGACATCCAAAAGCGGGGTTGGCAAGTTTACAACGAACAGCGCCACACAGGTCTTGTACGCCATCTCAGTTTACGCATTGGTCGCCGGACTGGGGAAACGTTGCTGACTTTGGTGGTCAAGGACTGGAATTTACCCTCTATTCAAGACCAAGCCGAGGAGTGGTTAAAGCGCTATCCCCAGTTGGTGGGGGTTTCTTTAAACCGCAACCCAGACCGTACTAATGCCATTTTTGGCAGCCAAACTCGTTGTATTGCTGGGCGTCCCTACCTGCGAGAAAAATTTGCTGGGCTGGAATTCCAGGTAAGACCGGATACTTTTTTCCAGGTACATACGGAGACGGCAGAGGCATTATTGCAGGTGATTCAGTCAGAACTGAATTTACAAGGTTTGGAGGTGCTACTTGATACTTATTGCGGTATTGGGACATTAACATTGCCACTTGCTAAACAAGTTAAGCAAGCAATGGGGTTAGAGTTGCAACCAGAGGCAGTGGAACAAGCAATTTTAAATGCCAAACACAACGATATTCATAATGTAATTTTTCACACTGGTGCAGTAGAAAAATTACTTCCCCAGATGGAGATTTCACCAGACATTGTTTTGCTTGATCCCCCGCGTAAGGGGTGCGATCGCGCTGTGATTGAAACTCTACTGAAATCAAAACCACGACGTATTGTTTATGTCAGTTGTAAAGTCGCTACCCTTGCCCGTGACCTCAAATTACTTTGTCAAAACGGAGTATATACTGTCACACGGGTACAACCAGCTGATTTCTTTGGGCAAACTGCTCATGTGGAAGCTGCCGCATTTCTTGTGTTATCAGATTTGGACAAAGGGACTAACTCGACAAAAACTCACTCTCAAAATTTGTAGCCCAATGCATAGTAAAAATGCTAGAATTGAATTAAGCTAAATATATGATTCCTTTTGTGTGAAGATATTGAAGTTGCAAAGACTCTCCCAAAAATATGAATCGAGTTGTTTAAGTTATAAACCGGCAGGTAAAAGAGTATGTTGATACTCTTTTAATTAGAAAAAATATCAGTTGCTTAGTGTTTGAGCAGTTGCTATAAAAGCCGTTTTTTAGATGAGTGACTCTATGTTATTAAGGAGAGTTAATGCTCCCTAGCATTTTCAAAATTTAGTTTAAAAGACGAAAGTTTGAAGGCAACATGACCACCTCAAATTCTATCAGGGTGCCTGTGACAGCAAACTGATGTCTAGCTAACTCTGAAAGCTACGGGGTTCCACTTGTGATTACTATTTCCCTTCGTCCTACAGGGCGCAATTGGGGCACAATTAGTTTTGCCTCAACTTTGTACCTCTGTCCAATACTAGATTTGCTTTTGGCAGAGATTCCGGTCAAATTACAAGCAGAACTGCGACTAGGACTTCAAGAAGCCTTAGTAAACGCAGCTAAACATGGCAATAATCTAGATCCAAGTAAAACAGTTGTCGTCCGTTTCTCGTTAATTGATACTCAGTATTGGTGGGTTATATCCGACCAAGGGCACGGCTTTACACCTTCCTCTACTTGCGATATCGATGTCGATCCAGATATCGATCCAACAGAATACTTACCCCCGGATGAGTCAGAGAACGGTCGTGGTATGTGTATTCTCCATCAAATTTTTGATCAGGTGCAGTGGAACAGGAAAGGCACAGAGTTGAGGCTTTGTAAACAGCTAGAGAATCGATCCAGACTAGCTCTGCGACGATGAACAGGGATAAGAAACTTGAGGGGGATGAGGGGGATAACTTCCTCATCCCCCTCATCCTCCCAATCTCCCCCTACTTCTTTTGCTCGCCGTGAGTTGGACAGGGTGGAGCAGAAATAGAGCGATCCAACCAGCCAGTTGCTTGCTCAAGTCTGAGTAAAGCTTCTTGTGGTTCATCTTTAAGGAGATACACAAGAGCACCAGCAACTTGTTCACTTGCCCGAACTTTGCGGTTAGACTTGAGGCGATGCCAATCGTCAGGTGAAATGCTCAGCCTCTCCATAAGAGCTTGCGCTAGTTCCAAAGTACTAAATTCATTCAGTTGGCTCGTGTTAGGCAGCTGGGTTGATTGCGACATGATATGAAATCCTGAGTGCTGAGTAAGTGACTGATGGGGAAAATCGCATTTAATCCTAAGTTTACTACTTGTGCATGAAACCGCCTAAGCTCTCATTCGGTGAGGAAAATCAACACCAAGAATTTGAACAAGCACTCTTGGAAGTGGAGCAAGCGCTTGTTACTTTAAAAGAACGCTACAATCAAGTGCAAGCAGACAGATTCCGTCAAACAGAATTGCAACAACGCCTCAAACAACTGCGTCATAGTAAATTGCCAGAGGATAAAGCTCAGTTAAAGGAAATTAAACAGCAGTTGGAAGTGCTAGAACTGAACTTGGAAAGCCAGTTGTTTTCCTGGGCTAGTCTTAAAGAACCTTTTTGGCAAGCCATCCGCTTTGGCGGATTGGGCGTTATCATAGGCTGGTTATTAAAGTCTGTTGCTGGATAATATGGTAAATCGACGGATTGCAGAAATATTGCGAAGTGGTCAACCTGATGAATGGCTGATAGTTCAAGGCTGGGTTCGTACCAAACGAGAATTAAAAGGATTTTCTTTTATAGAAGTAAATGATGGCTCTTCCTTAGCTAGTTTGCAAGTAGTCATTAATCAAGATTTGGCAGACTACGATGATATTTTGAAAAAACTCAATACAGGTGCTTCTGTGGAAGTGGCTGGAGTACTGGTAGCATCTCAAGGTAAAGGACAGCGGATCGAGTTGAAAGCTCAAAAGGTGAAAGTCTTCGGAGAAGCTGATCCCGAAACATATCCTCTGCAAAAGAAACGTCATTCCTTTGAGTTTCTGCGAACCATTGGACATTTGCGATCGCGTACCAATTCCTTGAGTGCAGTGTTCCGCGTTAGAAATGCGTGCGCTACCGCCATTCATCAATTCTTTCAAGAACGTGGCTTTTTGTGGGTACACACTCCGATCATCACCGCTAACGACTGCGAGGGTGCGGGTGAATTGTTCAGCGTGACGAGTTTAGATCTTAAAGATGTTCCTCGCACAGAAAGCAAGGCAATAGATTATAGCAAAGACTTTTTTGGCAAACCAACATATTTAACAGTCAGCGGTCAGCTAGAAGCCGAAGTCATGGCGATGGCGTTTACCAACGTCTACACCTTCGGTCCTACCTTCCGTGCAGAAAACTCCAACACCTCCCGCCACTTAGCAGAATTTTGGATGGTAGAACCGGAGATGGCTTTCTGCGAACTCAAAGAAGATATGGATTTAGCCGAGGCGTTTCTCAAATATATTTTCAAATATGTACTGGAAACTTGCCCAGAAGACATGGAATTTTTCAATCAGCGCATTGATAATACCGTGTTAGCAACGGCAGATAATATTATTAACAATGAATTTGAGCGCATAACTTATACAGAAGCCATCAAACTCTTAGAGAAAGCTGATGTTAAGTTTGAATATCCGGTAAGTTGGGGCTTGGATTTACAATCAGAACACGAACGCTATCTTTGCGAACAACTTTTCAAAAAGCCGGTCATCGTCAGCAATTATCCAGCGCAAATCAAAGCCTTTTATATGCGCTTAGATGACGATGAAAAAACTGTCTCTGCTATGGATATGCTTGCGCCTAAAATTGGCGAAATTATCGGCGGTTCTCAAAGAGAAGAACGTTTAGATGTTCTTGAACGCCGCATACTCGCTCAAGGGATGAAACCAGAAGATTTGTGGTGGTATCTCGATTTGCGCCGCTTTGGAACTGTTCCTCACGCTGGCTTTGGATTGGGTTTTGAACGACTCGTGCAGTTTATGACGGGGATGGGGAATATCAGAGATGTGATCCCGTTTCCACGCACGCCGGAAAGTGCAGAGTTTTAGTGAGGAGTCAAGAGTTAAGAGTTTTGAAATTTGTAGAGTACGTCTGCATTGTGTAACACAGCATATCTGGTTCCCTGGTTCTACCAGGGAATACCTTAGAACTTGATCTGCTACTTGCTCCAATGGAGGCGAGTCTCTACAATCTCCTTCCAAGACTGAGTCTAGGGAGGAAAAATAAGGCATTTGAGGATAGTAGCAAATGTATTTAAGAGAATGTTTAATTGAAAATGTAGGACCAATTGAATTTATAGACAGACCTTTGCCATTCAATGACGATGGAACACCTCAGCCTTTGGTTTTAGTTGGCAGAAATGGTTCAGGTAAAAGCATATTTTTATCCTATATTGTTGATGCACTTACTGAATTCGCCAAAATTGCTTATCTAGATATAGTATCTGGGCAACAATCCAATTTCTCTCCCTATTTCAAGTTAACAGGTGGTACCAATCAGAGGGTAAATTCAAAATATGGTATTGGGTTACTTGAGTTTTGCAAAAATGACATCAACTACTCCTACATTGACAAGAGTGGTAATCTTGAGCCTAATACATATAATGAAAAGATAAGAGGTCGCTTTCAAGCTGTACAGTCATGGTCTTCTAACGAAAATCAAAAGTTAATTGCACCACAAGATAAAAAATCTTTTGAAGATTTTTTTAGAGAAAATGCTGTTTGCTACTTCCCTCCTAGTCGAAAAGAAATTCCCCACTGGTTGAACCGCGACAGCCTATCTGATGAAGTAAAGTTTATTATTGAGCAAAAATTTGCCACAAAACTTGGTAAGCCAATTTTTATTGAAAGTAGTGTTCAAGAAAATAAAAGCTGGTTACTTGATGTTTTTCTTGATTCTCTGATTGATTTTGAGGCTGTAACACCAGATGATGCTACACAGAGATACTTAGTTCTTGAACACTACTTTTCAGATAATTTACTAAAACAGTATAATAAGTATGGTAAAAACATTCTGGAAACTGAAATTTTTACAATAAGTGGAGACAAAAATAGCTTTGCAGCAAAAGTAGATTCTTTTGATGTTCTAGAGTTTGAAAATTTTAAAGTTTTATTTGATAAAATTGAAAAATTACTTTCAACGCTGGTGGTTTGAACTCATAAAGAAGTCTTGTGCCAGTTATTGATTTTTGCCAGTTAATCTGTGGGTAATGTTAAACTGGCGTGGCGAGCGCTCGCCTCCCTTTCTAAACGACATAATCTTACTTGTTGCATAATTTTCGCGCCCATTTTTTCGTAAAAATCGATTGCTGGAGTATTATTTACTGCAACTATCCAATCAATTCTTCCACCCCCTATTTTCTGGGTAATTTGACATAAACGTTTTATCAATGCTTCACCGATCCCAAGCCTGCGATATCCAGCTTTGATATATAAATCATCTAGCCAGATTCCTGGCTGAGCAAGAAAAGTGGAGTATATACGGTGATAGGTTGCAAATCCAATTGCATTTCCGTCAATCTCAGCTAACAAAACAAAGGCAAGTGGATTTTCACAAAATAAAGTGTCTTCCAGTTTCTTCGGTGTAGCCTCTAGAAAGTCAAGACAGCCATCAAATTCAGCCTTAAGCCGAATTAGCTCGATAAGAGTAGAAATGTCACTAGAATTGCCGTCTCGAATTAAGAACTGTTTATGGTTCATAAGTTGTTATCTTATTTAAGTATCAAGAAATCTATTAAAATTCGCCTTGTGTCTTGGATTCCAAGACCTTAAATTGAACCCAATTCAACAGCGGTATTAAATATAAATAAACGGCGTAGGGAATAAATCCTGAATCAGTCATCAATATAGTTGCTGGTACTAGCCCGGCAATATTCCAAGGAATAAGAGGTGAAAGTACAACAGCAGTGTTTTCAATATCAGTTGCCAATTGATAGTTGTCTAATTGTTGCTGATACTTTTCCTTAACAAGCTGGTGAGTCATGAGAATCGCCAGCGTTTGAGTGCAACCAAAAGCGGCTGATGCTACCCCAACTGTAATGGTTCCTAAAAATAAGCGACTTCTGGAAGAAGCTTTATTGATAATCTTTTCCACAGTTGCTAATGTTTTTGTTCCAGTGATTAGTCCTGATAGAGAAGTCGATAGGATGACGACTATCGAAACTCGAAGCATCGAAAAAATACCTCCTCCTGTCAGAACTTCACTTAAGTTCATTCTTGGTTCTAAACTAAACCCAAGCAAAACAAACTTCATCAGTTTGAAGAAAGAATAGCCTTGGAAAAATATCCCTAAAATCAATCCAATACCGATACTCACTAGTAATGTGAGTTTAACTTCTACTTTAAAAAGACAAAGAGCTATCACGGCAAAGGCTGGAAGTAAAACCAGCGGGTTAATATTAAAGAAATTAGGTATTTCTGAAATCAAACCACTATTTCTAACTTGAACAGGATTGCTGATTGAAAGGATTAAATAAATCAGGCTAGAAGCCATTAAAGGCAACCAAGCAGTTGATATCATAGCTATTATGTTTTTATGTAGCTTGGTTTTGGTAATGCTAGCAACAAGATTGGCACTAGAAGACATAGGAGAACATCTGTCTCCAAAATAAGCTCCTGCGATGATTGCTCCAGCAACTATGTGAGGATTAACATCCTCTCCTTTCACCATAATCATTAGGGCAACTCCTACAGTACTGACTGTGCCGAACGAAGTGCCTAGTAGTACAGAAATAAAACTGGTGAGGACAAAAGCTGAAAAAATGAAATATTGAGGATTGATGAGTTGGGTTCCATAGTAAACCAAAGCAGGTATTGTTCCCGCAGCCATCCAAACCGCTGTCACTGCTGCAATTAATAATAAAATTAGGATGATTGGAAAAGCTTTTTGACTACTAGCAAAAGCCATTGCAATTAAATCTCTGACTGGAAATCCTTGGAAAGCAAAAGTCATAAGGAGGATTACCAGAGAAAGTAAAAGTGGATAGGCAACAAAATAACCTTTAATAACGCTGCATAGCAAGATAATAAAGCAAAAAATTAAAGAAAATAATGAATGCATCTTTTGGTAATTACATATTCTATTCTCCAACATTAAATAGTTTAGTCATGACGAAATTGGAAAGCAAAGTATTTCTTAGATACCTTATATCGATAAAATCGATAGATAAAAGTCAAAGGCTTTTGCTTTGATCTAAATGTGGCTTTTCTTACCTAGATGAATGAAGTCAACGACAGTAAGTTAAAAATCTCTCAATTGCGGGCTTTGGTGGCTATTGCCGAGCACGGCAACTTCACTTCGGCTGCTCTAGAGTTGGGGCTATCTCAATCAACTGTCAGTCATGCGATCGCCACAATTGAAGAAGAACTGGGAATTGTGTTGCTCTTTCGAGGTCGACACGGTGCAACTTTGACGCCAATAGGAGAGCAGGTGATTCAGGAAGCGCGTCAAGTTTTGCATTTATTAGAGGTGATTCGGGAAAAAGCCAACCAAGAGAAAGGATTACAAACTGGACAGGTTCGGGTTGCTTGTGTCAGAAGCATCGCAACTCACGTACTACCAAAGGTCATCGCTCGTTTTCGCGAGAAATTGCCAACGATTAGCGTTGTCATGACCGAGTACGATCGCTATGCACAGGTAGAACAGGCACTGCGAGAAGGTCAGGCGGACGTTGGCTTCACGTTGTTGCCGACTACAAGGGAGTTTGAGACGTGGGAGCTATTTCGAGATGAATTTGTTGCGCTGCTACCGCCTAAGTCAATAGTTGCTGGTGAGTCACTGAGTTGGGAACAGTTAGCAAAGTATCCAATGATTGTGAATCTCCGCAGTCCTCAGCACAACAAGACAGTCAGCGTTCATTTTTTGCAATTTGGTCAAATTCTCAAGGTTGACTATGAGCTGAGGGAAGACTCGACGGTTCTCAGTATGGTTAAACAAGGATTGGGGGCGACTGTGATGGCTCGACTAGCGGCTGAACCCATTCTAGAAGAGATAGAAGTGAGGAGTTTGCCAGTACCCCTAGAGCGAGTTATCGGGGTAGCCATCCTAGCAGACGCTTTATTGCCGAGAGCAGTCTTTGCTTTTCTGGACATCCTTAAAGTTGATTGATGTCTTCGCCATAACCCCCTGCACTCTAAACTAGAGGAGAAGAACGAGGCAGAAACCCAGATGTAAGCGTAGTGAGTGGTTCCTTGTGGAATAGCAATGTCTTGGCTTACGCTGCTCTTAGTGAACCTATCCAGTTGGCTGTGGAAGTGGTATCAAGCAACTGGATGATTACGTTGACAAGTTAGACGAGTATCAACGACTGGGTATTCCTGAGTACTGGGTTGTAGATTATCTAGCGATCGCCTCGGTGAAACTATCTTGGTAATCCCAAACTCCCGACAGTTTCTGTTTATCGGTTAGTAGAAGGCGAATATCAAGTCCAAAAGTTTACGGGTCATGACCGCATCCTTTCCCCCACCTTCTGTGAACTAGAATCCCGACCTATAAACAGGATATTAACAGCAAAAGCAATTTGGGGGGTCATGACAGTAGACCCATTTGAGAAGATTAGTGTCAAGATTTTTGTGGCGGGAGAAAAAAATGTTTAACATAAAACCCGCATCAAACCATTTGAAAGGAAGGCTATTATGGCAATTCCAAGCAAACAGGGTAAATCTACTATCGATTTTCGAGACAATCGACGCACCACAAGTCATATTACAGTTCGTATTCCTAAGGAGTTACACGAACAGCCAGTCATGTCACGGCTAATTTCTCATTGCGGGATTACAGTCAATATCGCAGCAGCCCAGTTGAATGGTCATGTGCCGCAACAAGGCTGCTTTGATTTGGAACTACGAGGAACTGTTTTCCAAATTGCTAGCGCCTTAACCTACCTAAATGAACTGAATTTAGAAATTTCGCACCGATTTATTACTGGAGAAGACGGTTGGTAAATAAGTCCTGACAGAGTAACGAGTGCTGAGTATCTGGCTAACTCAGCACTCGGCAACAGCAATTGCACTTCACTTGCGGGACTCCGGGGGGATCCCCAAGGGCGCAGTGGCTCCTCATGTAGTAGGAACCAAAGCAGGCGAAAAGCTCGTCAGTACTCAGGAGTGTGCACTGTACTTATGCCATTTGATTTTCAATTGCCCACCGTGCTAGTTCAGTGCGATTGTGGAGATTGGTTTTGCCCAACATATTGGACACATGGCTTTCAACGGTGCGTTGGCTGACATTTAATTCTTCAGCTATTTCGCGATTAGCTAAGCCCCGAGCCACAAATTGCACGACTTTGAGTTCTGTAGGGGTTAACTGCACATCGAACGGAACTTGGATGCGGGAACCGTTTTCTCCTCCTTTTGCTTGATGTTCTTTCCAGCGAATGGTCTGCTTCAGAGAAGATTCTACTTGTGCTACCAATTCTTCTGGCTCAAAAGGCTTGACCATATACACATCAGCACCTTTATTCAGACCTTTAACTCGGTCTGCGCTTTGTCCCTTAGCTGAAAGGAATAGAACGGGAATCCAGCCGGTGCGTTCGGTTTGTCGGACTTGTTCTACAAAAGTATACCCGTCCATTTCTGGCATCATCACATCGCAAATGATCATGTCTGGAATATCCTGCTCTAAAACTTCCAGTGCTTCTCGACCATTTTCGGCGGTGACGACATCATAACCCCGGAATTCCAAATAATCCTTCACCAGCAAGATGAGGTTAGGGTCATCATCAATAAGTAGAAGTCGTTTGTGATCTTTCATGCTGGGTTCTTTCATAGCAGTGGCACTTATCGCGCTTGATCCATCAAGGTCTTGAATCGTCATCCTTTCTGGTGGATTAAGGAGGTGTCGTGCTTTTTCTCACTTAACTTGCCCTTGCTGCATAAAGTCCCAAAAGTGGATTTCACTCTCAAGAAATTCTGTACCAACGGCAAAATTCCAGTAAGGATACGTAGAGCAGTAGTATTCATAATGCGTTATTATATATCGCTTTGAAAGTTACGGGTTAAAAAACACTGAGAAAATAATAATTATTCAGGTTAATAAGTAACTGTTGGTCTCAAGATGTTCCCAAATTACAATTAACCCGCACTTTCATTTGTTTACTACTGTGCCATATCCTTGTTGGATGTTAAGCTTGATTGAGCTTTTTACGACAAACTTGGGAACTTTCTGGCAAAGGATGGGTTAAAAATGCATATTCTTCTACCACATTGTTGCCTAATAAGTGTTCTCGTATAATCCGACAATTACTTCCGGGACTGTTGGGCGATACCGCACAGCATCCGGGGAATCCTCTATTATCAGTCTAGAACAACAAACTTGCAAGCAGTTGGCTTTATTTCTAAAGAGGCAACTAAAATTGCTATCTTGTGGTAGGCGAAGATTGAGCTGTTTGAGGCGCTTTTTCAAGTATTCCCAAAACGGCAAACGAGTTTGTTTTGAGAAGCATTTAGAAACTGTCTGGACAGCACAGATGAAAATGTCCCTTTGAATTTTTGACAGTCCTAAAGTTTCTAGAGAAATACTTAGGGCTTTCTTCGCTGGTGGTGTCGTGGTGTGTGGTAGCTGAAGGCAGGACTGGATCACTGTAGTGTTACTCAATTCGCGGCTCCCTGATTACTGTTCTATATCAATATCCCAGCTTTGCAAACAAAGTTGCCCATATATCAATATTCGTCCTTTACGGAATAAAACCTGAAAGCTAGGAAAAGTTGAGTATTTATACTTAAGTAGGATAGCACGAGCAAAGTTCGGGAACCCGTACAAAAGAAAATGTTGCCATTGCACGCTAGGTTTCGGTAAATTAGCACTCAGGAGTCGAGAGTGCTAACAAGGTGAGAAATTGGTATGGCAGCTGTATCTCTAAGCGTTTCTACAGTTAAACCTCTGGGCGATCGCGTATTTGTGAAAGTAAGCGCCGCTGAAGAAAAGACCGCAGGTGGTCTGTATTTGCCCGACAACGCAAAAGAAAAGCCCCAAGTGGGCGAGGTTGTCGCTGTGGGTGATGGCAAGTTCAAAGATGACGGGGCTCGTCAGCCACTGGATGTCAAAGTGGGAGAAAAAGTTCTCTACTCGAAGTACGCTGGTACCGACATCAAACTTGGAACTGACGAATACGTCCTGCTTTCAGAAAAAGACATTCTAGCAATCGTTTCATAGTCATGAGTCCTTTGTCATGAATTATTGGCAAAGGGCAAAGGACAACCTACAAATTCGTACTGTTCTTTTCAAAATTCTTTGACAATTATGGCAAAGCGCATTATTTACAACGAAAACGCACGTCGTGCCCTAGAAAAAGGCATGGATATTCTGGCTGAGGCTGTTGCTGTGACCCTCGGTCCCAAAGGTCGGAACGTAGTGCTAGAGAAAAAGTTTGGCGCACCACAAATCGTCAACGACGGTGTGACCATCGCTAAAGAAATTGAATTGGAAGACCACGTCGAAAACACTGGCGTTGCTCTGATCCGTCAAGCGGCTTCCAAAACCAACGATGCTGCTGGTGATGGCACCACAACTGCGACCGTTTTGGCTCATGCAATCGTAAAAGAAGGCTTGCGGAACGTTGCAGCAGGTGCGAATGCGATTTTGCTGAAGCGTGGTATTGATAAGGGTACCAACTTCTTGGTAGAAAAAATCAAAGAACACGCTCGTCCTGTAGAAGATTCCAAAGCGATCGCACAAGTTGGTTCAATCTCTGCTGGTAACGACGAAGAAGTCGGTCAGATGATTGCCGAAGCAATGGATAAGGTGGGCAAAGAAGGCGTGATTTCCTTGGAAGAAGGGAAGTCCATGACCACCGAATTGGAAATCACCGAAGGGATGCGCTTTGACAAAGGCTACATCTCTCCCTACTTCGCGACTGATCCCGAGCGGATGGAAGCAGTTTTCGATGAACCTTTCATCCTGCTGACCGATAAGAAAATCGCTCTGGTACAAGACCTCGTACCCGTCCTCGAGCAAGTTGCTCGCGCTGGTCGTCCTTTGGTGATTATTGCCGAAGATATCGAGAAAGAAGCTTTGGCAACCCTAGTCGTTAACCGCCTACGCGGTGTGTTGAACGTGGCTGCTGTTAAGGCTCCTGGCTTTGGCGATCGCCGCAAAGCATTGCTGGAAGACATCGGTATCCTCACGGGTGGTCAAGTGATCACCGAAGATGCTGGTTTGAAGCTGGAAAGCACCAAGCTGGATGCGCTGGGTAAGGCTCGCCGCATTACGATCACCAAAGATAACACCACCATTGTTGCCGAAGGTAACGAAGCTGCTGTTAAGGCTCGTGTTGAGCAAATTCGTCGTCAAATCGATGAAACCGAATCTTCCTACGACAAAGAGAAGCTGCAAGAGCGTCTGGCTAAGCTAGCTGGTGGTGTGGCTGTCGTTAAGGTAGGCGCGGCGACCGAAACCGAAATGAAAGACAAGAAGCTGCGCTTGGAAGACGCCATCAACGCAACCAAGGCTGCTGTGGAAGAAGGTATCGTTCCTGGCGGTGGTACAACTCTGGCTCACCTCGCTCCTGGGCTCGAAGAGTGGGCAAATAGCAATCTCAAAGGTGAAGAGTTGACTGGTGCCTTGATTGTCTCTCGCGCCTTGTCTGCTCCTCTCAAGAGAATTGCTGAAAACGCTGGTCAGAATGGCGCTGTCATTGCTGAGCGCGTGAAGGAAAAAGAATTCAACATTGGCTACGATGCTGCCAAGAACGAGTTCGTTGATCTGTTTGAAGCTGGTATTGTTGACCCAGCTAAAGTGACACGTTCTGCTCTGCAAAACGCTGCATCTATCGCTGGTATGGTATTAACCACCGAGTGCATCGTGGTTGACAAGCCTGAGCCTAAGGATAATGCTCCTGCTGGCGCTGGCGCTGGTATGGGCGGCGGCGACTTCGATTACTAAGATTCTTGTAGGGTGGGTTTTGCCCACCTTTGATAAAACAGCTGCTTCCTTTGTGGAGGCGGCTGTTTTTTTGTTTGAAAGTGTGTGTTTTTGAGGTGATGCTAGAAGGGGAAGTGGGTTGGGATTCAGGGTAAGCGCATCTTGTCAATAAGAACGTTTTAATTTCAATAAACCTACAACAATCGCATTAAAGCCTACTTATTGACAAGACTTTAGGCGATCGCTTTGACCCTTGGAAAATAAATCAAACGATAAATTTTGATTGTTTTATTGACACTTAGACAAAGGTTTTTGTCAAGACTAATTTAGATGCGCTTACCCTGGTACAATTCTCCCTGTTGACATCTTGAAACTGTCACTATTGAAAGCCCTTGCCTGGCTGCTTTTGACCCTTCCCTTTGGGCTTAGATTTGTGAACTTCTACCACAGCTTCTTGAAATAAATTGTTTAGATGTATTGGGACGCTGGCAATTTCTGGTAACTCTGGGTCTATGGGTTTATTGTATTCTTGCAATAGAGCATCTAAGTCACTTTGAAGCTGAAATTCTGGACGTTGAAGAAATGTTTGCAGCACTTTTTCTAATTGTGTCGGATACTGTTGAGCTAACCGATGCCAAATAAAGGCATTAATACTTTTGTCTTGTAGATAGAAACGCATCAGTTTTTCCGCACCTTCTACACTTTGCCAATCTTCTGCTTCTAAAATTGCCTTAACCTTAGTGTAGGTAGGAAGAAATATCTGTCCCCAACGCGGGTGGGATATAGCTGTCACGTGTTCTGCTTTTTTGAGTTCAGCCGGCAAATCAACTTTTGGCGTTACCATTTTGCTGGTACCGTTTTTGTTGTTAAAGATTTGCGAAACAGCTTGAGAGTCGGTACCAAATTCTTCTGCAACGGCTTTGATTTCTTCTTCACCAATACCAGCTTCTTGTGCTACTTCTCCCAGAGATTTTGAAGTATCAATGCCTGCTTCTTCCAAGCGTTTTTTAGTTAATATTTCTTGGAATTCACCAATTTTTTTGTTGAGTTGATATCCTGGCATTGTGACTTCATCAACGCCAAAAAAGTCTAGAAACTGCTGATGATAAACTCCTACAGATTGCCAAGCTTCTTCTAGCAACTCTGGCGCATCTCCATAAAGATGCTCTTTGTAATTCTCTTTAAAATTACCAATAGCTACTGCGAGTTTTGGTTTGCCCAATTTACCCATTTGCGTGTAAGGACCAGAAAACGTCCAGTAGCTATCAGTTACCGGAGAAATGCGAGTGAGTAAAATTTCTCCCTCTTTTAACCGAGATATTTCCTGTAGTTTTTGGGCATTGTCCGGCTTGACAGTGTAGTGTTTATCTGTCAGCCAGTTCCTAAGTTCAAAGCCATCAGGTAGAATTTTTGTAATCGCAAATAAGCCAATAAAAGTGCGCTGCCAACTTTTGATCAGTTTGCGATCGCTCTGGGACAAATCTTGGTGGCTTTGGATAAACAAATCCAACGGTGACGAGTCGCCGACTCGCCCTTCTGTGATAAATGAGTCAATAATCAGTTCTTGTTGAAAATTATCACCGCTTCCGCGACGTGACTTCACAGCAGCATAGCTTTCCAGTGCTTGTGCAAGTTCGTCTTCAGCGTCATAGACAAAATCAGTGAGGTCTTGTTTGAGTTGGTGCGATCGCTCTAAAATTGCATCCACAAGTTAATTTCTCGGATTCGACAGTTGTAGGTTAAAGGTTGCCAGAGAATTTGTCCATCTGGCTATTGCAGGATATTCTAAACGCAAGAGCCACCCAAAAACATTTGTTTATAGTATCGAAAAGTAATTTAATTTGGTTGACAGAGTAAGAGCCATGTAGCATATAATTTGTACCCTTTCATAAGAACGCGATCGCTATGGGCATGACCCTTGTAGAAAAAATTTTGGCGAAAGCCTCCGGTCGTTCGGTCGTCGAACCGGGAGAAAACATCTGGGTCAATGTTGATGTTTTAATGACACATGATGTTTGTGGACCGGGAACCATCGGTGTTTTTAAACGCGAGTTTGGTGCTGATGCCAAAGTCTGGGACTCCGAAAAAATCGTGTTAATTCCCGACCATTATATTTTCACCGCCGACGAACGAGCTAACCGCAACGTTGATATTTTACGTGATTTTGCTAAAGAACAAAGTATAAAATATTTTTACGACATTACTGACCGTGCCAACTTTAAGGCAAACCCAGACTACAAAGGCGTTTGCCATGTCGCCTTAGCCCAAGAAGGTCACACCCGCCCAGGCGAAGTCTTATTTGGTACCGACTCCCACACTTGTAACGCTGGTGCTTTTGGTCAATTTGCCACAGGTATCGGCAACACAGACGCTGGCTTCATTATGGGGACTGGCAAACTGTTAATTAAAGTTCCCGCCACCATGCGCTTTGTATTGGATGGCGAAATGCCTCCTTACTTGTTAGCCAAAGACCTGATTTTGCAAATTATCGGCGATATCAGCGTCGCTGGGGCAACCTATCGGACCATGGAATTTAGTGGCGAAGCCGTCGAACAAATGACGATGGAAGAACGGATGACCTTGTGCAACATGGTCATTGAAGCTGGCGGCAAGAATGGTACCATTGCTCCCGATGAAACCACATTTGAATATTTAAGAGGACGTACCAACAAACCTTTTGAGTCAGCATACACAGACTCTGATGCCAAATTCTACAGTCAGCATCGCTATGATGTCTCCAAACTAGAACCAGTCGTTGCCAAACCCCATTCCCCTGATAACCGCGCTTTGGCACGCGAATGCAGCGATGTCAAGATTAACCGAGTTTATATCGGTTCCTGCACGGGCGGCAAAACAGAGGACTTTTTCCATGCAGCACAAGTTCTCAAAGGTCACAAGGTGAAGGTTCCCACCTACATAGTACCCGCCACTCAAAAAGTCTACGAAGACCTGTTTACATTGAAGTACGAAGAGCAAACCCTCTCGGAAATTTTCTTAGAAGCAGGTTGCATTGAACCAGCTGCGCCTTCCTGCGCCGCTTGCTTGGGTGGTCCCAAAGACACCTTTGGGCGGATGAATGAGCCAGAAATTTGTGTTTCCACCACTAACCGCAACTTCCCTGGACGCATGGGGCATAAAGAAGCTGGAGTCTATCTTGCTTCGCCCTACACTGCTGCAGCTTCCGCAGTCACTGGATATGTGACAGATCCGCGTGAGTTTTTGAGTTAATTAGAAATGAAACCACAGATGGACAACGGACACTTGCCTCAACGGGGGGGAACCCCCCTCCGGGTTCGCCAGTTGCCTGCGGAGGGAAACCCTCCTGCAGCACTGGTCTCACCGCACGGCAGTGTCCTCCAGATAAACATTGATAAAATCTGTGTAGCCTACGGCACGGCTTACGCCTACATCTGTGGTTAAAAATCCAAAATCTAAAATCCAAATTTGCCCAGATGATTATTCTCGTAATGGGTGTCTCTGGTTCTGGCAAATCCACCATTGGGCAATTGTTGGCGGACTCTTTGCACTGGGAATTTGCTGACGCTGACTCTTTCCACTCGCCAGAAAATATAGAGAAAATGCGGCACGGCATTCCCCTAAACGATTTAGATAGGATGCCCTGGCTGCTGGCGTTGCAACAGGCAATACAACAGTGCTTGCAAGAAAATAAAAATATAGTTCTGGCGTGTTCTGCACTGAAAGCCAGCTATCGCCAGGTTCTGGTTTTGGATGAGGAACGCGTCAAGTTGGTTTACCTTAAGGGAGCTTTTGAGTTGATTCAAAAGCGGCTGCAAACGCGTCAGACCCACTTCATGTCCGAAAAACTTCTTAAAAGTCAGTTTGATGCTCTTCAAGAGCCATCTGGTGCAATTACAGTGGATGTTTCTGACCCAGCAGAGGTAATTGTGCAGAAGATTAGAGTGAGTTTGGGGATTGAGGCGAGTTGATAGCAAGAATTCCATGTCATTGCTGCCAAAATTTGCCTTGGTGTCAACGAATTTAAGCCATTGACATTTTCAGGTTGTCAAGTTTGAAAAATTTGATTGTGGTGTTTTAGAGAGCGACTTGAGATGAAGCGTTTTTTAAATTTAAAAACTTATTTATTGGTATTAACCCAAGTTGCTAGTTATTTGAGAAGGCGATCGCAAAGATAATAAAATCCCCTCCAGTAAGAAAAACGGAGGGGAATTATGTTAAATGAAACAATTGCTGTCTATGCTATCATTGAC
>JAHHIB010000024.1 GCA_019359075.1 Kalymmatonema hyalinum WJT4-NPBG1
ATTTACATCCGTTGGATACGCTTTTCGTGTCATTGTTGAGACGAGTACTGCATTGCTTCTTTATCAATCCTTAAATGAAGCGATCGCCTTATTTTGCTCTCTTTACATTTCTTTAGAAACAGCCTCTGAACGAAGTGCGCCTTTCAATCCACTCTAACGCTCTTCCATCACTTTGCTCAGAGAAAAATCAAAGCCAAAATCTGAAACCCAGACACTGTTAGGAATTTAGACTTTAATTTCTCACACAAAGCCCGAAACATTGATTCTTGGGTAAAGCGTTTCGCTATAAGGATTTCAGAATATGCTCTGGAGAAAGTGATGAAGCGCTAATCCTCGTTTGGAGGGTTTGCGGAAGTGGTCAGTTGAGGAATTTGAGACGTATCTGATTTTTTATTTGTCTTTTGATGACTACATTGAAATCGTGCGAATTGTTCATGCAGCACGGGATATTGAAGCGATTTTAGAACAAGAGGAAGGCGAATAAATACGACTGGCAACGTGATCGCGTAGCAGAGTGAAGGGATGCGATCGCATTTATTCCGACTCAGAATTGTCTGCTGACTCCTTTATATTCTCCTAAACTGCTGGATTGGGAGAAACAAGAAGAATCCTACTACCCTCAATTGGATCTACTAACTCATTTTTAGACTTTAGCCCCAACTCTTACACGATTTCTTCTCCACGCGCACCTGTAGGCGTAACCGTTAGATGGTGTCGAGTACCCGCCTTCTTGCGATCGCAGGAAGGGTCGCAAGTGTCTAAGTTTTTGTAGATCAGATAACCTAACCTTCCAAGGTTTGAAGAAAAACCGCAATTTTTCAAGTAATGTAATGTTTTTCCGAAATAGCGTAGAGCGAGATGGAATAAGAATTTATGAGCCACGCTTATCAAGGTGCATAAGAAGGAACTGGTGTGTTCAAAACATATCAGAGCGATTGACTAGTAAATTTATTCAAATTACTGATATAAGGTTTCCACTTGAAGGAAGCTGAGGAGATTTTTGTGATTGTTTCTGAAAACCTAATCGCCAGTAGTGAGCGACGTTTAACCTTCAATCCCGAAGAACTCAGCGAGCAACTTGACCACACAAAGCCGATCAATAACGAGCCGCCTGAGCGAGTTAAAACCCGTTTAGCCGTTGCAGAATCGCAAGGTCCGAATGCTTTAGAGCGGATTATTGCTTGCAACGACTTGATGCCAGTTAATTACCTGGAAAAAGGGATGGATGCAGCACGTGCAGTCGGGCGCATTCATAAACGGGATTCTCAATCAGGCAATGTGTTAGATTACGCGACCGGGTTTGTGATCTCGCCTCGCCTGTTGCTGACTAATCATCACGTTTTTGGCAGTTCTGACGAAGCTCGACTGAGTGAGGTTGAGTTCAACTATCAGCAAAATAAAGATGGAGCTTGGCTAGGGTCTGAGTTTTTCGCTTTACAGCCCAATACCTTCTTTTTTGCCGATGAGGAGCTTGACTTCGCAGTAGTTGCTGTTGCACAGAAGGCTCGACAGAGCGGCAAACCATTAGCGAGCTTAGGCTGGCTGACTCTCGATCCTCAAATCGGAAAAGTGTCTCCCGGTGAATATCTCACGATTATTCAGCATCCAAGCGGAGGAGATAAGCAAATTGCGCTACGCGAAAACCAACTACTCAAAATTGATACTCATACGCTCTGGTATCGAACAGATACAGCGCCAGGTTCGTCGGGTTCACCAGTTTTTAACGATGTTTGGCAGGTGGTTGCTTTGCATCATTCAGGAGTACCTGAAAAAGATGCCAATGGAAACTATCTAACGCTTGATGGTAAGCCTTACGAAGGACCGATCAACGAGAGCAAAATCAAATGGATTGCGAATGAGGGCATCCGAGTCAGCCGCATTGTTGCATCTCTCCAAGCCGCCTATGGCAACCATGCCTTAATCCGAGGAATTTTTGACACAAGCTCGTCCAATTTATCATCCTCTGTTCACATTAAATCTCAATCAAAGGAATTACCCATGTCTTCAGATATTATTGATCTAACAGGCAATAATTTATCCTACCGTAAAAGAGCTAATCCAAGTAGCAGTCAGCCGACTTACGGCAAGTCTGCCAAGAACTCGCTTCTAAGGCAAACCCCTAGTCCGGACCAAATAGAGGTCGAGGTTGCTGCTGATACGGGAGCAATTCGTTTGAACGTCCCACTGACTATCACTATTCAGCTTGGTGGAGTTGGTGAAGCGCCAGCAGTAGCCCCAGACAAAGATTTTGGTGAACAATTCGACGCCAATGAACGTCAGCGAGTTACGAACTACAGCGATCGCAAAGGCTACGATCCGGACTTTCTAGGAAGCAACGGTAAGCGCGTTTCCCTGCCGGAATTGACAGATGAGATGAAACGTGATTGTGCCATCAATCGCATCGCAGGGCGAGGAATGGATGAATACCTGTTGCCGTATCACCACTTCAGCATCGTGATGAACAAGGTGCGGAAGATGGCGTTTTACACTGCTGTTAATCTTGATGGAACGAAAATAGATCGGAGTATTCGTCGCGACGACAATTGGATTGCTGACCCTAGAATTGGGGAAGACGAACAAACCGACAACTCACTTTATAAAAATAACGACCTTGATCGCGGACATCTAGTGCGCCGTTTAGATCCTGTTTGGGGTTCTGTCGCCGAAGCTGCTAATAGTGATACATTCCACTACACAAACTGTAGTCCACAGCACAAAGATTTTAACCAGAATGAAGTGACCTGGCTAGGACTGGAGAACTACATCCTAGACAATGCGATCGCAGAAAAGTTTCGTGTGTCCGTGTTCACGGGTCCTGTCTTCCGCGATGATGACAGGAAGCATCGTGGAGTGAAATTACCACGTCAGTTTTGGAAAGTTTTAGTCATGGTCAAAAAGAGTGAACTTTCCGCCACAGCTTATCTGCTCAGCCAGGAAGAACTTATTCGAGATTTTCCAAAGGAAGTGTTTTCTGATGACAGGCGAGTCAGAACTTACCAAGTAGCAATTCAGGAGATCGAGGAGTTGACGGGATTATCGTTTGGGTTAAGTGAATTTGACCCAATGGAGAGTTCTGAAAGTACATCTCGCATAATACCGATTACTTCTTACGAAACTATTCGTCTCTAATAAAACCTCCAGTGCTAGAAGACACTCTAGCGCCTCTCACACCAATTCGATATGAAGATGCGCCAAACCAAAACTTGCCTTCAAGCTATGTTGCAAGCTTTCTTCCAAAATAGAGTTTGGCGCAGCCTCACAAAGAAACGGTATAAGTAAGACAAAAGCGATCGCCCCTTGCTTATCTTGAGTCAAGGGGCCGACGCTCCTCTAGCCCGCGTAGACGAGCTTCGTTTGTATAGGCGCGACTTCAGTCGTTAGGGCTGTATCGCCTCTAAAATATAAGTATGCAATCAACTCAAACTCAACTCTTGCGACTTTCGCAAGGACAACTCAACCTATTAGAACGTTGTCCGCGTCAATTTCAACACACCTACCTAGAACAACTCCATTCTCCCGCAGATCCAGAACATGAGGAACGGCAGACTTTAGGAAGCCGCTTTCACCTGCTGATGCAGCAGCGAGAAATGGGTTTACCCATTGATACTTTCCTACAAGAGGATAGCCAACTGCAAAGCTGGATGACAGCCTTCGCCAATGCAGCACCAGAAATTTTAATACCTGCACCTGGTAGCCAAATATTCCGTGAAAGCGAACACTACCGCACTCTGCAAGTTCAAGACTATTTACTCGCAGTTATCTATGATTTATTGATTGCAGATAACCAGCAAGCACAAATTCTTGACTGGAAAACTTATCCCAAACCGCCCAATAAACGCAAGTTGGAACAAAACTGGCAAACACGTCTTTACTTGTATGTATTAGCTGAAACCAGCGATTATCTACCAGAAAATATTTCTATGACTTACTGGTTTGTCCAATCCGAAGGCAAACCGCAAAGTATTAAATTTAGTTACAACACTCTTAAGCACCAACAAACAGCAAAGAGACTGAATCAACTCCTGAGTCAATTAACACATTGGCTGCAATGTTATTACCAGGGAAAGCCTTTTCCGCAAGAGCCAGAAGGTAGCAAAGCCTGCGATTACTGTCAATATACAAGGCGGTGCAACCGTTCCCAAGCCACTTCGCAACAGATATCTGCCGCCAAGTCTCCGACGACGGTAGACACGAACCTACTGAATCTAGCTAGCATTCAAGAAGTCACGCTGTAAATTACAGATAACTTCTTGTTTATAATTTTATGCAATTTGATGATACTGAAGCGGTTTATGTCCGCGAGTTAGGAATAGATGACATAGCCCCTGTCTATCACTTGGGGGAAGAGTTATTTACCAGCGATTTATATCCCTATTTATATCGTTGCTGGGACGAGTGGGAGGTGATAGGGCTTTACAACACCGATCCAGAATACTGTCTTGTTGCAGAAGTTGATGAGCAACTAGCAGGATTCATTTTAGGAACTATTATTACCAAAGCAACCTGGACTTACGGATACATCCTCTGGTTAGGAGTCAGCCCTAAATTTCAGCGTTGCGGTGTGGGAGACAAGCTTGTTGATAAAGCTATTGCACGCATGATTGAAGATGGGGCGCGTTTCATGCTGGTAGACACAGATCCAGCAAATGTTCCCGCCGTGAAGTTTTTCAACCGTAAGGGTTTTGGTAATGTTCGCCAGCATGTTTTCTTGTCGATGAATTTAAGCAGGCACGACTACTATGGCAGACTGATTGAATACGAACACCAAAAAGCTGAAAGGGCGGGTTACAAGCGTTCTCGTCCTGCTATACGGGGAACACGCAAGTCTGATGGAGTGGCTAGTGAAGTCGCCCTGAATACTTTGGTGAGTGATCACTCCTCAGAAGAACAAGCGCCGGTTTAATTCATTTACTGCCAAAATCATGATTTAGTATTTGGAACCGCTGATGTAGACGCCGGAGGATGGCTTCCCGTAGGGTACGCAGATGCACGCAGATAAATCATTTGTATTCATCTGTGTCCATCTGTGTCCATCTGTGGTTTTATTTCTCAGAACTCGGTTTTTGTTCATAGATATCTTAATCTCCATATGTCAGAACAACAGTGGGCTCTCGCGACAACTGAACAACCGCCAGAATCGTTCATCCAAGCTGTGAAGCAATATGCACCCACATCAAATGGACATTTTGCAGCGCAGTTGTTATGGCAACGAGGAATACGAGAAAATACACAATTAGCAGCTTTTGTCAATACAAAAACTTATCAACCCGCAAGTCCGTTTGAGTTTGGGCAAGAAATGCATCTGGCGGTGGAACGCTTGCAACAAGCACGAGATGCTGGTGAAAAAGTTGCCATTTGGGGGGACTTTGACGCTGATGGTATCACTTCTACTGCTGTCCTGTGGGATGGCTTGGGACAATTCTTTGCCCAAAACACGCACCTAATTTACTACATTCCCAATCGACTAACAGAATCCCACGGGCTGAACTGCCAAGGAATTGAGAAGCTGGCAAAACAAGGTTTTCAGTTAATTGTGACCTGTGACACTGGCAGTACAAATATTAGTGAAATTATTTATGCTAAGCAGCTAGGTATAGACGTTATAGTTACAGACCACCACACTTTACCTCCGGAACGTCCACCAGTTACGGCAATTATTAACCCCCGCTATTTGCCACAGACACATCAGCTATTTCATCTTTCCGGAGTGGCGGTGGCTTACAAGTTGGTGGAAGCTTTTTATCAAATGCCAAATATCCCGCAACAACCGCTACAGGATTTATTGGATTTAGTGGCGGTTGGGCTAATTGCTGACTTGGTGCAGTTGAGTGGAGATTGTCGCTACTTGGCACAATTGGGAATTGGGCGACTGCAAGAGGATTTTAAAAAACCACCAGGAGAAAGACGGCGTCCAGGCGTCGGGCGATTGTTGGAATTGTGCCAGAAAAGTGGCGATCGCCCCACAGATATTTCCTTCGGTTTGGGTCCGCGAATTAACGCTGTCAGCCGCATTCAAGGCGATGCTTCTTTTTGCGTGGAATTATTGACAAGCCGCGACCAAAAGCGTGTCAAGGAACTTGCAGAAGTCACAGAATTAGCGAACACCCGTCGCAAATCTTTACAAAAAGATGTTGCTCAGCAAGTCGCGCAAAAGCTCTCGAAAATGGACTTATCAACGACTAGCGTCATCGTTCTGGAAGACCCTCAATGGGCTGTTGGCGTCCTGGGGTTAGTTGCAGGACAAGTCGCGCAGGAGACAGGACGCCCGACGATTTTGTTGAGTACGGAGGGAGTCGGGGAACAGGGGAGCAATCCTTCTCCTCTTCTTGCGCGTGGTTCCGCGCGTTCGGTGAATTCGGTGGATTTATATCAATTGGTAAAAGACCAGGCACATTTGTTACATCGCTTTGGTGGACATCCCTATGCAGCAGGGTTAAGTCTCCCAGTAGAGAATATACCTTTATTTACAGAGGCGATTAACCAAAGGTTGCGCCAATCTTTGGGAGGTGCAACCCTGACACCAACTGTGCAAGCAGACTTGGCTGTCACAGTCGCAGACTTGGGCAAAGAGTTATTTTTGGAACTGAAACTACTAGAACCTTGTGGAATGGGAAACCCAGTTCCGAAACTGCTGATTGAAAACTGCTGGTTTGAAAATGCTTGGCATCGCAATCAACAAGATTCGCAGGGGAAAAAGGTACAGTACATAAAAGCTGAGTTTGACATTCGGGATGATTCGACGAGAAGCCCTTTTCCTGGCGTGTGGTGGGGACATTATAAGGATGAATTACCTTTAGGAAGATGTGATTGTATTGCTGAACTGGACTACAACACCTTCAAAAAACGCTATGAAATCCGACTGATAGCTGTCCGTTCGCGTCAGCAATCAGCAATTAACAATCACCAATCAGCACTTATACTAGACTGGCGCAACCCATTATTAGAAAAAGACTCAGCACTTAGTACTCAGGACTTAGCACTTGTCATTAAAGATTGTCCAACCAGTTGGGACGATTTACGCGCTTGGTTTAGGCGATCGCTTCACAACCAACAACCCCTGGCGCTGGCTTGGTGTAAACCCGACCTTAAACCACCAGAAGAAATCTGGCTTACTCTTGTGGGAATTGCCAAATATCTCAGTCGTACAAATCAATCAGTTACCCGCGTCCAGTTATTGGAAAAATTGGGTATAGGTGACCATGCCTTACTTTTAGGGTTAAGAGGTTTAAAATATTTGGGTTTCAAAATCACACGCCAAGACCGTATGTTGGTTTTCACTCAGGATTCGATTATTGAACCAATGGCGGAAGCTGCTGTGGAAAAATTTTTAGCTGCTGTTCGGGAAGAACAATTTCAGCAACAGTATTTCGCCGATGTACCTTTATCTACAATTGAGGCAATGGCGCAAGCGTCCGCTTAAGGAGCGATCGTCATATGCCCAGCTAATCTCCAATAAGCTTGCTGAACAGAGTTCAAGGGACGCAGCTTAAGAAAATTATCTTCAATTCCAGCAAATCCTTGGTCAGCAATAAATTTAATTTGGTCGATGGGGTCATCTCCAGCGAGATTTTTAAACATACCATCACCCTGGGGTTGGCTGAGTCCAATGTGTGGTGCAAAACGCATTTTCCAAGTGTTTTTCATTTTGATTCTTTCTCCGCCAAAATCATTGTTTATAAATTCAAACTATTTGCATCTGATTTAAAGCTGAGATTTCGTCTGTAGTTAGCTTGATAGAAGCCGCCGCAATATTTTCTTCCAAATGAGCAATTGTTGTCGTTCCTGGTATCAAAATGATATTGGGCGCACGATGTAATAACCACGCCAAAGCAATTTGATTTGGTTTCACACCATGACGATTGGCAATTACAGCCAAAATCCCTTGTGCATTTGCTAATGGTGCGCCTTGCTTGAGGGGATGTGCGCCAAGTGAACCATAGGGGATGAATGCAATCCCGTGTTTGGTGCAGTAATCCAAAACATCTTCATTGTTACGTTCGCTGATCCCAAAGCGGTTTTGTACAGAAGCAATAGGAACTATCCGCCGCGCTTCCTCAATTTGCTCAATCGTAACGTTGGATAGTCCTACATGACGAATTTTACCTTCTGACTTCAAGGTCGCTAGCATTCCTACTGATTCCGTAAAAGGGACTTTAGGGTCAGGACGATGCAGTTGATATAAGTCTATTTGTTCTAACTTAAGCCTTTGCAAGCTGGCTTCACAACCCCGCCGCAAATTTTCTGGTCTTCCATCCGCGCGAATGTCATCTGGCGCAGGTTTGTTGATACCACCTTTAGTGGCAATGACTACACCTTCTGGGTAGGGATGCAGTGCAGAAGCAATTAATTCTTCATTAAAACCAGGTCCGTAAGCTTCGGCTGTATCGATAAAATTAATACCCAGTTCCACCGCACGACGCAGGAGTTTTTGACCGCCTTCCCAATCCGAATAAGGACCAAAATTTCCAGGCTGTCCCGTCAGTCGCATCGCACCGTAACCGAGACGATTAACCCTTAACTCGTCTCCAATTTGAAAAGAACCAATTGGTGCATTAATTTTTACAGTATTCTCCGTCATAATCTTTTACCCCTGTTTATGTTAATCAATGTTATTGTTTGGTTGCTGTAGACGGCTGACTACGAATTAAGATTTTTTGATAGGACCAGAAAATTCAATAACGTTAGACCAGCAGCGGTTGCGATTCGGGGCAGTGGCAAAGCCAATCCGCACAGCGCACTGCCCTTAAGGGCGATCGCTAAAGTTACTGACACCGGATGGAAGAGATTTTTAACCATCTTTGCAATTCATGAAGCTAATGAAAATATAGGCACAATGGCACTAGTACGTTTTTGGTTCAATAAATTTCAATGGTCCTGAAAACTCGATAACATTCCCGTTGTTGTCTTTGATGAAACCAATTCTGACACAAACGTTTGGATAATCTGCACCTTCCACAAATGTCTGCACACCACGTTGTTTTAATTCGCTAAGTGCAGCATCTACATCATCAACACGAAAACAAAAATGACCGATACCTGTTGTGCGTAGAGCTTCTTCAAAGTTTGAAGGATTAGGCATTCCACAACGTGATTGAGTACTTCCAACTATCTCAATTCGGAATCCGTAGACGTTAAGATAAGCTAATTTTAAATCTGGTAGTTGGTCTACAGTCCATTCTTTTTCAACAGTTGCATCAAGCTTTTGTTGATACCATTGCACCGTTTCTTCATAATTAGGCACACTTAACATGATATGGTCTATACGCATAGAAGCCAGACCATTGCGGCTATAAATATCAAGTCCTGACATAACAACCTCCTTGCAAAACTTGAGTATTATTCGTTTACTGGTCCCCAAATGTTTTCATGCACAATCACCCACCTGCCATTGTGTTTTTCTAACAGTAATGTCGCGTGAGCACGTGCCCTAAATTCTTTTCCATCTTTTCCATTATTTGTCTTGCCGTAATTATCGACATAGAGCGTCACTGCAGCATTATCTGTATGTGGGTACACCTGAATACTTTCCGGTACTGGAGTAAAAGTCCAGTATTGAAAATTGCGAACAAATGATTCCCAAGTGTCAGCGTGGATTTTTGCACCTTTGAAAACTGTACGCGATTGGGCATCGGTAAAGTCAAATGCAAGCAGTTCGTCGGTTTGGAGATAAAACGGGGTGAATCTTTCGCGTTGAAATTCTGGCGCTTTTTCTCGTGGACTCCATGCTTCGCCCCAACTGTGAATAAATTCATTAATTTCTTTTTTTATGCTTGCAATGTCTTGATGCAGAATTTCCATATTTACTCTCCTTTGCTACTAAAATCGCCTGATTATTGCTATTTATTATTTGGATAAAGCCAATTGTGAAATGCTGCCATCAACCAAGGCATCACAATATAAGTCATCAAATAAACCAGTACCCCTGTGAGCAACAGTGTCCGTATCGGTACCGGCAGAAGACTCAGTTGTTTACCAAACAAAAGAAAGATACCTGTAATTAGAGGATAAATTGCCAACCAAGTCAGTAAAAATACTTTGTAACGAGGTGGTTTGTTTTGCCCACTCAGCCGTGCATATTTATGTGTTTTGACCACACGGTGCTTTTTCAGTATGTACATCAAGCGATTTACCCAGCGCAATCTTTTTTGACTGTGAAGCATGACCTCTCACCCCCTCTAAATACTTTTTATATTTAACGTTACGTTACGTAATTAAATTTAGGCGAAATAATCAGGCGTGTCAAGTAGGGGGAAAAGAAATTTTGTAGTGACTTACCAAGGTCAAACCTAGAACTGCTAACACTTTCTGGGTTTTTTCGTTATTATTGTATTAACGTTACGTTGCGTAATTAAAACTAGAGGGAGAGAGAGCTATGCAAAAGGTAGTAGGAAAAACAACAACAAAAGTTCACTCGCGAGGTAGAGGACGACCGCGCTCTGACGAAGCACATCAAAGTATATTGCACGCCGCTTATGAACTGTTGATGGAAGTGGGGTATACTCAGTTAACGATTGAAGGGGTTGCAGCGCGTGCTCTTGTGGGTAAACCAACCATTTATCGACGGTGGTCAAGCAAGGCGCGTCTTGTTATGGACGCTTTTTTGGCTGCAACTAATTCAGAACTCTCTTTTCCCGATACGGGTTCGGTAAAGGAGGATATACTGCAGCAAATGCACAAGTTAGTCAAAATCCTCAACACTCCACGAGGACAAGTTATTGCAACGCTGATTGGTGGAGGACAAACCGACCCGGAAATCATTTCGGCGTTCCAAGCTAATTGGTTATCACCACGTCGATTTGATTGTAGTCAGGTGATTAAAAAAGGTATAGAACGTGGGGAACTACGCTCTGATATTGATATTGAAGCAGTCATTGACGCGCTTTACAGTCCCCTGTTTTATCGTCTGCTGTTGAAACATGCACCGTTAACTGAAGATTTTGTTGATGAGTTAATTGATATAGTCATGCCAGGACTAAATGGTTATCCAAAAGTTTGACGTTTTTCACAGGATTGTTGCACCTTGTATTCTGAAATCATTAGCAATTCTCACACCTCAAGGAACATAGTTCGGTGCAAGCGGTTTCTCTAACCTGAAAAATCAAACGGCAATGCGTGCAGAAGATCGCGCAAGGCGCGGGTCCCTTTGGGAGCATCGCTTTAACATTAGCCAGTGTTAGCAAGATGTTTACAGCAACAACGGTGCTAAGTCTTGTTGATGAAAGCAAGTTAAGTCTAGAAGATACGTTGGATAAATGGCTTCCCGCTTCAGTTGTCACTAACATTGCCAATCGGAAAGACATCACCATTCGCCAACTCTTAAACCATACCAGTGGCATTCCTGATTACTTTATTGAATTGAAATTGTCCTCAGCGACATAACGACTAAGAAGTGAGCGTATCCTAACGGATACTGAAATTCCCTTGCCGTTCGCATTTGAAACGCCGATTCTGCCAAAAGTCCATATTCACCTCTGTCAATCTCATAACATAGGCGCATTTTGGCTGAATAATCGGACTTAACCCTGCCCATAACAAACTACGCGTGACATCTAATCCTGTTTTCAGCCAAGACTCCTGATTACCTGGAACACCTTGCTCTTGAACAATGTCTGTTTCCACCCAAATACCATGAACACCAAAAAGAATTTGTGCCATCCATTTAGCTCGCGGTAAGTGTGTTAGGGAAGTTATCAGCTTCACCTTGTGTACTCCCCAACGGCGGAGGATAGGAATACTGTAGTAAAAATTACCAAAAGTAGAATCCGCGCACTTTTCCAACCAAACATTTTGCATTCTCTGGAGCGCTTGCCGTTGAAAAATCAGCCAAATACAGGGGTCGGGAGAACCTCGAGAAATTAAGATAGGCGTCTGCGGGTATTGTTTTGCCAACTCGGCAACATAAATTTCCCGACTAATGCTGCCACCAAGCACAAAAAAGGCATCTATCTGTTTGGAAGATGCAGAAATAATGGTTATAGTGTTAACAATCAGGCAGACAACTACCACAAAACACAGCCCAAAAGTTAATCTTTGTAAAAATTGCCACTTTCTCCGCAATTGCTTTGACACTGAACTGGGTTGAGTGTTTGTGAGTTTAGGTTTCATAAGGTAGTCAATACAAGCTTTTTTTCCGAAAGTTGGCAACACTAGTTGAGCCAGCTAAGTGCTATTTTATAAAGTAATATTGAATACTTACATGGCACTGATGAAAGCGCCACAAGGTGGCAGTAAGCTTGCGGGAGAAGTAAGCTAGAGTTAAAAAGCTGCCTCTCGCAGTATGCAGTATTTTCAAGAAACATCAAGGAAAAATGATGAAAAAATTCTAGTTGAGAAGAAAAACCTATAAATTCCTGGAAAGCCAGATTGCTACACTGTCAATAACACTATTATTCCAGCTAATATACATGAATCGATCTGCGAAACGTTACTCGCCGCTCCAAGTAGCCTTTCTTAGCGGAGCAATCGCCTCAACCGCTACATTGTCCGCTCTTGGTCCAGTTTGGTGTCGCTCTGTGCGTGCAGCTCTGCAAGATAGCCCGAAAGCAACACTTGACCAAGTCTGGCAACTAGTGAATCGTGAATATGTAGATGGCTCATTTAACAAACAAAATTGGCTAGCAGTGAGGCAGACTCTGCTTACTAAAGACTACACTTCGCGTGAAGAAGCATACACTGCTATCCGCCAAGCCTTAGAAAAGTTGGGAGATCCTTACACTCGGTTTATGGATCCCAAACAGTTTGAGGCTCTAACCAACCAAACATCTGGTGAAGTTACAGGAATTGGCATTCGGATGGAATTGAACGAGCAAACTAAAAAGCTCACCATTATCGAAGCTATAGAAAATTCCCCTGCACTCAAAGCAGGTATTAAAGCTGGGGATATTATTTTGGCAATTAACGGCAAACCCACGAGCCAGATGAAAGTGGAAGATGCCTCAAAGCTGATTCGCGGCAAAGCAGGTAGTAAGTTGACTTTGCGGCTAGGAAGGGATGGACAGAGCGCTTTTGATGTGAATCTGACACGGGCAAGTATTGAAGTGCCGACAGTGCGTTACAGCTTGAAGCAAGAAGGCGATCGCCGTATTGGTTATATCCGCTTGCGTGAGTTCAGTGCCCATGCTGCAACTCAAATGCGACGAGCTATCAGCGATTTGAATGCCAAGCAAGTCGATGGCTATGTCTTGGATCTGCGTAGCAACCCAGGCGGTTTGTTGCAGTCGAGCATTGAAATTGCCCGGATGTGGATGGATAACGGTGCAATTGTCAAGACAGTGGATCGTAAGGGAGGAAGTGAAGAAAGTAAGGCAAATCGCACTGCCCTTACAAAACGCCCCTTGGCGATACTAGTAGATAACAATTCAGCAAGTGCTAGCGAAATCCTCACAGGCGCACTCAAGGATAATAACCGAGCAGTCGTTGTTGGCGGTCAAACCTTTGGCAAAGCTTTAGTACAGTCAGTTCATGAACTGCCAGATGGTTCTGGAGTGGCGATCACCATTGCCCATTACTACACTCCCAAGGGAACAGATATCAATCACAAAGGAATTGCGCCAGATATAAAATTAGAACTGACACAGGCACAACAGCGTCAACTCGCAGCAAATCCAAATTTGCTGGGAACTCAGAATGACCCTCAATACGCACGCGCGCTAGCAGTTCTATCTAGCAACAACTTTGCTCAACCCACTCAGCAAAATCGACCGTTGCAACAACCGATGAGCAATAGCTCGGTAAATTTAAAATTTTAAGATTTAAAATTTTAGCTGAGCTTCCAGATTTTGGATTGGGAATACTGGACAGAAAGTAGGAATTATTAATTATGAATGCTGAATCATGAAAAAATTCATAATTCATAATTTTTATTCATGTATCCCTAATTCAAAATCTTAAACATATGAGTAATGAATCAATTAAGACAGCCACCGCCAACACCTTCTTACCAAAGGTATCGGTGGTTGTCCCTATTTATAACGGTGAGGCAGATTTACCAGAGTTAATCTCTTGTCTATCCGCTCAAACTTACCCAAAACACCAGGTAGAGTATTTGCTGGTGGACAATAATAGTGGCGATCGCACTTTTGCCTTACTCCAACAAGGTGCGGAAAATAGCGAAATCACAATTCGTCCCCAGAGCGAAAACCAAATCCAAAGCTCCTATGCCGCCCGTAACGCTGGCATTCGTGCCGCAACTGGTGAGATACTTGCCTTTACCGATGCAGATTGTCGTCCACAACCCGAATGGTTAGATGCATTAATTAGTCCTTTTGTCAACCAAGATGTGGTGATTGTTGCCGGTGAGATTGTGGCGCTACCGGGAAGCACACTGCTCGAACAACACGCAGACCGTCAAGACACCCTGTCGCAAAAACATACTCTTGCCCATCCTTTCTGTTCATACGGTCAAACAGCGAATTTAGCTATACGACGGCAAGCTTTGGAACAAGCAGGTTTGTTTCGTCCTTATCTAACTAGCGGTGGGGATGCTGATATATGTTGGCGAATTTTGCGGCAAAACATGGGACGTTTGGAATTTGCTCCTAATGCAGTGGTCAAGCACCGCCACCGCGCCACACTTAAGGAACTAGAAAGTCAATGGCGGCGCTACGGGCGCTCAAATCGCTATTTGCATGAACTCCACGGTGTGGATTTGATGCGCGACACCACACTCACCGAATGCTTCTACCGCTTAGGACGTTGGGTGTTGAAGGAATTGCCAAGGGACAGTGTCAAAGCATTAGCAGGTAAAGCGAGTCTTGTAGATTTAGTGAGTACCCCTATCGGATTGTACAATGCTCGGGCGCGTACTGCTGGGCAACGCGAAGCCAAATTGCCAGAGAACGCCAAAATAATTGAGTGGCTGTGCTGAGTGTCACTCAAGTTCGCTAAATTGGAGAAAAAGTAGCGCAAAGGAAACGGTAAATGGCAGCACAATTGTTACTGGTAGATGATGAGCCGGGATTGCGTGAAGCTGTAAAAGACTATTTGCAAGAAAGCGGTTTTAGCGTTCAAGTTGCCAGTAACGCCCGAGAGGGGTGGGAGTTGGTGCAGCAAAACACACCAGACTTAGTAATTTCTGATATTATGATGCCACAGGTGGATGGCTACCAGTTCCTCAAGCAACTGCGAGACGACCCCCGCTTCCGGTCGCTACCAGTGATATTTCTCACTGCGAAGGGCATGACGACTGATCGCATCCAAGGTTATCAAGCTGGTGTTGATGCCTATATACCCAAGCCCTTCGATCCAGACGAACTGGTAGCAGTTGTGGAAAATTTACTCGAACGCCGCGCCGCTAGGACTCCAGCGCTAACTCAAGAAGGTGAAGCGCCAGATATTACTGAACTCGCGAATCAGATTGCCCAAATTAAAGCTTTGTTAACTCAAAAAAATGCAATAAATCAATCTCCAGCGCCGTTTGCGATTGACTTGACGCCCAGAGAACAAAGTGTTTTAAACTTGGTGGCTGAGGGGTTGATGAATAAAGAAATCGCTCGTCGTTTAGAGACAAGCGTTCGTAATGTAGAGAAATATGTCAGCCGTTTGTTCAGTAAAACTGGTACCAATAGCCGTACAGAGTTAGTTCGCTTTGCTTTAGAACACGGTCTAGCAAAGTAGTTATGAACAAAGAAGGCACAAGTGAATCATGGCTTTGCTTGTGCCTTGTGCCTTTCTATTTTCTTGTTTAAAATCTCAGATTACCTATAACGACTTTGATGTCTAGTTTTTCCCACTGCTACCCTGGCAAAGGGAGTGCAACGTGTCTACGGGAGTAACTTCCGGGCTAGCTAATCATAACTTAACTAATTGAAAAATCGCAAAATTTACTGTCTACGCTGACGCTCTGTGGTTTTCTTGAACTTACTCAGCCTCGTCCCAGTATACATCCAAGTCTAGCAAAAAAATTTCGGTCTTATTCAAGCTCCTTCAATTTGAGGAGGAATAAATAATGTCGATAGAGCAATCATCGCTCAAAATTTTCTGGTGAAGTCTATAGATAATATTTTGCCTAACATTTCAGTTATTTTTGTTCACAGTAGTCAACGTACTACAGGGAGAAACGGGAATTCTTCGATTTCCTCAATCAATCGGAAATGACTTTTGATACAGTAAACAAAGTTTGTTACCTAACAAATTCACCCTGGAAAACTGTTTTGGTAATAAAATTTTATTTCTAGATGAGTGTATTAACCAGTTAAACACAGCATTTATCTAGATTTTTGTTTGACTGTCAATAAACGCCGCTTAGAAGCAAGGCATAAATGCAACATTTAGTAGGCACCCATTTGTTTGGGTAATGCTAAGGGTAAGGGTAAGGACTAATGCAAGCCCCACGGCTATAGTTCGTGGGCGTTAGTTAAGCAAGCCAAGTCATTATTAGAACAAATCACCAAATCGGCAAACGAACACTAAATCTGATACTCTATGCTCGACACAGTCTTTGCCACTGCTAGAGTGACAACAATTTTAACTATTGACTAACTTCTTGCGAGTTGCGTAAGCGCATAAGCTGACGTCTCATTTGCGGTGATGCTTTTAACTCAGAAACTTCTTGCGCCTTAACAGTTGCTTGTAAAGTCTCTAAAAAGTCGTCAGACCCCTCGGTTAAAGCGTCTAGCAGTACCTGCAAAAGTTGGTCGCGATCGCTCAACAGACTTTTTTCCTCTATCAATCGGAATTTTAGATGTATTTCGCACTCATAAACACCGACATCGACACTATTCACCTGCCGTGGTAATGCTTCAAAGTTCATAGTTTTTTGGCTTCCTTGTACTAGGTGGTAATTTGGTTGAGGAACTATCTTTCAAGCAAGAATTCGTTATATCTTTTTGACTCTCACAGTTTTTGAATTAACAATTCCTGTTTGTCAACAATCAATTTAATTGCATTTCACTCTCCGGTGTCTTTTCATGCTTGGCTTTATCGTCTACCTTCTGTTGGTTTAGTGCAATAGGTCTGGTTCAAGTAAACCATAACTATTATTCAGTTTTTAAGATTCCATAGAATAAAGTTTCTGTAAGAAGTTGTTCGAGCTTTTTAAAGCTTTTTACATCAACTTTATCTAAACGTCAATAACAGTTTGACTTTTTACTAAAAAACTGGTGGTAGTACGTAAGTAAATCCGCTGAAGATTTTCTATCTAATGATAGCCAGACATTGGTGTACCACAATTCCGTAAAATTACTAAATGTACAATTTATTCATTTAAAAAGGCAGGAGACCTCAATGACCAAAGTAATTAGGGGTAAGATTTTTGTTCTCGATGACAATATAGACACAGATCAAATCATTCCAGCCGAATATCTCACCTTGGTTCCTTCCAAAGCGGATGAGTACGAAAAGCTTGGAAGTTATGCTTTAGCTGGTTTACCCGACCGCTACGGCAAATTTATAGTCTCTGGGGAAATGAAAACAGCCTACCCTATCATTGTGGCAGGAGAAAACTTTGGCTGCGGTTCCTCACGCGAACATGCCCCCATAGCCTTGGGTGCGTCGGGTGTTAAAGCAGTCGTTGCCCAGTCCTATGCTCGCATCTTCTTCCGCAATTGCGCTGCCACAGGAGAACTTTATCCTTGGGAGTCAGTCGAAAGGTTCTGTGACCATTTTGAAACTGGTCAAGAGGTGTCAATAGATTTTGCAAGCAATCAATTGATGAACCACACTCTTGGTCAGATATATAACCTCAAACCTTTAGGAGAAGTTGGACCGGTGATTGATGCAGGTGGCATTTTTGCCTATGCTCGTCAGACAGGCATGATTCCTTCTCGTTAGGGATTGGGTTTACAATAATTGAGAGCGCGATTAACCCATTTATCGAACCGCCTATGGACAACCCGATGCTGCTCAAATCCACAACCCGGCATATACGGATTTTTGCCGCTGAAATAGACCGGGATGGAGAGCTAGTTCCCAGTAGTCAAGTTTTAACCTTGGATATTGACCCAGACAACGAATTCAACTGGGATGAAGATGCTCTGCAAAAGGTTTATCACAAGTTTGATGAACAGGTAGAAGCATATAGTGGCGCAGATCTGACCGATTATAACTTACGCCGCATTGGCTCTGAGTTGGAGCATTTTGTGCGAGGACTCCTGCACAAAGGCGAAATCAGCTATAATCTCTCCGCACGCGTCACCAACTACAGCATGGGACTTCCTCAAGTTGCATCCGACGAAAATCAAGAGACTTATGGAATTATGAGTAAAGAATGAAGATGCGCCAGCGCGAATGACGGTGAGTCCAGCGCAGCAGGAGGAGATACCCGTAAGCGCAAAGCGCAGGCACTCTCGGCGCGTAAGCTCCCACCGGGTGAAGGCACGCGTAGCGTCTCTGCTACTGAGAAGGGCTTTCCCTCTCTAGGCGACTGGCGTTCAAGAGTGAAGAATGAAGAAATTGTTCTATCTTCTCTCTTGTTTCTTCTTTCTTTGTCTAAATTGTCAATTTCAATGCTTAAACTCTGAAAATGACTGGCTGGCCTGCTGTTACTGCAGCCTGGCTTTTGCTAGTTATCGTCAATCAGTCCGACGCTGCCGAACTCGAAAGGACCTGCTGTCTTGAGTACCAATACCTTTTTAGTCCATTTTTGCTTTCATATGGAATAAAAGGGTAAACTTCTGGATTTTCTTACTCCTGTTTTGAAATTGCTTGGCATTGGTTTACTGATCGCGATGCACCCAACTCCCAAATTATGCAAGCGAGGAGGTCCAAGATATAAATTTAGTTAAATTTTGTGAACTTAAAAATCGAAGTCAGATGAAAAACGCCCCAACTTTGTGGATTATTGACCATTAAACCTTAACAGAAATTTTAGTCAACTATCAATCCGCACATCCGCCATACTTATGCCCACGGATGAGTTCAAAAAACAGCGGCGGTCACTAAATGTAATATTTGTCTATAAAATTTATAACTATTACAGATAAATACCAGAAGACTGCTATTCATTAACAACAATGATGCAGATTTTGTTAGTAGTACTCGTGGAGTGTTTTGTCATACACAATTCATAACCATTAAACGAGAGAAACCTGATAAATTGACTCAATAGAAAACGGTCAGCAGTTATCTAGCTGAAAGCTAATTATAAAAGCTAATGACTGACTGCTGACCGCTAAATATCTACCACCAAACCCTATTTCCTTCTTCGTCAACTCGTGCTTGTCGAATCACATCAGAAATTTCTTCTGCATCTTTCACATGATGTAGAGCCTTTTGTTCGCCATCCGGTTCGTCAACGACAAAATAAGTCGGAACTTCAATATGATCACCCGTGATATCTGGAGAATCAACGGCAACTTGTTGTGCCTTTTCTTCAACTGCTTGTGGTTCTTCAGAAATGACATCACCAGGGTTAACTGCACGATGAATATCTTTTTGTTTGTTATCTTCCATTATTGTCTCACCAATAATTAAGTGTGCTAAATGCTGTTTGAAGTGGGGATGTTATCAATAAGCTAAAATAAGGTTCATCGTTAAGACTGAATAGCAACGAGCAAGCGCCAGCTATAACTTGCTTTGGGTCTTAACTAAAGCTTGATTGATTCCCACATACATATAAACTAGGGAAAAACCAAACTTATCTCATCTTTCTGATGGAATAATTTGTTTTCCCAAGAGTGTAAAGTGTAGGGTAAAGTTAGTTCACACTGAGCGCCCTATCTGGAGATACATGACAAGAAAAATAAAAGCAAAGGAAAAAACTTGTGATTGAAAAGACAGTTTCTGATCAGGCAAGCTTTGAGCAAGGGAGGTGATGAAGCTTTCACAAAGTTATCTGGGATTTTAAGTAGAGGTGTGAATTTTTGGTGAAGTGCGATCTTGTTTTAATATCTGTTCTCTTAAGACAGAGCTGCAATAACCGGAGAACTGTATGCGTTACTTAACAATGCCTTCTCATCTTTGTGCTTTAGTGCGTGCCATATTGATAAGAGGACAGTGGAAGCGGCTTGATGCCTGCTCAAGCGGGAAGTATGTGTGAGTACATCTAGTGGGTCGCGTTGCGTACCAACTGGAAAATCTCCCTCCTTGATCATTGAGCAAATTTTTCAAAACTCTTAGCATCTTAAGTTTCGTCCGCAAGTTAAAATCGTGATCCAAAATTGGATATATCAGATATGAGCGGTCAACAGTGCCGCTGCCAATGCTGTTGAAAACAAAGCCAATCTGCTGATCGGTGCGAAGACTATGGAAAATGATGCGCCAACGCTCTACTGCCCAAATGAACTCTGTCAAGCTCCAAATCCCCTGACACACAAGTTTTGCCTGCGATGTTCCACACCCCTACCCAAACGTTTCCTCTGGGGTGTGGCAGACGGGCAGAGCGTGGCTAACCCTGGAGAATTATTAGCCGATCGCTATCTGGTTATCAGCAAAGGGCTTCTTTTAGATACCAAGCCTGCGTTCTTACCTCAAACACCAAATGTAGAACATTTACAGGCAATCAGACCTTACTTGCGGCTATTTGCCTACCGCTTGCACGTACCGCAGGTGTATGGAGTGGTGTCCCTGACGGATGGCAGTTCTGGCAAAGAAATATTACTTTTAGAAAAACCTCCACTTTCTGTGCTGGAAAGTACAGCTTCGTTGGAAGTGCAGTTGGCGAGTGAATTAACCACTGCTTGGAGTTCTGCAACATCAATGCGCCAACTAAATTGGCTGTGGCAAATAGCTCATCTGTGGCAACCTCTCTCCAGTGAAGACGTAAGCTCTAGCTTACTCAACCCAGAGTTAATCAGAGTAGAAGGACCGTTAGTACGTTTAGTGGAATTGCGCCATGACAATCAAACTTCCCCTGGTTTACCTCAACTTGGGGAATTTTGGCAGCAGTTACAGGTAAATGCCAAAGGAGCGATCGCCGAATTTTTGAGTGAAATTTGTCGTTCTCTGATTGCCGGAGACATACACTCAGGTGAGCAACTCGTTGCCGTTCTAGATAGAGGGTTGGCACAATTAGGTCAACACCAAACACCAGTCATCAAAATTGCCACCAAGAGCGATACCGGACCGAGTCGCCAACGTAATGAAGATGCTTGTTATCCGCCTAGTGGCAGCGTGATCAGCAAACCTCCTCAACCGACAGCCCTGGCTATTGTATGTGACGGCATTGGCGGACACGAGGGAGGCAATGTTGCATCCAATTTAGCCATTGAAACCATCGAGCAGCAGCTGCAGGACCTGACAAAAGCGTTCTCTGAGCACACAGACCCCGCAACTCTACTTGCGGACTTAGAAAGCGCAGCAGCTGCTGCTAACGACAAAATCAGCCAGCGCAACGACAACGAACATCGACAGGGGCGTCAACGCATGGGCACAACCCTAGTGATGGCATTGCCCATTGCCCACGAAATGTACATTGCTCACGTTGGTGATAGTCGTGCTTACTGGATTACACGCCACGGCTGCTATCAAGTCACCCTAGATGATGATGTTGCCTCGCGTGAGGTACGCTTAGGGTATGCCACATACCGGGATGCAGTCCAACAAGGAGCATCCGGTTCCTTGGTGCAGGCGTTAGGCATGAGTGCTAGCAATTCATTGCATCCGACGTCACAACGGTTTATTCTCGACGAAGACTGCATTTTCCTGCTGTGTTCCGACGGTTTGAGTGACTTTGACCGGGTGGAGCAATATTGGGAAGCAGAAATTTTACCCATTATTACTGAAAAACTTAATGTATCAAATGTAACAAATAAATTATTGGAAATAGCGAATAATCAAAATGGACATGATAATGTCACTATCGCTGTCGTACACTGCCAAGTTAAATACTCAGAACCAAAGTCAAGCCTCAAAACCGTGCTTGCTGACCTCTCCACAATACCAGCAGCCACAGCCGCGCCAAGCCAGCCAAGAACGTCACTCACGCCAGAGTACAGCCAAAATCAGAAAACTCACGTCCTTTCAACAAGCAAGCCCGCTAAAGGTATAAAAGTACCGCTACAGCTGATGGTTATTCTGCTGCTGTTTGTAGTAAGTGGTATAGTAGCATACTTGTGGCGACAGGGATTACTCTCTATCCCGAAAATATCTCAATCTTCACCTATAGCAAATCCTAGGGATGCCGCACCATTACCACCAGCGGTGACAAGTGGTTCTCAAGGCACTTCGGGCAACTCCAGTGTGAATGCCAAAGGGGTGATTCAGACTAACAGCGAAATAGAATTCATTCGGACGACGACGGGGTCCCCAACTCAAGCTATTGCCCCAAACGGTAGTGTTTTGCAAATTCTCAAGACGCAGAAAACAGACAAAGACACTTGGGTCTATTTGCGAGTCTGCTCAATTGTTGCCAAAGCAAGCCCATCAAACTCACAATCAACTTCTGTTGCCAAAAAACCTTTGCTCACCCCAGGGGACGAAGTCAGAATTTTATTCTCCAAACTTAAATCGTTCAATCTCCCCAACGCGAAACCAGAAGTGGTAAGCCTATGTCAGCCGCAAGATGCTTCTCTGCCAAGTGCTGAAGAATCAGCAACTGAGCCCAAGCCAGCCGTGCCTAAACAGTGAGGTATTAAAATAGGTGACACCTGCTAGTCGAAGAGCAGCATAGCGTCAAAAACTCGATAAACTGGTAGAAGAGTGAAATATTACAGGGGATAACTTTAAATAAAAAACTTAAAAGGCAAAAATTTTTGCCTTTTAAAATTGTTATTTGATATTTAATTTTACCTTTTAGATTAACGAATCCATGCCATCCCTTAACCTGGCGATCGCCCGTCTCGTCAACACCGGCACTGACAGTTTCGCCATTTGGGTGGTGAATGCTCCCTATCCCAGTGGCTATGTTTTGCGTGATTGCGTGTGGCTTCCACATCTGTCTCAAGCTTGGCTTGAGTGGCAACAAATGTTTGCCGAACACAGCCGCTTGGAGATTTCCCCAAAAGCAACGCCCAAAGTGACAAATCCTCTGCCTCTGGATTTTGTTGTCCCAACTTCTGGTCAAACGACCAGTTACAGCAGCCGTCTGATGCAATACTTGGGCATCAGCCTGTGGAATTGGGTATTTGACGGACAAATTCTTAATAGCTTTGAACGCAGTCGCGGGATTGCTATGGGTCAACATACGCGTTTGCGCGTGCTGCTAGAAATTCGTGATCCGGATCTGATTGCCCTGCCTTGGGAAATTATGCAGCGCGAACCTGGTCAATCTGCCGTTTCTCTGTCGCAACACATACTCTTTAGTCGTACGACAAGCGAAGTCGAACCCCTACCGTATTTACGATCAGAGCAAGCGTTAAACATACTGCTGGTTTTGGGTGAAGATGAACAGCAGCTACAACTTAAAGAAGAAGCAGCTATCCTAGAACAAACCCTTTCCAATGGCTCGCTTGTAGCAAGCAGTTACAATGGTTATGCACCGTGCATGGTGACAACACTCCTGCAACCCACTCCACAGGAGTTGATTCAACAGCTAGAAACAAAGGCATACAACGTCTTATTTTACGCCGGTCACGGTCAGAAAGGAGCAGACGGAGGGTTACTGTTTTTGCGATCAGGTATGACCCTCAACGGAATGGAATTAGCCCAAGTGTTGACCCATACTGGTGTGAAATTGGCGGTTTTCAATTCTTGTTGGGGGGCACAACCAGCTGCTATTGCACACCAAGCTATGCCCCACAGCAGCTTGGCAGAAGTGCTGATCCGTCAAGGTGTGCCTGCGGTTTTGGCGATGCGTGATGAAATAGCACCTCATGAAAGCCACACTTTTATTCAAGCTTTTGCTGCTGCTTTGCGATCGCGCAAACCAATTGATGAAGCTGTTGCTGAGGCAAGACAAAAGCTATTGACAACTTACAGGTTCAATCAACCCGCTTGGACATTGCCAATTCTCTACCTGCATCCAGACTATAATGGTGAACTTATAAAGAGTTTTGATGAGGGAATTACAGAACTACCAGAAACTTCGATTCCTGGCATAGCTTCAATGCTCAATCATGCTTGTTTGCGATCGCTCTCACCAGGTGGTAAAACTTGGTCACTGCGACCAGGAGTTACCCGCATCGGTCGCACGACAGATAATGATATTGTGATTCCAGAACCTTCAGTTTCCAAACGCCATGCCGAAATCTTATCTCGCAATACTCTGACAGGATCTACCCCAGTCCGAACCTATTACCTGCAAGATTTGTCCACCTACGGTACCACCTGGGTTTTACTCGCTAATGCTTGGCAACAAATCCATCGTCAGGAAGTCCCTTTACAATCTGGTATGCAGTTAAAGTTTGGTAGTACAAAAAGTCAACCTTGGGAGTTCATCATTGAGAATGTTTGAGCTTAAGAATTGGAAAGATGGATTTTCAAACCACCTGAACATAGCCAAGTCAACCAACACTTTTCGATAGAATTCCATTCTTTTTGCGGAAATGAGATCCTGGCAGCTGTAGCTGTCAATACCGATAAATAATTCCACAGGAGCGACACATGGCTAACAAAATTAACGGTTCAGATACTTTTCATTCCATACCACCTCAAGTCGATTTAGAGCTTTTAGAAGCACTCTTGGAACCAGAGGATGGTACATATCCCTGGAATCCAGCAGACGAAGAATCAGAAAACTATTTTGCACAACTAGAACAGCAATTCCAGTTAGAGGATGTCCTCGATGAAGAACTGACAACACGCTCACAAAATTTTTACAATCGCTTAGACACGCTTTGGTCTAATAATTTCAATTCCAAAAACTACAAATGTAGTACAAAATCTTCTTTAGTGGCGAATCTTCAAAAAAATTTACAAGCTGGTTTTGCCGCCAGTGTACCTCAAGATTGGATAACGGTTATTGCCCAAAAAGCTGCTGAAATTTTTAATTCAGGGCAATCGATGGGTGAAAAACTGGTTGAGTGCGTTGAATCTGTCTTACCTAGTTGGGAAACAGATGACCTTTTGGTTATGGCGCGTCCTTTTGCCTACGCTATGAGAAGCGGCGAACAGCAAAACGTAAATTCCGTGGTAGAAAACGTAGAAAATCGTGAGTGGACAAATCTCTCAGAAGTTGAAAAGGCAAAAGTCAGTTTAGCAGTTGCTTATCAAGCCCTCAATCAGCTAAACAAGTCTCAGGATGAAGCCTAATTTCAACTTTCTGTTTTCTGCTTTGATTTCATTGAGGCGACAAGTTGCTCTGATCCAAGCGGCAATTTTGTAGCATACCTCAAAATGCAGAATTTATCATCTTTCTTCAGAGAGAAATGCCCAATTTAATTTAACCTTAGCGAACCTTAAAACGACCATCATCAATCCAAAGGCATAAAAATCATTTGCCCTCTTCTCTCCCTCATTTTTCTCATCTCCTCGCACTGCTTTATTTAGGTCCAAGAAAACGGGTAGCGAAATTTTGCGATCGCGTTGGTGAAAGCGCCCTAGCTTTGAGAATAGCTGCCATCAAAAAGGCGTAAGACAATACCCCAACTACCACCAATAGCAAACCGTTGATAACTCCTGTTGCATTCCACAAAGCGTGCAGCCCTGAGGCTGTCAAATAACCAACTGGCAGAATTTGCAAAGTTTTGCTGGGCTTGAGTACAGCTAACCCGATAAAATATCCAAAATAGCCACTATAAGCCATATGTCCGGCGACAGAGCCTAAAGTTCGAGCAATCACCAGTTGCAACCCCGCTAGATCACCAGCCCCTGTCCCCGATTGGGCTGAAACAGCTTGAGTAATATTAGGTACATATTGTCCCAAAGTTTCCAACAAGGTAAAACCCACAGCAGAAGCCGTTCCCAGCAGAATACCATCAAGAGGTTCAGCAACACCGATACGTTCCCGCCACGGCGATGGTAGTCCTCTAGCAATGAGAAATGCTGCTAGCACAGGTATTGCCTTGAGTAATTCCTCCATCAAGCCAGCGCCAAAAAACATCCGCACCAGCAACTCTGTGAAGGTAATAGGCTCTTGTTCTGAGGGCAAGTTACCAGGCAAGAGACCGCGAAACACAAAGATAAACAAATCTAACACGGGAGTGAGCAAAATCACTGCCGTTGTTAACGCCGAGGCAAGCAGCACCCACCAAGGCTTTGGTTTACCACACAACTGGTAAATAAAGTAGTAAGCAGCGGAAGCTATATAAATGGCGACTATGACTTGATTTGCGCTTGGTTGACCTACCGTGGCAAACATCAGTACCACGAAGACAACTGTAAGAATTCCCGGTATCAGGTAAGCTTTACGAGTTAAATCTTTGCCAGTAGAAATAATCGGAAACAGCTGGGTGAAGCTGATGGAGTCTGCTGGCTTTGGGGGGTTTGGAGGTGGTTGGTAAAACGTTGAGGTCGCTGTTGGGAAACTATTTGCTGGAGGAAGCGGTGTCGCTGCTGCTGGGGCGATCGCAGTGGCTTGTTGCTCTTTGAGTTCACACTCAAAAAGGAACTCTGGACCATCATGACCTAGAGTAATGCGATCTCCGCTGATCAATTGCTGACAACCCTGCAACCGTTGTCCGTTCAAGTACGTGCCATTGGCACTATTCAAATCACAGATTATCCAGCTAGGTTGTGCATCTGGGGATGAAGCAACAGGACGAACCGCCGCATGACGACGAGATACCATGCGGTACAACATGGCATCTAATACAACTTGGGAACTGGGATCACGTCCAATGACTACCTCTTGACTTGAAAGCAGCGAGTAGCGAATTTCCGATCCAAAAGACGCTCCCATACCAGACACTTGCCGCAGGATTGCATTCTGTCTTGCGTTTTTGCCTGTCATCTAGTTACAGGGTGTTTCTAAACTATTTATTGTAGGAATTGGCAGTAGGACTTAACCCAAGCCACAACAGCAAAATTGCTAAATCCACTATAGCTTCAGTCACTCCTTATCAATTAAAAATTAAAAAAATCAAAATAAACATAGAGTTTTCCATAATTTTGCTCAGCATGATCGTTGACAGTTGACGGTTGAGCGTTAACTGTCAACACAAGAGCGAGTCAAGCACTTGAAATGCTACGCGCGTTCTAAACAGTAGCCATTTCGAGATGCTCAATCTTAGTACCAAGTAGCTTGAGGAATTCTGCCAACCAACGGGGATGAGCAGGCCAAGCTGGTGCTGTTACTAAATTACCATCAACGACAACCTCATTGGCTGGAACATCCACATAGGTACCACCAGCACGCCACACATCGGGACCACAGGCAGGGTAAGCAGTACAGTTTTTGCCTTGGAGAACATCAGCAGCAGCCAACAACTGCAATCCGTGGCAAATAGCAGCAATAGGCTTGTTTGCTTGGGCAAAGTGGCGGGTAATTTCTAGCACCTGCTTATTGAGGCGGATATATTCAGGTGCCCGTCCTCCAGGAATGACCAACGCATCATAGGTTTGGGCTTGTACCTCGGCAAAAGAGGCATTAAGAGTGAAGTTGTGACCGGGTTTTTCACTGTAAGTTTGGTCACCTTCAAAATCATGAACAGCAGTCCTAACTTTTTCTCCAGCTTTTTTGTCCGGACAAACTGCATGAACAGTATGCCCTACCATTTGCAAGGCTTGGAAGGGAACCATCACTTCGTAGTCTTCCACATAGTCCCCAACAAGCATCAAAATTTTTTTAGCTGCCATTCCTTTGATATCCTCTGTCTTTAATAATTCGTCATTAGTTATTTGTCAATACTGTGATAAGTAGGTAAGCAAAAACAAATTGAAGATAGAGAGCGTAGGGTGAGTTAGGCGAAGCCGCAGGGCACTAAGCCCGCCAATTTGATGCTGTACTCAAAGGAAAAGCGCATCCTACAGTGGTTTTATATTTCATTCAGCCCACGTACTTAATTGTATATCTACCCAGCTTAAAGTAAATGAAATTCCTGGAGTGCTTTGGGAAAGTTTTGATTTTCATGACTAGGACGGCTGAGTTTAATTAGGGCAAAACGTTGTAGGGGAGTTAATTCTGCCCACTGTTGAGATGAAAGGGTAACACCAAATTCTTTGGCTTTTTCTTGAAGGTTTATTGGTATGTTAGTATCCAACCACGCGGGATGCGGTTCAATTGCCAATTCAGCAGCCGATGTGCCAGTACGTTGTAGAATCAGGTTTTGGAGATATTCTCTGTATGCTTGAATTTCGGTTTCTGTAGAGCAAGGTAATTCAACCAAAGCTTCACGATCAGCTTGAGTCAGATGGCTCCAATCAGATAACTTTAACTTGATGCCACAAGTATCAAGTTTACAGCGTACCTGCATGGGAATACAACGCAGGGAATCAACAAAATCTGCTTCAAATTCAAAGAAATCAGGCATATTTTTTTGTTGAGATTTAAGAATTTTGTTTATTGCTAATGCGAATTATTAAATAACTGATTGATAAGGCAAGGATGGCAACACCTAACCCTATTATATCAATACCTGATACTTTTTCTAAATCAAGAATGATAATTTTTCTAGCAACAGCAATGAGGGATGTAACAATAACTAATTCAACTTGCAAAACGTGTTTTTTGAGATAACCAGTGATATTTTCTAAAATTTCTAAAGCAATTAAAATATTCAAAAATAAACCAAAAATTTTATATAATGTTGTATTAAACTTACCGTAAGGTGTGTCAAATAATTCTTTAAGGAGAAAAACCGCTAAATCCGCGATGGTTGCAAAAATTACCAGCACCATCAACAAAGATAAAAGTTTGGAAACGAGCACCTCTATGTTTTCAATATGGTGCATGAAGTTTTCATCTTTGAGGCTTTCTTTAACTTGCTTGACTAGTTTCCTCATCTGCAGCCCCTTATTTTGAAGTCAGTATAAAGTATGAAGTAGAAAAAACTGGGATACACACTTTTCACTTCACACTTTATCCTGTTTCGAGGGTTAGCAGATCAACATTCAGAATGTAAAAGTTGGTAATTATTAACAGTTAACTCAAGGGTAACTGGCATGAGCTGTACCGCACAGGCTTTTAACTCTGGTTGCCCAGAATCAGGGCAAGATTCTGGATGAGTCAGGGCGTTGGCTTCGGCATTGTCTGCCCACAGCGCGCCCCAATGCATAGGGACAAACACTGTACCAGGAGCGATCGCTCTTGTGACTTTCGCCGGGAACCTGGCTTTTCCCCGGCGCGATCGCACTTCCACCAACTGGTTTTCTGTAATACCTAACTGTGCAGCATCACGAGGATGAATCTCAATGAACGGTTCCGGATGCAAAGAGCGAATTTTTTCAATTCGGCCGGTGCGTGTCTGGGTGTGCCAATGACCATAAAGTCGCCCATTTGTCAACACCAAAGGATAATTAGGATCTGGTGGTTCTGCCAATCCCCGCGAGTGGTATGCCCCAAACCGCGCGCGTCCATCTGGGGTGTGGAAGCGGAGGTCGGTGTACAGGCGCTTTCCTCGCAAGGGAGACGCGGCTTTCGTAGAGGCGGAAAGTTTTTCTAAAACATTCTCCGCGTCTCCGTGTCCCCGTGTCCCCGTGTCCTCTTTCGGGTGGGGCCATTGCGTGGGACCTTGCGCCTGTAATTGCTCGTGAGTGATCCCGGTCATATTGCAGGGGCGATCGCTAGTCAGTTTCACAAACTCAGCATAAACTTCAGATGAGTTGGCAAAAGCAAACTCTTTGACAAAACCTAGCCGACGTCCAACTTCTGCGAAAATTTCCCAATCTGCTTTAGCTTCACCTGGTGGGTTGCGGAATGCTGAACATAGCGTTACCATTCGTTCGGAATTTGTCATCACGCCAGTTTTCTCACTCCATTGGGCAGCTGGGAGCAGAACGTGAGCGTAAGCAGCAGTTTCTGTGGGGTAGTAAGCGTCTTGGTAGATTGTAAAGGGCGATCGCAACAAAGCCTTCTTAGTCCGTTCCAAATCCGGCATACTTACAGCAGGATTCGTCGCAGCAACCCACAACAACCCTACAGTGCCATTTTCCAGCCCAGTAATCATATCCCAAGCCGTCAGACCAGGAGTAGGCGAAATTTGTCCTGGCTTCAGCCCCCAAAAAGCCTCAACTTCTGCGCGGTGCTGGGGGTTTTTCACGACCCGATAACCAGGTAATAAGTGCGCCAAACCTCCAGCTTCCCGTCCTCCCATTGCGTTTGGCTGACCTGTAAGCGAGAAAGGTCCTGCTCCCGGTTTGCCAATCTGTCCCGTCATCAGGTGCAGGTTAATGATAGTTCTGACCTTAGCGGTGCCTTCTGAAGATTGATTTACACCCATTGACCACAGAGACAGCACCCGCCTAGATTGACCCCAGTATTTGGCTGCTGTTTCTAAATCTTCAATGCTGATCCCACATTGATGAGCCACCACTTCTGGAGAATAATGGCGAATCACCTCAGCGTAGGCGGGAAAGTTGCTGGTGCAGTCGTCAATGAACCCAGCCTCAATATAGCCCCAGCGCATCAACAAGTGAGCGATACCGTTCAACAAGTCGATATCTGTACCAGGACGAATCGCTAAATGTAAATCAGCGGCTTCTGCGGTGGGTGTGCGCCGGGGATCAACCACAATCATTTTGACTTTGCGGTTCTTTTTGTGGTATTTTTCCAGCCTGTTGAAAACAATCGGGTGGCATTCCGCTGTGTTGGTACCAATTAAAAACGCACAGTCGGTTAACTCCAAGTCTTCATAACAGCATGGGGGACCATCCGAACCAAAACTTTGAATATACCCAGCCACAGCACTGGACATGCATAAGCGTGAGTTGGCATCAAAATTATTGGTCTCCAGACACCCTTTTAGGAGTTTCTGTGCTGTGTAGTAGTCCTCGGTTTGAAATTGACCGGAACCATACATGCATATGGCTTCTGGTCCCTGGGTGAAGCGCACGGTTTGAATGCGCTTGGTGATCAGATCAAAAGCTTCATCCCAACTGACGCGTCGAAACTCCTGATCTAAAGAGTCTCGTACCATTGGGTAATGGAGTCTGTTTTTGTCTAAAGACTCTGCGATCGTCGCGCCTTTAACGCAAACCATACCCTGACTTGAAGGGTGCGCTTTATCGCCTCGCACCCGCCAAATTGGATTTCCTTGGCTATCTCGATGAGTTGCTTTGCCATGTTGTGCTGGTGGAGAAACTTCCAGTCCACAGCCAACACCACAGTATGGACAGAGGGTTTTGGTAAATTCTGTCATGGTAATAGCACCATGTATGTTTATAAATTGTTGAAATGTTTAGTTTGTAGAAGAGCAATTTCATCAAATTGCTGTGTTTTTAAACCTTTTCTATTCAGTTGACAGCAATTACAAAATTCTCAAATGTTGATTGATAAAACCTTAAAATTTACTGAGCAAGCTTGACTTATTTTTAGTAACCTTTGACAAAAGTATTTGTACTTAATTAAATATGAGTTGAGAAAGGAAAAATGTTATTAAAGATACAGTTTCTTCTTTTTTTGGGCTTCTTAAATAGATTTTTATGACGCAAATTCTGCTATTCATGATTTTTTTTAAAAAAGCCATTATTGACAGATTTAAACCACAGATGGACACAGATGGACACAGATAATTTATCTGCGTTGTTCTGGTTTTATCTGCGGTTTAAAAGTCTCTTCCACCAGACTTATGTAAAGAATTTGTTCAAAAATGTAGGTTAAGGCATCAATTGTTCTGTCTTATTCCTCAGCTAAGATGCCAGTATTTTGAGGTGCAACTTCTGGCGATTCACCTTCATAAGCAGCAGCAAAGGAACCCTTTGGTTCTTTGAGGAAGAAGGCACACATAAAAGCGCAGATTAGAGCAGCTACACCCATTGTGGTAAAGAGTGTTGGCGCATCGGTTAAGCTGAAAATTGTCAGATAAACGACGCCTCCAAAGTTACCGTAAGCTCCCACATTCCCGGCAATTTGTCCAGTAGCTTCCTTTTTAATCAAAGGTACAATACCGTAAGTTGCACCACAGCCAGCTTGAGCAAAGTAAGCGGCAACCATAGTAACTACAATTGCCACTGGAAGCGCCCAACTGCCGTTAATATAATGTGCCGTCAAATAGCTCACACCAATGCCAGCACTGATAATTGTCATTGTCCATTTGCGAGAGCCAAATTTATCAGAAATTAAACCACCGCTGGGACGAGAAATTAAATTCAAGAAGGGATAAGTGGCGGCAATCATACCAGCTACCACGTGTTCTAAACCAAAAGTTTTTTCAAAAAACGCAGGCAACATGGAAACGACAGCAAGTTCAGAACCAAAGTTAGTTATGTAAGTGAATTCGAGTAAAGCGACTTGACCAAACTGATAACGTTCAGAGGGAGCGTAAGTTTTCTTGCCAATAAGAAGTTCTTTGTTAACCTGCCAAGCTTTGTATGTTTGGTAAGCAAATAATCCTGCCAACAGTACCCAAACCAGATACATTTGGCTCTGATTTAAAAAGTGAATGTTCTTTTGAGCCAAGCGCCAAGCTAATAAACCCAAAGCGAAAATCAAACCAAAATTCGAGATAATCATTGCCCAGAAGCTTTTGACGCTAGTCACTTCCAAGGCACCATTTTTCTTGGGTCTTTTGTAAGCTTTGCCAGGAGGTGTGTCTTGGACGCTATTCAAATAAATCACGCCGTAAATAGCAGAGATGATCCCGGTGAGGGCGATCGCAAACCGCCAGTTGGAAGCGCCACCAGTCATAAAGCTAGCAGCAACTGCAATCAGAGGTAGGGTAAACTCTGCCCCAAAAGCACCAAAGTTACCCCAACCACCATAAATACCTTGGGCAATTCCAATCTCCTTTGGGGGGAACCATTCCGACACGAGCCGAATACCCACCACGAAGCCAGCACCAACAATTCCCATCAGCAGGCGACTGATCACAAGATGGTTAAAATTCTGCGACAGCGCCGTTGCAAAACAGGGAACAGCAGCGAACATCAACAGCATTGAGTAGGTAATCCTCGGACCAAAACGATCCAAAAGCATACCAATGATAATCCGTGCTGGAATTGTCAAGGCAAGGTTGCAGATGCCCAAAGTTTTAACTTGCTCTGGCGCTAGATGAAGCTGCTTGCCTATAGTTGTAGCGAAGGGCGCAAAGTTAAACCAACAAACAAAGGTGAGAAAGAAGGCTAACCAAGACAGATGCAAGATGCGATAGCGACCGTTAAATGACAATAACCCTTTGAGCATTGAGCTTTCCCAAGTAAAAAACTAAAAAATTGCACAGAGAAACCCACAGGCAATAGTTGCAATTGCCCTAAACAAATGGCGCTAAGCTGTTAATTTCCAGACAGCAACCAGCTAGGATGCTTGTAAGCATTCAGCTCCACCATTTTGAATTTTGAATTTTGAATTTTGAATTGCTTAAACTGTGGCTGGTTCTCGCAAGCGTGCGCCGAACTGTTCAATCAGCAGTTCGCGCAACACTGGTAGTAAGTCTTCGCAGGGAACGCCTTTGGTGACACAAGTTCCCAGTTGTGCCTCCTTGCCAACTTTGCCGCCCATGTAAATGTCAACCCCATCCACGGCTTTACCATTTTTGCGTGCTTTGGTTCCCATCAAGCCGATATCTGCTACTTGCGGCTGTCCGCAGGAGTTCGGGCAACCAGTCCAATGAATTCGCACAGGACGAGTCAGTTCTAACTCCATTTCCAATGCTTTAATCATTGCCAAAGCCCGGTTTTTGGTTTCAATCAGGGCAAAGTTGCAAAATTGTGCGCCTGTGCAAGAAACGAGCGATCGCGTCAGCGGTTTGGGGTTAATTAGAAACCTATTCAGTAAATCTTCGGTTAAAAATGTTTCCAAGCGTGAGTCGGGAATGTTGGGGATCACAAAGTTTTGTTCAACCGTCATCCGGATTTCACCGCTGCCGTAAACTTCTGCCAGGCGGGCTATTTCAAACATATCCTCGGCATACAACCGCCCCACAGGAACGTGCAGTCCTACGTAGTTCAAGCCTGGTTGCTTTTGTTTGTATACCCCGATGTGGTCGCGTTTTTCCCAGTCGATTTCATCATGCGCTGCTGCGCTGATCAATGGCTTACCAAACTGCTTTTCGACTTCTGCACGGAATTTTTCAAGACCCCATTCGTCAATTAACCACATCAAGCGGGATTTTTGCCGATTGGCGCGTAAGCCGCGATCGCGAAAAACTTCCAAAACAGCTCTGCACAAAGCGACGACATCCTCTGGAGGAACCCAAGCATTCAGGGGAATAGCCGCGTCACAACGCTTGGCAGAGAAAAAGCCACCCACGAGAACATTGAAGCCGAATTTTTCTTCAGATTCTTCCCCTACTTCCTTAAAGGCGGGAACGAAAGCCAAATCGTTGATTTCTGCGTGAACGGAATTATCCCGTCCACCAGTAATGGCAATGTTAAACTTCCGTGGCAAATTGCTAAACTCAGGGTTGCCTTCACCTTGGTTGGTGATCATGTCTTGAATTTGTTGCACCAACTCTCGCGTGTCGAACAATTCATCCGCATCCAACCCAGCAAGTGGATCACCTGTAATATTGCGGACGTTATCCATCCCTGACTGCACGCTGGTTAAGCCAACTGCACGAAATTTATCAAAGATATTTGGTAAATCCTCAATTCGGATACCCCGTAGTTGGATATTCTGTCTGGTTGTAATGTCAGCGCAGGCGTCATCACCGTAACGCTGAATCACTTCAGCGAGTACACGCATTTGCTCGCAACTGAGAATACCATTAGGCATCCGCAACCGCATCATAAACTTGCCGGGAGTGACTGGGCGAAAAAACACGCCCATCCACTTCAGCCGATGATCGCGATCAGTTTCATCCATCGCCTCCCAGCCAAGAGAGGCAAATTTTTCTATTTCTGCCTTAACGGCAAGTCCATCTTTTTCTGCCTTGAATTTCTCAAACTTGTTTAAGCTGGGTGTGGTACTGGTGGTAGTTGCTGCTTCTGTCATGAGTAAAACTCAATTGCAAATTGCTAGTTCCAGAAAACTTCTGGTGGTGGTTGCTCAAGATCAACTTGTCACCTCATAACATCCCGCTTTTATAGGTTTATGAGGTTTATAGTGGAAAAAAGTGTATTTTTTGCTGTTTATATACTTGCTAGAAACAATCTGTCTGTGCACGGTTTGCATGCAGATTGTGTAATTGCTCCGATACACATACATTACTGTTACAAAGCTATTCAAATCGTATACTTCGTTACGAAAAATTATATATTTTGCTTAAAATGTATCGAATTGATGCATTTTTTGCATAATATCTACGAACTCAAGTGCCGAGTAAAATCAATTTGGTATGCCTATTTGGAAATTTGCAGATTGTGGATAACATCAACCAGCTTTTGGTGCAGGCGCAAGCAGCATACAATGCGTCTAACTGGTCATCGCTGATTCAATGCTTGCAACATTTGACTCTGGCAAAGCATTTAGAACATCCAGAGATAGTTAAACATCAAGAACATCTGCTGGAATTAGCACTCTCGGTTTTAGAAACAGGTGATTTTCAGCAACGCTGGGAGATTGCTAAAGTGATAAGGAGCCTAGGAAGTGTTGCCATCCCCCGATTGATAGATATTTTAAAAGATGACGCAGATGAAGAACTGTGCGCTTATGCAGCAAGGATTTTGGGGGATTTGAAAAACCCAGATGCCATAGCACCTTTGGTGGAATTACTGAAAACCAATGAAAGTCAGGAACTCAAGGAAATAGCAGCCACTGCTTTAGGGCAAATGGGTGCTGTTGCGATCGCCCCGTTGGCAGAACTTTTAGCACAGGAACAAACACGGTTGTTAGCAACTCAAATGCTTTCGTTCATCCGACAAAAAGAAACTATTACACCTTTGTTGAGGGTCGTGCAAGATCCACAAGTTGCTGTGCGTGTTGTGGCGATTGAAGCACTCAGCAGCTTTCACGATCATCGCGTGCAAACAGTGCTTCTCAATGCTTTGAACGATGTCGCCGCTCCAGTGAGGCGGGAAGCAGTGCTTGGTTTAGGTTTTCGCCCTGAGTTACGCGAAACATTCGATTTGGTGGCAAAACTGCAACTGAGGCTTTATGACATTGACCAAGACGTTTGTTGTGCCGCCGTGGTTGCCCTTTCTAGAATGGGTTGTGACGCTGCGGCACAGGCATTATTTCAGGTTTTAATATCGCCAAATACACCGAGAAGGCTGCAACTAGAAACTATCCGCGCTTTAAGCTGGGTGGGGACACTATCCGGCTTAGAATATTTGCAAACAGCACTTGATCAACTGCAAACACCCCTTCTATGGCAGGAAATTGTTACCGTTTTGGGGCGAGTCAGCGGTTCTTTAACCAACAAAGCCACAGAAATTTTGCTGGAAATGTTGCAACACAACCATCCAGGAGTTGAAATTGCTAGCATCAAAAGTGCGATCGCTCTGTCTTTGGGACAGTTAGGGAAAATGCAGGCAATGAGTGCATTAACCGAGATGTTAACAGATAAAGATGTTCAAGTTAGACTACACGCCAGCGCTGCAATCAAGAAGCTAGATCCTGAAAGAGAATCGGGGGAGTAAAAAAATCTTGGCAAATATTGAGCTGTAACAAACAGTACTAATTTACGCCGGAAACTAAGTTAACTTAATGAAACCATAAGTGTAATTCAGGCTACATCAACATGCGATTAGAGCAGTTGCAAGCCTTTCTGGCGATCGCAGAAACTGGCAGCTTTCAGGGGGCAGCAAGAAAATGTGGTGTAACCCAATCGACTATCAGTCGCCAAATTCAGGCAATGGAAGAAGATTTGGGGTTGGAATTGTTCCACAGAACAAGTCAGGCAAAGTTGACATTGGCAGGTGAACGCTTGCTACCTCGCGCCCGTAAAATTTGCCAAGAGTGGCACAGCGCCACGCAGGAAATAGCTGATCTCTTGGCAGGAAAACAGCCAGAACTTTGTGTAGCAGCAATTCACTCGTTATGTGCTTATTATCTGCCACCAGTTTTGCAAAAATTTTGTCATAATTATCCAGAGATACAATTGCGCGTGACATCGCTAGGTAGCGATCGCGCCTTAAAAGTCCTCAAAGATGGACTAGTGGATCTGGCAATAGTCATGAATAATCGCTTCTTAACCGCTGGTAAAGAAATGGTGGTAGAAGTACTGTATGATGAACCGATAGAAGTTTTAGTAGCGAACAATCACCCGCTAGCGCAATATGAACGCATCCCTTGGTCGGAGCTGATTCGTTATCCGCAAGTGGTGTTTAAGGATGGTTATGGGATGCAACGCCTGGTACAAGATAAATTTGATCGCTTAGAAGCCACACTACAAGCTGCTTTAGAAGTCAATACCCTGGATGCTTTCCGGGGAGTCGTGCGCCAAGGAGAACTCGTAGCGATGCTGCCGTATTCGGCATTAGTCGAAGCACGTATTGACCCTAGCCTTGCAGTTCGTCCCTTAGCGTGCAACAGTCATAGTTCTTTACCCGACAGTTCTAGTTTGACTCGACAGGTGGTTATGGTCACGACTCAAGACCGACTTCAAATTCCTCCTATTAAGCACTTTTGGCACTTGGTTAAGGACAATGTACCACCACTATTTGACTCTGTTGCACCGTCAGCTTGTTAGCAGTTGTTAATCATTTGTCATTGGTTACAAATTATAAACTTTTGACAAAAGACAAAAAATAAAAATATGAGCAAAGTATTTAGGGATTTACTTAAAAAGGTAGGCGGTGGTGAGCATACTGCACAGAACTTAACTCGTGCTGAAGCAGCCACAGCCACTAAGATGATGTTGCTGGGAGAAGCGACACCAGCCCAAATTGGGGCATTTTTAATTGCTCACCGCATCAAACGTCCTACAGCGGATGAGTTAGCAGGAATGCTGGATGCATATGATGAACTAGGACCCTCACTACAACCAGTCTCCTCCGAAAAACCAGTAATAGTTTTAGGCATACCTTATGATGGCAGAACTCGCACTGCACCCATTAGCCCCGTAACGGCTTTGGTTCTAGCAGCAAGTGGACAACCAGTGGTTATGCATGGTGGCGGTTGTTTGCCCACAAAATACGGAGTACCGTTGGTAGATATTTGGCTGGGGTTAGGAGTTAATTGGACTCGGCTGTCGCTGGAGAAAACACAGCAGGTGTTTGAAAAAACTGGAATTTGCCTTGTTTATACTCCTAAGCATTTTCCCTTAACAAATAGTATATGGGAGTACCGTGATCAACTAGGCAAGCGTCCGCCCTTAGCGACAATGGAACTCATTTGGTGTCCTTATGCGGGGGATGCTCATATCATTACCGGATTTGTCCATCCTCCGACGGAAACCTTATTCCAAACTACCTTAGCATTGCGAGGAGTAACTAAGTTTACAACGGTGAAGGGGCTCGAGGGTAGCTGTGACTTACCACGCGATCGCACTGCTATCATCGGCTTAGCAACAACTCCCAAGCCAGATGACACAGGGATCATACCGATAGAACGGTTGCACCTAACCCCTCGTGATTATGGGTTTACGACAAAGAATGTACCCCTCAGTACCACTCAAGAATTAATTGCCGATATGCAAGGGGTATTGGATGGCAAACCCTCCGAACTTATGCAAACAGCCTTGTGGAATGGAGGGTTTTACCTCTGGCGTTGTGGAATTTGTTCAGATATGCGTGAGGGTATAGCCAAGGTAGAGGAATTGTTAACTAGTGGTGTGATTGCTCAGAAACTACAAGAACTTTCTGGGGCAGTCAATTCAGTTTCCACAGTGTTTCAGCCGATCTAAGAGGTTCATTTTCCTCATCGCTTTGCGATCACATGACTTTTTCTTGGTTAATGTCAACATGACAAACCTCACCGAAGCCATCAGAACAAAACACACAAGCTTTCAGTTGTCTTGATTAGCGGAAACGGCTCTTACGCTGCTTTGATCTGGCAACTGCTTTACGCTTGAGTTTTTGCAGAGGTGTTTCAAAGTGACGATGTTTCTTTAAATCTGGAAAAATTCCCGCCTTGGAAACTTGTCGCTTAAACCGACGTAAGGCTGACTCAATTCCTTCATTTTCGCCCACAACTATTTGGGTCATTCTCTCTCCTACTAAATTGACTTAATTGGTACTTGGGTACAAATAATATATTAACCCGTGAGCAAAAAGGGCAGACTCCTTCTCTGCCCTTGTGACCCGAGAGTTAAATCCTTTAGTCTAGGATAAAACAATTGGAGAAGGAGCCAGGCAGGGTATAGCCAGTCTCCTTCTCCACGAGTAATATCGAGGGGCTAGTCTGATAACCCAAAAAACCTGGCTCCTTCTGAAAGTACATAACTTATCTCAAAGCTTAGTAGCGTCCACCACGAGAAGAGTATCCTCCTCCTCCTCCTCCTCCTCTATTGTTTCCGCCCCGTCTATTACCACCCGAACCTCCTTCGGTCTTGGGCTTAGCTTTATTAACTTTGAGGTTCCGACCCATCCATTCAGCGCCATCTAGGGCATCAATCGCCGCTGCTTCTTCATCCTCTGTTCCCATTTCTACAAAGGCAAAACCTCTCTTTTGACCAGTTTCCCGGTCTGTCGCTACTTGAACTCTCTTAACAGTTCCATATTCTAAAAAGACCTCTTTGAGGTCTTGTTCTTCTACATCATAAGATAGATTGCCGACAAAAATTGACATAGAACCTCTCCAGAATCAGGGGTGTAGAGATTTAGATTCGGAGAGACGACTATAATACTAGTCACACAGCCGAAAATAATTCTCACTCTTTTAAAGATAACATAGAAAACGTGATTTCACTTGCGCAACTAGGGTCAAATATAGTAAAGTTTTTATAAACTGTGTACTATTATCAAATACAATTTGAAGTTAAAAATTCTATGAAATAAGGGTTTGTGAAGCAACTTCTTTGCAGATACTGAAATCCTTGCTATGGTTGCCCTACATCGTAATGCGGTAGTTAAAAAACTGCAACCACCAACTCAATTAGTGAAGGCGGTTTCAGAATTAGTTAATTATGTATAAGCGATTATTTATTATTCATTAGAAATCATTAACTATTAACAACTAACAATGAATTAAACAACAGGGAAAACTAAACCTTCGTGGGCTAGTAATGCTTTAGGAAAGATAGATTGGACTTCTAACTGAACTTGATCGAGAAAATCATCATTGTCATCTGGATGATGATGAGAGATGATTAACCATTTCACTTCAGCACTTTTAGCCAAATCCATAGCAGTATCCCAGTGAAAGTCAGGTTCATGATGATTACGTGCTGCTGGAGGAGCGTAAGTTGCATTAGCAATGAGCAAATCAACGCCTTTTGTGATCTGTGCTATGCGTCCTCGATCCACTTCATTTGCACTTTTAGGCAAATCTGTGACATAGGCAACACTGTAGTCTTTCCAAGCGACTCGATAGCCAACTGATTTTTGGTGGTGATTAATAATTGCCGTTGTAATGGTAACATCATCTATCTTCACCGCCTTACCTGATGTCAAATTATGGAAGTGCAAGTCAGATTGCATGATCTGCAAAGGGTAAGGGAAGTGCGGCTGGAGCATCTGATCACAAAGGCATTGTTTAATCGAAGCTCCATTTAAGGCGGCTGCCCCGTAAACGTGGAGGCAATTTTCGCTGACAAATGCGGGGGCAAAAAAGGGAAATCCTTGGATACGATTCGATTGGGAGTTGGTAAAAAATAAATGGGCTTCTAGCGGCGATTGCAGTTGCAGGCAACTTTTTCCAAGTAGGCGTAAACCAGTACCCCCATCAAAAATCAAGTGTTTCCCGGCTAAAAGCATTTCTACACAAGCAGTATTGCCACCATATCGGCTGGTGTGGCTGCCTGGTGTGGGAATTAAACCCCGCACACCCCAAAATTGCACCACAAATTCCGACTTTGGGCATAGATGCTGTAGGGGTTGCTCTGAAATTAAGTGGTTATAGGAAGGCGACAGCTCAAAATTTGACATCTTTGCTCGAAACTAAGTCTGACTAAGCAGGTCATCGTAGCGTCGCACTTCCAACAGTCGATTTCTGTCGTCTACAATGACTACTGTGGGAGAGTATGTTTTTAACTCTTCCGAAGTGAACTGCCCGTAAGACATTATAATCAAGCGATCGCCAATAATGCCTAAACGTGCTGCTGCTCCATTCAGTTCAATTGCTCCTGAATCAGCTGCCGCCGGGATCGCATAAGTGATGAAGCGCTCGCCATTGGTAACATTCACTACTTGCACTTGCTCGTAGGGTAAGATACCCGCTTTATCCAATAAAACTTGGTCTATGCTGATACTTCCTACATAGTTGATGTTTGCCGCTGTGAGCGTGCAGTTGTGAATTTTTGCCAAAAGAAGCGTGCGCTGCATTGAGTTTCAGTTATCAGTTATCTGTTATCAGATACCAGTCTAGACAATAATTAACTGATTACTGTGAGCGTGTTTACTGGTTCAGTGGAACGTGGAAAGGTTTCAGGTCGTTTTTTCGCGACCAGCTTTAATGCACTTTTCTACTAAAGGCAAGACTTGCTCAACATCTTGCCACCCACGAATCTCCGTCACCTTTTTCTCTAAATTTTTATATGTGCGGAAAAACTCGGCTATTTCTTCTAGTCGGTGTGGTGCGAGGTCTTTCAAAGATTTCACCGCAGCGTAACGCGGGTCTTTGTCAGGAACGCAAAGGATTTTCTCATCGCGATCGCCACCGTCTATCATCTCTAGCATACCGATTGGTCTGGCTGCAATGACACATCCTGGGAAAGTTGGCTCATCGATAATTACCATACCATCCAATGGATCGCCATCATCGGCCAAGGTGTTGGGTACAAAGCCGTAGTCATAGGGGTATTGTACTGACGAGTAAAGTACCCGGTCTAGGGCAAAAGCTTGCAGTTCTTTGTCGAATTCGTATTTGTTTTTACTCCCGCCTGGAATTTCAATCAGAACGTTAATCAGACCTGGTTTAGGTTGGGCAGGAATACGCGATAAGTCCACAACAAAACTCCTCAGATAACAGTGAATTATGGTAGCTCCATGCTTAGCTCCCCGTGTAGAATTTTAGGCTAAGATGGGCTGCTGCTATGTAAAACTTATACAAACGCCCTACATTATTGCATTTTTTGAACGTTAAATTGACACTTATGCGAATTAGCCCCCTCTTTTAAGCAGCGTTGGGGGGATCAACTTTGATCCGAACCGAAAGCAAAGTGTCCATCGTTTGGTCGCCAAGGAGGCAAAAAAATGAGAAAACAAGAGAAAAAGATAATGACACCACTCCTGATCGGATTTTTGTCTCTTATTTCCCTTGTTTTCCTTTTTTTCTGTTTATTTTTCCCGAATTAATTAATTCTCTCCAACTCTACTTCATGTAAAGTCCTACTTTTAACGCAAAACAAAATCTCACATTGGATTATTCCTGATTATCTCTCTACAAGCTCTTTGGCAGAAAATTCTATTTTCTGTTTTTGCTTTCAATACTTTCCTTGCTGAGACTTCATCTTTTCAGCTTTTGTTTAATCTGCATTTGTTTTTACATTATATGTAATGGGTAGTTGGTCATTATTAACACTGCTTGAAGAGTAGTGTCCAATGACAAACAAGGGTAGCGTCAGAGTTAAAAGACCGATTGCAGTTCCCACAATCTCTGCCAATCTATGGGAATATGTATCAGCAGAGTCGGCAGATTGGGTATTTGAATGCATAGAAAATCGAATTTCGTTCCCTGAATTTTAGTTTGACTCTTTTTAAAAGAGTCTTGCTACTATTTTAGCTATTTTTTGACCTGAGACTATTTATTAATAAATAATACCAATCATTTTTTCTGTGAATTATACTATTTTTTTTATACATGAAACACTTGATACAAATTTGCCATGAAACATTTTATTTTTCAGTTTGTCATTAATCTCGCAAGCTACTTTACTTTCCAAAGTTATGATTTATTTACGCATTTACGAATAAAGTAGTATTAAATTTTACATTTTTTAAGTTTGAGATTATATTTGTAGTGGAGCTAGATGTAGGTCATATTTCCGCATTTTAATATGCTCAAAGTCTTATATCAAACCAGCTTTTATATCATCAGTTGTTGTTTTATACCTGAAATGCTTACCCAACACTCGCTGTGTAAGCATACGCAAAATTAACCATTTACAAGTAATTGTACTTAGAATTGTTTGAGACTTTGGGAGAATGAAGCTATTAATCAGTTTTTTACCGCATATCCACACAGGATAAGTACAAATAGATGAGCCCTCAGGTGAACTATTTGTCAGTGATTACACTCAAAAAATGTTTTTAACTGTGGGTGAAGAAAATTGATAGTTCGTCACACAAACATTGATGCAGCAAGAATAGGGTGTAGAAGGTAGTTAGAATTGATGATTTCCGTTTTATCGAAGGACTGAAAAATCTGCCAGCCTCATTACCCTTCGGGTATCTCCTGCGGAGAGCGCCTTCGCGCTTACGCCAGTCGCCTAGGCGCGGGAAACAAGGACTGCAGCGCTGGCTCACAAGTTAACGGGTTCTAAGCCTCGTCTTGACGGAAAAGTCGCCCCGAAAGTACTGGAATACAAAAATTACAATATTTCATAGGGCGATTTTTCCGGAGGCTGGCAGATTTTTCTAGGTTTTTACCCAACCCCTGCACCCCACGCCCTACGTCTAGAGAATGACTCCGCACCCAAATATATGTCATTTAAATGTGCTTTGACTCTAATCACCAATGACTCATGATTAATAACTTATGAAAAAAACCGCCACTTAATTAGGGCGGTCTGGTTAAGCAATCGGAGGGTATTTACAGCTTACTGTGCCAATTTTAAAATTGTTGTAACAGAGTTTGCAGTTGTTGCCAGCATGAGGCGCTGAGCGCAACTATCGTCTGGCATATGCACTCATGTGTTCTTTAATAAATCTTATGTAAAGGTGTTTGAACGTAGACTTGATCACACGGGGCATTCCAAAATCGATGGGTAGAAACTTGTCTGGTAGCCGCCAATCATCTATTTTTAGTAAGTCGGGATGCAGGTGGGGAAAGTGAATGCTGTCCAGTTCACCAACCAGCCCCAACCGCATTGATGCAGCGACAGTGGGTACTTGTTCTGGTGGAACATTGAGGATTTCCACCATTGCCCGATCCAAGGCAAAGACATCTGGTGATGCTGCCAAAACGCCGAGTGGACGAGGTTCACCGCCACTGGGACCATTGCCTTCATGACCAATGATCCCGTCTGTGATGGTTAAGTCGGGATCAATTGCCCTAGCGGTTTCCACTAACATTTCACCAAATCGGTTCGCGTCTTTTCCTGCTTCCATATGCCACCAAGCTTTCATCTTGCCTGGAACGCAACCAAACAGGTTTTTGACTCCCAAGGTTAACACCAGTTGGGTATGGGATTTCACCTTCGGTAGGTTAATCACTACATCCGCTTCCATCGCCTCTTTGCACAGCAGCAGATGGTTAAAGCCTTCGTTGACTGTTTGGTAACGCTGACCGTGAAATTCGATAATGGGGAGATTGAGTTCTTCTAAAATAGGCAGATAACCATTTGCCACTGCAACTCCCTTGGCGCTACCAAAAGCAGGACTATCGCCCAAAAATGGCTTGCCACCTGCTTCCATAACCATCTGGGCGATCGCGTAAACGAGTTCTGGACGCGTGGTACACTCTTTGCCAGGACGTGCGCCTGTCAGCAGATTTGGTTTGAGTAGGACGCGGTTTCCTGGTTTCACAAACGCCGCCATTCCTCCCAAAGGTTCCAGCAGCGTTTCTAAAGATTCTTGAAGTGCTTCCCGTTCGTAGGAAGTAGCGCGAATAAGACTAACCGACGGTGTTTGGGTTTGCATGATTAAGTAAAGAACAAAGAAGAAAAATAAAGAAGGAAGAATTCTTTCTTATATCTTCCTTCTTTGTTCTTTAATCCGATATGCCGTCGTCTATACTTAGAGGCAAAATCGTACTCATTTGTTCCAGGTTTAATACTTGAGCTAATTCGGCTTCACTAATGAGTCCGCGTTCCAAGACAATCTGCCGTAAAGACTTGCCTGTTTCCAAAGATTCTTTGGCTACAGCAGCCGCATTCAAATAACCAATATGGGGATTTAATGCTGTTACTAAAGCTAAACTGCCTTCAGCGTATGCCAAACAACGTTCCTGGTTGGCGGTAATTCCCTTGATGCAGCGTTCGGTGAGTGCAGCAATGGTATTGCCCAGAATTTCGATACTGTGAATCAGGTTATAGCCAATCAGGGGCATCATCACATTCAGTTCAAGTTGTCCTGCTTGTGCGGCAAGGGCGATCGCACTATCGTAACCCATCACCTGAAAGCATACCATTGATGTCATCTCTGCCATCACTGGGTTGTACTTCCCTGGCATAATCGAGGAACCTGGTTGCACTGGCGGTAGTTGAATTTCCTTTAAGCCAGTTTTTGGTCCCGAATCCATCAGACGCAAGTCATGAGATATTTTGACTAGGTCTTGAGCTAAGTTGCGTAAAGCACCGGAAACATTAACAAATGGTGCCATACTCTGCATTGCTGCCATAAGATGGGCTGCAGGTTCTAAAGGCAAATTAATGAACTCTGATATAGTTTTTACCACACGGAACCGATACTGGGGATGAGTATTTAACCCCGTACCGGCTGCACTCCCTCCCAAACCCAGCACCATCAAGTCAGAAGAGGCTGTGTAGATGCGGTTTTGGTGTTCAGTAAGGATGTACGCCCAAGCGCGAAAATTCTCACCCAAACGCACGGGTACGGCATCTTGCATATGGGTTCTGCCGGATCTAACGACATCTTTGAATTCTTCGGCTTTTTCTTCTAGTGCTGCTATTGCCTTCTCTAAAGCTGGGTGTAGCGTTTCTGATAAAGCCAATAAGCCACCAATACGAATTGCTGTCGGAATCACATCATTGGTAGACTGCCCATAGTTTACATGGTCGTTAGGACTCACGCGCTGGTAATTGCCTTTTTCTTCGCCGAGAATTTCTAAAGCACGATTTGCCAGGACTTCGTTAACATTCATATGGTGGGAAGTACCAGCACCAGCTTGATAGACATCTACCACAAATTGGTCGCGAAACTTTCCAGCAAGCACTTCATCAGCAGCTTGGACAATTGCCTCACTTATATCTTGCGGGATACAGCCCAGTTCACCATTGACAATTGCTGTAGCTTTTTTAATAATTACGCAAGCATCTACGTAAGTAGCTAAAGGCTTGATGCCGCTGATAGGGAAATTTTCGGTTGCCCGCAGCGTTTGAATACCATAGTAAGCGCTACTAGGTAGTTGGCGAGCGCCCATTGAATCGCGTTCTATTCTTACGCCAGAATCTGTTTGTTGTGTCATGCTATTCCTTGAAATTAGTCATTAGTCATTAGTCATTAGTGAGACCAGTGCTGCAGGAGGGTTTCCCTCCGCAGGCAACTGGCGAACCCGTAAGGGTCACTAGTCATTAGTCAAGAGTCCCCCCCACTTTCTCTACTCTTTATGACACTACCTAACTGGATTACCTTCTCTCGCCTTTTGGGTATACCATTTCTGCTGTATGGTTTACACAACCCAACACCCCAAGCTAGATGGATTTGTTTGGCGATTTTTCTCGTCGCCTCGCTGACTGATTGGTTAGATGGCTATTTAGCACGGAAACTTAACCAAATCACCGACTTGGGCAAGTTTCTTGACCCTTTAGTTGATAAATTACTGGTGCTTGCGCCGTTACTGGTTTTAATAGAACTAGGGCAAGTCCCTGCTTGGGGAGTGTTTCTGATTTTGGCGCGGGAGTTAGCAATTGCCGGTTGGCGCGTCAGTCAACCTAAAATTACGGGAGCAAATATTTGGGGTAAACTCAAAACTGTGAGTCAAATTGTGGCGATCGCACTTTTGATTGCACCATTACCTCAAGCGTGGCAATTACCTTCTTTGATTGCCTTCTGGATTTCTGTGATCCTCACTTTAATTTCTGGGGCAATTTACCTTTTGCCTGAAAAAGATAACATGACTACCCCAAAAGAAGAAAAAATTTAACATTGGGTAAGGGACACCAAAGAAATAATCAACCACTTATGGAACACTCATGCGACACAAATAAATAATTACTTCATCCAAACGAGAAGTGCTATATTGCTGTTCTAGCCCAGAAAATCATATGTGGGCAATCCAGCAATATCGGTCTGGAGAGCAAACAAGTCACCAGAATAGAAACTTTTTTGGATCTCCTGTTCGCTGAGTCCGACTGAGGCAGTGGTGATGTAAAGTGTCTGCAAATCTTCACCACCAAAGGTGCAACTGGTGGGGCGCTGCACGGGTAATTGTATCCGCAATATCTCCTCACCTTTGGGGTGAAAGCGAATCACACACCAACCATCCCACATGGCAGACCAGATATATCCTTCAGTATCTATAGTCAGCCCATCGGGATAAAAAGACTCACCAGTTAAATCTACAAAAATCCGGCGATCGCTAATATTGCCTGTGGCTGCATCAAACTCGTAAGCATAGATTTTTTGCTGGGCAGAATCCGTCAGGTAAAATGTCTTTTCGTCAGGACTCCAGCCCAAACCATTGGAAATAGTCAGTCCCGTTTCCATCATATGTAATGAACCATCAGGGTCATAGCGATAAAGACTACCCTGAGTTTTATCAGGACACATCGAACCAAACCAGAAACGACCTTGAGGATCACATTTGCCATCGTTAAAGCGATTCTCCGGCATACCTGCTTCCACCTCGATGATCGGCGTTACCTCACGTGTTTGTGTATTGAGAAATGCCAGGCGATCGCGCTGTCCCATAATCAAGCGATTTGCACCTGCTACCGCAAGACAACCGACCACGTCCTCTACATCAAAAAACAAGTTTTGTCCAGTGGCAGGATTGAATTGATTTACCCTATGGTTATAGATATCCACCCAGTAAAGCAGCTTATCGGTTGGATCCCAAGTTGGACCTTCACCCAGACGGGCACGCGCGGCTAAAACGTTATCAAGGTGGTAGTTAGGTGAACTCATATCAGCAAAATCGTTCCAAGTGCGAGTTAAAATTTGCGACCGTTTGCCCACTCACAATTTACACCAGCGCCGCAACGGGCGATCGCCTACTTCCATTTGCACAAATTCAAATCCGCAATTTGTCAAGATTATATAATTGCCTTTTCTGAGATCTTGCAAGAGTTGCAACACTGAGGAGGTGAAGCCTCCAAAGCCTCGTTACCAGGTTCAACCTGGTAACGAGATATTAGAGCCTCTGGCTCTTGTTGAGAAGGGTGCAAAATCTGAGTTTTGGCTTTTTACTTTTAACCGAAGAAGTCGTGCTAGTACGGAGACAGTTAACTGTCAACCGTCAACAATTAACTGTTAGCTTGCAAAATCTCGTCATCCACCGAAAAATCAATTTCGGCTTTATGGCGTCCAGAAGCAAGATAATCATTTTCTAACGAGTCTCTTAAACCAGAAATCAGGTCATACTCGGGTTGCCAATTTAATTCGGTTTTCGCTTTATCCACTGAAGCAAAGAAGTGTTGCGCCCGCAGGGGAAAAGCTTTACGCTTGCCGAAATCAAATTTTTTCGGGTCGTAATGCACGATTTTTATTTCATCAGGAGATTTGCCAGCAGCGACAGCACAGGCGCGGGCTAAACCATCAAAACTGACGAAGCGATCGCCAGACACGTTGTAAATTTGTCTAACTGCCGTAGCATTACCCAAAACTTGCGACATTGCCGTTGCTAAGTCTTTGACATGACCAAGTTGCGTGATGTGCAACCCATGACCTGGAATCGGAACGGGACGGTTACGCACAATTCTGTCAAAAAACCAGGCTTCCAAATCATTATAGTTCAAGGGACCGTAAATGTAGGTGGGACGAATTGAGGTAAAGGGCAATTTCTGTTGACTCAGGTAAGCTTCGGTTTCATGCTTACCTAGGTGGCGACTTTTTGGATCGATAGCATCGCCTTCCACATGAGGCATTTGGTCTGATTTGAGATACACTCCCGCAGAACTCATGTACACAAAATGTTGTACACGATCTTGAAAAATTTCTGCCAATGGTTGAGTATCAGTAAGTTCCCGTCCATTGTTATCAAAAATGGCATCAAAATTTACGGATGATAATTTTTCTTTTAACTGGGCAGCATCAGTGCGATCGCCGATAATTTGTCCTACCCCTTCAACGGGTGTAGGATGATTCCCACGATTAAACAGTACCACTTCATGTCCTTGTTCTACCAGCAGTTTAGTTAGGTAGACACCAATAAAGCGCGTGCCACCCACAATTAGAATTCGCATAAATTCCCAATCTTAAAGTTGCCTTATCAAGGGGCTAGGGACTGGTGAGGTGGTGACTAGCAACTGGAATCAATACCCAGTACTTAGTACCCAAGACCTAGTATTCAGTCCCCACTTTGAGGTTATCAGGTTGCGGCATTTCCTTGGAACCTCTTTAAAAAGGATTACGTCTTTTGCTGAAGTGGGGCGTTGCCCATTCATTCCGTGGGAAACTTTCAGTCAACTAACCTCTAACTCCCGCCTTGCGTGTTCTCTACCAACTATAGTTAGCTGTGCCTTTGAAATGTGCCCTTGTTCATGAATGGTTGACACCTCAAGCCACTGGTGGTTCAGAACTCGTTGTGCGAGAAATTCTCAACCACATCGATGCTGATTTGTTCGCCCTCATCGACTTTGAATCAAGTAACCCAGAAAGTTACTTATATCAGCAGAAGATTGGCACAACGTTTCTTCAGCACTTTCCTTTTGCTCGTAATGGTGTACAAAAATACTTACCTTTGTTGCCACTAGCAATCGAACAACTAGATTTACGGGCGTACGACGTCATCTTGTCTTCATCTCACGCTGTTGCTAAAGGAATCCTGACGACTTCTGAACAGTTACATATTTGCTACTGTCACAGCCCGATGCGCTACGCCTGGGACATGACTTTTGATTATCTGAGGCAAAGCAAACTGGGAAGCGGTTTAGCTGGTTGGATGACGCGGTATTTACTGCATCGTCTGCGTCAGTGGGATGTCTTGACAGCAAATCGAGTTGATTACTTTATTGCTAACTCAAAGCATACTGCTCGTCGTATTTGGCGCTGCTATCGAAGAGAAGCAACAGTCATTTACCCGCCAGTTGATATCGAGAGTTTTCCATTTGTACCTCAAAAACAAGACTATTATCTAACCGTTTCCCGGTTGGTCAGTTACAAACAAGTATGTTTAATAGTCAGGGCTTTTAATAAATTGCAACTACCTTTAGTAGTAATTGGGACAGGACCAGAGATGAAAAAAATCCGGAGGATAGCAAAATCCAATATACAAATACTCGGGTGGCAAGCCAATGATATGGTAAAAAAATATATGGCTCATGCCAAAGGTTTTGTATATGCAGCTTGTGAAGATTTTGGCATTGCGTTGGTGGAGGCGCAAGCTTGCGGCACTCCGGTGATCGCCTACGGTGCAGGTGGTGCTTTAGAAACTGTGCGAGATGTACGCGAACATGGCGATCAGGGGACTGGTATATTCTTTAAGGAGCAAACAGAGGAGGCATTGGTAGACACAATAAAACAGTTTGAAATTTATCAAGGAAAATTGAATCCTGAATGTGCGCGAGTGCACGCCGCTCAATTTTCCCCGCAAATCTTTGCACAGCGCTACCTAGAGTTTTTAAATAAGTGTACACAAAACTTGACTATCACCTGAGTGATGGTCAAGTTTAGCAGGCTTTTGGAAATTTGACCCCAGAAGCACCTCCTTTTGGCTTTAAGATTGGGACTATGTGTGGTGTGGATTGTTAAGGAGTATGATGACTGCCCAGAGCTCACTCCTCTCCGGGAAGCGATCGCGTAGTACGCCCGGTACTGGCCGCTGTTTTAAAAGCAGCGTCCGCCTGTCCGAAGGACGGGCACAACCAACTGAAGTAAGGTTGCCGTTGATCGGGCGATTGCCCTTTAGGGCATTGCGCTCCGCGCAATCGCATAGAGTGTCTTTACGCCCAAGTCGAAGAAACGTAGCTGCCCTATTACCGCTCCCCAGGGCAGGTGTTTCGGAGACAAATGCCTCGGCAACATACAGACGCTCGCGTACTTTCTTCAAACGCGGTCAACAGAAAAAGACGCCTAAAGTTCAAACCAAAGGTTTGTCTTTTCAAATTTTAAACGGAGAGTTTGCTAAGCGACTGTTCGACATTCTGTTTTCCCTGTTGGTGCTAATTTTGTTTTCTCCTGTGTACTTAATTTTGGCCTTGCTGATTGCTTTAAGCTCAGAAGGTCCGATTTTTTATATACAAGAACGGGTTGGTAAAAATTACAAACCCTTTAATTGTATTAAATTCCGAACAATGGTAACTAATGCCGAGGAAGTTCTAGTGCAAATGATGGAAACATCTCCTCATTTGCAGCAAGAATTTGAGGCAAATTTTAAACTCAAGCACGATCCGCGAATTACGAAAATCGGTCGTTTTTTGCGAATGACTAGCTTGGATGAATTTCCTCAATTCTGGAATGTTTTAAAGGGAGACATGAGTGTTGTCGGTCCACGACCTTTAGTAGCAGAAGAACTACCCAAGTATGGTTGTCACATAGAGCAGATTTTAACTATCCGACCAGGAATTACTGGATTGTGGCAAGTTTCTGGACGCAATGATATCCCCTATCCTCGGCGGGTTCAAATAGATCTCTATTATGCCAAGTTCAGAAATTTTGCGTTGGATTGGTGGATAGTTTTTAAAACAATTGGCGTTGTGATTATGCCTAAAAACAATGGGGCATACTAAGCAATTCAAAGTTCAAAACGGGACTTGCCAAGAGTAACTAACATCCGGTCGGTGCCTTTACAAATTAAATTCGTAATAGTTAACCCGTGATTTCTAATTCGTAATTCGTAATTGAAGTCGTCATTATGAATTACGAATTTTTAATCATAAATTCTTGTTAAGCAGCAATTTGACTACTGAACTTATATTCTTCTCTAATTTTAAGATAAATTTAAAATTGCCGCTACTTGTATAAAGTTTTGATGAAGATCAAAAAAAATTACAGAAATAAGATGAAACAATCTGCATACGGTAAGAGGGGCTTGTTGTAAACTTACAAGTCGGCAGATTTACTTATAATAATCAGCTGGTCTACAAGTCAGACTCGTAGGTTTCCCATTGGGAAATTGAGCAATTACCTGTTAGGTTGTACCAGGTCGCCTGTATTGATCTATTCAGTAACGACAAGGGATAATAAAGCATGACGCAAAAGAAGCGAGCGTTAATTACTGGTATTACCGGTCAAGATGGTTCATATCTAACTGAGTTTTTACTAGAGCAAGGATATGAAGTTCATGGTATAATACGCCGGACATCCACTTTCAACACCGATCGCATAGATCATATTTACGAAGACCCTCACAAAGAGGGAGTCCGCTTATTTCTACACTATGGTGATTTGACAGATGGTACCACGCTGCGCCGCATTCTAGAGGAAGTTCAGCCAGTAGAAATTTACAACCTAGGGGCTCAATCCCATGTACGGGTAAGCTTTGATTCTCCAGAATACACCGTGGATGCAGTAGGAATGGGAACGCTGCGTTTGTTAGAAGCGATTCGTGACTATCGGCATCGCACAGGTATTCAGGTGCGGTTCTACCAAGCCGGTTCTTCAGAAATGTATGGCTTGGTACAAGAAGTTCCCCAGAAAGAAATAACTCCGTTTTACCCCCGTAGTCCTTATGCTTGTGCTAAGGTTTACGCTCATTGGCAAACGGTAAATTACCGTGAATCTTACGGTATGTTCGCGTGTAATGGCATACTTTTTAACCATGAATCGCCTCGACGGGGTGAAACATTTGTTACGCGTAAGATTACAATGGCAGTTGCCAGAATCCTTGCTGGCAGACAGAAGAAAATTTATATGGGTAATCTGGATTCCCAGCGAGACTGGGGCTATGCGAAAGATTACGTCAGAGCAATGTGGTCAATGTTACAGCAGGAACAGCCCGATGATTACGTCATTGCTACTGGTGAAACCCATTCCGTACGGGAGTTTCTCGAACTGGCGTTTGGTTATGTGAATCTCAATTGGGAAGATCATGTGGAGTTTGACGATCGCTATCTTCGTCCAGCTGAGGTGGACTTGTTGATTGGTGATTCTACTAAGGCACAACAAAAGTTGGGTTGGAAACCATCGGTCACATTTGAGCAACTCGTAGCCATTATGGTAGAAGCTGACTTGCAAGCGTTGGGACTGACTTCGCCAAATGGTAAGGTCGCAAAAGTGTTGCAGGATAATGCCATGATTCGGCAAGAACTGGGTGCACTCCACTTGTGATATACACCAACGAGGAAGAAAATATGAACGCCTTAGAACTGAAGAACAAAAGAATTCTCGTAACTGGTGGAGCTGGTTTTTTGGGGCGTCAGGTGATAGACCAGCTATCTAAGGCTGGAGCTGATCGCGATAAAACTACGGTGACGCGATCGCGCGACTGCGACCTGCGTGTCCTGGAAAATTGCCAACGAGCAGTGGATCAGCAAGACATTATTATCCACTTAGCAGCTCACGTTGGCGGTATCGGTCTGAACCGTGAAAAACCTGCTGAATTGTTCTACGACAACTTAATGATGGGAACCCAGCTGATTCATGCATCCTATCAAGCTGGAGTAGAAAAATTCGTCTGCGTTGGCACCATCTGCGCCTATCCCAAATTTACCCCAGTTCCATTCAAAGAAGATGACCTCTGGGATGGCTACCCCGAGGAAACCAATGCGCCTTACGGAATCGCAAAAAAAGCTCTTTTAGTCCAATTGCAAGCTTACCGTCAGCAATACAGCTTTAATGGCGTTTACCTGCTACCCGTGAATTTATACGGACCAGAAGATAACTTTGACACCAGAAGTTCTCACGTCATCCCAGCGCTGATTCGCAAAGTTCACGAAGCGCAAATAAAGGGAGAAAAGAAACTCCCTGTTTGGGGTGATGGTAGTCCTACCCGCGAGTTTCTGTATTCAGAAGACGCAGCGCGGGGTATTGTCATGGGTACTCAGTCTTACAATGACCCTGAACCCGTTAACTTGGGAACCGGTTACGAAATTTCCATCCGTGACTTGATCAATCTTATTTGTGAGTTGATGGAGTTTGACGGCGAAATTGTTTGGGAAACCGACAAACCCAACGGTCAACCTCGTCGCTGTTTGGATACCGAACGGGCGAAGAAAGCTTTTGGTTTCACCGCCCAGGTGGACTTCAAGCAAGGGCTAAAGAATACGATTGAGTGGTGGCGTCAGCACGGCGCATAGTTTTTGTAAAAACGTCAAAATAATCGTAGGGTGGGCATTGCCCACCTTATTTGTTTAACTTTATTTGTTTGTTTTTTAGGACTATTCAAAAGTTCAATTTTAGGAAAATTTCAGATTTGTGCTGTCTAGCCCATTCAATGTCCCAATCCAAAAATCCAAGGCTGCGGTAAAGTTTTGAGGCTACCTCGTTAGCTGTCTGATGGCTCGTCGCGATTAACTCAACTTCTGGGTGCAGCTTGAGACGCCTTATCACCTCCAGCATAGCCGCTCGTCCGTAGCCTTGTCGTTGATATTTGTGGTCAATCATGAGGCGAAGAATAAAACCAACTCCAGCCGTAATTTCGTACATTGTAAAGCCGACCATTGCTAACTGAGGCTGTTCCCAACCCGCAACTTTGGCATCATAAATAGCTAGAGGAAACAGATTTGGGTTCACGTAAGCCTCAGCTAATGATTTCACGTTTGATGCCACAAGCCCTTTTTGAGATTCCTCCACTTCCAAGCTGATGCATTCTCGGAAATTATCGAGCGTGACTTTTCGTAAATGAACCTTAGCCAAGCATCCTCCTTTTTGGATACCTAATTTACCGAAAAATTGGGTTTAAAGCCCCGTCCTAAAAGGACGGCTTTTATTTGTCTTCTTCTGTTTTAAGAAACGCCATATAGCTTCTTAAAAAAAGACTATAATAAAAGCGGGAGGTGATACAAGTGTTTAGTCTGACCTACGAATTTAAACTGAAGCCAACATCAAAACAAGCAAATATATTTGCAGACTGGCTTGAACAATGCCGTCGCGTTTATAACTATGCTTTAGCTGAACGCAAAGACTGGTTTAAATCGCGTAGTTGTCAGATTAACGCTTGTTCACTTAGGTCTGAATACATTATCCCAGCAGATACTAAACGCCCAACTTATGCCAACCAGTGCAAAGCGTTAACGGCTTATCGAAAGACTAGTTCAGCTTTGCAAGGTGTACAATCTCAGGTTTTGCAACAAACCTTGAGAAGGCTTGAGCAGGCGTTTGTTAGTATGTGGGAACAAAATCACGGATTTCCCCGATTTAAAAAACTTGGAACGATGCGCTCATTTGTTTTTCCACAGATGAGTGATGGTTCAATCGAGAATAATCGCGTTAAATTACCTGTAGTTGGGTGGGTTAAGTTTCGCTCCTCTCGTGAAATTCCAGGGGATGCTAATCTCAAGCAAGTACGGATAGTTCGCCGAGAAGCGCGGTTGGTACGCCATGTTGACGTTGCAGTGGAATGTTGAAGTTCCTGATGTAATGCCGAATGGTAATCCCATTGGAATTGATGTGGGAATCAGCCACTTTGCTGCGGTTTCTAACGGTAAATTGTTCCCAAATCCACGACCTTTTATCTCGCTCGAACGCAAGCTTAAATTGCTGCAACAGAGTGTATCAAGAAAGGTCAAAGGGTCGAATAACCGTAAAAAAGCGCAAGCGAAAGTTAGTAAATTGCATGAGCGAATTGCCAACGTAAGGGCATATTATCACTGGCTCTTAGCACATAACCTTTGTGACTGGGCAGGTATGATTTTTGCAGAAGACTTGAACCTTAAAGGACTAGCACGAGGTTTTTTAGGTAAGCACTGCCTAGATGCTGGATGGGGTCAGTTTTTTGAAGTGCTAGAGCAGTGCTGCCGCAAACGCGGTGTATTCTTTCTGAAGGTCAATAGCAAAAAAACAAGCCAGATTTGTTCTAACTGTCTCACGGAGACGGGCAAAAAAGATTTATCTGAGCGTGTTCACTCATGCGAACATTGCGGCTACACAACCCTAAGAGATGTCGCCGCCGCTCAAGTAGTTCTCATTCGAGGGCTTGCAGCCGTGGGACACACGGGTCTTGCATGCTTTCTGAGGGTAAAGCGGTTGCGCTCCCCGTGACGAAAGAATCCCTGCCCTAGAAGGGCAGGGAGTGTCAAAATTAGAACGCAGAATGCCGTCTAAGAAATAAGCTTTTTTAATAAACCTGTGGAGAAAGTTGATAATCAACTAGAGAAAAAAGAATTACGCAAATCGCTGCTCAAAACACGTCAATCAATGTCTGTGGCAGAGTGGAAACAAAAGAGCGATCGCATCTGCACGCACCTTTTAACCTCTCCCCTGTTTAACCAAGCAAAAACAATACTCGCTTATTTCAGCTTTCGCCAAGAACCAGACTTAAGCCTATTATTTACAGATACCTCTCACCGATGGGGTTTTCCTCGTTGCGTTGGTCACTCGCTTTTATGGCATATTTGGGCACATAAAGACTCTGTAATAACTGGGAGTTATGGAATGACTGAACCCCAGCCTGATGCGCCAATTGTCGCTCCTGAGGAAGTTGATTTAATTCTCATTCCTTGTGTTGCTTGCGACTATCAAGGATATCGCTTGGGGTATGGCGGGGGATATTATGACCGTATGCTGAGTTCTCCTGAATGGGCAAACAAGCCTACTATTGGCATTGTCTTTGAATTTGCCTATTTGCCAGAACTACCTGTTGAACCGTGGGATAAACCGTTACAGGGTGTGTGTACAGAATTTGGTTTGAACCCACTACAAATCATTGAATTTTAAGCAGATGACTAATTTAAAAATCCAAAATCGGGTATGGACTTATGGGCTATTAGGGGCTGTCGCACTCGTAACGCTCTTTCCCCTGTTTTGGCTGATCAGTACAGCGTTGAAATCCTCAACAGAAAATATTTTTCAATTTCCCCCGCAGTTGTTGCCAAGTCAACCAACCATCGAAAATTTTGTCAATGTTTGGCAAACCAACCCCTTTGGACAATACCTGTTTAACAGTACCTTCGTGGCAGTGCTAACTGTGTGCCTGAATCTGATTTTTTGCGCTTTGGCTGCTTACCCATTGGCAAGACTTTCATTTCCTGGAAGAGACTGGATTTTTATTGCGATTGTTTCCACGATTATGATTCCCTTCCAAATCGTGATGATTCCGCTGTACATTTTGACAGTCCAGTTGGGCTTGAGAAATACATATTTGGGAATGATTTTTCCTAGCTTGGCTTCTGCTTTTGGGATTTTTCTGTTACGACAAGCTTTTATGAGCGTTCCCAAAGAGATGGAAGAAGCCGCACGCATGGATGGTTGTTCGGAGTTAGGCATATGGTGGTTCGTCATGCTTCCAGCAATTGGTCCAGCACTTGTCACTCTGGCAATTTTCGTATTTATCGGCTCTTGGAGTGACTTTCTTTGGCCCTTAATTGTCATTCAAGACGAAAACTTATACACCCTTCCTTTAGGAGTCGCGAAGCTGGCGGGTACATTTTCCTTGAACTGGCGCTTGGTAGCTGCAGGCTCAGTCATTTCTATCGCTCCAGTACTATTATTATTCCTGTTTGTACAACGCTACATTGTCCCTACAGAAACTGGTAGCGGTGTTAAAGGGTGAACTACCCAACCTTGGCTTCGCCTGAAGGTTGGGCTTCTGTACTCATAGGCGAGTGCCTCAAATGAGACTTTCGCCCCATCTTTGGTCTTACCTCCCCTCCTACAGCAGAGACGGCTGAACCTTCCGCCTTTAGCATTCTGACTCCCTCTGCTCTAATATTGATGGCTGCATTTTTATCTCTGTCATGATGAGTACCACAGTGAGGACAAGTCCATTCCCTCACATCTAACGGCATCTCACCCATCTGATAGAAACAATTAGAACAGAGCTTAGAACTGGGAAACCATCTGTTTATCTCAACCAACTTTGCGCCTTTACGTTCTAGTTTGTAGGCTAAGAAGTTGGTGAATGTTCCCCATCCAATATCAGATATTGCCTTTGCCAAATTGTGATTACGAACCATGCCTAGAAGATGAAGATTTTCTACTATGACAGCTTGGCTATCGCTGACCAACTTATAACTAAGTTTATGCAGAAAATCTTGCCGCGAATTGCTAAGGCGTTCGTACAGTTTGGCAACAACTTTTCTATATCTATTTCTTGAATTACTCCCCTTTTGTTTCCGCGCTAACTTCTTCTGTTTACGTTTTAGGTTTTTCTCGTGCTTGGCAAGATGCTTAGGATTGTCATATTTAGAAACTTTTTCGCCATCTGTGACAACAGCAAAATGTTTCAATCCTAGGTCAATCCCATAAATCTTGCCTTCTGAGGTAGTGAGATTTTCTCCCGCAGTCGCTACAACGGGGGGAACCCCAACGCCAGTTACCTGCGGAGGGAAACCCTCCTTCAGTACTGGCTCCGCAACGCGCTGCTCCTCTATCTCAGTTAAAATAGATGCAAAATATTTACCTGATGGAGTTTTACTAACAGTAACAGTCTTGATTTTCCCTTCAATTGGTCTGTGTATCTTAGCTTTAACTACCCCGATATTACCGGGAAGTTTGACATTGCCCTTACGGGTTCGCCAGTTCCCTACGGAGGGAGACCCTCCTAAGCCCTTCGGGCACGCTTCGCGAACAGGACTGGACTCACCATCTACAATCTTGACATTTTGAGGGTACTGAATCGACTGTTTGCCATGCTTAGACTTGAACCGAGGAAAGCCAGCACGTTTATCAAAGAAGTTCTTATATGCTGTGGTTAGGTTGAGTGTCGTAGCTTGTAAAACTTGGCTATAACAATCAGCTAACCATGCAGTATCTTCTGCTTTTTTGAGGTCTGGTAGAAGGGCATTGAGTGCTGACCGCCCAAGTCCTTTACCCGTTTCCTTGTAAGCTTCGATGGATTTATTTAAAGCATAATTCCACCACCAACGGGAACACCCAAAGGCTTGGGCTAACAGTATTTGTTGTTCTTTTGTTGGGTATAAACGAACTTGTACGGCTATGTGTAGTACTCAACATCACCTCCTTGACTTTTATATTCTATCACAATATATACTTAGCGATAAACTAATTCCCGAAATGTTTGGCGACTCCTCATACATCTTCTCCCTGTCTTTTCTACGAAAAGATTTAGTCAAAGATGCAATCGTTGCCGCCCGCTCCCTATCCCCACCCTATGGGTACATTGAGGGTAGGGACTTCCGCGAGACGCTTAAGGCTTTGGTGAAATTTTTGTAGTGGGCGCAGCAGTTCGAGGTAACGCATTTTGGGAGGGTGATTGAGTAGGTTGATTCCGAACCGACGTTATAAAAAATATGTATATTAAAGCTGTTACCACTAGACTAGTGATAATACCAAAGCTGATCCCTAGCAGCAAAATAAAGTTTCTATTTAGTACCAAAGAACCATTATCAGGGCTTTTGTCTTTGGCAACGACTTGTTGAGGTTCGACGGGCAATGATCGCTCAATTAACCTCTGGTGTTCCTTGAGTGGAATCAAAGGTAGCAAAGAAGCATTATCAGGGCTTTTGTCTTTGGCAACGACTTGTTGAGGTTCGACGGGCAGCGATCGCTCAATTAACCTCTGGTGTTCCTTGAGTGGAATCAAAGGTAGCAAAGAAGCATTATCAGGGCTTTTGTCTTTGGCAACGACTTGTTGAGGTTCGACGGGCAGCGATCGCTCAATTAACCTCTGGTGTTCCTTGAGTGGAATCAAAGGTAGCAAAGAAGCATTATCAGGGCTTTTGTCTTTGGCAACGACTTGTTGAGGTTCGACGGGCAGCGATCGCTCAATTAACCTCTGGTGTTCCTTGAGTGGAATCAAAGGTAGCAAAGAAGCATTATCAGGGCTTTTGTCTTTGGCAACGACTTGTTGAGGTTCGACTGGCAGCGATCGCTCAATTAACCTCTGGTGTTCCTTAACTGGGATAAATAGATCTGTCAAATTCCCCTGCTTGAGGTTCATATGAATTTGCTGACGGACTTCCCAGGAAATCAGCACTCCAGGTCTCGCTTCCTGGTAACTACTTACGTCTTTTAAAATCAGGGGTTCTAGGGAATTTGAAAAGCTGTGGTGATCTACCACCTCTACTGGTCCCTTTTGCAGGCAAGCGCAAATTTTTTCAATGCAGAAAGCGTATAGCGCTTCCCTTAGGTGGTAGCAAATAAAATGCGGTATACGGCTGCGATCAATGTCATCCCTCTCATCATTGTACAGCCAGCCAAACAGCCAATCTTCTGGAGTAATCTGAAGAAGATAAGCAGCCCTGTAACTATGGTTTTCATGCTCAAAGGCATTCCAGTGTCGGTAAACTACCTGTTTAAGGAAGGTTTGCTCAATGTGTAAGGGAACCTGCTCACTAGTCAGGAGCCCAAAGCCCACATAGGAGAAGCTAGTATAAACTAGTTGGTTAAGGGGCAAATCCATGCTTAATAGCAATCATGATACAGCTGAATTCAGGAGTCACGAGTAAAAGAGCCTTGATATCTGGCGCGTGAACTCTAGGTTGTTGTGTACCTCACTTACTTGCAAACTGCTGTAAATTAAGGTAGCGTTCCTTTGTGTACGGATAGTACTCCCATCTAAAGGTAGCTGCACATAGTAACAGAATCATACGAGTCTAGCGAACTCCAATAAACCCAGCCTGCTCAATTGCCTTTTGCCCTTGGTCGGTCAGTAAAAGTCTGGCGTAGCCTTCCCCAGCCTGCTGTTCCCGACCGTTGTTATGCTTGATAATTACAAACAAGTTAGTGGTCAGTGGATAGCTGCCATTTTTGATGGCTTCAGTATTGACCTGGTTGCGCTTATGCAGGCACTCTTGGGTTGGCACTTTTGGTTCCCGGTAAGGGGGAATGAGCTCAGTAGGAGTGCGACCCAGTGGCAAAGACTTGACACTACATTGAGGCACGACTGTACGAGCAGAAGCGTAATACAAACCCCCAGGGGTTTTACTGAGCTTTCGTAGCGCCTCTGTAGTGGAATAGACATACTGCACTTGGGAGCTAAACGCTTGATTCTGCAAGTCTTTTTTATCCGAAAATATTACTGTGTCTGCATTCTGAGGACGCTGGGCAAAAGGAGTGATGGGTAGATCTGGTCCTCCTACCTCTTTCCAGTTAGTGATTTGTCCCAGATAAATCTGTTGCAACTGATCAATCGTTAAACCGGGTACCTTGAGTGATGGGTGAACTACCACCCCTATCCCATCAATACCAACTTGACGTTGCTCAAGTGTAAAGCCTCGCTGCTTGGCTGTGGTGTATTCTGTAGTTGTTAGGGGACGGGAAGACTGCGCGAAGTCTAATTGCCCGTCAAGCAACATACGAATGCCGGAACCAGAACCAGGACTGCTGTTAGTGGGTTCTACGTAGCGCAACTGTAGTTCTGGGCGAGCGTTTTGGATTTGAGAATCTACCAATTGCCGAATAGGTGCCCAGGCTGTACTGCCACCGTATTTGAATGAGCCGATTGGCATATTAGCAACTGTCCCAAAGCCTGAGGTATCAATTGAGGCAGTGTTTGAACTTTGACTAGATATAGTGTTGTTGCTAACCCGCAAGCGTGGTGCTACCAGCCACCAAAACAGTCCGCCAATCACCAGAAGTGTCAACACTTTACCAATAATTAAGCCTTTCAGAAGAACTGCCATTTCTGGGCTAATTACGAGTTTTTTTCGGTTTGTATGGTCCATATTATTTGTATTGACCCTCCTAGGGGAAAGCTACAGGGTAAAGGCATCTTATTTTTCAAGCGCCCATTGAACAAGGGCTTCAGCCATCCAAGCATTTATGCTTATGATTTCTGAAATGCTTACAAGCAAGTGAATTTGGAATTTAGATGCGTTTGCTTTAGGGGAAGCTGAGGGTGTTAAGTCATTAATTATGGTGTTGTGGCTTTGTAGCCGCAGATGTTAACTAGGATGAATTGCTCATCCCTAGTTGTTGTAAGCATTTCAGTAGTAAGACGCCGAGTAGTTATACCGTCGCTACTTTTCGCCCCAATAAATGCAGAAATAATCTCTTTTCTAGAGAGCTAGGAAAAAATGAAAGTTTAAAAAAGTTTAAAAAAGTGATTTTCGCTCGGAAAAGTCACTCTCAATCTTGAGGTAAATGCAGGCTTTTTTCTGGTAAGAATTTGATTTGGTAAATGGTGTAAACAAGTGTTGAACCTTACCCTACTTCTATTGCCTATAAATATATGAGACTATCATATCTTGCATCAAGGAACCAGAGATGAGAAAAAAAGGCGTAGCAAACAAACCGATGAAAATCTTCCTCCCCTTCTCCCCACGATCAATAAGCACAAACGATAGAATCGCAATGGTGCTCTCTAATCCATCCGCAAGTTGATGAAAGCTGATCGCAAACCAAGCCCCGAACTTACCTCACCCACCTTTCAACGCCCTGAATTACTCGCCCCCGCAGGTAATTGGGGCTGTGCCAAAGCTGCTGTGGAAAATGGGGCAGATTCTATATATTTTGGATTGGATCGCTTCAATGCGCGAATGCGGGCGCAAAACTTCACGGAGGCTGACTTACCGAAGTTGATGGAATTTCTGCACTGTCGAGGCGTCAAGGGCTATGTAACCCTTAATACAGTTGTATTTCCACAGGAACTCACAGACGCAGAGCATTATTTACGCTCAATTATTGCAGCAGGTGTAGATGCGGTGATTGTCCAAGACGTAGGGATTTGTCGTCTTATTCGTCACCTTTCGCCCGATTTTCCTATCCATGGTTCCACGCAAATGACCGTCACCAGTGCCGCAGGAGTGGAATTTGCCAAATCCCTGGGTTGTCAGTTGGTAGTACTTGCTCGTGAATGCTCCCTTCAGGAAATCGAGAAAATTCAGCGCCAGCTGCGTGTAGAGACGTTGGATACAAAATCTCTACCTTTGGAGGTCTTTGTTCACGGTGCCTTGTGCGTGGCATATTCCGGTCAATGTTTGACGAGTGAAGCGCTAGGGGGGCGTTCTGCGAACCGTGGCGAATGTGCCCAAGCTTGCCGGATGCCCTACGAATTAATATCTGATGGTCAAGCTGTAGATTTGGGGAATCGCAAATATCTGCTCAGTCCTCAAGACTTGGCAGGGTTAGAGGTGCTGCCAGAATTGGTGAAAGCAGGCGTCAGTTGTCTCAAGATTGAAGGTCGCTTGAAAACGCCTGAGTATGTGGCCAATGTTACACAGGTTTATCGACAAGCGCTGGATAAGGTGATGGCGGATTTAAAAAATGTAGAACTCTCGGATGCAACATCTGCACAAGCGCCGGAACAAGAACGCTACAATTTGGAGATGGCGTTTTCTCGTGGACTGTACACAGGTTGGTTTCGCGGAATCAACAATCAGGAACTGGTTCATGCTCACTTTGGTAAAAAGCGTGGAGTTTACTTGGGTGAAGTCACCCGTATCAACAACGAAAAGGTGATAGTACGGCTAGAAGCCCCAATTAAGCCTGGAGACGGTGTTGTTTTTGATTGCGGTCATCCGGAAGCGCAGGAAGAAGGTGGTCGAATTTATGCGGTGGAATCTAAAGGAAAACAAGCTGCACTAACCTTTGGTCGCCGTGACCTCAACCTGCGACGGATACACGTAGGGGACAAAGTTTGGAAAACCAGCGATCCAGAACTTGATAAGCAATTGCGTCAGAGTTTTGCTGGGGAAAACCCACAATTTCAGCGTCCAATTCATATAGAGGTTTGTGGAGAAGTTGGTCAATCCTTAGAGGCGATCGCCCGCGACGAACTAGGTCATGTTGTCCAAGTAGAATCTGCAATGCCCCTTGAAGAGGCGCACACCAAACCCCTCACCACAGAACGTTTACAAGAACAGTTTGGTCGTCTCGGCAACACTCCCTTCTGTTTGGGAACTTTAACAAATCATCTTAAAGACGCAGTCATGGTACCCGTGAGTGAGTTGAACCGAATGCGGCGGGAAATTGTGGCGCAGTTGGAAGATTTGCGTTCCCAACCTAAACGCTGGCAATTACAGTCACACGCTTCTATAAGAGACTTACTTCCTTCCCCCTCATCTCCCTCATCCCCCTCATCCCCCTCTCTCGTTGTACTCGTGCGAAACTTGAAACAACTACAAGCTGCACTGTCCGCGGGAATCGAAACACTCTACTGTGAATTTGAAGACCCCCGTGCTTACCGGGAAGCAGTCGGGATGGTACGTCGGGCAAAGAATGAAGATGGAAGAATGAAGAATGAAGATGTTTCTTCCTCTTCAATTTTCTGTGCTGATTCTTCATCTCCCACTATTTGGGTTGCGCCTCCAAGAATTACCAAACCAGGAGAAAACTGGATTTTGCAGCAAGTGCGTTCCTGCGAGGCGGATGGCTATTTGGTGCGGAACTATGACCAACTCCAGTTTTTTGCTAATGACCGTTGCATCGGGGATTTCTCTCTCAACGTTGCGAATGCCTTAACAGCAGACTACTTTAAGCATCAACTTGGCTTGGAACGGGTGACAGCGTCTTACGATTTGAATATCACCCAATTGCAAGACCTGCTGACAAGTTGCCCAGCCCACTGGTTTGAGGTGACAATTCATCAACATATGCCCATGTTCCATATGGAACATTGTGTATTTTGTGCCTTTCTATCTCAAGGGACTGACTACACCAACTGCGGACGCCCTTGTGAAAAGCATTCTGTGAATTTGCGGGACAGAGTCGGGACAGAACATATCCTCAAAGCTGACGTTGGCTGTCGAAATACTGTGTTTAATGGCACAGCACAAACTGGAGCCGAATACGTACAGCACCTGATAGAACTTGGTGTACGAGATTTCCGTATCGAATTTGTGAATGAGACACCAGAGAAAGTGATGCAAACAATACACCACTATCAGCAACTATTGCGGGGCGAGATCACAGGCTCTCAACTCTGGCGAGAGTTAAAATTGCAAAATCAGCTTGGTGTGACTCGCGGTCCAATGGGAGTGAATACAAGTCGTTGATCAGGCGTAGAGAGTGAAAATTAAGACACAACATACAAAACCCTACCCCTAGTATTTCCGCTACTGGATTTCTTTGTTGAGCCATACTATTGTTTTGGGCATCTAGAATAGAAAATATATCTAAAGTATAATCAAGGAATATATCTAGAGCGGGATGCGAAAATTTATGAATTTGACCCTCAACCTGGAGGCGGAATTTTATTTCCAACAAGGATTACGCCGGAACAAAGCAGCAAAGTTTGAAGCAGCAATAGCGAGTTTTGACAAAGCTCTTAGGTGTAAACCAGATTATCCGGAAGCCTTATCTCAAAAAGGCTTTGCTCTAGGTTCCTTGGGTCATCATGAAGATGCGATCGCTTGCTTTAACCAAACCCTGAAATTACAATGGAATGCTTGCTGGGTTTGGCACAACCGAGGAATTGCCTTAGGCAAGTTAGAACGCTACGTTGAAGCCATTAACAGCTTTGACTGTGCCCTAGAGTTGAATCCAAATGCCCCGACTATCTGGCATAATCGCGGTATTACCTTGTGTGACTGGGGACAGTATGCAAAAGCGCTGAAGAGCTTTGAGCGTACTTTGTGGTTGCAACCAGATGCTTATTGGGCATGGAACAACAAAGGCAATGCTCTTAAACAGCTAGGATATTATAAAGAAGCTCTTGACAGCTACGACCGTGCCATTGAGTTTGACCCTGATAATGCGATGGCGTGGCAAAATCGAGGCATGAGTTTGCTGGAATGGGGGCGTTACGAAAAAGCGCTTGCAAGCTTTGATCGAGTCATAGGAATTCAACCAAACCACGAAAAAGCTTGGTTAAATCGGGCTATAGTTTTGGAAAAATTACGGCGTTATCCGGAAGCGATCGCTAGCTACAAAGAAGCTTCACAATTACAGCCATGTGATGACACCATCTGGTACAACAAAGCTCGCTGCTACATCATAGAAAATAATATCGAAGAGGCAATTAACAACTTGCAACGAGCAATTGTTTTGTGTCCAGAAAAATATCTGCAAATTCTCAAAGATAACTCAGAATTTGACAAAATCCGTACGGATGAACGCTTTCAGGCTATGTTCCAAGAGCAAAATTATTAGCCTGTTAACAGTTGACAGTTAACCGTCAACTGTCAACAACCCCATAACTAATTTTCCTAAGATTAACTTAATTACGAATTTTGAAGCACAACCACTTCTAAACTAGACCAACGTTCGCGCATTACTCCAGCAAGTGAACGTAAACCCCATACTTCACCTCGACGATGACCGACGGCGATCACCGTAAGCGGTGCTGCGCCTTGCGCAATCGCCCCAATTCTCGTTTCTTGCACTGCTTGTTGAGCTGGCTGTCGTAACTGTCCGGTAATGTAAACATTCGCACCACGGCTTGCTGCTTCACGCACGAGCAAGTCAGTCATCGCACCAACAACAGCAATTCGTGTCACTTCAGTGGGTTCTGCTGGACGTACTTGCTCGTATCCGCCAAATATTTGATTGACACAATTACACAAATGAGCAAAGCTTTGAGTCGGAACCTCTCCAATCATACCGATTGCTCTGCCATCTTTCTCTCCCAGCACTTGTAAACCAGACATTTCCAAGGCTTCTGCCAACCTGGGATTGAAAGAAAATGTCAAGCGCTCATCAAATGGTAAATGATAAGATATGACGCCGATATCAGGTGCAAGTTGTCCTGGTTCAAGTTTCCAAGGACGGTGTAGGAACAGCGCGTCTAAATTTTGAGTTCTTACCCATTTGTGTAACTGCGCCGACGGTTCTAATACCAACCCCAAACGTCTAACAGGACGTATTGAAGGCAAATACACACCGCCTCTTTCCTCTTGAGAGTAGCGCTCAACAGCAAAGAATCGGTCGAGAAATTCTGCTATCTCTTCTAAAATAATCGAGTTGCTCCCAGTCGTCATATGTGATTATTTAGGGAGGATTCCAGTCAATGTTAAATTCCTAGCGGAACAAGCGTTGGAGGACGGCTCATTAATGATGTCGTTTTCTAAAACCCATCCCAACCAACGCTTAAACCAGCCATCTGGTGCCGGGTGTTATGCTTCCTTTGCCGGGTTACTTACCTTGTCCTGGCTTAGCGTTTCGTGGCTCATCACCGCCTGCCTGACTAAGTCAGATCGCCTATGAGCTTCTTCGGCTTTCTGCAAAAAGCGTTCCGCCATCTCACCATCGTTCGCTTCACGGAGATGCTCAGCCATGTGGCTCATTAACATTTCGCTCTCCTCGATCCCGCGAAGTGTGCTCCAAAGTGAGGCTTCAATACACTCCGTCACTTCTGCAAGCAGAGAATTCAGGGAATAGGCATGCCCTGTATGGCAACGGAAGCGGATAAGGTTGCCTTCTTTGAGTTGCAAAAGCATACCGTGGCACTCTGGACAGGTATAGGGAGAGATCTTCCCAAGCTTCATGATGCCGGCACCAAAAGCATTGTCTTCCCGCGCAACTTTGACTTCAATATCCATCTGCTCAGACACCAGATGTCCTCCTTCCTTCTCGACGGCTGAGTTTGTTAAATGAACCAATAAAGCCCCCATTTCTGCGATGGGGACGCAGTGATCGACCGCTACCGCTTTCATCGCTTGCATAGGCATGGAGGCGTGAAGTGCATCAAAAGGGTCTTGGACAACCGCTTTCCCGCTTTGCTCCTTCACCGCGTACAGCCCAGATGCCCCATCATCAAGCAATCCAGTTAGAACCACCCCGATCACTTGCGGACCATAGCTCCGGGCGGCGGAGCGAAACAAGACGTCAATCGAGGGACGAAAGCGATTTTCCTTAGGTCCGCGAGTTACTCGGACATGCCCCGATTCCACAAGCAGGTGGTGATCTGGGGGAGCAACATAAATCCGTCCCGGTTGGATTGCCTCCTTGTCAATTGCATGGGCGACTGGCAGCGAGCAAACCCGATCCAGGATTTGAGGCAACACACTTGGATACGCTGGGGCAACATGCCAAACAATAAAGAGGGCACCCGGAAAATTGGAGGGTAGTTGAGCAACGAGCTTTTTCAGCGCTTCCATTCCTCCCGCCGACGCTCCAATAACGACGATGTCAGGCTTGATCACGAAATCTTCCTTTCTGGACTTTCGACAAAAATAAATGGTTCGCGTATGATTCGACTGTGCTGGCGAATTGGGATTGCCTCCGGCACTGCGCTCTGCGCAATGGCCTGCTTGTGCGCCATCCCTTATTTCATCAAACTCATTCTTGATTACGGGAACGGTGAGTTAATTTTCTTAAATAATTAAAGAAATTTTGTCAAGTGTTCCATCAGATTAGGGGCTTGCATGACACCCTTGATCCGACTAGCAAGTTCTCCATCCACAAAAAGAAGTGTCGTCGGTAAAGCCTGAACTTGGTATTGAGACGCTAATTGAGGATATTTCTCTGAATCAATTTTGACCACTTGGATGCGATCGCCCATCTGTGCTTTAACCTGATCTAGTATCGGTGCCAACGCCTTACAGTAGCCACACCAAGTTGCATAAAAACTAACTAACACAGGAGTATTTGCGTTTGCAATCAGTTCTTGAAAGCTAGAAAATTGTTTTTTAATACTCATGCTCGCTCTGAAGTTTACTAATAAGAACGGGAAAAATAAAAAAAGTATACAAATTATACTGGCACAATTGTACAAAATCTTTTTGATAGCATCGTAAGAATCGCCTTTCAGGATAACCCACAACCCACAGTATGGGTGAGGAAGCCTGCTCTCTCTTGTTTATACTCTAACTCTGCATGGCTATTTGTAATTCTTTGAGAAGAGTTGTATTTCCTTGTTGTTGCGCTAAGCTAAGTGCCTTTTGCAGGTCATTTCTGGCTATCTCATTGTTCCCTAGCCTTTTATAGGCAAGCCCTCGATTGTAGTAAGGTTCAGAATAACTAGGCTGTATTGTCAAGGCTTGATCGTAATCTTTGATTGCGTCCTGATATTGTTCTAGAGCATAATAAGCATTCCCTCTATTGTTAAATGCTTCAGGCTGTTGGGGCAAAATCTCTAGGGATTGATTATAATTCTCTATGGCTTCTTCGTATTTCTTTAGCTGATAATAAAGATTACCTATGTTATTGTAAACCTCAGCAAATGCAGGGTTAATCTCAATTGCTGTATCATAATCTTCAATCGCTTGTTGATAATTTTTTAGACTATAATAAATACTGCCTCTATTGTTATAAGCTTCAGCATATTTTGGATTTAGATTGATGGCTTGATCATAATCGGCGATCGCCTGTTGATATTGTTGCAATGCGTGATAGGCATTGCCGCGATTATAATAAGCTTTTGTATATTCATAATTAATGTCAACAGCTTTGGTATATTCCTCAATAGCTTGTTCATAATTGCCTAACAGATAATAAACATTGCCAATATTATTATATGCTTCAGCATAATCAGGCTTGGAATGAATCGCTTTAGTATAAGCTTCAATTGCTTTTTGATAGTCTTTTTGATGGAAAAACTGATTTCCTAAATTGTAATACTCTTGAACCAACTGAAAATCATTTTCAGAGATGACAGTTTTGCTTTCAAGCTGTGCTTGATGTTCTTGATTATGATTTTCTTTAAGTTCTTGGGAATCCTGTCTTTCAAACTGAGAATCATTCATATTTGTGAAATTTCCGCTTTCCAGAGCGTCCTGGTTGTCTTCGTTTTGAAAATTTTTGATTTTTTGTTGTTGAGATTGAGAATTATACTGTCGTTTAAATATCAAAACTGAAAATATGAGTAAAAAGAAGACAATGAATAAACTAATTATAGTAATTATGGTGAGGTCTATCCTGAAAAAAGAATTTCCGTTCAGTGGCGCAACTGATTTAATCATTTCCGGTCATTATCGTGAAGTCTAATGAAATATTTTGGTTTTATAAATAAACAACAGGACTAAGAGAGCTAATCTTCCCTGTTAGCAAATCCCTAGCCCTGTGACATTCAGCTAAATGGAGGTTATTTCTCTTGCCGTTACGACTCTTGAGCCGTAATTATTGGGTAAGCAAGACTTGCATCGAGAACTTTAACTTTCCTGAGTTTCCAAACTATTAAACTATCGTCCATTCAACAGTGAGTTCTTTATCATTGTCGTTGTAGTAACCAGGCTGGTCATTGTTGATAAAGTACAATCTTGCGCCTGGTTGCAAGGTAATTTCCCACTGCAACTGCTCACCATAAGCAATAGGTTTGTATTGAAATTCACCCTGATTTTCGATTATGAATGCAACTAGCATTGCTGGTCGAATTTCCCTAAAGAGTAAATCTCCGTCTGCTCTCTCTTTAGGTGCCATGCTTTGATTACCATCAAAACCTACGAGCGCATTAAACTCATTAGGACCGTAATTCCAATTACCCTCAACCTTAAGTTTTACCTTAATCGGTTTGTCTTGATCGTTAGCAATATAAGGTAACTTGCCGTTAGCCCAAAGTGTGCGAACAAATTCCTTTCTATCGGTGATTGTATCCTGTTCCTTCGTTTGTAGACCAGCGTTTGCATAAACAATGAGTTTATACCTTCCAACCTGGATTGTATTAACGGGACAAGCAGGACTGGCATCAATTTCCTCTACTTTGCGAACCCGACGAATCAGAACAATCTCCTCTTCTCGTCTGACAATCGTACGAACTGGAGCTACGCAAACGATGTCATTTCCAGGGTTACGTCCAAAACTATCGAAGCTCAGCGACTCAACATTCAGTGAAATGAGTTTGCCAGAATCCGAATTTTGAGAGTTCATAAATTTTTCCTGAAACTGTTTTGTTTTTAGAGAGAGAAAAGCTGAAATTTTCTCTTTAAGACTACATCTGTCCTCTTGTTGAACCTAACTCAACTCAGTGGTGTTGACTGGACAAGCTGGACTTGCTTCAATTTCTTCTACCTTGCGAACTCTACGAATAATCGTAATTTCTTCTTCTCGGCGGACAATAGTGCGGATGGGCGTGACGCAGACGATATCCGTTTTAGGATTGCGTTCAAATGAGTCGAAGGTTATTGCATCTAGAAATGTTGGTATAAGTTGGGGTGGTTTTGAGGTATCTGGTGTTGAGTCAGGTTGAGGCTCAGGCGTTGCTTCTGAAACAGATTTCAACTGTAATGAGGTATAAACACAACAATTGGAGTCGAAGGTATGACGCTCTGCATAGAACATCCTCAGGTCATACTGTTGCCCAACTTGCAGAATCAGTTCTAGATATTCGTCGGCTTGTTGAATACCTAAATCACCTCTAACTCTCAATGCCAACGTAGTGGATTTGTTTGCAGCTCGGTTTTTTGGGTTTGTCAGTCTCAAATCAATCTCTTGCTCTGCTGATTCATGAACTCCCCCGAGATCAATAACCAATTTGCCATCAATGAAAATCCACAGGTCATCATCCCCATAAAATTTAAAATATTCTGTGCCTTGATAAGTAAAACTTGTTACTGCCTCAAGAGTGAAATGGTAATTGTGTTGTTTTGAACGGTCATCAAAACGAAACCTTCCTTCCACATCTTCCCAACTAAAGGGTCTTCCATCTTGATGCTTCAGGACACCCTCATTTTTTTCTATTGCTTTACGACCGATTGGAGTTAATTGGTGCTGACTGTCAAAAATCTCCTCATATAGCGTGCCAAATGTCTCTTGCTGCCCATCTAGTGGGAAAAATGAGCGACTCTCAAATTTATAGTTCCGATCACCAGTATGTTCCAATACCAGTGGATACACAAACGATTTATTCACACCGGGAACATCTCTATACCATTGATCAAAACACTCTGCTTGACCTGAGGTTGATAGATGGTGATGCTGAAGATTATAAATTGGCTTTCCATCAGCACTCAACCTGACTTGCACGATCCCCGTTTCCGGCTTGCGTAGATCATCTCGATTCCAAAGTGTGAAACGATCTGTCTCAAAATCAGGATGGTCAGCTCGAAAGTCTCGAACGATCGCATTGATAGTTATTTTATCGGGGTGATCACTCATAGCTCTGTCCCTTTACTATCTTAATTTATTAAGTAAAATACTTTTACCATTGCACACAGACTGTTTCCCAGCCTTCTTTTGCAACCATACAGATTTAACAGTCTGTGCAAATCCAAAAACTGTTACTGTTATACACCGCTCTCACCTTCTTCTAATTTAGAAAAAACGAAAACATCCAAAAATAGAGAAAGTCCAATAAAGTAGAGCAGCCAGAAAACGGCTTTTCTAAGGATGCACCAGTTGTCCACATCATCCACTCCTAAATGACTGGCGTGACTTTGAACAACTGATGCATATTCTCTAACCACGCTAGATAGTTCAATTCTAGTTTCGGCTTAATTCTTGCTTTCTGGTTTTCACAAGCTAATATGCTACCCTTTGTTGTTGATCTGGTGCGCCTTCTAGTTGAACCTGGCTCAGCCGAGTTGTGTTTACTGGACAAGCTGGACTTGCATCTATCTCTTCCACCTTACGAACCCGACGAATCAAAACAATCTCTTCTTCTCGTCTGACAATCGTACGAACTGGAGCGACGCAAACAATGTCGTTTCCTGGATTGCGTGTAAAATTATCGAAACTTAAAGACTCGATATTTAGCGAAATTAATTTGCCTGATTCCGAATTTTGAGCACTCATAAATCTCTTTTTTGTAGTTGCTTCAGATCATTGAGTTTGATTGGGTTAGTGCGCCCTCTAGTTGAACCTAACTCAACTGAGTTGTGTTCACTGGACAAGCTGGACTTGCATCTATCTCTTCAACCTTACGAACTCGACGAATCAGAACAATCTCTTCTTCTCGTCTAACAATCGTACGGACTGGAGCCACACAAACAATGTCGTTTCCTGGGTTGCGTCCAAAACTATCGAAACTTAAAGACTCGATATTCAACGAAACCAATTTGCCTGAATCCAAATTTTCAGCGCTCATAAATCTCTTCCTTGTAATTGCTTCAGATGATTGAGTTTGATTAGGTTGATGTACCTCTAATTGAACCTAACTCAACTGAGTTGTGTTCACTGGACAAGCTGGACTTGCATCTATCTCTTCAATCTTACGAACTCGACGAATCAGAACAATCTCTTCTTCTCGTCTAACAATCGTACGGACTGGAGCCACACAAACGATGTCGTTTCCTGGGTTGCGTCCAAAACTATCGAAACTTAAAGACTCGATATTCAACGAAACCAATTTGCCTGAATCCGAATTTGTAGAATTTTGAGCGCTCATCAATCTTTTTCCCGTGACTCTTAAAATTTTTAAAATTTACACTTAAAATCTTAGCACAAACCACTAGAAGATAAGGAACTTTCAGAAAAAAATATACCTATAATAAAAATCAGGACTTACGCAACTGGCATCGGGAAGTATTTCTTAAGAGTTATCCGACAAAGGGGTATGAAGAAACTAGCAATGGTAGTCTCTTCATATCCCTTAATGTCATAATTTTATGAATGACTGTCTTTGGCGATACAGTCAACTAAACAACTTAATTTAAATCATTAAGTTCACCAACTTTTATCACTGAAACTGTCACATCTGCATCGTTATCCCCAACTTCAACATCAAAAAAGAAGGCACAAAGTGTTGAGGTTTCTGATACAGCTTAGGTCAGGGTATCGTCATAACCGTTCAAAGTTGACCAGCCTGCTGGAACCTCTATATTAGTTTTTAGATTCTTGAACTTCCCACCATAAATCCAGAGCATTACTATGGGTTCACCCTTCTGAACATCGCCTTGAACGTAATCAAAAGAACCTTTGCGAATTCTGATAACGTGAATCCCTGGCTTTAGTTCTGTGTTAACTCCTGTGTTTTGAATCTCAGTCATACGCTGAGAAAAGAGGTGGTAGCAGTTCTTTTTACTGTTAATCACTAAATCTGTAATATTAGTTGTTTGAGTTGTTGCTTGAGTTGCAGTTGTCATTGTTTTTAATTCTTATGGAGAATGTCATTGTGTAGAATTGCGTTGTTAATTGCAAAAGAAGGGAACGGAGAACAGGGAACAGGGATTCTCTGTTCCCTGTTCTCCGTAAAGAAAATGCGCGTTATGGGTTTAAAGCGAATTTAGAAAAAAGATTTTTTTCGAGACGTGGAGTGCTTCGGAAAAACGGCTTCCAAGCTTCAATCCCACACTTTTTAGTGTGGCTCCCTGTTTCCTCTGAGTTCAATTTCATAAGGTACAGTAAATCAGGATAAAAAATGCTGATCTTTATATACTTTTAAGATTTTTTGACCTCTGATATTATGTCTAGGTAATTAGAAGTTTCTTGATTGTTGGTAGAGGTTCCTGGGTTCTAGATAGAAGTACCTGCATTGTTAAGTAGCCCTCATGAACTGCGTACACCCTATAGCTGACGCCACGCCTTACGGCTATCGGGTATGCGCAAAGCGCACGCAATCATGCGTTAGCAAAGCTCCTCCATTCGCCCTTGGCGTGGCGAACCCATAGGAGGGACAGCAGTCGCCTGGCTCGGGAAACTGATGAAATCATGGCTGTTAGACTGAAGTTTGGCCGTACAAAGTATTAAAAATTCCTAAATTACTTGCTACACGAGTAGTCTAGCTGGCGCATGTTAAATCAATTGCTTTTCCAAATTACTATATACAGATTACAGTCCTAAATCCAAACACAAAATCATGTTTAACAAAAATACAATTATTTGGTAAGAGACCATTTATAAAGTAAATCTTTAGACAGCTAAGCGGCGCAGGCTAACTGGTAATTGAGTTTGGGAGCAACTCTGCTTTACCTTACTAATTTACTAGGCATAGCCCTATCTTGTATGCTGACCTTTTTGGTAGCAGGTTACACTTCTCTAGCACGGGCACGCAAACCCTTAATCTGGACTTTTGCTTTGATGGCAATCCTAGTGATTCCCTTGGGCGTGAGCTTTGCCCGACTCGTGCGACAAGTGCAACTAGAAAGTAGTCTTCAACGGGCGCTGTTAAACAAAACTATAACCTTTCAACGCTTGCAGTTACTCGGCAGTAATACTAACTGGCTAACAAATCCGCCGCAAGTGCGTCTGAGTGTGCGGGCTAAGGAACCAGTAACCCCTCGGCAAATGCAGTTGTTGGAAGAATTTATTGAGCGCCAGATGGGACAACCCTTCACCCTAATATTTGAAGTCGGGCAAGTGGAAGAAGTCCGGCGAGAAGAGGCAACCAATCGACCATAATTGAGGAGCAAGTAACATCTGGCGATCGCTCTCAGCAACGTGAAGGCTGAAAAGCAGGAGGTGGCAAAATCTCTTCACCTCGCCGCATTAGCGATTCTCTCAAGCTGCTTGCCCAAATGCGATCGCAAGACGATGACAATGGCAAAGTAGACTCAAAAACTGCTAACGACCAAAAATGAGAATCAAAATAGTGCATATGTACTATTTTTAAGCCCTAACAATTACCCCTTTATTTTGGCAAATAAAGACTCATATTGATCAGCGACTGATTGGGGTAGGGGAAGTAAAAATTCACTTTTCTCTAAAACTTCAGAATTAACAAGTAACAAACTGCGTAATGATTCTTGGAAATCAGACGCAGTAATGTTTGTAGGAATTGGTGAATTCGTTTTGGTCAGCAAAGAAATTTGTTTAGCAATGCCAGGGTTTAAACAAAAATCTATCCATTCATATAACAAAGCTTGGCTATCTTGACCCAAAGGATTTACCCATACGTCTGCCCAAAGTGCAGTTCCTGACTGAGGAATTACTGTTGCAAGTCGCGGGTACCGCCCAATTAGTTGTACGACATCGCTTGACCAACCAACTGCAAGCCAAGTATCCCCAGTAATCAGAGGTTCCAAGTACCTCGTAGAATCATAAAATTTCACGTTTTGATTTAATAGCCGCAGTTCCTTTTCCAAGTTTGGAATGTCTAAATTGTTTGTGTTATAAGATTTTCCCAGCTTTTTTAAAACCAGACCAATCACTTCTCGTGGTTGATTCAAAAGAGAAATGCGCCCTTGCAGTTCATTTCGCCACAAATCACTCCAATCTGTCGGCGGCTCCAAACCTGATTCTTGGAACTTGTCCCGGCGATAAATGATCACCGTACTACCCCAACGGTAAGGAACAGCCCAAACTTTTCCTTTAGGATCAACTAGACCTTGGTCGTTGCGCGTCACCAATTCCTGCCATTGTTTGGGTAAAGCAGACCACTGTTTTATCTTTGCCACTTCTAGTGGTTGTATAAGTTTCTTCTCAATGCCTAAGTCTATCCAGTAATCTCCCAGTGTTACTAGGTCAGCTTTGGTAGCTTTTTGGGATTGGGCAAATGGTAAGACGCGACGCCATCCTTGCTCATCGTTGGTATTTGGTTTCTTCTGCAAGGACTGCAATTTTTGAAATAAATCCTGTAACTTCTCTACAGGAGCAAACTTTAACTGCACCTTTTGCTGCAAACCTTTGCTGAATTGATTAACCACCTGACCAGGGATAGAACCTTTCAACAGTTGCACATTTAGTGTCACCTGTTTGTTACCACCACACCCAACAAGCAGTTGTGAAAGCGCTACAGTACCTATACCTAGTAAAAAAGAACGTCGCTCCATTGATTTTGACTTTTAGAGTGGAAAAGCGTGATTTAGTAGCAGTTTCACCAAATCCAAGTGTAGCAAGAATGAAGCGAAACGTTCTGATTGCTTCTATCTTTGGATGTCTCTTTTGTGATTAGGTTTTAGTTTCTTGTTGGCTTAAGTTAGATTTTTAATTTTTATTTACAAAGAAATATTTGGTTCCGGTCAATACTAATGCAGCCGGCGTGGAAATAACAAAGGCACTAAAAAAACCGCCAAACGATTACCCAATAAGTGTTATTTTCTTCAGATCCCACCGATTGAAGCCGTGGGAGCGTTAATTAAGTAATTATTCACAGAAACATTCCTGAGTGTTGAGTGCTCGGTATGTCATTTTTTGTTTTACCGAAAATTTGGGTTTAAAGCCCCGTCCTAAAGGAGCGGCTTTCTCTTCGTCTTTAGGCTTAGTTATGAGTTCTCGTGCGTACATCAGTTTTTGTTCTGCCAACACATGAGCAGTAGTCTTCAAGAATTTGAAGTTCGTATTCGTGGATCAATGGTATCCATCTAGCAAGACTTGCTACAGCTGTGGACACGTTCTAGAAAGCCTTGATTTGTCAGTCAGGGAGTGGCGTTGTCTTTCGTGTCAGTCAGTGAACGCAACAGACGAGAACGCAGCGCGCGAATATTTGTGCAGTTGGGGCATCAACTGCATTCTTTAGACGATGTAAGACGGGCGAAAGTCCGCAATCGTTGTTTGAGCCTAGAATCCCCATGCCTTTAGGCTGGGGAGTATGTCAAAGTCTCTAGAGTCAAAGGCGCTTAGGAAAAGGTCTGATGTCGTAAATCTGTTTGGACAAAAAAAGGCTCTTTTTTTGTTGACTCTGCCAGATTTATCCGTGGGGATTTACTTAGAAGTTAGTCCAGGTGCAAGGCTTTGCACTTCTTGTGACTTAGCATTGATGAAACATTAAGCACGAGTAGTTATGAAAAGAAATCCAAAAAATTAATTTTTTTAAACACAAACGTTTAGTAATACTTCTGTAGAGTATGTAGATATATTTCCAAATTCAGATTTAAGTATTGCATTTCAACAGAACATATCAAAAGTTAAAAAAATCATAAGTATAGTTAACCTTCCCAAGAGATTGAATACTATAGAGATAGATAAACGGATGAGGGTATTAAATGGAGCCATTACAAAAGCAGGTCCTGACTTTGAGTCAAAAACTGGATGCCCTCTACCAGGTGATTGAGCAGCTTGATAGTAAAGTTTCTCGAGCTTTATCAGAAGGCTGCTTAGTAAAAACACAAGAGGCTAACGATAACTTAAGCGAAAGCAGTGACGCAAGGCGTTATCAGTTAAAAGGACACATAAGTTTCAATTCAGAGCTTGAACATAAGGATGTCATCGCAGATGGTATCTATTTAGACACTAATCTTCAAGGCGGAGATAGACATTTAACACCAGAAATTCAAATCCAACGGCTGACAGCGCAATTAACAGCAGCATACAATCGCATTGCTGCTTTAGAAGAGCAATTACTGCTAAAAAGAATTCACTCTTAGAGGTTGTTTGTAAATGATTATGAAGGAGCTAATTGAGGCGTTGCAAGTCGTTTCAACATCAAACGAATCATGACGGTGTAAATCATCGATTCGCTCATTTCTGGTAACAGTTCATAGTCTTTA
>JAHHIB010000025.1 GCA_019359075.1 Kalymmatonema hyalinum WJT4-NPBG1
TTAAGACTCTTCATTGGAACTAACTCTGAGTGACGGTTGCGCTCTGCGCAACCGCTAAATTGGCATTGGCGATCGCATTAATCTCAGACTGCGAAGCGCTCGAACTCAGATAACCCGCAACTTGGGTAATTACGATTAACCATTAACCACTAACGACTTCCAACTTGCTAAATACCCACTCCTTTTGCTGCCACCATGTAGCGGAAAATGTATTCTACTAACTCAATGTAATGGCTGGCAGTTTTGGGCGAAGATGCCCAAACTGTAACACCGTGGTCGCGGATCAGTAAAGCCGGGAGTTGCACAGAAGTTGTTGTAAAGCGCTCTTTTATCTCATCTGCAATGCGGGAAACCTGTAAATGGTTGGCGAATATGGGCATAGCACAATCGGGGTTTTCTTGCCATACTCCTAGCCCTTTGAGCATCTCCAACGGTGGTAGGGGCAAGGTATCACCTTTGACAAAGCGAGAAACCAAATTTGCTTCAACTGAGTGGACGTGGTAGCAGCTGTTAGCGTCGGGAAATAGGGCATAGACAACCTGGTGAATAGCTGTTTCAGCTGAAGGCTTCAAATCAGGAGAAGATTGCTCTGCCTTGCCGTTTGGATGGATACGCACAAAATCACCAGGTTCTAATTGTCCTTTAGACCGACCGCTGGCTGTAATCCAGAAACTACCATCGGGCAAACGAGCTGAGAGATTTCCCGCAGTTCCTACCATCCATCCTTGTTGGTAGAAGTGACGGGCAGATGAGATAAGTTCAAGACGGGGATCGTCTTGCGTTGAGCTTTTCATTTGATTAAATTAGTTCCACAATGTTGCTAGGTAGTTGCGCACTTCTAAAAAGTCAAAGTCGCAAAAAACTATCCGCTTCACTTCATCACCGAATGTATTTCAGGCTACAGCCTGACGAGTGCGAATTTCTGTACCTGTGTACTCGGGAGTCCAACCTTGTGTCCCAGTGAAATACCGCACTGCTTTTATTCGCCGCGCTGGAGTTAGATAAAACCAGTGTTCGGTTCCCGCTGGTACATTGATGTACTCTTGGGGCTGCACTGTCAGTTCTACTTGAGTACCATCAGGTCTGACAAAACCAAAAATCCCTTCTCCGTCTACGATATAGCGGACTTCGTCCTCTGAATGGGTATGAATTTTGTCAAACTTCGTCAGCAGTGTATCAAGGTTAGGGATTCCTGGATGTAGGACGATCAAGTCGCGGGTTTGATAGCCTGCTGTTTGTTGCAGTTGCTCAAAATAGCTATCCAGAGATTTTAAGATTTGTTCTTTTTCTTCTTCGTTGAGGCTATCTTGTGCTAAGAGTTGACGTAACTGTTGACTTTCTCCCACCGCCCAGCGATTGAGTTCAATGTTTAAGGGCCCAAGTTCCGAGGAAATGTCTTGCAAATCAGTGTATCGTGTTCCATTTTCCAATTCTAGAATTGCCATATTTCACCTCGCGCAAAGATATATATTCTACGGTATCTCTACTGACTTGTTATTGTTCATTGAAAAAAGTTGAGGAGTTTAGCCACTCGTCTCGTGTGAGAGTGTTTACAGCAATCAAAGCAGAAAGCCCTACGCCCTCTTTCCGGATGAATGCGCTGCACGTTTAGGTGCATAGGTGCAGTGTGAATATCTTTGCTATTTTCCCGAAGTCGGGAACCTTAAACGCCAAGAAGTCCGCCACTAAGCTTCTGGCTTGGTGGCGGCTGAAGACAGACGACAACGACTCCTAGGAGCGGCGGATAAAGCGCCCAATAGCAGCTGCACTGCGAAGAGCGATTTTTTTCCTCAGGTATTGCGATCGCGGATAGAGTTGAATCGGTGTTTGAGTGTGTTGCCAATAAGCTTTATCTGTCAAAATTGGAGCTTCACCATTCAAAGCCCTAAGAATCAGTTGTTTTCGCCACGGTTTTATCTCGTCTCCTGACGCATGGGACATAATGTTTACACTGCCACCAAAATCCATCCCCATACGACTCACAGTGCTAAGTGGTTCAGAAGTTAACGTTAGCCCTAAGTTAAGAACACACTGATCGCCCTGAAAATAGGGATAACGATTCAGAGCCAGACAAAAATCACTCAGAGAAATATATCCTGCTTCCTCAAATGTTTCTAGTAATTTCTGCCACAACGAAAGTATAGACTTCTGGTTCTGCTTCACCCCAATGAAGCCAGAATTGTAGTACCTGTCTAGTTCGCGCTGTGTCAGAAAACCGTAGCGTTCAGCAAGTTCCTTCCAAGCTAAGCGATAAGGATGATTAGTAGGCATATAATCGTAGGCATCCTCACATAAAGCTATGCCACGATTGACCCACTCGACATAGAAATCCCAGCAACGTTTATTGACAATATCAGGATCGAAATAAAATAATGCTTCAACTTCTGGACAATAACTTTCCCAAAGTTGCAGCATAAAATCGGGTTTGTAATTAGAGAAGAACTTTGAGGTATTTAGCTTGATGAATCGAATGACACAATCGGACGCTACAGAAAACTCTTGATAACCTTGACCATCTTTCAAAGATTTAGCCCAAGGTGGCAAAGCTCCTCGATACCCTACCCAAACTACACCGCGAAAGCCATGATTATAAAGAGAGTTGACTAAAACCCCCACGCCGTAGTGGTAGTCGCCTTCAAATAAAGTACAAATAGCTGTGAGCATAGGTAGTATTCATTAGTATGTATCTAATGATTTACAGACATGATTTACAGACAACTTTGACTGCAGCCAAGTAAGTGTTTTTGCATCTGCTGGCGGTGTTTGTAGCTCGAATCAAACCATTACGTAACCACCACCAGAGTTCACAAGTTCCTTGCAACTCCCGCCATAGCAACATTGGCGAGTTTTTGCAGATACCTTAAAAACTCAGGTAATAACGTCTACTACAAAATTAGGCTTTTAGAAGACTTCTAAATTTTGTTAGCTAACAAACAAAAACACTAACTCGATCTAGCTTCTCTCGTACAAGGCTGGACAGTATGCAAGCCATACCTCTGATATTTGCCAGGAGAGCCATTCAAATCGATCAAATTATGGCGGAGTCAAACCACCAGGAATCCGTACAGCAGCGACTCTCCTAAGTACGAGCTTATATTCTACAAAAAGTTTGCCTTTTAGCAGTGGTTGCTGGATGTGAGTCTGGAGGGTTGATCGAATAAAACCTAGCGGGAACATACGAATAACATCTAAGGTTTCCATTCAGAGTTGCGCTACTTTCTGCACAAACTCACCGTTTTGCAACTGCTTGACTTTGAGTATTGGTTTTCCAGTGTAGTGCAGGACAACCCGAATAGGACAAAATTCAGAGTTCTTTAACAGAAATTTTACGTAAGATATGCAAAATTTTTATAAACTTTTCCCTAGATTTATAAATTTAATTTACAATCAAATGTCTTAAAAGACACAATGGAAATCACCATATGCAAAGAGCATTCACATAGTTTGGATAGCCTCAACAGCTCGATATATTTGTAATTTTCTGGGATTTTTCCCATTTCTATCCGAAAGTGCATAAGTTGGTTTTGTTTATACCTAGTAAGTAGAAGCAAAGCTTTCCCAGCTTAACTTCCGTTCCACAAATCAAGTAGGACTTATGCATGGAATATATATTTTGTCAATAGATAAGTCCTCATAATCTCTGAAAATAAGGAGTTTATTTAAGTTATGCCCTTAATAGAAGATGTCAAAAGAGTTTGCGATCGCCTTGCTCCTTTTGGATGGCGCGACTTACTGCTGGCACACGGACTTGATATCACTGCAACCAACCTCAAGCAGGAATTAACCAAGGAGCTGCCTAACATCAATCGTAATATTTCAGGGTTTGAAGATTTTGCAGGTGAAGGCAAAAGAGGAATAGAACCAGGAAATCCGGCGCGAAGCTTGTTATTTCATGCCTTTGCTTCACCGAATGTGGTACTAAATGCTCAGAGTACAAACTCGCAAGCATATCCGACGCTAGCAGAACTCGAAATCATTGAAAACTTTGTTTACGGGGTGCAACCTCCTTCTTTGCAGGATTTGCAAGTTCGCGCACAAGGGCAACTGTTGGCGATCGTCGTGTTTGCTTCAGAGTATCGCCCCGCTGCTGAAACTGTACACCGCAAGCATGCGGATGTGTGTTTCTCGCGTACAGGTGTATCGCGAGTCGGAACGGCTGAACCACTCTACGATGCTCGACTTCGCGGATTTTTACCCTTTGTTGAGGGAGATGTTCATGCGTTTCGAGTTTTGCCTACTCGTTATTCTGCCTATATTGCGGTTCAACGTAGAGGTGAGCGAAATGCTTTTGTTCCCATGCGTTTTCAAGTTCAAAATAACAATGTTCCACCAGGAGATGACAGAGAACGGGCGGGAGATGACAATAGACTGTTTTGGGTTCCTCTGCACAAACTGTTCAATGGCAGAGAATGCATTCGTGGTTTAAATTTACAAGTGAGACTCAACACCCGTCATGTTAATGAAAAACTGCGGCGGATTCATTTAGCTTTAAAAAATACGGGATGGAGTGAGCCAGATATCAGTAAGCCGCCGTTCATCTTTACAGAAGGCATTGCTGAATTTACGACTAAGCCTGATTTTGGCAATGGACTTCTCATTCCAGATGTTCACCCGAATCTAATTGAAGCTGCTATTTATCAAGGGAAAGTGCTCAGCTTTAAAGTCCCACCTAATAGTTCAACTTTATCCTCTAGCCTACAAATTCCTTCAAATGCCCCCGAATATGTCCATGTTCGCCACAAAGTCTTAGCGAACGGTGAAATTGAAAATCTCAACAATCAACAGGATGTAGAAGGTGCGGTGCAAAAAGGTGGTTATGATGCCGTACACTATATTGACTTCACAGGCGATGGCTGGGTTGAAGCGGTCTGTCCAGAGTTAGCAGTGGCAATTCCGCGCCGTGTTCCTGCTTATTCCCTCGTGACAGCACCAGATTTCTTCCCCAACACTGACCAACGAGAACTCCTAGAGTGGACAGAACAGTCAGTACCTCAAAGGTTGAGAGAGAATCTCTGGCGAATTCCGCCAGAAACTCTATCTGACAATCGCGTTGCGCCTAACTTGCAGTTAAAAGGTTCTAATTTCCGTCCTGAAGATAAAACTGTCACGGCAATTGTCTCGTTACCCCTCAAGGGTGCCGTGCGACAAATGCCGTTGGATGGCTCTCCAACAGTACGACATGCTTATCTTCCTGATGCTGCGGCTGGCGTATTTGCCCCTGGTTGGGATGTTGGTACAGTTGTCTCCGACAATGGAGAAGAACATATGGCAGCTTTCAGATTAGGTAGTCCTTTTCCAGAAGACGCAAAATTGTGTGCTGCACTGAGTACATTTTGGCCCGCAGTCGCTCCTGATGCTGCACGGACATTTCAGCCAAATCGTAATTGGCCCACTGTCAGTCCTTTAACAGATGAAGAAATTGGTCAAACTGGTAACTTACCTTGGGATGGAATCCCTGGTCCTCGACGAGTTACCAGAGATGGCAAAAACTTCATAGAATATGCAGATTTTGCTCATGGGGATTATGTAGACAATTCTTTGCAGAAGAAATTCTCGCTGTCCCTAACGGGTCAGGTTGATGTACGTGAATATGAAGCCAGAGTTTTGGCAATGGCAAAGGTTTATGATGTTCTAGACATCACTCGTGACCAGAGGGGAGAGTGGAGCGTATTTTCATTCCATCAAGTGCAACCAACTGATTCAGAATTGCAACAGGCACAAACCCAAACAGGAACAACACTTGTTGGCACCATCTATCGATTTGAAATCTATCCTCATGGAAATTCTTTGCTAAATCCAGATGATTCTCGAAAACGCCTGGTTGAAATTCAGGCAACCGTGACGCTATTTGTTACACCCCTCAATATTTTGTTAAAACGCGATAATGGTGTCTGGGAAAGCAAACCTGTTTAGCTCTGATGTGCTTATTATAGGCAGCGGACCTGCTGGGTCTGCTGCTGCGATCGCATGTGCCCAAAGGGGTTTACAAGTTGTCCTCATTGAGCGTGAGCTATTTCCACGCTCTCACCCCGGTGAAACTCTGCACCCAGGTGTAGAACCGCTTTTGAAGCAGTTAGGTGCCATTGAGCCAGTCTTAGCTGCTGGCTTCCTACGCCACACTGGAAACTGGGTGCAGTGGGAAGCTGAAAACCATTTTGTCCCCTTTGGAGAAGATGATTCGGGAGCATGGCTGGGATTTCAAGCCTGGAGAGCCGATTTTGACAGCATTTTGCTTAATCGGGCAAGAAATCTAGGTGTTGAGGTTTTGCAGCCATGCCAAGCATCCCGCTTACTTGTGGATGAGTGCAAAGTGGTCGGTGTTGAGACAAGCCAAGGAACTTTTCGGGCATCTAAAGTGATTGATGCTACGGGAAGTCATCATTGGTTAGCTCGACAATTAAAAGTGCAAATCAACTATCACTCTCCCCGTCTCATTGCATACTACGGTTATGCTCTTGGGGAATGCCCAGCACGAGATGATGCTCCGGCGATCGTTGCTGACTCTGAAGGCTGGACGTGGACTGCTAAAGTGCAACCCCAACTTTACCAGTGGACGCGCTTATCGTTGGTTGGTGAGCAAGTCCCAAAAGACTGGCTCCCGGATGAATTCCACGGACTCAAAATTCACGGGAAAATGCAGGCGGCTGATGTCACTTGGCGCATCGTATCGCAACCTGCGGGTTCTGGTTACTTTATGGTTGGGGATGCAGCGATGGTTCTTGATCCCGCATCAAGTCATGGAGTGCTGAAAGCGATTATGTCTGGGATCATGGCTGGGCATTTGATTGCAGCGGAACTCTTAGGGAATCTCACTCCCGCACAAGCGACTCAGCATTATTGTCAGTGGATTAATAATTGGTTTGAGCACGATGTAGAGAACCTAAGCAAGCTCTATGCTATGCTGCCAAATTAGTCGGCGTGTAAATCACCCAGCCACCTTTATCAAAGCGGGCTGGGTTGTTTAATTAAACCTGGCTTGAAAATAAAACCACAGATTAACACAGATGCACACAGATAATTAACTAGTGTTAATCTGTGTGCATCTGTGGTTCTGTCTATCCTGAAATTATTCTTTTGCAAGAAGTCTTGTGTCAGCAGGAAGCAGATTTTAGACGATGTCGGCGTACCAGGAAACCTGCTCCAATCATGCCTATACCAATTAGCGTTGTGGTAGTTTTCGGTTCTGGAACTGTTTTTAAGGTATTGATGGAGCCATATACTAAAGCTCGACCTTTTAAGGTAGTGGTAATTTCTCCCGGAATAATGATGTCCTCTTCTGTAAAGAGGAGCGTGCCCGTAGCATTTTTGAATATGCCTTCACCACCAGTGATATCCACACTACCAGAACCGGATGCTGTCAGGTTTACTAAGTCAATTGTAGTGGTGGCGTCACTCGTTCCAAATACCTTGTTAGTGCCACTTCCAAAGGTGATGTAGCCTAGTGGTAAGTCCTGTAAGCCGAATGTCGTTGCGTCTATGTTAAAGGTGAGTTCGCCCGTGGTAGGGTTGGTTTTGGAGTAGGTCAGCCCGTCGTATTGGTTTAGACCATAAGGTGCGTCAGTACTGATACCTGATTCAATGACTTGTGAAACGTCCGAAGTTATGGGCGTAACGTAGATTTTGGTGTCATAGTAGGAACTAATTGGATAGGAAGTTTGCGCAGTTGCCCTCCCAGCGCCTAGTCCAAAACCCAGTAACATGAGAGTGACTGGAACAAGCCTTGCAGTGTATGAGCGAAGTATTACTTGCATTAGAAGTATTGAATTTTACAATAACGAAACATCTAATAGCAAAAGCTTACAAACACTCAAGAGCGGGTTGCAATGAATAATCTTTTGATAGTGTTGTCAATTTTTCCTCCTTGTTGCGATCGCCTAACCCCAAGAAATGCCTGACGCCAAAATACCCCTCTCCGCATCCGGTGAGTCCAGCGCTGCAGTGAGGCAGCGCTGCGGGAGGGTTTCCCTCGTGCCGGCTCTGCCGAAAGGGTTTCCCAACCTAGGGAACTGGCGTTCGCGTAGCGTCTCCGTTCGCGCAGCGTGCCCGAAGGGCTTAGGAGATACCCGGAGGGGGAGGGGTTAGAGGTGGGGTCATGTGCGTTCTAGTTCTTAACCGAAACGTCCGCTGATATACTCCGCAGCTTCCTTTGTCGTAGGAGTATTAAACATTTGCTCAGTAGGACTGAATTCAACTAATCTTCCCGTACGTTTGCCATGCTCGTCTATTTCGGTGTTGAAGAAGGCAGTCAAATCTGCTACCCGTGAAGCTTGCTGCATATTATGAGTTACCATGATAATGGTGTATTGTTCCTTGAGTTCAAGGCAAAGTTCTTCAACTTGACGAGTAGAAATCGGGTCTAAAGCAGAACAAGGTTCATCCATCAATAGGACATCTGGCTTCATGGCGATCGCCCGTGCAATACAAAGCCGTTGCTGTTGTCCTCCAGATAACGCTGTACCCTTGTCTTTGAGTTTGTCTTTCACCTCATCCCAAAGAGCAGCTTGGCGTAATGATTGCTCCACCAGTTCATCCATATTACCTTTGTAACCATTTGTACGTGGTGCAAAGGAGATGTTTTCGTAGATTGACTTCGGAAAAGGGTTTGGTCTTTGGAAAACCATTCCAACTTGACGACGCAATTTTACCGAATTAATTTTGGGGTCGTAAATATTTTTATTTCGGTAATGCAACCTACCCTCAACGTGAGCTCCGGGGATCAAATCATTCATCCGGTTGAAGCAACGCAGTAGGGTACTTTTCCCACATCCTGAAGGTCCAATAAAGGCGATGATTTGTCTTTCAGGAATTTGTATATGGACTTCCTGAAGCGCCATAAATCCGCTGTAGAAAACCTTAACACCCTCAGCATGAAAAACTGCATTATCTCCTCTGCTTTGGGTGGTGCTACTTTGTTTGCTTCTGGCGTTGTTGTAGGTCATTTTTTATGTTTCCCAATGTGTGTTAAGCTTCTTTGCAAGAAATCCCTCGTCCTTTGTCATTCGTCATTTGTATTTACAAATGACCCTCACGGGTATCTCCTAAGCCCTTCGGGCACGCTGCGCGAACGGAGACGCTTCGCGAACGCCAGTTCCCTAGGTTGGGAAACCCGCCTAAGCCCTCCGGGCAGGGTGCGCCAACAGGACTGGTCTCACAAAGGACAATTGACAAAATATAGGCATTCATCGAAGTACTGAGTAACGTTGCCGAATATAGATAGCTGCCCCATTTAGAATCAAAATCACGAGCATCAAAACAATGATTGTCGCTGCTGCTGCGTTGGAAAAGCCTGGTTCAGGACGAGTGATGTAGGAATAAATTTGGATGGGCAATGCCATAAATCGCTGGAACAAACCAGGGTTGAATGTCAAGAAACTGACAGCTCCCACGACAATCAAAGACGCTGCATCACCAATTGCACGAGAGACTGAAATAATCACTCCCGTTAGGATACCTGGAATGGCATAAGGTAAGACATGATTGCTAATGGTTTGCCACTTGGTTATACCTAACCCGTAGGAAGCATTTCTTAGAGAATCTGGAACGGAGCGAATTGCCTCTCTGGATGTGACAATAATGACTGGTAAAGACAGCAAGGACAAAGTTAGCGCTCCAGAAATCAAAGTAGGACCAAAGCCCAAAAGATAATTGAAAACGCCTAAACCTAGCAATCCATAAACAATTGAAGGGACACCAGCCAAATTGCTAATGTTAATCTCGATAATACTATTCCACCAGGTTTGCGGTGCGTATTCTTCGAGATACAAAGCTGCTCCTACGCCAATCGGTACTGAAACCAAAATGACTACGACTCCCAAAAGAACGCTGCTGATCAGAGCAGGAAGAATACCGCCTCTATCGGCGAAACGGGAAGGATTTTCAGTCAAAAAACCGGGGCTCAAAAATCTGGCTAATCCATCTCTGCAAATATCAAAAACGAGGAGAGCAAGAACAAATAAACCAATTAGCAAACCAAGCAAAAATAAATATTCAAATACTTTGCCGATGGTTTCTCTTCGTTCTATATTCTGAGTAAACTCTTGTGATTCTTGATTAAAATCATCCGGAGAAATCGAAGTCGCCATGCCTATTACTCGTACTTTTCCTTGTAACGTTTAGCAATCCAATTACTAAAAATGTTTAAAGCCAGAGTAATCAAAAACAGAACAGCTCCCACAGCGTATAAAGTCTTGTAGTTAAGACTGCCACGAGGGCTATCTCCGCCTGAAATCTGAGCCATGTAAGCTGTCATTGTTTCTACTGACTCCAAAAAATTAACAGTCAGCTTGGGCTGCTGTCCTGCGGCGATAACAACAGTCATTGTTTCACCCACAGCTCGAGAAACTCCCAAAATAATCGAGGCAATAATTCCAGAAAGAGCCGCAGGGAGGACAACTCGGAATATAGATTCGAGTTTAGTGATTCCCAACGAGTAAGCTCCTTCGCGCAAAGAACGAGGAACAGCTTTTATAGCGTCTAAGCTGATAGAACCAACAGTCGGGGTAATCATGACTCCCATCATCAACCCAGCACTCAAAGCGTTGAAGAGTTCCAATGGCAGAAAACTCCGCAAAAACGGTGTCACAAACAACAGAGCGAAGTAACCATAAACAACCGTAGGTACCCCCGCTAGCAGTTCCACGGCTGGGCGCAAAATCGCTGCTACCTTCGGTTGGGCGTACTCACTTAAATAGATAGCTGAGGATAAACCTAGAGGAATGGCAACAGCCATGGCAATAACCGTAGTCAGTAAAGTGCCATTAATCAAGGGCCAAATTCCAAAATGTCGCTCTGCAAACAGAGGCGTCCATTGGGTATCCAGAAAGAACTTAGCAAACGAAACCTCTTGGAAAAACTCAAACGCTACCTGAAAGATAATTGCGACAATCCCAAAGGTTGTAAGGACGGAAACCAAAGCGCAACAAAATAAAATCGCCGCGATAATTTTGTCCTGAATATCTTCAGATGGATTCTTTTCCAGCGAACGTTCGTAATCTTGATGAGACTCGTCTCGATAATTTGCGCCCTGCATAATCAGTCATCAGTAAACAGTGAACAGTCATTAGTGAACAGTGAACAGGTATCAGTAACCAGGAACAAAGAGTAAAGGAATGATAACTGATAACTGATAACTGTTAAAGATATTTTGTAATTGCCTGACCAGGTTTTGCATCTTTGAACTTGTAACCCGTTTCCTTAGAAGCAATTTTTTGTTTTTTGTTGGCATAAGCCTCATCTGTTCGTTCAACATAACCAGAGCCCCTGACACACTTTTTAGAATTGGCTAAGTAGAAATCAACAAATTCTCGCACTGCTGGCTTGCTATCCAAAGTAGGGTTGCTGGCATAGATAAACAGACGACGAAACAAATGAGTGCAAATTTTTCGAGCTACTTTTGACAGCGGTGGTGTTTCACAATTTCCTTTTAGATTTTGTAGGACAACTAACTCCAGCTTATTTTTATTCGCTATTTAGTAATAAATTCCAACGTAACTAAGTGCAGTTTCATCATTGACTGCAAACAAACATACTTTATCTTTATAGATATACCGTAATTAAGTAATCATAGTATCATATGGGAAATAGCTATAAATCTAACTTTTGTAAGGTTTTCGTAACATAAGTTAGACTAAATAAAATTGACTGCTCTACCTTTTTCCCTATACACACAAGTGTCCTAGCCATTTCTCTCCTAAGGTTTCTTGGAAGAGCAAGAGCTAGATTCCAAGTCTGTTGAGTGACTGGTCGTTGGAAAATTTAGATAATTATTACTAGTTATTATTTTTTAACCATAAATAAACATATATAATCTATTGAATTACATCTCTGTTGATCTATGATGAGAGATACTAGAAAAGCAGATTTTGGTACAAAAAATACACATTGATGCTTTTATGTCAAGCTCTTGTTGCAATTTAGATCAACACAAGAGCACCCAAATACTAACTGGGGCTGGCGGCGCTCTTCAAGTGTCAATTAGGACACTATGACTACTGAGCAAAGCAAGCAATGACTGAAGCAATGAGTTGGTACCATCTATGTATGTTGAGAAGTAAATCTGTTGACTTCAATCTGATTCACCTATACGTTACTAGATTAAGAACTATTGGGTTAATCGAAATCACAATTAAATTTAACTTTATCTTAATATTACAGAAGGTAGAAGGAATTACCGTAGTTATTTAAACAACTTTACATTGAAATTGCGGTGTCAACAACTTGGCTAGCTCTACCCAATATCGGCTGAGGACATTGCAGTCCAATAGAACTCTAAGTCAATACAGGCAAAGAAAGTTGACCGCGCTTGTGTAAACAGCGTTTCAGTTATTGCATGGTGGCTCGTCCCACCTTGACTTAGCAATCTCAGACTACAGAAAGTTGTGTAAAGCTCTGTTTAATTAGAGGTTAATAGTTAGTTAAAATAAACATCTCAGACTGTAGCTAGCGAAGAATGACAGACAAGGATGAATTTCTCTATCCTCGTAGCCGTTATTACGGTCAGGTCAAGCCGGAAAACCTGATATTTAACGCAAATTTACAGAAATTTGCACAACAAATTGGTTACATCGTTAGCCTTCAGACCGGTGGTAAGCTTTCTCCAGAAGAAGCTTATCAACAAATTGAAGCGCTTTGGCAACAGCTGAAACTTTCAAAGAAGCAGCTAAGAATTGGCAAAAATCCTTTGCCGACTGATGAAGGACGCCAAGAAGACTAACTAAGGAAATTTGCCAATACGCCTGAGCTTCCCTAGTAGCAGGAGATACCAAAAATTTCTTGGTAGGGCTGAAGCAGGCAATGAGTGAGATGTTTTAATTAAATCAAAAATAGAAAATGCCAATACAAAAATCAGCCCGATCTCGCGGACGGCTGCACAATGAAGTGGTACGCAAAGCCGTATTTTATTTCACAACAAATCTTGCTGACGATTCTGAATTTTTAGCCAAGGCATCTTATGCCAAAATTTCAAATTTTGTATTCTAAACCAACGTCTAGAAGGTTGTTTTTCACTACTGCTTTTAACTTCCCAGCAATCGCGGGTTTCGCCGCCCCACTCCATACGGTTAATTGAAAATTCTGCCCAAGGTTCACCATCTGAGATTTCTCGTTCTATGCGCTCAAACCACATTTCATCCTCCTAGTGTGAGAAATTTGAGTTAGGGAACACGCTGCACAACCTTTAAGCCCCACTCTCGCAACCCAAGTACTTTGTGAGGATTATTTGTCTGCAAACGAATGCAAATATTAAAGCCTGACAATATCACCAGAAGCAAAGTTGTAACTCTCTGCAAATCAGGATTCTTAGTAGATGTATTTCTTATATCCTCTTCGCGTTCTTCACGTCTATATTGTTCATCAAAATTTAAAGAAAAAAAGTAGCAGATGAACTATCACCTGCTACTAGCAAGTGGTCGGAGAACAGTTATGGATTAATTTGTGTGAGCTAATTCTTTGACGCCGGGTTGCACATTCATCACAGATTGTGCAAACTCATTGAGAGCTTCTTTCAATCTTTGGTCAATTTCTTGATCAATTTGCAGAGTGCCATCTTGTATTTGCAGCTGTTTGTCTACTGCATAAACACCGCCCAATATGTACCGTGCTTTTAACTCAGACAACACCGGTTTAAGGGCATATTCAATTGCCAACAAATGAGCGAGCGTTCCACCAGTGGCAATGGGTAGAACAACTTTTCCTGACAAAGCCCTTTGAGGTAGCAAGTCTAAAAACGCTTTGAGAACTCCTGTGTAAGCTGCTTTGTAAATCGGAGTGGCAATAATAATACCATCTGCTCTTTCTATAAGTCCTTTCGGCTGTTCTAGGGCTGGGCTATCGTATTGTCCATACGCCAAAACTTCAGCGGGTACATCGCGAACAGAGATAATATCTGTGTGGAAGCCTTCTTGCTGCAAAATTTTGGTGGAGTATTCGAGAATACCGTAGGTTCTGGAAGGATGGGATGGACTACCCGCAATTGCTAAGATATTAGCCATATTTTTTTAAGCCTTTTTGCGTTCAAAACTTCTGAGTCTTGAGTATATACTACGAATGAAATTCCAGGAATTGAGCAACTTTTTTTTCTTTGAGTACTAAGCAATTTTTTTCGACTTTCTAGAATTCTATTCAGTACTGTTTTCTAATCCACTTTCTAATCCACAGTGGTAGCTGTCTTTTGTTTGTCCTGCTGTTTGGGAAAATCCTGATTAGTAACAATCTCTCCGAAAGGACTCAAAACCTGCTGCTGTTCAAGAACTGGCAGATTCTCTAACGGTAAACGGGGGAATAGCAGTTCTGCGACTCGATAAGCTTCTTCTAAATGGGGATAACCAGAGAGGATGAAGGTATCGATACCTATCTCGGTATACTCCAACATCCTTGCAGCAACGGTATCGCGATCGCCAACTAGGGCGGTTCCCGCGCCACCTCGCACTAAACCAATCCCCGCCCACAGGTTGGGGCTAATTTCTAAGGTTTCTCGGCTACCGTTGTGCAATTGCCCCATACGGCGTTGCCCTTCGGAGTCCATACGAGCATAGGCGTTTTGTGCTCTGGCGATCGCCTCCTCGTCCACATACCGTATGAGTCGATTGGCTGCTTCCCAAGCTTCGCTCTCGGTTTCCCGCACAATCACGTGCAGGCGAATACCAAACCGCAATTTCCTTCCCTCTTCTTCTGCCAGTCTGCGAACAGAGGCAATCTTCTGGGCAACTTGAGCTGGTGGTTCACCCCAAGTCAGGTACACATCGACGTGTTTGGCTGCAATGCGCTGGGCTATGGGAGAAGAACCACCGAACCACAATGGTGGATAAGGCTTCTGGATAGCCTGAAAGAGTATCTTGCCTTCTTGGATGTCCAGATAGTCACCCTTGAAGTTAGCCACTTCACCAGCAGCTATCTGCCGCCATACTGTCAAAAACTCATCCGTCAATTTGTAGCGATCGTCATGACTTAAGTGCAAGCCATCTCCCGCCAATTCCACTGGATCGCCACCAGTGACTACATTAATCAACAAACGTCCATTGGATATGCGGTTAAACGTTGCTGCCATTCTTGCTGCCACCCCTGGTGACATCAACCCCGGACGGATCGCCACCAGAAACCGCATCTGACTGGTATGAGTGACTAGGGTTGACGCCAAAACCCAAGCATCTTCACAAGAACGACCCGTAGGTAGCAATGCCCCCGTGAAGCCCAAGTGATCTACTGCTTGTGCAATTTGGCGCAGGTAAGAAAAGCTAACTGACCGTCCGCCTACGGAAGTGCCCAGATAGCGCCCATCACCGTGAGTTGGGATAAACCAAAGAAGATGCATGATGCTTATTTAAAGTAGCTGCAAAATGGCTATCACAATAATACGGTATTTCTATCAAATTAATGTACTTTTGCAATATTAAGATAAAAGTATTGCACAGCGTCTCAAGTAAGGCAAGACTTTTTTAGAAAAAACGTTTTATACATTAATGAACGGTATTAAGACTTATGTAAAAGCACAGTTTATTTGACGAAATTTCGTTATCTCAGAGATAGCTTGTGTCCATAAGCCATGTTGTAACCGTAGGTTTACTTAAATTCTAAAATTTTATGAACATAATCAATCTCTATCTAAAGAGAGTATACAGTCTGTATAGCAAATATCCGGAATTGCATAAGGTCGTTGTGTTTATACCTAATTAGAAGGAAAAGCAAAGCTTTCTAAGCTGAACTTCGGTGTTGCAAATTACTAAGATTTTTGTACACACATTGCGTTTTATGTCAATAGAAAAGTCTGATCTATTTGAATTAGAGAGGTGATAAAAATGTTTGCATACAAAGATCCAACGGGTTCAGATTTTCTCAAAAGCCAAAATGCGCTAGAGATATATCGAACTGAAATCGATAGATTCTACAAACGTTCTGCCCTAAAACTTAATTCTGCTTTTAGCTTGTTAGAGGCTTTTGAGGGACTGACGCCCGAAAAAGGGCTACAGGTAGCCACAATTGCTTGGATTGCTTTTCCCAAATTAGCGAATAAACCATTTGATGTCATTGATGCCGATAGGTTTAACCTACAAGATGAATATGTTGAATGGCGTACAGAAACTAAAGATGGAAAAGTTACTCGCATAACTTTCACCACTGAGTTTCCTGAATATTACCAAGCCTTAGCTCAAGTGAGTGCTGATGCTCTGATTGCAGGTATCAAGAACACTATTCCAGGCGCAAATCCCACAATTACTGAGCTATTTGGTTCAGGATTTAATCCTACAACCGCCTCACCACAAAAGCGTTCAGATCAATTCCGTAGGAACCTAACACAGAATCCCTGGAACAACGGGCAGAAGGGAATTCTTTGCTTAACTCAAACGAACAACACAGCCGGCGCATTATTCGGCTTAGTCGAACCTTGTGCAATATCTAGACGTGACATCCCCGCATCAGCAGTCTGCGGGCAGGTGTCTTGTGTACCTGGACGTAACTCAGATCCAGCTATTTGCCAAGAGGCTCAAAATGCAGCCCGAAACTCTCTTGGTTTAAGCTTGCAAGATCCGGTAGGCATCAAAATGCTCAGGCTGGAGGGTATTTGGAACATCGAAGGAGAACAAATCGACATCAATGATCCCAGCGAAAATCAAGGTGCTTGGGTTATCAGTCGCAATGGTCGCCGCGCTGTGCTTGATGTGACTAAAGGAGTAACGATTGAAAATACAACAATCACCAGTGGAGCACAAGTAGCAGCCAAACTAACAGTTGGTGCAGATGTGATTGTAGCGCCAGAGTCAGTGCTTCCCGATTGGGCACAAACAGGGGAAGAATCCTCACGGTTAATTAGCTAAATTTAGCAGAGCAACAATAATGCATAAACTTATAACAGCAGCAATCGTTTTTCTACTGAGCTTTTTCATGTCTACGAAACTTGCGTTGGCTCAAGCAGCGTCAGTTTCTCTATTAGAACAAAGAACAGAGGGAGCAACAGTTCAGCAGATCGCACAAAGTACCTTATCCTCTTTGGGCGATCCGATTTTTAAGCTTGTGCTTAAGGATCATGCAGATGTTACCAATCTTGCTGAGATAGAAAAATTAATTAAGGGTGAACAAGGACAAGAGCAAACCTTCGTTGTGGATGAGAAGATTGTTGATACTCGTCCAACAATTGGCAATCAACCCGCGGCAAGAAGAGCAGTATTGACCTTTACGGGTAGAAATCAAGGAGAACAGCTAGATCGCAACGCCATGCTGTCTGTTTTCTTTAACTCGGAAAACTTTCCTGATGTGCAATTTCTTGAGGCTTTAGGTTGGGATGGTTCACGAGGTCGCTACAACTACTACAAGCTCGATCAGCAAGGAACACCAGGAAGATTATCTTGGAAGTTTCGTAACTCATCGGTTCAAGCAGATTTACTGCAACCAGCCCAACGCGCAGGAACTTGCCTGCAATGCCATGTCAATGGTGCGCCAGTGATGAAAGAACTAGCTTTTCCTTGGAATAACTGGCACTCGATCGCATTTAACGCAAGTTACTTAAAGTCCAGCTGGAAGGTTGGGACAAATTCTCCCAGAATTGCCCAAAACTTAGGGGATGCTTATGCCTTGGAAACAAACTTCATCATTCCAGCAATTAACCAATTTAATGAGAAAAAGATTGATGAGAGCGTTGCCCGTAGTAGTGGTAGCCCAGTCATTAATCCTAATGGAACTCAACAAGTCATTAGAGGAAAACGGCTGTTACGCTCCCTATTTGATACCACTGAGTTTAACCTGATCAGTAGCAATCAAGAGGTAGGCAACCTGCATCCTTTTTCCAGTACTCCCACATCGGGACCTTTTGCTAACGTCCAGATTCCCAATACTTTCTTTCTCAATGCCAATTTAATCAGTGGTGGCACACCAGCCACACAGCAAGGCTTAAGTATTGCTGAAAGTCTGAGATTTACCAATATAGCTCAGGTTCAACCTGAGGAATACAGACAACTGTTGAATCGATCAGGAGTCAAACTTGATGGCAAGCCAGGGGATGCAAATTTTGCCTGGTTTGTGCCAGAACCTGGTCAAGTTGACAACAGTATGGTTGAACAACTGATGAAAAGAGGTGTTGTCACTCCTGAGTTTGTCGCCGCTGTTATGGCTATCGATTTAGAAACACCAGTCTTTTCACAAGAACGCAAAAAATTATTAGAGTTTATTCCAGAGCAATTTAACTTCCAGCCACTCCAGTCAGGTACAAATCCCCTGAATATCAAGCGACACCCAGACGATTTGACTCAAAAAGTCATTGCCGCTTTGGAAGGACAAAACCCAGCAAGTGATTCAACTGCAGGTCAATTCCTGGCAATTCTCAAGAGCAACAATCCTTTGCAAGTTCTCAAGGAACGGGTTCAAGCTTACCTTAACAGCGTTGATCAGAAGCTTAACAAGAGCGACCAAGCAACTCGTCAAGCTGAACTGACACGGCTTTATGATTTAGCGATCGCCAAAAGGAGGACAATTCTCAGCGATCCAGTATTGGCAGCACTTAATGAAACAGGAAACGAGCTTTTCCCTGTTCCTGATGTAGGAATAGCATCTGCGACAATCGCTCAATAAGTCTAGACTCCCCGATAGGGGCACGGCATGCTGTGCCCCTACAAACTTTTGACAATTGTTTGATTCGTGCATAAGTTAACTTTGGTTTCATCTATATGATGATGTATAAGTATCAGTAGAAAATTTCATTATGCTGACTGTTTGTAAAATACATATTTCGTTAAATTTGTCAATATATTAAGCCCTAACACTTTATCCCTACTCGCTAATGAGTGAAAACACCCGTGTCAAAACAATTTTGCTCTTGGCAGCGAATCCAAGACAGACTTCTCAGTTGCGACTGGATACGGTGAAGCTGTGGAATCTCTCTGGGCAGGAGCTGACAACCCTTAAAGGTCATAGCGGTTCTGTCTTAAGCGTGGTGTTCAGCCCGGATGGCAAAACCATTGCCACTGGTAGTGATGACAACACGGTGAAGCTGTGGAATCTCTCTGGGTAGGAGATGACAACCCTCAAAGGTCATAGGGGTTATGTCTTAAGCGTGGTGTTCAGCCCGGATGGCAAAACCATTGCCACTGGTAGTGATGACAACACGGTGAAGCTGTGGAATCTCTCTGGGCAGGAGATGACAACCCTCAAAGGTCATAGGGGTTATGTCTTAAGCGTGGTGTTCAGCCCGGATGGCAAAACCATTGCCACTGGTAGTTCTGACAGCACGATGAAGCTGTGGAATCTCAACGGGCAGGAGATGACAACCCTCAAAGGTCATAGCGGTTCTGTCTTAAGCGTGGCGTTCAGCCCGGATGGCAAAACCATTGCCACTGGTAGTGATGACAACACGGTGAAGCTGTGGAATCTGGATTTGGATGACTTACTGGCACGGGGTTGCGCTTGGGCTCATGATTATTTGAAGAATAACCCTAATGTTCAGGATGGCGATCGCAAGCTGTGTGATGATGTTGGCAGTCCTAGATAATAAGTTGGGTTGTGGAATTAGGGTGCTGGGGGGACAAGATGCTCCGTAAGTCCTGCGGACAGGCTCCGCCAACGCGCAGCGTGCGCTTTGCGCTCAGTTTGCTCAACGGGGGGAACCCCCGCACGCAACTTCTCTCCACCCCACAAGAATTGTCTGGAATGCAAGTGTAAGAAATCGACAGGCGATGGCACTCTGTGCCCGCTGAGCGATGCTCCTCTGAAGCCGCCCTTAGGGCGATGGGCAAAGTACCCGCTCTTTAGGGGCGATCGCTAACTATACAAATATCAACAATTTTGGCGATCGCACAGATTACCCGCTGAGCGATCGCGCAAAGTACCAGATCCTTACAGGCGATCGCCCTAAAATTCAAAGCCAACATTCTAAAGATAATGCTCTAACTTGCTGAATACGGTTAAAGTCACTATCGGCTGAGACTACAGTCAATCGTGCCAGATTAGTTTCTTTCTGTTGAGAAATTTCCATCATGTAGGTAAGTTCTCCTTGGACAATCACACAAGTTGAAATGTTTAACTCACCTACCTCCGCAACTCGACGAATAACTTTAGGTTCTCCAATAAAAATGCTGCTTAGCGTGATTCGTATCTAACAAATACATTACTCAAAGTCGTTATCATAATCAAATTTTGCTTTACCGCCAGACGTATAAACGAGTTGTAGACACTCTTGATAGTCCTCACCAGTCCATGTCCCTGCATGTCTGAGGATGGAACGCCCAGAAGCAGGACTGTATGGAAGTTGAGAACGTTCAGAAGAACTTTCTTCCTGTGAATCATGAGAATCAATAGACGCTGATTCTTCAAAAGGTGGAGATGTTATTTCTACTTGTGATTTATCTTGCTTAGTTTTCAAAAAGCGCAAAAAGTCTAGTGTTTCTGCTAACAAATATTCTGAACTAGATTCAAGTTCTTGAATAAGTTGTTGTTTAATCGTCATTGTGCTTAGTCAGAAAATGTAGTGATTCAAGTAATACATTAATAATATTAGTTCTCATGCAATCACTCCAACCTCAGAAAAGGAGGTGTACAGTCATACAGGCGATGGCACAGAGTGCCCGAATCGCGAACGCACAGAGTGCCCGAATCGCGATGCTCCAGAGGAGCCGCCCAGAGGGCGATCGCGATTCGGGGCAGTGGCAAAGGCGATCGCGTAAAGTACCAGATCCTTACAGGCGATCGCTAGCAATGCAGATGTCAAGTATTCATGGCAAGCTAAAACAGCGCCACATAAATAAGTCTGGGCTGATGCAATGACTGTGAAGAAGCCGTGCGATCGTTTCGTTAGTATAAATGTACGTTTTTCATGTTTCCTGCAATATCTTCTTGATGTCCTTCATCAGCAGGAACAAATGCAATGGATCAGTCGGGCTAGGCTCAAAATCGAACTGTTCATACCATGCCCGTGCTTCATCGTCCTTGGCGTGAACAACTAAGGCACGGATGCCAGCAATATCAGCCGCCTGGGCTGTGCGTCGTATTTTTAAGCTTTCAATCGGAATGTAACCAGGAAAAACATGCGAGTAGACTGTAAACTGTAGGGAAATTTTTATCACAGTCGTTCGCTCAAAGACAATCAAAGATATTTAATTGAATGAAATGTGTTTTAGGAAAATATGAAGAACAACCAACTTGGAGAAAGCGACCTCAAGGTTTCGGAAATTTGTCTGGGTACCATGACTTTTGGGCAGCAAAATACCATTGAAGATGCCCATCAGCAGCTAGATTATGCTGTCGCCCAAGGAATAAACTTTATCGATACAGCAGAAATGTATCCGGTACCACCCCGTGGCGAAACTCAAGGGAGAACTGAAGCTTATATTGGGGAATGGCTGAAGAAGCAGCAGCGAGATCAATTAATTATCGCTACTAAAATTGCAGGACCTGGTCGTGCTATTAAATGGGTGAGAGCAGGAGCCACAAATATTCAACGCGATAACATTAAGCAAGCAGTAGATGATAGCCTTAAGCGTTTACAAACGGACTACATCGACCTCTATCAAATCCATTGGCCCGACCGTTATGTTCCCCTCTTTGGACAGACAGAATACAATCCAAAATTTGAGCGTGAAACGGTTCCCATCGCTGAACAGCTAACAGTTTTTGGTGATTTAATTAAAGCAGGAAAGATTCGCTATTTGGGTTTGAGTAATGAAACTCCTTGGGGAGTGTCTGAGTTTAGTCACGCGGCTAAACAGCTAGGATTACCTAAACTTGTTTCCATTCAAAATGCTTACAATCTGCTCAACCGTGAATTTGATAGACATTTAGCAGAAGCTTGCTATCGTGAAAATATTAGTTTGCTAGCTTATAGTCCTTTGGGATTTGGTTTGTTATCAGGCAAGTATATTGATGGTAAAAAACCAGAGAATACACGACTCACACTGTTTCAGAACTTTGGACAGCGATATTTCAAGCCAAATGTGAATGAAGCAGTAGCAGCTTATGCAGAAATTGCCCGTAAACATAACATCAAATTGGCACAACTAGCGATAGCATTTGTTCGGAGTCGTTGGTTTGTCACGAGTACAATTATCGGTGCTTCAACCATTGAACAACTTAAAGAGAATATAGAGAGTGTAAGTGTCGTTCTTGACAAAGATATTTTGGCAGAGTTGGATGCTGTTCATACTCGTTATCCCAATCCAGCACCGTAAAAATTAAAAAGAACTCAGAACTCACTCTCTTTTAAGAAAACAGAATGGTTTCTTAAAAGAGGGCTAATGTGGGGTGTCACGGACTGGCATAAACAACCATCACCTCAGCCTGTGACACCCCATTCTGGTAGTAATAAAGGTAGTTTTAGGTTGAGGGATTACTACGCAAGTAACCGCCTCCTTCCTCCGAACTTAGATTGACCGAAGTGTTGCCGTCACCGTCACGCCAATGAGCTTCTATATAGGTGCCTGCTCGCTCGTGAGCACTGACCCAATGAGGCTCAACATGATGGACATCTCCTGCAACTTCCGAAGTCTTGTCGGAGAAAGCAATATCATCGCTGGTAACACCAACTGTATCACTGATTATTTCTGTATCAGCAATAGCCGAGTCACTAAAAATCTCTGCCGGTGAAGCAACTGATTCGCTAAGCATTTCGGTATCAGGAATAATTGCATCGCTACCGATGATTATGTCGCTTAGTCCAACAGCTAGAGTGGTTATAGCAACAACCTTAGCAAGGTTTCTAGCGCCTTGACCAGCCATTTCTAAGTCATCGTTAGCAAGACCATTAAAAACTTGACCTACACTGTGTGCTGTGTAGTTAATCGTTCGCCCAACTCCAATAGCTGTGGTCTTAACTGCATTCCCTGCCTCAGAAAGACCCTTTTTAATCTTTTGTTCATCTTCAGTGGCAATTCCATAAATTGCCGTGATTGCGCCATCAGCTAAGCTACCCAATGTTTCTGCGGACGTAACAGTTGAGTGATATACACCTTGCCCTACCTCTTTAATAAAGTTACTGTCTACTGCTGTTCCTAAAGCTTCGAGACCACCACCAATAGCTCCTCCCATTACTTGACCAGCAACATTGCCCAAACGTTTTAAGAATCTTATATTTGTATTTTTAATACTTACATTTAAGCATCAATTTTACGCATAAAATAAAACTTTTTAGTTGAGTGATTTCGCGTAAATGAAAATAAATTTTTGCTAAAGTAAAAATTTATTTTCAGCTTTGTCCTATTCCTAGCCCTTGGAACGCGCTTAAATGAGCTTGCTGTTTGATTTTTGGAGGATTGGTAAATTTATTGTGTTGTCTATACATTTCCCCTACGATTGCAACTATTTCCGCACCGAAAAAGGTTTGAGGGAATCTCTGCATAGGTTAAACGACCTTTGGAAAGAAGTTCGCACTAACCTTGCGGTAGAAGATTCCACTTATCAGCTGCTCAAGCACATGAAATAGACTGATGTTGGCATTGAGCGGAGCATTGGACAACATTAGTGTTGTTATTCCTGCTGTTAAGCCGTTACTTTTCCATCCAGTTGTCTTGGCAAAAATGGCACTCGGATCGATGGCATTAGTAGTGGACGTTTTGCGATTAACTTAGTGAGTGCATGGTTGTTTGGAGACTGGCTGCTAACTAAAGGATGAACGATGAAATATAAAGGCTAAATACTTTATACTTTATAGTTCTTCTACCAACTTGAGATGTACCTAGGCAAAACCATGCCAACGAACCTGATCATTTTCATTGCTGCACTCATTGTCGCGTGGTTAGTCTTCCGAGCTTTGCTCAGTCTGCTGCAAACAGCCATTAGTACGGCGATCGCCATTTTTGTCATTGTCGTTATCTTGATGGCTTTTGGTTTTAGTCCCCAAGATCTGATGCGAGAAATCGCCAACCTACCTCAAATTCTTAGGCAATTTGTCACGGAGGTGAGGAAAATACTAGGGTTGTAATTTACTAAGGTATCTCAGGAAAAAATCTTGTTGTCATTCAAGAGTATTTGTCAGAGGAGCAGACGGCATTCCTGTCCATTTTTTTGCTGCTGAATTGGAATTTTGATAGAAAACTTTAGTCTTTCTGTAAAATCTCACAAACTATATCGAATTACTATATCTCGGCTGACCTTATTTACTGGTTGTGTATTTAGCAGAAACAACGAATTGCTGAGGCTTTAGGCAACAAAAAAGCAGTTATTTTGCGTAACCACGGTCATCTGACAGTAGGTCACACCATTGATGAAGCAGCATGGTGGTATATCACCTTTGAGCGTTCAGATCAAGCTCAATTGTTAGCTGAAGCGGCAGGCAAACCCATCTCATTGACCCCGACAGCGCCCGTTTAGCACACAGCCAAGTTGGAACGCATAGAGGCGGGCACTCCGTGCCATCGCACAGATGGCGAGTCACTTGAACCGGAGCAACGCTTACGCTCACAGGATTTGAGTTATTCTTTAAATAAATATTAGTTGGCATTTTGGCAACTGCGCCAATTTTATGAGCAGTATCGTAGGTGTTAATACGTTCTTGCACAAAAAATCACACGGCACAAGGCTAAAACCTCCTCTTACCGGTGAGCTACCGGGTCTTGTAATGCACGACGCAACATGAGTGCCAGCCCTATGCAGTCGTGGTTTTATACCCCCTAAGTGATAGCTTAGGGGTTTTTCTTTTTAAAATTAATTTTATAGGGAACTACTTAATCTAAATGTTAAATATTGTACTAATATCAGACAAATATTAATGCTCATAAGTGGATCAAGAATTTCATAAAAAAAGTTAGGACATTTGCTAGGCGTAGACAAACGTCCTGACTATGTTGAATTTAGTAGTTCATTTCAGTGGACGCAAGACTCGTCTTGAGCTTTGAGTTTACTGTTGAATTTCTAACGAACCGCAGAGGCACAGAGGAGCCAGCGCTGCGGGAGGGTTTCCCTCCGCAGGCGACTGGCGTAACACAGAGATAGAAAAATAAGGAGAGTGCTTCAGTCTTATTTCTTGTAACCAGCGAAGGAACCAATCTTATGGCACACTTATTTGAACCTCTGACAATTCGCGCAATCACTTTTCGCAACCGGATTGCTGTTGCACCAATGTGTCAGTATTCCAGTACTGATGGATATGCCAATCATTGGCATTTAGTTCATTTGGCAAGCCGTGCGGTTGGCGGTGCGGGTTTAGTGATCACAGAGGCGGCTGCGGTGGAACCGCGAGGACGCATCAGTCCTCAAGATTTGGGGATTTGGTCAGATGCACATATTGAGCCACTCGCAAAAACCGTAGAACTCATTCACAATTTGGGTTCTATTGCAGGGATTCAACTTGCTCATGCAGGAAGAAAAGCCAGTACAGCACCGCCTTGGGAAGGTGGAAAAGTCGTGGATGAATCTGCTGGCGGTTGGCGTCCTGTGGTTTCTAGCAGTGCGATCGCTTTTACTGAAAATCACCCTGTTCCAGAAGCATTAAATAGCGAAGGAATTGCACAAATTATTCATGCTTTTGTGCAAGCTGCAAAACGCTCTGTGGAAGCTGGATTTAAAGTGATTGAAATTCACGCGGCTCATGGCTATTTATTGCATCAATTTCTCTCGCCTTTGAGCAATCATCGAGAGGATGAATATGGAGGGAGTTTTGAAAATCGTACTCGTTTGTTAAGAGAAGTTGTCAGCGGGGTACGAGAAGTTTTGCCCGAAGGTTATCCTCTTTGGGTGAGAATTTCAGCTACTGATTGGGCAGAAAATGGCTGGGACATAGAGCAAAGTATAGCGCTTGCAGATAAACTCAAAAATCTGGGTGTCGATTTAATTGACACCTCAAGTGGTGGTACTTTACCAAAGGTTAATATTCCTTATGGTCCTGGTTATGAGACTCAGTTTGCTTCAAGAATTCGTAATGAAACAAATATTTTGACTGGGGCTGTAGGTTTGATTACATCACCAGAACAAGCTGACCATATTATTCGCACTGGTCAAGCAGATGTTGTATTACTTGCGCGAGAATTGCTACGCAATCCTTACTGGCCATCATATGCTGCGAAAACGTTAGGAAAAGATCAAGTTTCGCCCGTTCAGTATGAGCGAGCATGGCTTTGAATTTCCAAAACTATTTTCAACAACAAATTCTACTTTTCCAGAGTACCATCTGACAGGCTTTGAGATATTCTGCGGCATAGCCCTACCTACCATTTGTGGTTTAATCATTTGAAAAGGGCTGTAAGGTAAAGATAATGACAGAAATAACGCGCCGCAAATTTATCGCAACTGCTACCCTGGCAACGGGCTTTGCCCTCGCAGTGCAACCTATTTATGCCCAAGTCATCACCACCGATGCCAAGGGGTTGGTAGCTGGTGCGGTGAAAATTCCCGTCAAAGATGGGGAAATTCCTGCCTACAGAGCCATGCCTGCTACTGGTAAAAATTTCCCGATAGTCCTGGTGATTCAGGAAATCTTCGGTGTACATGAGCACATTCAGGATGTCTGCCGTCGCTTTGCCAAATTGGGGTACGTGGCGATCGCTCCGGAATTGTTCGTGCGTCAGGGCGATGTCTCGAAGTTAAGCAGCGTAGACGAAATTCGCCAGGTGGTCGCTAAAGTCCCAGATGCCCAGGTGCTGTCGGATCTCGATGCCACGACGAACTGGGCTGTAAAGTCAGCTCAGGGTAATGCCGGTAAGTTGGGGATTACGGGTTTTTGCTGGGGTGGTCGCATTACCTGGCTGTACTCCGCACACAATCCCAAGGTTAAGGCAGGCGTGGCGTGGTACGGGCGACTGGTGGGCAATGCTACCGAACTAACGCCCAAGCATCCCGTCAATATTGCGTCGGCGCTGAAAGTCCCGATTCTCGGACTCTACGGCGGCAAGGATACGGGCATTCCCCTGGATACCGTGGAGCAAATGCGCGATCGCCTGAAGTCCAGCAGCAGCAAATCCGAAATCATTGTCTACCCCGATGCACCCCATGCCTTTTTTGCCGATTATCGCCCTTCTTACCGCGAGAAAGAAGCTCTTGATGGCTGGCAACGCCTCCAGGCATGGTTTAAACGGCATGGCGTGTAAGTCTGCGGATGAACTGCTCCAGTTGATTTTTCTTTACACGAAAAGCGCTTCAGCGGAGAAAACGAGCAGCGCTATCAGAAACATTGGTAATTTAGCAGCTCATCCTAATAAATATGTTCATACGGGTGAGATAGTAAATGTTGAACCTGGAGAAGCAGAATGGCTTTTGGATGTTCTTGAAGAACTCTTTGACATTACCTTTGTTCAACCAAAAATAACGCAAGCTAAGAAAGATAAGTTAAATCAAAAACTCTCAGCTTTAGGACACAAACACATGAAATAATAAGATTTTTCTTTATAGCAATTTGTAGAAAAATCTCCAATTTTTTTATCCATAGTAAAGCATATAATCATAAAAAATGCAAAATAATTTATATGCTTGATAGATTAGAATTTACTCCAGAAAACATAGAAGCTTTATATTTTCTTACAGCTAGAAAGGAATCTCCTAATGGAGGAATTCTTAGAAAATACTTTGAGGAAAATAGGTACTTAAAGTCTAAGTTTGTAGATTTTGGTTTTGATTGGGAAATTCATCCAGCATATAGATGGGCATTACAGCCAGATACAATAGAAGACATATTCAGAAACCTTGAACTAAGTGCAGATGAATAATAATATTTGGTAGTTACGTGTGCTTACTGACTTTTAAATATGTGCGAATGCACCAAACCTCTAAACCAGCATTTGCTGAAGTTGAATAAAATTAAATGCCCTCGCGCTACATCCATAAAATGATCTGAGAGATGCGATTGCCTTCGGCAGTGGACTTTGCCCAATCTCCTAGGTTGGGCGCTTTGCGCGCTCGCACTCACCCACACCAGTATAATCATTGATTAATTGAGGCACAATAGAACTAAAGGCATTGTGAAAATATCATGACTACTCATCCAACTAGAGTTGAAAACTGATGCTGGATGAAGCACCTGTAGATCCCTTTCTAGCCCAGCTATGTGAAGGATACACCGAGGCGGAAGTAGCCGAAATAAAGCAGTATATGGCTGAGTGGGATGCCTCTACCTATATCAGTGTGGCTCAGAGTATTTTAGACCATGCTTCAAGAAAAGAATTTGAGCCATTGAAATATCTGCGAAAAGCCCATAATTTTAATAAAAAAAGAGCAGTAAGAGTTCCGAAAATTGGATATCGTCAGGATGGTTCAGCAGTCTATCGAAAAGGAAATGAATATTTAATTTTACGACCAGATAATTTTGGTGTTGAAAAAATAGTCACTTATGGAGTAAATGATGACTAAAGCAACTCTCAATACTCAAAACCCTGAAATCACTAGAAACTATATCACTCATCTGTTACAGCAGTTAACTGTCGATTATAAAAACACCAAAGAAGAACGAAAAAAATTAGCTTCTCTATCACCCGCTTCTGACGAAGAATTTACTGTTTTAGAGGAAATCGAACTGTTAACAGTGGATATTCGAGGCTATGCTAGTCAAATTCAGACACGGGGTAGGATTGAAAATGAACAGCAGGCAATTGAGCGCTTGCAAACTATGCACGTCTTTGATACTCCAGCTATTGCTCAATTTTACTTTGTAACCGATGAAGACTACAGGCAAATAAAAGCTTATATTAGAATGCTAGATTACATGCGCTTGCTGATTCTGGAATATTTGCGGTCTTACCAAAGTTCACAACAAGAATGTGCTCAAATTGAATAAATTAAATGCCCTCCCGCTATATTCACTCGCGTAGCCAATGCGTCTGGCTCGTTTCCCCCTGGATATCTGACATCCCCGTTATCGATAACACCGCCAACACTTTCCTTTATACTTTATTGGAACCAGCTAGGTGTTAAAACATTCATAAACTAATCATAATTACCTCTGTTTATAGAATGCCGAAAAGAATCTCTCTTGGGTTCCTGCTGCTATTTTTAGGCACCCAGGTAGGTATTACTACCCTAAAACCAGTTCAAGCACAAACACCAGCTGTACCAACAGAAACCACCACAAAATCAATTTGTCCCGCCCAACTGGGAGCATCTGTAGATGCTGTGATCAATCGTCCTCAATTCAATCGGGCGCGTTGGGGCATTTTAGTACAACCTTTGTCTTCTACGCAAACTCTTTACAGTCGGGATGCCCAAAAATACTTTACCCCAGCTTCCACAACTAAACTGCTGACAACAGCTGCTGCACTACAGCAACTTGGTACAAATTTTCGCATTCGCACCTCTGTGTATCATGGTGGTGACGGTGTTTTGCGTGTTGTGGGTAGGGGAGATCCGAGTTTGACTGATGCACAATTGGCAGCTTTAGCAAAGCAGTTGAAACAAAGAGGTATTCAGAGAGTAAATCAGTTGATTGCTGATGATACTTACATTAAAGGAGATATTGTTCACCCCTCTTGGCAATGGGAGGATATACAGTCAGACTATGGCGCACCTATCAACAGCCTCATTTTAAATCAAAATGTTTCTAGTATAAGACTTCTGCCGCAAACTGTGGGTCAACCTCTCAAAGTTATCTGGACTGATATCAATGAGGATAGACAGTGGCAAGTTATTAATCAGTCGGTAACAACAGCAGAAAACCAACCAACATTCACTAATGTTACCCGTGATTTGAAAGGACAAACTTTACGAATCCAAGGGCAATTGGCTGTCAATTCTGAACCTGCGTTAGTCAGTTTACCTGTTCTTGCTCCTGCTGAATATTTCTTACGTCGTTTTCGTAGTACTTTGATAGCAGAAAAAATCCCCGTTCTACAAATGTTTGTGTCACCTACTGGTGTCAAGAATGAAGAAGAATTAGCTAATGTGGAATCTCCTCCACTATCCGAACTTGTCGCACTGACAAATATCAACAGTAATAATCTCTTTGCTGAGTCGTTGTTAAGGGCATTAGCTATTAAAAAACCACCAGTTGAAAATCAAACTTCTGCTGATGCGGGTTTGGAAGTGATGAAGGCGACGTTAACTCAAATGGGAGTTGATCCAGCAGGTTACTCTTTGGTAGATGGTTCGGGGTTATCTCGTAAAGACTTAATCAGTCCAGAGGCTTTGGTACAAACTTTGCAAGCAATGGCAAAATCACCAGCAGCATTGGTGTATAGAGCATCTTTACCTGTGGCGGGTAGAAGCGGAACTCTGAAAAGTCGCTTTCAAAACACACCTGCTGAAGGTATTGTACAAGCGAAAACTGGCACGATGAGCGGTGTTGTTTCCTTGGCTGGATATGTGAATGCTCCTAGGTACGGTCCAGTCGTTTTTAGTATTATGGTAAATCAAAGTGAACAGCCTGCAAGGGTTGTGCGGCAGGGAATGGATGAAATTGTGGTGTTATTAGCTGAACTACAAAATTGTTAAATCACTGAGGCAAATCGCCAAAGCGATCGCCCCTTGGGCGGGCACTCTGTGCCATCGCTGGCGTTCTGCCTCTAATTCTTGTTGTGCTTGTTCAGCGCGTTGCTTTTCTTGTTCTAACTGCTCGTTCACCTCAGCGTAAGAGAAAAATTTGCTACCATCGGGACGATAAATTTGCAACTCCTCACCCGACATATCAAATTTGATACTCAACCGAGGACTCACCCAGTTCGCTATCTCTCCAATCGCATCTAATCCATCGTCATTAATCACTATTTTTTCAATAATTCCCTAAAAGAGCGCAAACTGTAATTCAAGACTTTACCCGTATTAAATAGTTGATATCCAGCAAATAATAAAGCAGAAGATACAAGAATCGCAAAAAGATTAACTGACGCGAAGACATTGCCAGTAAACACCATGAATGCGATTCCCAGCCCTATCAAAACCCATCCTATATTACGATTTAAATGCCGTTGGCTTAAGACGATAACCCCTGTAACACATAACAGCACACTAGGGACACGTACAAACAAACCAATTTGAGTATTCGCAGATATGATCACAATTCCTACAATCATCAACAGTAAGCCGACAAACTTGCTAAAACGATCCACTTGGGGTTGTTTCTTGTTCTCAACAACCTGAGGCTGCACAATTTCAGGTTGCACAATTTTAGCCTGAATGACTGTAGCTGGATGAATCGGTGTGGAATGAGAGGTAGAAACAAAATTTTGTTTATGTTGAAATATAAAAGTTACCTTTTCTTCCTGACCTAGACCGATTTTATCTCCTATGTTAAGGGGATAGCGCTGTTTTGGTTCTAGCTTGATATTATTGAGAAAGGTTCCGTTGGCGCTTTCCACATCAATAATATAGTAAGTGCTTTCTTCTACCTCAATCTCTGCATGCAGCCGAGAAACAATATCGGCATTTGGCAAAGCTAAAACATTGATGTCCGGGGCAATTTGGTCATTTGGCTTACCAATGCGAATGACAGCGAGGTTGGGTGGCAACTCAAAAGAGGTGTTAGTTTGGACATGAAAAAGCTCTAAAGTTAGCCCTGTTGTCTGTAATGTGCTGAGGTTTTGCATGTGTTGCTTTCAAGGAGCAATTTTTCAATTTATCTAAATTGTCTTGTCTTGTGGCAAAAATGCTTCAGTGTTCAACCGTCTTTTCATTGTCTAAAATTTTACTTTTCTAATTTTATCTCTAAAATTGTTCCAAACAGAATTTGAGATTTGATAGTTCTGTATTCTTATCCTCATTGCTCTCAATATTGGCTAGTTCATAAATATCTACAAAGGAAAGTTGAAAATCTATTGAGGAAAATGGCAACACTGCATCAAAAGATTCATACTCAGTTAGTGTCCAATTTCCTTGTACATTTTTGGTAAATTGCTCTATATAACAACTATCTTGGTCAATCACAATATATTCTTGAAATTCTAGAATTGACCGATAAAAGCGAAATTTATCTGCTTCTTTATGGTTATGATCTAATTTTGACGAAACATGAATAATAACTGAGGGATTCATGACTGTGGTAGTATCAGTTCCCTCATAGATTGGTTCTCCCTGAATAACCATCACATCTGGATAAGTGTATAGGTTATATCGCGGGATCCACAAGCGTATATCGTTGATAAAGACTCGATAGTTCTGTCCTCTCAGAGCAAATTTCAAGAAAGCATAAATATTACCTGCAATTTGATTATGATTAGTTGTACTCCCCTTCATGGGCAATATTTCTCCGTTGTGATATTTTCACTTTTGTAGTCACGTTTTTCCGTCTGTGATGGCATCTCATCCTGATTTCACCAAAAAATCCTGAATTTAGAATTCAGAATTCAATAAGTGAGGGCGTATGCCACCAAAACTCATCGGCTAGTCGTACAAAATACAGACGCGCCCTCATTCTGACTCCTTCGTCAATGAGTACTTTGTTGGTCACTTAAGCTATACTGCCACGCTTTCTGGCTTCCTTGTAAGAAGTTCCTACATTTTTGATGCCAGCTTTAATCATTTGTCGTTCGAGGAGGGCAAAGAACCGCGCCTTATCGCCACCACGTACGACTGCTTGATTGTGCGCTTCGGCGATCGCCACTGGATAGCCATATCCTTTCTGCACTTGTCCTAGCATGAGTCCCAGTGCAGAGTCTAACATAGCTGTGTTCTCCACTACCCATGATGGTACTTCTATCCGGGCGATTTCGGTTCCCACATGCACGTAACAAAAGTAAATTTGTTGGTCTTCGTACAGTTCAAGAATGCGAACGTTACTGCGCCATAAGCAACCACGTTGTCCTGGTTTGAGTTGAGTGGACAAAAGAGTTGTATCTCGTAACGGTTCAAAAACCTTGCAAGGGACTTTTTCTAATTGATTCGGGCAAAAGCTGGCACAATCTGGTACTGTGTGGGGACAAGCTAAAAGACGCAAAAAGTTCATCCCTTCAACGTTGCGCGAAGCACTCACATAGCCCATGAAAGGAATTTGAGCTTCCCGCAACTTCCGCCAAGCTTCTAGGATAGGCGGTAAAATGTGAGCGCGTGCATCTAAGGGTAATTGCTCTAAAAACCAGTAAATCAAAGAACCATCCACCATTGCTAGCGTAGGAACTTGTTTTGTCTCCTTGTCTTCTTGTCCCCCTTGTCCCTCTTTTACGCCACAAGCCAGTTCTGCTAGCACAGTTGCTTCGCTGACTGTACGGCGGAAACTCATCCATTCTTCGGTACGAATACCCCACTGACGAGAAAGATATAAATCTTCTGTGCGATAAAATATCTCCGGCAAACTATCTAGAAGCGGGTAACGATTTTGTCCGTAGTGTAAGACAACTCTACCCATGTTGAGAAGATAGCAGTAAGCAATTTCATGGTGACTGGGGGATATTTGGGAACCATCGGTAGCAATGACGGTATGAATTTTCGGGGGAACTGGGAGATCAATGCAGGTGTTGAGTGGTTCTATGGGGGTTGCATTGGCAAACAAGATGCGATCGCGCCATTTTTCCTGTCGCTGTACTAACTCTTCCTGACACTCTAAAGCGTTTTGAAAATGTTTTTGAGCCAATTCTAAACGCTGGCGACTAGCAACCGCCTCTTGCGTCAGATGTTGACTCAAACCCTGCATTTGTCCGGTGATTTTAGTAAGGTCAAGCATAATCGTAAGTCCTGAGTTTTGAGCCTGAGTCTTGAGTGTTCAAATAAAGGTACTCACCACTCATGACTCAGAACTATCTTAAAGCCACTCAGAGAAATCTTGAGCAAACTGAGTGAGTGGTAACAACTCAAGTTGTGGGTCATTTTGGGCAGTTACTTTGTCAGTTGGGGTATTGTAACCCCAGTCTGCAAGGAAAAGTTTCACTCCTTCAAGATCTGGTTGCTGTTGGACAAGCTGTAATGTTTTCAGCCGATCTTCTACAAACCATAAACTGTCTGGTGAGGTATTTGCCGCCTGAATTAATTCTCGCAGAATTTCGTGTTTCGGACGCTTCACCTCTTTGCCAAAAATGGCTTCTCGTGGTATGTCTAACCCTCCTTGTTTCAATAGCTGCTGTGCGAAACGTCCTTCTTTTGTGGTAATGATATATAGATGAACTGTGCTCGTAGCGGTTGCTTTGAGTTTCTCCACCACACCTGCATAAAACTTATGCAAACTCAGCCAACCGTTTAAATCTGTACTAATCCATTCATCCCGTATCTTGTCTAGTTTACTGCCAATTTCTGCTCCTTTGAGATTGTCTGTTAACAAAATTTGTTGGGCAATTTTTGCCCATTCTTGAAGAATTTTTTCTTCAGGAATTCCTTCTACCAATGCTTTGACTAAAACGGGCATTTCCCAACCAGTTTCAATCACAGGTCTGAGTTGATAGAACTTAGAGGCTAAATCATTTCGTGGTGTATCTTGCTGTGGCAACCAAACTTTACAATAAGTACGCCAAGCTACTTCAAAATATTCAATCAATCCGTCGCAAATCACACCATCAAAGTCCAAAGCGAGAATTGTGGGAGTCATTGCCGTCATTGTTTTGAGGTTAATTAACTTTCAATAAGGCTGCTGTTGACAGCTTACCTGACAAATTCAACTTATGCAGTAGTTATGCCAACGGTTCGCTAATGTGCCACATGACCTACTGTACCTATGACCCACGAAACTTTACTGAGACTGCTAGAATAGTGGCTATTAAGCACATATACTATTAAGTTCAATTTCTCAAGCAAAGTTTACTAAAAATTTACGTATATTTATCAAGCCTTTAAGTATACCTCTAAGGTTAAGAATGAATTGGCATTGTAGATACCAATATAGTGATCCAAGTTTGAGCAAGTCATATTTATGAGAAGAAGATTTTTAAGCGTCTTAACAGCTGCTAGCGCATTAACAGGCATTATGGGAATCACTGAAGCTGCTCATGCGGCTACAGTCAGATACACCACAGCATACGACGGCGATTATACAGACATCATTAACGCACCTCTGAGTATCCAAAAGTTTGACTCGTCTCTTGGCACACTCGATAGTGTGAAGATAGATTTTATCGGCGATATTAAAGGAGATGCAGGGTTTGAAAACAGAAGCCCACAAGCATCTACAGTCACAGTAGATCTTTCTGGCGATCTGAAATTGCAACTAGCTGATGGGACATCTGTTGCCGAGTTTACTCCGCGACAGGATTACAGTTATGATGTCGCCAAATATGACGGTACGACTGATTTTGGTGGGACTTCTGGGAAAACGGTTGAAGGACTCACGGCTAGTCAGTCTGCTACAAAAACTTACACCGACAACACCTTATTGCAGTCTTTTACTGGTTCTGGTGACTTAGATTTATTGTTTTCTGCAACAGCGAAATCAACCGTTTCTGGATCAGGTAACATCGCATCTTATGTGACAACATATGCTAAAAGCAATGTCGAAGTTACATATGACTACCAACCGAGGAAGGTAGCGGAACCCTCTGCCATACTTGGGATAGGTGTCATGACTGGCGTTGGTTTGTTGGTACAGAAAAACAGAAGTTTGAGCAAAGCCTAGCAGGTTTCATGCTACTCGCTTCCTAAACAAGAGAAAATGAGACCACAAAAACAAGATCCCCGACTTCTTAAAGAAGTCGGGGATCTGAAGAACTCAATAGCCTAGGACACACCACAGATAATTCATCTGTGTGCATCTGTGTCCATCTGTGGTTCTAAATATCCATTAATCTGCTATAATTAAGCCGACTTACGACTTGGTATAAGAACACCATGCCTAGGACTAAATAGCATAGCTAACAAAAATAATCCCGAGACAACTAAAACAATCGCTGGTCCTGAGGGAAAATTGTAAAAATAGCTGAGATACATCCCACAAATACTAGAAAACACCCCAATGAACGCCCCCAAAATCATCACCCCATGGAGGCGTTTCACTAATAAATAGGCGGTTGCTCCTGGTGTAATCAAAAGTGATAATACCAGAATGACACCTACAGCTTTCATGCTGGCGACGATTGTCAACGCAATCAGCACCATGAGTCCAAAATTGAGGCGATTGACTGGTAATCCTGCTGCTTTAGCACCTAAAGGGTCAAAAGTGTAAAATAGCAGTTCTTTGTATAATAAAAAAACAGTTAACAAAACAACAGCCGCAATAATCGCTGTATCTCTCACTTCTTGAAAGGTAACACCGAGAATATTTCCGAAAAGGAAGTGATTGAGGTCGATTTTATTGTCTTTTTGAATAACAGTAATGAGAGTGACACCAAGAGCAAAAAATGCCGAAAACACTATCCCCATTGCGGCGTCTTCTTTAATGGGAGAACGCGTTCTAATCCAGGCGATCGCCATTGTACTGATCACACCAGCAATAAATGCCCCAAAGTAAATATTCGCTCCCAACAAAAAAGCGATCGCCAGTCCTGGTAAAACCGAGTGACTGATAGCATCACCCAGCAAAGCAAGCCGCTGCACCATTAAGTAGCTACCAACAACCGCACATAACAAGCCTACTAAAATGGCAATGACAAGCGACCTCTGCATAAAGCCGTATTGTAAAGGTTCAATCAAAGCTTGCAACATAGTCATTAGTCATTAGTCCTTTGTCATTAGTAAAATACTTTCAACTTTTGACTTTTGACTTTATCATGCCGCTTCTGTCCAAAACATCACCTTTCCACCATAGGCGCGGGACAAATTTTCTTCAGTGAGAACCTGCTTTCGGGAACCTGTAGCGATTAACTCTCGATTTAATAAAATCAAGTCGTCAAAGTGGGTGATTGATGCCCCTAAGTCATGGTTGACGACTAAGACAATTTTGCCGGCGGCAGTGAGTTCATGGAAAACTTCAAAAATCACCGCTTGGGTTTTCTGATCAATTCCAACAAACGGTTCGTCAAAGCAGAAAATTTCCGCTTCTTGCGCCAAAGCACGCGCTAAAAAGACCCGTTGCTGTTGTCCTCCTGAAAGTTCTCCAATAGGACGGTTCTGGTATTGACTCATCCCAACTCGTTCTATTGCACTTTTTGCCACTTGGCGACTCACCACGGAAAATTGACGTAACCATCCGGTTTTCTTTACCCTTCCCATCATCACCACATCCCAGACTGTAGCAGGGTAAGTCCAGTCTATTTGGCTTCGCTGTGGGACATAGGCAATTTTCTCTAGTTGCTGTGTCAAGGGTTTGCCTTGGTAGTGTACCATCCCACTGCAAGGAACTAAGCCTAACATTGCCTTAACAAGCGTGCTTTTGCCTGCACCGTTGGGACCAAAAATACCGGTCAGTCGTCCTGGTTTCACAGTGCAATTGACATCCCTCAAGGCTTCTTGAACACGGTAATGTACCCCTAAATGAGCGATCTGAATCGCTTGTGTAGCATTGGTATCCATATTATTTTGTAGAGACGTAGCACGTCTGGTCTCTACAACGGGCATTTCGCCAGCTGTATTCCTGAAAAATGATAATTTCGGATGCAAAGAGATGATTTTCATAACACTGCTTGAATACTCCTTTGCTTGAGCTTACTATAAAAATGAAAGAAATATGAGAACATCTATAATTGGAAGTAATAACCAACATAAATGAAACTAATACTTCAGGCGGAAGGCAGCAAACTCTACCAAAAAGCACAAGTCAAAAGCATAAGGAAAAAATTTTTTGTTTTTACCCACGTTCCTCAGCTTTGTCTGGGAATGCTGTTGTCTTTCGCCTTGCTTAGTTGTACTCAACAAAACTCTAGCTCTTCCTCTGCCAGCAATGATAAGCCGAAAGTGGTAGCGACCAGTACCATCATTGCAGACTTAACACAAGAGGTAGGAGGAGACGAAATTAAGCTTACCGGAATACTCAAACCTGGTACTGATCCTCATGTCTACGAACCAGTACCAAAAGATACACAGGTGATGGAAGAAGCTAACTTGATTTTGTATAACGGTTACAATTTAGAACCGGGACTGATTAAGTTAATGAAATCTGCGGGGGGAAAAGCGCGTCAGCTAGCGGTGGGGGAAGCTGTCAAGCCTTTGGAGTTGGACAAAGGTAAAGGCGAAGTCGTTCCAGATCCGCACGTTTGGGGTGATGTGAAGAATGCGATCGCAATGGTAAACGCCATTCGCGATGCTTTAATACAGTTATCCCCCCAAGACAAAGAAGAATTTACGAAAAAGGCACAGCAACTGACTGATGAATTAAAGCAATTAGATAGTTGGATCAGTGTGCAAATTCAAACCATCCCAGCAGATAAGCGCAAACTCGTGACGACTCACGATGCATTTCAATATTATGGACGTGCTTATCAAATACCCATTGCAGGCACTTTAATTGGTATCAGTACCGAAGAACAACCCAGCGCACAAACTGTGCAGCGGCTGGTAGAAGAAATTAAAAAGACTGGCGTTCCTGCAATTTTTGCTGAAACAACAATTAACCCAGCTTTGATTCAAACTGTTGCCGAAGAAGCAAAAATCAAATTAGCACCACGCGAGCTGTATTCTGATTCAATTGGCGCGCCTAGAAGTGAGGGAGAGACTTACATCAAAATGATCCAGGCAAACACGCGGACTATTGTTGAAGCATTGGGGGGGAAATATACGCCGTTTCAACATTCAACGAATCAATAAGCTTTCAAGAGCAATTGCGAATTTAGTGGGCATCAAATTCTGCTTTTTCTGACAAGAACGCCAATTATTCGTTATATAGTCATAAATCTTGATTGCCAAATATTTGCCTCTACGGAAAAATTGACCCCATGGTTATCATTTAAATTTTTTATATAAACCTTAAGATAGATGTGGTATTCTGAAATATCAGAATACAGTAGAGAATAGCTGCAGTATGGCTAGTAAGCAGAACTAGTCAGCAGAAATTTGGAGGTGGCGCTTAAAGGGTGCAAAATGAACGGAAAAATACGTTGTTCGCAGGGAGTTTGGTTAATTCCAACTTCTTATAAAAGGAGGTAATAAAACCTGGAGCAAAAGTATCTCAACCCTTGTTTAACGACCACTTTAAACCAGCTGAACCAAGAAAATCTATGAAAATTGCTCAAATTGCCCCCTTGTGGGAACGAGTTCCTCCTTCAACTTACGGAGGAATAGAACTCGTCGTGAGTCATCTGACTGATGAACTGGTGCGTCGCGGCCACGATGTCACTTTGTTTGCCTCTGGTGATTCGCAAACATTAGCTAGACTCCAAGCAACTCATCCTCGTGCATTGCGTTTAGACCCAAACATTAAAGAGGGTATGATGTACGAGATGCTACAGGCTAGCGAGGTTTACCAACAAGCGGAGGAATTCGACATCATTCATTCCCATGTGGGGATGTGGTCATTGGCATTAGCAAATATGGTGTCAACACCCACAGTGCATACCTTGCATGGGGCATTCACCAATGACAGCAGCAAAGTATTTACCCTTCATCGAACGCAACCATACATCAGCATCAGTGATGCCCAGCGTAAAACAGACCTGAATTACGTCAGCACTGTTTACAATGGGATCAAGATACAAGATTACCCTTTTGTAGCGGAACCGAAAGAACCCCCTTATCTGGCATTTTTAGGGCGCTTCTCGCCAGAAAAAGGACCGCAACATGCGATCGCCATAGCAAAACAAGCGGGTTGGCGCTTGAAGATGGCAGGGAAGGTTGATGTTGTAGACGTAGAGTTTTTTGAAAAAGAGATTGCCCCGCTTATTGATGGTAAGCAAATAGAATACTTGGGCGAAGTAGACCATGCTGCAAAAGTTGAACTTTTGGCTAACGCATCCATGACTCTGTTTCCTATTACCTGGCAAGAACCCTTTGGCTTAGTCATGATTGAGTCAATGGCAGCGGGTACACCAGTGATTGGTATTAATATGGGTTCCGTACCAGAAGTCATTGCTCATGGTAAAACAGGTTTTGTTTGCCAAACCTATGAAGAGATGGCGGATATGATTCCCGCTGCTTTGGAGTTAAATCGTCAAACCTGTCGAGAATATGTGGAAAACAGGTTTACGGTTACCCAAATGGTGGATGGGTATGAAGCGGTCTATGAACAAATCCTCAAAGACCGGATTCAGAAGAATGGATTCATTCATGCCCTAAGAAACTCGTTGGAATCAATAGCTTCTGTGAAGCTGTAATCAACAGCAGCTTTCTGCGCCAAGGAGAAAAATGTCATTAACCCAGGACTAAAGCCACTAGACTCGTCCTAAACAAGTCGGCTGACTCCGGTGATGACTAGCCCATAACACACAACTTGGTACGCACTTCCGAATGCTTCTCTAGTTCGGATTATCTGCAAGACCTCTTGTTAGGTCGTGGTTAAAGACCAGTCATCTTAGTTGTGTTGGGCGAGGAGACAATTAACGGGTTTGCTGGTTCCTGGGATTATATCCATTTAAAAACCAGTCCCTTCCACGGGGATTAAAATCCCTCTCCTGACGGAGACGCTACGCGAACGTGTCGTGTTTCCTCCCATGCCATCCATGCGATGGGTTTCCACACTTACCCCGAGTTTTTATGAAGACGACAACGAATAGTTGTCCTTGTTGCGATAGTCCTTTGCTGCGTCATGTGCGTCACAAAGGTGTCTACTGGTTTTGTCAATCCTGCTGGCAAGAAGTCCCTCTGTTATCTATCAGTCGTTCGGACTCCTTGAGTCACAGACGTATTCGACAGCGCCCAATCTCATCCCAACTGATTCTGACGTAATAACAGCTAAAGTGCAGCGATAACAGCCTGTTATTTGCACCTCCAACCTCCAAAACACCTCCAAAACAGCTCCAATCAAGTCGAATAGGTCAAAGACCATCCAGTAAATAGTGCAGCGTTCATTCTGTTCTCGTAGACGTTAACTTAGCCAAGCTGGTTCCCATCTTTGGGTGTTGTTTGCATCTTTTTTCATGACACCCAATCACCGTGGTACCAGCTTTTGTCTACTCAGACGTTTTGCAAAGTAAATTGTTCCCAATTATTACTAATACCAATTCGACCTGAAGATGCTCTTAAAAAATGAGGCGGAGCCTCCCTAACTCGTTCCCAGGCTCAGCCTGGGAACAAGAAGTTGGATGCTCTGCATCCTTAACAAGTCGCGGAAGTCCCCACCCTCAGCGCCAGCAAGCTGGGAACGAGGCAATCTCTAAAAGGCTGTTGTATACTGGTTTTCACGTTAAATTGACACCAATGGCTGGACAGCCCAACGCCAGTCGCCTACAGAGGGAAACCCTCCTGCAGCGCTGGCTCCCCCACACACAAGATTGGATAATTTATTTGTTGGAAATCCCTAAATGGTTACTTAGTCACGAGCGCTACTAGCAGCGCTTATGATTAACTCTTCAACATTGCGTCGCATTGTGTTGCAAATCATATCCAAGGGTAGGTCATTTGGATCATGCCCGAAAGGCTCCTCGATTTCCGACCCAATTTCTTCAATACTTAATAAGGTGAAACTCACAAAAGCCGTTACTACACCAGTCCACCAAGTTAGATGACTAACTATCTCAATAGGCAATATCAGACAGAAAATCAACAACAATTGCCTGAGTTTAATGCTATATATTAAGGGGAGTGGCGTTCTCAAAATGCGTTCACAGCCACCCAAAATATCTACCAAATCATCCACCAAGTTATGTAAGCCAGTCAGCTGATAAATATTTATACAATTACGCTCATGCTGATGCTGCAAATAATCCCTAATCCAGAAGGCAATTTGTAGTGGGGGATGTTGAGTATCTTTGAGCTTGAAATAGTGGATATCGGACATCGATGACGCTAACTGCTCGTCAACCGGCTCTCCCCTTAGATGTAACTTCATGGCGATCGCAAAAGCAACTAACAGCCGCACAGTTGCCTCTTTTTTTCCTCTATCCTTCGGTGACTGCTCTTTAACGACTATGAAAATTCCCTGAGCCAAGTTACGAACCGTATTGACTAAACTTCCCCACAATCGACGACCTTCCCAAAATGGCTCATTGGCTGTATTCGTCCGGAAAACTAATAACAAATTGACATCCTCCCACCGCGCTCCCTGGAGTACTAGGTATAGCGGGGGATTCCAAGAATCACTTCTTGGGTTTTCTGTTTCTACGAGTTGACTTGCTTGAAGGAGTTTCCTCACTCAAGTATTGGTCAGTCTCATCCACAGACGTTGACGTTCCCGTGTGCCCCACGGTACGGAGTCCTCTCTCAAGTATGTTTCGTGCAGCGTTAGCGTCTCTATCTTGGGTATGTCCACAATGGTGACAAGTATGCGTCCTGGTACTCAAAGACTTCTTGACGACTTTCCCACAATTGGAACAATTCTGGCTTGTGTAGTCGGGTGGAACGGCAACCGTGACCACACCAAACACTTTCCCAAAATACTCAACCCATGTACGAAACTGAGTCCATGCTGCATCAGATATCGATTTGGCAAGGTGTCTATTCCTCACCATATTCCGCACCTTCAAGTCCTCATACGCCACGAGGTCGTTAGACATCACTACGCACCTTGCTGTCTTTACAACAAAGTCTTTACGCTGGCGACTTACCTTGAGGTGCTTGCGAGCCAATTTGTTTCTAAACTTAGCTCTATTCTTGGAACCCTTCTTAGTCTTGGATAAACGACGTTGCAGTCGTTTCAAAGACTTTTCGGACTTGCGAAGGTGACGCGGGTTAGCAACTGTTTCCCCGTTACTATCGGTCAAGAAGTGGTTCAAGCCAACGTGAATACCAACGGTTTTAAGTGTTGGTTCCCGTTTCTCCAAACGTTCCTGGTCAACGCAAAACTGTACGTAGTACCCGTCAGCACGACGGACAACCCGCACTCGTTTAAACTGTTTCAACTGGTAGAAATGCAAGTCGCGAGTCCCCCACAGTTTGAAGGTTCCCGCATCAAAGCCGTCAGAAAACGTGATACGCCGTCTATCTTCGGAAAGCTTCCACCCGCTGGTTTTGTATTCAACGCTACCATGTGTCTGTTCTTTCTTGTAGCGTGGGCATCCTTTCAAGCCGGGTACTTTCTTCTTACAGTTGTCATAAAAACGAGATATGGCAGACCACGCTCTTTCAGCGCTAGCTTGTCTTGCCATAGAGTTGAGTTTGTTCGCCCATTCAAATTCGCGTGCCAAAACGGCGCAATAGGCGCTCAACTCATATCTGCCAATATCACGGTTATCCATCCAGTATCTGATGCAACTGTTCCGAACAAATCGAGCAGTACGGATACCCTCATCTAGCTTTCCGTACTGCTCGTTTGTTCCTTCCAATTTTGCCTCAAATACCAGCATTTTTACGTTGAACTCATTAACGTAATTGTAGCACAAAGATTGTCAAAACCGCCACTGTTCTACTCCCCCGCTTTGCAGGGCGTCAAAGAACGTGGCGGTTTTGACCCTCGATTCCGGAACGCCGCCAAATCAAAGATTATGGCGGGAGCCTTCTCTCGGAATTAGGTAAAGCCAATATTGAAAGTCAAGATAGCATTGGTAAGGACACCGCTCTTTTGTGCGAATCCAATGGGAACCCCAAAATAGTAGAATAATGATACTAAAAAACCATAGACACCACAAAATATTACCCAGGGAAGAATGACTGGAATAACTGACGTTTCAAGTCGTAAACAGACTTGAAACCAATTCAGTTTTTCGCCAGTGTAGAGGTGATACTTTCCTGTAAAAGAATTTTTTTTCCTGCTGAGAAACTTTTTGCACCGTTCCAGTAGATTAGTGGAATTTGATCGGCTCATATATTAAAATTACAAATTAATTAACACATAACGTTCAACCTGGCTTATCAATCTTTAGAAATCAGTCTGCGTTTTGGGTTGGAGATTTCATTATTCGATAAATTATTAAATTTATATAAAATTCTACGAAAAGTATATTACCTTGCTCATGCAATATACTACTGTTGCTGATAAATATTTTTCAGCCTTTCCACAGACACAGCTATAGCTTATTTTCTCCATTGCAAAATCTAAAATATAAAATTGGTATAGTTACTCTAAACTACGTACACAGCCAAGCATCAAAATTTTCCTCCCCAGCTTCCCCGAATCAAAAACAGCCATTTTTAAATCAGCCTTGAGTCAATCTAACCCAGTGCCAAAGAACCTGCAAGAAACTCACTTAAATCGCGCTCGTGCTAGCCTAAGCCTTGCGTTGTCTTGGTATGGAAATCTTCGCAAACCCGGACAGTCGTCATCAAACTCGCAATTAGCAGGTTTGGTCAAACCAGAATTGGAACTTTTGACCACCACACTCAACAAACTTGACCATAACGTCATCCGCATTGCGGCTTTTGGTTTGGTAAGTCGTGGAAAGTCAGCGGTGTTGAATGCTTTACTAGGACAAAAGATTTTACAAACTGGTCCCCTCAACGGTGTGACTCAGTACCCTCGTTCCGTGCGTTGGAATCCTGGCGGTAAGGTGCAGGTGGAATTAATTGATACACCAGGCTTAGATGAAATTGAAGGAGAAGCACGGGCAGAAATGGCGCGGCAAGTGGTGCGTCAGTCAGATTTTATTCTCTTTGTGGTATCTGGTGATATTACCAGGACTGAGTATAGAGCGCTGTGTGAATTGCGACAAGCACAAAAACCTTTAATTTTGGTCTTCAATAAGACAGACCTTTACCCGGATACAGACAAAACAGCAATTTACAACAATTTGCAACAGTTGGGCGCAGGAAATCCTCAAGGAAAACCCCTAAAACCTGATGAAATTGTGATGGTAGCGGCGGAACCTGCACCGATGGAAGTGCGCGTTGAGTGGTCTGATGGTCGTGTGACACATGAATGGGAAACACCACCGCCACAAATAGACGAACTCAAACAAACAATTCTGAAAATTCTTAATCGCGAAGGGCGATCGCTCTTGGCTTTAAACGCACTTATCCAAGCACGAGATGCACAAGAGGCGATCGCCCAAAAAACCCTCGACTTACGCCAACAACAAGCAGAAGAGTTGATTTGGCAATATACCAAATACAAAGCTTTAGCAGTGGGGCTCAATCCCATCGCCTTCTTAGATATTCTCGGCGGAACAATTGCCGATTTAGCCTTAATTCGCTCGCTAGCGCGGCTGTATGGTCTGCCAATAACCAGCTACGAAGCCGGGAAGATTTTAAAAACGATTTTATTCAGTTCTGGTGGCTTACTGCTAGGAGAATTAGGCAGCAGTTTGCTGTTAGGTTTGGGTAAAAGTACTGCCGCCATTGCTTCTGGAGAAAACCCGCTCAATGTCACTGCTTATGCTGGAACTGCAATCACGCAAGGTGGTATCGCTGGTTACGGAGCATACGCGGTGGGAAAAGCGGCGCAAGTCTATCTGGAAAAAGGCTGTTCTTGGGGACAATTGGGAGCGAGTACAGTTATTAAAGAAATACTGGCTGAGGTGGAACCCAATACAATTTTGTATCGTTTGCGGCAAGAGTTGGGACAGCATCTTGGGTAAAAATATCTCGCGCAAAAACTTACAGGTTAGGTGGTAATTCTAAAGGAATCGGACCGAGTGAACCTTTACGAAAATCTGTTAAGATGACCCGTGCAGTTTTTTCTACATCGCCTTTGTAACGATACTCTGCCAAAGCATGCAAGTATGCTTCTCCAGTCAGAGGCGTGGGGTCGAGTGTGTAACGCGATCGCAAAGGATGTTCTGGTAAAAAATCAGGATCATTGGTCTGACCATCTTTGATTATATCTACTAATGCCGCTGCTACTGTTTGATTGTCGTAAGATGCTTCACCAATATCGTCACAAATCGCTAACTTCAATGCTGCTTCTTGATTTTCCAACCTAGCAGGAATGACACCTGGAGCATCCAACAATTCCAGTTCCTCGGAAATTCGCACCCAACGCAATTGGCGAGTTACCCCAGGACGCGCTGCACTTTCCACCACTCGCCGTCCCAGCAAACGGTTGATTAAAGCTGATTTGCCAACATTCGGAAAGCCAATCACCACAGCACGGACTGGACGGGGTAACATCCCGCGACTTTTCCGGCGTTCATTAATTGCCACCCCAGCAGCTTGTGCCGCTTTTGACACCGCAGCCACACCTTGACCTTGCTGAGCATTGGTAAAATAAAGTACTTCACCCTGACTCTTGAACCACTGTGTCCACACTTGTCGTACTTGCGGCAAAATGATATCAACTCGATTTACCACCAACACCCGTGTTTTGCTTCCCACCCACTCGCTCATTTTGGGATGATGTGTTGCCAAGGGAATCCGGGCGTCGCGTACTTCCAATACGACATCGACAACTTTGAGATGTTCTTTGAGGTTTTTTTCAGCTTTAGCAATGTGCCCTGGATACCATTGAATGATATTTAGTTTATAGTTTTGAGTTATTGACATTTGTACGAGTGTCCTTTGTCTTTTGTCCTTTGTCAAATGACTCAGGACTGTTAATATTGTGTAGCGATAGCAATATTTAAAACCACAGATGCACACAGATTAACACAGATAAATCATCTGTGTGCATCTGTGTCCATCTGTGGTTTCGTTTTCATTCTTCTTAACTTTGCTAAAAGGTTTATTGTAGAACTTTAGCCATATGGTAGCGCAAACAAGCACCCTACTTTGATTGATGTAGAATTATCCGGTTACCATCTGGGTCATAAGCATATATTTCCCTACCGTGGGAAGCAGTGATAATTGCTTCTGGTGGCGGATAGCCCAATGCCGTCAGATGAGCGATCGCACTTTCTAAATCACTAACCTCTAAACACAAACTCATCTTACTTTTAGCCGAGTTTTCAAATTCAGAAAACTCTGTCTGTTTTGGTTGAAAAATACCTAATTTCAAACTAGCAAATTGAAACTCAGCATAAACGTTTGGGATACAAGTCGTTGGCTCTATACTTAGGAACTGAGTATAGAAACCAACTAAAGTTTCAAGATGAAAAGTTGCCAGAGTGACGATAGCTTCAGTAAATTGGAAAGTCATCTGAACGATGAACTATGAGTTAACGCTCTCAAATAATAGCCATCAAAATCAAGTTATTCATCTTTTTCTGACGATTGCCAGAGTTGGATTTCGTAACACAGATGCTGGTCAAAAATGGTGCGTGCTTCTAACCCCTCAACAATCAGCTTTTTAAGCCAACGATTAAACATCCAGCGCCCGATAGCATGCAACGGTGGGACAGCGATCGCCACGAGATCGGCAATATACTTGATAGTACTTAGCCCAAAAGTGCGGAACGTTCCAATACCCAAGTCAATCGTTGGCGCAATCTGGGCTGAGATATCCTCAGTTTTAACTAAATTGAACCCAGCCTGCACCAACGCATCGTGAAGAACACTGCTGACATGACAATTGGAAAAGATGCCCTCATGGTATTTGGCATCAACGCGGAGCATATCGGCAAGCAGCAGGTAGCCACCACGGTTAAGCAGACGAGCGGCACCTTGAGCAATGTCATCAGCAGCCATATACTGGCTACTTTCGCTGAACAGGATGAGGTCGTAAGAGTGGCTTCCCTGGAAATCTTCAAATCTCGTTAAATGGAACGGTGCTTGACCTTTGGTCCGCTTCACAAACATCTCTTGCTGAAACGGATCGGGTGCCAGCCCCTCAACAGTGAAGCCACGCTCTTGGAGGTAGGCAGCATTGCCACCAATGCCACACCCAACATCAAGCACGGTGTTTATTCCCTCTGGGATGAAACTTACAAGTTTGGCTGCATAAGCTTCCTGAGCGGTGCGTAGCTGCGCAATAGTCAGCTCCTCACCAGAAGCAGGCACTGGCTCCCAATAGCCATAATGCAGATAAGGTGAATTTGAAAGTTCCAGATAGTAATTGAGCGCAGCATTTTGGTAGCGCGTCGGTTTAGGAATATGAATTAATTTTGGTTGAGGCATGAGTGACTAGGGTGTGTTCAACTGGGGACTCAAAACAGTGAACAGTTATGACTGGTAACTGATAACTGGTTGAGCCAAGGTACGGGTATTAGCGTAACATTTTGTTAGAAACGTGCACTAAATCTGCATTCCAATCGGACTGGATGTCATTGTACCCACCAGCAGGTGGCGGGTGCAAAGGGGGGATGCGGACGCAAAGCATACACGCTCTTGTGGCACGGTACTAGTCTGTTGTGCTAACCGCTGTTGCCGGTTGATGTTGAATATCTCTGTGGGGGTCACCCAACTCGCGCAAAGTGGTTGCAAATTCTAGCATAATGCCATCAGGGTCGAAGAAATAAACAGAGGAAATAAAAGTACTTTCGTCAACTTCTGGAACAATACCGGAAGGAACATCTGCGTGATGTAAAATAGGTGTCACTTCGACACCTTTGGCAATGAGTTTTTCTCGGTACTCCTGAAGTTTTTCAAATGAAACTTTAAATGCCAAATGGTTTAATGAGCCGTGTGCTGTAGTTAGATCGCCAGTTTGCCAGGCATCAGGTCTAGCAGATGCTATACCAGGAGCGGCTTGTGGTGCTTGTGGGAACCAGAAAAAAGCGATCGCCTCTCCATTGCCAATATCAAAGAAAAAGTGCTGTCCACCATCCGGTAGGGCGATCGTTTTGATTAACTTTAGACCTAGCGTGTTGGTGTAAAAGTCCACAGTGCGTGCCATGTCCTTACACACCAAGGCAATATGATTTATTCCTTGCAGTTGAAACTCATTCATTAGTATCACCTGTTTTCAAAAAAGCTTATTCTTTCTAAACCAGTGTAGACATTGAACCGTTCCCCTCGCAAAAATCCAATTAAGGTAATCCCAAATTCCTTTGCTACAGACACTGCCAAACTGCTGGGCGCAGAAACAGAACAGACAATGGGAACACCCGCCGTTGTACACTTTTGCAAAATTTCAAAGCTTGAGCGCCCGCTGACCATCACTATATAATTACTTAAGGGTAACTGCTCACTCAGCAAAGCTGAACCTATCAATTTATCTAAAGCATTGTGACGCCCTACATCCTCGTGTAAGTTCAGTAGGTGTCCTTGGCTGTCAAACAAAGCGGCTGCATGCAAACCCCCTGTAGCATGAAACACACCTTGATCCGCCCGAAGCTTATCTGGTAAGGTGTAAATCATCTCAGCAGTCACGATGGGTTCTGAAACAATAGCCGGACAGCCCCGGAAACGCAAAGCCTCAAGACTCGCCTTACCACAAACTCCACAGGCGCTAGTCGTATAAAAGTGTCGTTCCAAAGGCTGTAAATCTGGATTCAACCCCTCCCGAAGGCTAACATTTACAATGTTGTAGCGTTGCTCACCTTCCACCGACTTATCCACGCAGTAACTCATGCGTTGGATATCTTCCCGACAGCTAATAACTCCCTCACTGTAGAGAAAACCAGCAGCCAGTTCAAAATCTGCCCCTGGTGTGCGCATGGTAACGGCTATTGTCTTTTGGGAAGAGACAAGGCGAATTTCCAAGGGTTCCTCGGTGGTCAATTGGTCTTGTCGAGGACGCATCTTGCCATTTTCCACCACCCAAGTCGTGGTTTTGGTTTTACTGCCAGTTCGCGTATTCATAAGCTAATCGCCCTTTAACTTGCATAAAATTTGAGAAACCCCTTGTGGAATGGGCCGCACAGCCCGTCCAGTTAGTGCAAATTAAATGCACGTTAGCTTACTCCTATTAAACATCTGCGAAAATTGCAAATTCTGGTTTCTGTGATCGTGCTGGCATTTCACGAGCCTAATATGCGTCAGTATACAGAGTTTGCAGCCGCTGGATAACAGATCTGTGCTGTTACTCAAATAACACAGCACAGATGTTCTCAACGCTTAATGCCCTTAAACCGTTCTTTTGCTGACTCAAAGGCTTCTTGCATCACAGCCTGAATCTTTTGGGGATCAGGTTTCTTGCCCCCCATTAAGTCACCGAAGTAAACACAGGACCCTTCGCCCAGCGCCCAGGTGTAGGCGGCTGCCCAGGAAGCAGCTATCACACTGCCGAAACCTGGCACGAATTTGAGTAATTCACGTGCAACTGCCCGTGCTAAGAAGCCACTGGCGATCGCACTGACAACACCTCCTGCCTGGGATGGAGTCAGCGTCTGTCCATACAATTTCCCCAGCACGCCCACCATCGAGACTTGCAACGCTGTGAGTGCTGGCATCGTTGCAAAGGGCAGCGGCACAGCTGCGAGCGTGGCTGATATGATGGCAAATACCAAAATGTAACGGCGTCCGACATCCCGGTAAAGGTCACCAATTTGTCTGCCAGTGTCGGTATCTAATAACTGATAAATCGCCCGGGCTTCGGCTTCGGGGAGTAGGTCTGCTAAGATATCTCTCAGCGCTTCTAAGCCATAAAACACAGGATTGTACCCATCCTCTTCCAGGGTAAAGTCAATCAGGACAGCGTGGTCGCACAGTCCGGCAAAAGCTTGCTGCATTGCGGCGAATGCTCGGTTGACCTCTTCATAGTCTGGTGGATATGCCGGATGATCGGCTGTACCAGGAGGATAAACCTCATGCAAGCAAGTCACCGCCAGCAGACAGGGAATGTCTGGATATTTCTGACGCAGCTGAGCCGCAATTTGTCGCAGTGTGTCAGTCGCAAAATCATTGATTTTGACCGTCAGAATCAAGATTTTGGCGTGACGGTTCTCTTGTTGCAAATCTCCAACCAGTTCCTGAATGATCACCTGAGTGTCCTGGTTCACATCTCCCAATCCAACCGTATCTGTAAAAATGAGTAACGGTAGGTCGCCCGAAGGGTAGGCGTAGCGCTGGGTGTGTTGTGTGTGGGGACGAAATCCCTGCCCCACAATCTCCGCAGAAACTCCTGTCAGTCCCCGCACAATTGAACTTTTTCCAGCTTGGGGCTTACCAATCAAGAGGGCTTGTGTCGTTGGCAGTTCTGCTCGAACTTTCTCCAAAATCTCTGCAACCTGATCTTCGCTGACGCTAAACCATTTCACAACCGTCTGTGCCACTTGCTCTGTGGGTAGGAGTTGCGTCAAGCGTGTTGTTGCGTTATTCCAGACACCAGCAATGCGGCTTGTCCAGGAATCATCGACCGACTTGAGCGTTACATCATCCGTCGGTTCACTAAACTGTTGAGAATCAGCCGACGATGAGTCAACGTCACGTTGTTCAGTCATGGGCATCCAAAAGGTAGATCTTATTCTAACTAGACTTTGTCTATCATTCAGGACGTTTCATGGGGTTAACCATTGAGATTGTTATACCCAAAAGTTCCTCACACGCACGTCCCAAAGAACTTCCTATTAGCCAATCGCTTGACCAAGCATAGCAAACAAGCTCCTACACCGTCAGCTTATCTTTGGGCAACTTTTTGGCTCTACTCTCAAATTTTACCCTTATTATCATTAGATACTAATTGAGTACTTTGTGTTGATAACAAATATATATAGCAATCCTAAATTATAAGCCCTATGGGCACGCACTCGCCTAGCGTCTCCGGAGGAGATACGGCACGGCTGAGCGCACGCTCCCTTAGGGTACGCCCAACGAACACGCTACGCGCGTTGGCGCAGCCTCTCTGCATGACTTACAAAGCAAGCTACGCCAATACAAATCAAATAGGATTGCTATACTGACTCACAAGAGCTATACAGAAAAAATGCAAATTCCACTTTGTTCAAGCCTTGTTTGCTGGATATTCTGTTTCTAACCTGAAAAAGGTAAGGCTTTATCTTTCCATTAGAAGCTAACCCACGTTCCGCTGAACGCTGTGCCTAGAACAATCTTACTTAAACTTAAAAGTGAAAATATAAAAGTACTAAAACTAATTTATGATAAAATTATTATAACTTTTACATTTATTTTTTATAAAAGCAATTGGTACAAACGAAGGTATTTATTTATTTATGGAGTGTATTTTTTTATGGAGAAAAGCAGAAGAAAGACAACATTATTCAAGCAAGCAGGTTCTATCTGTGGGGAAAATAGTTTTTAGTTATTCATTTTTAATTTTGAATTAAGCGTAAGCGCTAGCTCCTGCGGTGCCGCTACGCTACGCGCACACTGAACGCGTAGCGTCTGCGTAGAAGAAGGGGCTTGCGAAAGGATAGGCATCAAGCGAATAGTGCGCACGCTACACTTGAGCGTTACTCTTGTGCAGGAGGTCCGCAACGCTCGCGAATCAGAATTATTAACCGAACATGATATTAAGGTGAGCAGTTACTTCTGTGTAGTTAAATTTTAGTAACATAATTTTACTTTCAGTTACAGAATCCAGGATATGGCGAAGACATATGTAAAAAATTAATGAGACTACAGAAGTCAAACGAAAGCAAAATTTAGGATCGATGCAGAAGCCACCATTTCATGAAAGCTACTTTGAGATTCACAGCATTAGTTATCGGAATTTCCTTGAAGGCACCCTCGCCTATATGTCACTAAAACAAACTGAGAGAGGAAAACAAATCCTGGAGTTTATCAATTCACATCTTGCACGACTTTGCCGACAGATGCTAGATTAAATAAGAAAATTTTTATGAGTGATTTGACTGACAAAAGTGCCATTTTAATCGTCGATGACACTCCCACGAATTTAGAAATACTGTTCGATTTTTTAGCTGACTCTGGATTTACAGTTTTAGTTGCAGAAGATGGCGAAAGTGCGATCGCACGAGCAGAATATGCGCCACCCGACCTGATTCTGTTGGATGTACTCATGCCGGGGATAGACGGTTTTGAAACTTGCCGCCGTCTGCAAGCTAATGACTTAACAAAAGATATTCCGATCATTTTCATGACCGCACTTTCGGAAACAGTGGATAAGGTCAAAGGCTTGAGTCTTGGTGCAGTCGATTACATCACCAAACCGCTTCAGCATGAAGAGGTTTTAGCCCGTATTGAACTCCATCTGAGGATTGGGAAGCTGACTAAGACACTTCAACAGCAAAATCTGCGTTTGGAGGTGGAAATTTCGGAACGCACACGGGTAGAGGAGAAACTGCGCGAACAAGCTGCGCTGCTCGATATCACGACAGATGCTATTCTCGTTAAAGACTTGGACAAGCGAATCCGTTTTTGGAACAAAGGGGCTGAAAATTTATACGGATGGAAGGCAGTAGAGGCGATCGGCAAAAATATCAGTCAGCTTCTGTATCGAGCGGAAACTCTATCTCAACTCCAAAATATCCAGGAAAGTTTAACTGAGTGTGAATCGTGGCAAGGTGAGTTGACTCAGGTACACAAGGAAGGTAAAGAGATTATTGTTGCCAGCCGCTGGACTTTGATGCGCGATCAACATGGGCAACCGAAATCAATTCTTACAGTCAACACTGACATTACAGAGAAAAAACAGCTTGAAGCACAGTTTCTCCGAGCGCAGCGACTGGAGAGCATTGGCACACTTGCTGGCGGTATTGCACATGACCTGAACAATATACTGACTCCAATTCTGACGGCAGCGCAACTCCTGCAGCTAAAACTCCCCAATACCGATGAGCGGAGCCAGCAGATGTTTCAGACAATAGAAACTAACGCTAAACGTGGGGCGGGTTTGGTCAAGCAAGTGCTACAGTTTGCACGCGGAGTCGAAGGTAAGCGCACGATTGTGCAAGTGAGTCACTTGTTCTCGGAAATTAAGCAGATTGTCCAAGAGACATTTCCCAAATCCATTGAATTTTCCACGAATATAAAGTCAGACCTTTGGGCTATTGTTGGAGATGCCACACACTTACATCAGGTGCTGATGAATCTAGTCGTTAACGCTCGCGATGCCATGACAAGCGGCGGGACTCTAAGTATCTGTGCTGAAAATGTATTCATTGATGAACACTATGCCCGCATGAATCTTGAGGCAAGCGTCGGTCCTCATATCATGATAAGTGTTGCAGATACAGGAGTTGGTATGCCGCCAGAAATAGTGGATAGAATATTCGAGCCGTTTTTCACCACTAAAGATTTTGGCAAAGGTACAGGGCTGGGTCTTTCTACCGTGAGGGGCATCATCAAAAGCCACGGTGGTTTTGTGAACGTGTACAGCAAATTGGGAAGACGAACTGAATTTAAAGTATTTTTGCCAGCAGTCGAGGCAACAGCAACACCGCTTGCAGAAAACCTCGAACTACCAACAGGAAACGGAGAATTGATTCTGGTTGTGGATGATGAAGCCCCAATTTTAGAGACGACCAAAATCTCGTTAGAAACTTACAATTACAAAGTGTTGACAGCCAGCGATGGAATTGAGGCGCTCGCACAGTATGCTCAACACAAAGATGAAATTAGCGTGGTGTTGGTGGATATGATGATGCCGTCGTTGGATGGAGCAACCACCATTCGGGCATTGCAAAAAATGAATGAGCGTGTGTTGATTATTGCTGTCAGCGGTTTGGTAACCAGTGATAAACTCGCGGGGACTAGGGGAGTCAAAGCATTTCTTTCTAAGCCCTACACCACAAAGGAATTATTGCAAGCTTTACACAGCATTCTTTACCAGAAATTGAAAAACCCAGCGATTCATTAGCAAATATTTGAAAATATTTAGACACCCTAATGACTTATTGAAATTCCTTGAACTCAACCAGCCCTAAATAATTTGTGAAAAAACAAGATCCCCGACTTCTTTAAGAAGTCGGGGATCTGAATAAGGTTAGATTCCCATAAAAGGATGGGGAATTAGGCGAAATAGTTAAAAATTTCATATTTTAGGGCGAAAATATGAAGAAATCGTAAAAAAGTTGCATTGAGTAGAAATTTTCTTGAGAAATGTTATTTACGTGATGGTAACATGACTTGACGCAATATTAGTTACTGCTTGATTAAAAGAAGTCGTTTCATTAGCTCTGGGGGTAGCAGTGCCTTTTTTTAAGAAAAAAACTAAAAAAGTGAATATGAAAGTCAGGCAGAAACTAAATTTAGAAAGGTTAAAAACCTTATATTTTTCCAATATTAGAGGCGATGTTTTAGCAGGGATAACTGTGGCATTAGCGCTGATTCCAGAATCCCTGGCTTTTGCTGCGATCGCCAAAGTGGAACCAATGGTAGCTTTGTATACTTCATTTTGTATAGCCGTCGTGATTTCCCTGTTTGGTGGACGACCGGCAATGATTTCTGCAGCTACTGGTTCGATGGCGTTACTGATGACGTCATTAGTAGAAAAACATGGGGTTGAGTATTTATTTGCAGCCACAATCCTGACTGGAACCATTCAATTCCTGATGGGAGTTTTGAAATTAGGAAGATTTTTTACCTTCATTCCACAATCTGTTGTCGCGGGTTTTGTTAACGCCTTGGGCATCTTAATTTTTATAGCTCAAGTCAGACAAGTTGCTGGGCAAGCCTGGCAAGCATACGCAGTGGTAGCAGCTACATTGGGAATTGTCTATCTCCTGCCCCGTTTTACCAAGAGTGTACCATCACCCCTCGTTGCCATTATTTTCATGACGATTGTGGCAATGTCTACTGGCGTTCATATCACCAGAGTAGGAGATGTTGGAAATATAACCGATACGCTTCCATCGTTCCATCTGCCGCATATTGACCTTTCTCTGAAAAGCTTTTTCATTATTCTTCCTTACTCATTAACGCTCTCGATTGTCGGTCTTTTAGAATCCTTATTAACGGCACAACTGCTTGATGAGCTAACAGATACTAAGAGTTCTAAAAACCGGGAAGTTAAAGGTCAAGGTATTGCAAACATTGTCGCAGGCTTTTTTGGTGGCATGGCTGGTTGTGGCATGGTTGGACAATCGATTATTAACATTAGAGCCGGTGGAAAAGGGCGTTTGTCCACCTTTGTTTCGGGTGCTTTCTTGTTAATTCTCATTTTCGTTTTAAAAGATATAGTTAAGCAAATTCCTATGGCTGCCCTCAACGGCGTGATGATTATGGTGGCTTTTGAAACCTTTAATTGGAACTCATTAAAAGATTTACGCAAAATGCCGTTGAGTGAGGCAATTGCCATGCCTGTAACGATGGCGATCGCCCTTTGGACTCATGATCTTGCTCAAGGGGTTTTGGTTGGCGTGATCATGAGTACTTTAATTTTTGCTTGGAAAGCAACCCAAATCACAGCAGTAAAATCCATTGATGCTAGCGGAGCAAAACAATATACAATATCGGGACAACTTTTCTTTGGTTCAATCTCCAACTTTATGGAGTTATTTAACTATGTTGACGATCCAGAAAAAGTTGTGATTGACTTCCATCACGCTCATGTGTGGGACCACGCTGCTCTCACTGCAATTTCTAAAGTGGTTGAACGATATCGGAAATTAGATAAGTATGTGGTTATGGTTGGATTAAACCAGGAAAGTCAGTCATTCATGCGTCAAGTTGGTGTTTGGGAAGGGGTTATCAACTGAAGTTTGTCTTGGTAACAAATTCTTCAAATTTTGTGGCACTTCATGTGCGTCTAAAGCGTCTTACCGATAGCCTGTGGCACGCCTCTGCGCGTCTACATTAATAAGTAATGTTACAGCGTAACAGGGGTAGTTGGCACACAGAAGCTAGCACCCATTTTTTTCTTGCCCCCAAGACCATTTTCCAGCTTATTGGTTTGGTGCTTGTGTCGTAAACATATTGTGGGATATTGGGGACGACACGGGACGCCCGCCCCTACATCCCACAAAAAAAAGTGCAAAAAACACCTAATATACTGTAAAAGAAAAAACTTCCATCAAATTTTTTACAGCTTCATTAGAAAAAAATATAAGTATAAATTTTATTTGAAATACTGACATTTTCTACGGAAATACACAAACTCAGGGCGAAAAGTTGAACAGGTATTAACAAATTTTGGTTTAAGCGTTTATATCAGCTTTGTTGAACAAGACAAAGCGGTGAAAATACTTAGACATAAAGTATTAGCTTTGTGTTGCCAACCAAAACTCTGATGGCTAGTGGGTACTGTAGAGAAATTAACAAATACCTATAACTCTCCGCATCCTTTGGTTCCCTATAAACGAACGGTGAGTAATCAGATGTAAAACGTAATATTGTTTTGTAGAGTACCAGATGAAGATTACAGGCATTCTTTTCGTTGATCCATCTGTAAGCCACTACGAATTTTTACTGGAAAATGTTGTAGCAGGCATCAAGGCTATTGTTCTTGACTCTGAGCGAGATGGGGTAGCACAAATTACCGAGGCACTGTCCCTGTACCGTGGAGTGGAAAATGTCCACATTGTTTCTCACGGCTCTTCGGGAACCCTAACCCTTGGCAATAGCGAACTCAGTCTCAGCACCCTAGAACTTTACGCCGACCAACTAAAGAATTGGTTCTCGCCATATTCCCACCTTCCGGTCTCTCCAGTTCCCTCGCTTCTTTTGTACGGTTGCCATGTGGCTGCAGGTGATGCCGGGGTAGAATTCATCACCAAGCTACACCAACTAACGCAAGCAAATGTTGCCGCCTCCGCCAACCTCACTGGCAACGCTTTTCTGGGGGGTGATTGGAACCTGGAAGTCAACATTGGCAACATTTCAAATCAACCACTGGCATTCAGCGCCGAAGTTCTCACAACGTATCCATCTGTACTCAATGCTCCTATCCTCAATGATGCTGATGCTAACCCGATCCTGGATCCCATTAACGAAGATGCAGTCGCACCCATAGGGGCAGTTGGTACGCGAATTTTCTCCTTAGTCCGGCTTGGTGATAACGTCACTGACCAGGACCCCGACGCACTCACAGGTATTGCCATTACAAATGCTGACACTACCAACGGTAATTGGTTGTACACCACCAACAACGGCAGCAACTGGGCAGCCTTGGGGGCTACATCCGACAACAACGCTCGTCTATTGGCTGCTGATGCAATTACCCGCCTTTACTATCAGCCCAACGCCAACTTTAACGGCACCATCAGCAATGCTCTGACGTTCCGTGCGTGGGACCAAACCAGTGGTATCAACGGCGGTACTGCGGACACCACCGTTGGCGCTGGTGCAAGTGCCTTTAGCACTGGGATTAACAGTGCCACACTGACAATCAACCCCGTTAACGATGCTCCTATCCTCACTGACACCAACCTTATCCTAACTGCCATTGACGAAGATGCTGGTGAACCCATAGGAACAGTTGGTACCCTCGTTTCCTCGTTAGTTAGCCTTGGTGTTAACCTCACCGATCCAGATAACGATCCACTTACAGGTAATCCACCACTTACAGGTATTGCGATCACAAATGCTGACACTACCAACGGCAATTGGTTGTACAGTACCGACGATGGCGGCAGCTGGGCAGCTTTAGACTTGGTATCCAATAGCAACGCTCGCCTATTGGCAGCTGATGGAACCACCCGCATTTACTTCCAGCCCAAAGCCAACTTCAATGGCTCCATCAACAATGCTCTCACCTTCCGTGCATGGGACCAAACCAGTGGTACCAACGGCGGCTTTGCGAACACCACGATTAGTGGCGGCACTACTGCCTTTAGCACTACGACTGACACTCTGGCAATTACCATCAATCCCGTCAATGATGCTCCTACCCTCACTGAAGCGAATATCACCCTAACTGCCATTAATGAAAATGTAGTAGCACCCATAGGGGCAGTTGGTACCCTCGTTTCCTCCTTAGCGCGCCTTAATGATAACGTCATCGACCCCGACAGCAATGCAGTCACAGGTATTGCCATCACAAATGCTGACACTACCAACGGCAATTGGTTCTACAGCACCAACAATGGCAGCAGCTGGATCCCTGTGGGAATTCTATCCGACACCAACGCTCGCCTATTGGGGGCTAATCCCAACACCCGCATTTACTTCCAGCCCAACGCCAACTTCAATGGCACCGTTGGCAATACTCTCACGTTCCGTGCGTGGGACCAAACCAGTGGTACCAACGGCAGCACTGCGGACACCACCATCAACGGTGTCGCTACTGCGTTTAGTATTGCGACTAACACTGCCACAATTACCATCAACGCCGTCAATGATGCTCCTATCCTCAGTGATACCAACATCTTCCTGAATATAGTTGAAGATCCAGCCGTACCCACAGGAGCAGTTGGTACCCTCGTTTCCTCCTTAGTCAGCCTTGGTGGTAACGTCACCGACCCAGACAACAATGCACTGACAGATAATGGACTTACAGGTAATGCACTGACAGGTATTGCGATCACAAATGCCAACATTACTAACGGCAGTTGGTTCTACAGTACCGATGATGGTAGTAGCTGGGCAGCTTTGGGGTCTGTATCCGACGCTAACGCCCGTGTGCTAGCGGCTGATGGAACCACCCGCGTTTACTTCCAGCCCAACGCCAACTTCAATGGCTCCATCGGCAATGCTTTGACCTTCCGTGCATGGGACCAAACCAGTGGTACCAACGGCGGCAGTGCGAACACCACCATTAGCGGTGGTGCAACTGCTTTTAGCATTGCGACTGACACTGTCGCCATAACCATTGATGCCGTCAATGATGCTCCTACTCTCCGTGACACCAACGTCACTCTAACTGCTATTAACCAAAATGTAGGTGCACCGATAGGAGCAGTTGGTACTCTCGTTTCCTCGTTGGTGAGTTTGGCTCCTAGTGGTAACGTCACCGACCCAGACACGAATCCACTAACAGGTGTTGCGATCGCAAACGCTGACACTACCAACGGCAGCTTCTTCTACAGCACCGACAACGGCAGTAATTGGGTACCTTTAGGATTTGTATCCGATACCAACGCCCGCTTACTCGCAGCTGATGCCAACACCCGCATTTACTTTCAGCCTAACGCCAACTTCAACGGCATCATCAGCAATGCTTTAACTTTCGGTGCATGGGACCAAACCAGTGGTACCAACGGCAGCACTGCGGACACCACCCTTAGCGGTGGCGCAACTGCCTTTAGCCTTGCGACTGATACTGCCGCAATTACCGTTGGTGCTGTCACCAATCCTGTTGTCCCCAATCCTGGCACCAATCCTGTTCTCACTCCTGGCACCCAAGTTGCTTCTAGCCTGAAACTCCTGCCTAACAATACTTTCCAGTTAGAAGGCAACACACCAAAACTTGAAGCCACTCTCACCGGAGCCAATTCTAATCAGGTGAATGAACTGGGAGTGTTTGTTGTTGACGATGACCAAGGAACAATTAATGGCATTGCTCCTGGTGCAGAAAATTATGCCCAAGTTGCGCTTTCAAGAGCCAAGGCTATTTTCTCGGTTATTGCCGATACTCCCAATGGGTTTAATACTGACTTAACACGTCTACTTGAATTTAATTCAGGGGAACGCCTGCGATTCTTCTTGGTCAACAACAGTAGTATCGATGCTGTACAAGCTGGTTCAACTTCTCTGACAGATGTACTCTTTTCCAACCCCTCAACCCAAAAAGTCACAGACTTGGGTAATGGCGAGTTTACATTGGCTTTGAACGATGCATCAAATAACAATACTTCCGACTTCCAGGATCTGGTGGTAAAGATTAAGGCTACAAATCAGCCGTTACCTCTAGGTGCTGGTCTTCAGGGAAATCCTTTTGGAGAACTGATTGATTTGCGTGATGTGTCAACTCCGGTCAAAGCAGAGTTTGTCTTAAATAGAGAAGCAACCAATGACAATTTCGTCGGCTTCTATCAAGTCGCTGATACCAATGGTGGTATTGATATCGATGGCAACGGGACGGTAGACTTGCGTCCTGGTGATGCAGGTTATGCTCAAGCTGCAGTGCAAAGACGTGTTGCAGGAATTGACTTGACAGTGGGCAACCAAAGTACTGCTACATTGACAAGTAATCTTAGCCCCGGTTCAGTCTTGGCACCATTCATTATTGCTAATGGCAGACCCGAAGCAATTTTAGATGCGAATTCAAATAACGACCCCGCAGTGTATTTCTCCTTTTTAGGAGCTAACTCAGATAAGGTTGACCATATTCGTTTGTTGGGCAATAACACCTTTGGGTTTGAGGATTTAGCAAATGGCGGTGACAAAGATTACAACGATATGATTGTCAGAGTCAATTTGAGTAATGCTTAACCCACTCAAAAAACCAGTTTTTTAAACTAGTTAACAGTGCGAGACTCAGAAGCCCTACAGTCGTTAAAAAGTCAACTTAGTAACCAGTATTCAAAACACACAAGGAGGCGATCGCCTCCTTGTGTTCTTGTCTTCTTGTTGCGATTGCCCCTTGGGCACTGCGCTCCGCGCAATCGCTGTTTCACGACTAGCACGTGCAAAGGAAGCAGGAAGTCTTAGGGGAAACCTTGAGAACCCCTACCAACAACTGTTAGGCAGAGTGGGGAATGTCAATTCACATTGAACTCTCCCTGCAATGAATGCGCAAGGATTCTAGACTGTTGTTGCTACGTGGTCTGTTCGCGTAGCGTGCCGCAGGCATAGACGCACTCCGCAACGTTGTCTCATGTTTTTTGTAAAACACATCGGCTGGTTCAAACAGCCCTACCCGCCTCGACCCTTCGACAAGCTCTTTCTCTGTGCGGCACTTTCCTTCCTTCCAACCGTTCGGCTGAGCGCTCACGGCGAAGCCTTGAAGATTTTACGTACTGAAGGCTCTTAAAAAGGACTTCTCAGTACAACCCCATATCTTTAGTTGTGAGGGTAGGACTACCAACACGTTTTGTTTTTGGAGTTTTTCATCCTTGTGTTACCATGACATCAATATAACATATTTATGATGCCATAAGTAGATTTAGTGCAAGATTTTCGCTCATAAGAGTATGAAGACTTGGTAAAACTAAGCAAACAAAAAGAGAGGTCGATGAACGAGTTAATTAGAGAGGCAGTTAGACAATACGTTGAAAGAGAAACAACAGGTTAAAACCTGTTGTGTTGGATTTCATCCCCTGGTTAAAAACATAGATGTAGTTTTCCTGCGTGCGTCAAACTACATCTTCAGGGGTTCTGATCTTCCCAGTATGTTTTGATAGAAATGGAACACATTTAGCCTAAATACAATTCATGCAATCTCCGTCCATAGCCAGTCCCGAGCTAATTTTTATCGGTTTTCACGCTCTTAGCGATCCACTGAGGATTAGCGTTATCGAACTCCTGCGAAACCAAGAGCTTTGTGTGTGTGACTTATGCAGCTCTTTAGGGGTTAGCCAGTCAAAGCTGTCTTTTCACCTGAAAACTCTCCGGGAAGCTGGTTTAGTTCGCTCCCGTCAGGAAGGACGTTGGATTTACTACAGCCTCAACATCCCTCAATTTGCCGTCCTAGAGCAGTACCTCTCAGAGTACCGCCGCTTGAGCCAAATTTTGCCTGCTCGTTTGTGTAAAGAGCCATCATAATATATCAATTTTTTTGATGATCTTGTGTTACATTCTCTTCTTTTCCTTGACATATCAATTTTTTTTGAAATAATAGAGATACACCCTAAATTGATATGTCAAGGGAGTGGGGTCAATGAACGCAAGGCTACTTAGGTTGGCGCTGTCTGAATCCCCCGGATTTATCCGTGGGGTATTCATTTTGAATAGATAATTTTGGCTTTTGAATTGTCATGACCGCCCTTACTTAGGGTGCTGTTATTCATAAATAGAAATCAGCTTTGATATTGCGAGTGTTTACTAAACAGTCTTATAGAAGATTGCGAATTCGTCATGAAAAGAAATCGTATCAGCCAAGGGAATTTTGATGAGTACAAATAATTCGCAAGCGAGAAAAGCCTCGCTGAAAGCAGGGAGCAATTTAAGTTTTTTTGAAAAGTATCTCACTGTTTGGGTTTTCTTGTGTATCTTTGCAGGAATTTTACTAGGAAGATTGCTCCCAGGAATTGCAGTGGCGCTGGATGCAATGAGTGTGTATCAAGTGTCAATTCCAATTGCGATTTGTTTGTTTTTCATGATGTACCCCATCATGGTAAAAATTGACTTCACGCAAGCTGCAAATGCGATTCGTGCCCCGAAACCCGTTATTCTTACCTTGGTGGTGAATTGGTTAATTAAACCATTTACGATGGTGGCGATCGCACAGTTTTTCTTGGGATGGTTATTTCGCCCTTTGATTACTGGAACCGACCTGATTCGCGGTAGTGAAGTAGCACTAGCAAATTCCTACATTGCCGGCACCATTTTACTGGGAATTGCTCCTTGTACGGCAATGGTGTTGATGTGGGGGTATTTATCTTATGGCAACCAAGGACATACCTTGGTGATGGTGGCGGTGAATTCTTTGGCGATGCTATTTTTGTATGCACCGTTGGGTAGATGGTTATTGGCAGCAAATGATTTAATGGTGCCTTGGGAAACAATCGTTTTTTCGGTACTGATTTATGTCGGATTGCCGTTAATCGCAGGAATGTACAGCCGTTATTGGATTTTTAAACACAAGGGAAGAGAATGGTTTGAACGGCGATTTTTGAAGTATCTCACTCCAGTTTCTATCACAGCTTTGCTCATTACTTTAGTGTTACTGTTTGCTTTCAAAGGTGAGTTAATTGTTAATAACCCGTTGCACATCTTGTTAATTGCAGTACCTCTGTTCATCCAAACGAATTTCATTTTCTTTATTTCATATGTAGCAGCTTTAAAGCTCAACATATCTTATGAAGATGCAGCACCAGCAGCATTAATTGGGGCTAGCAATCATTTTGAAGTTGCCATTGCGACTGCTGTGATGCTGTTTGGCTTAAATTCTGGCGCAGCACTAGCCACAGTGGTTGGCGTTTTAATCGAAGTCCCAGTGATGTTGATGTTGGTTGAGTTTTGTAAGCGTACAGCGGCTTGGTTTCCACGGGAACCAGAAAAGGCAACGTTGCGCGATCCGCGTTGTATTAGTGCTTTTAAGTAATTGCTGATTTCCATGACAAATTTTTCTCATCCACCCAGAATATTGTTTTTGTATGGCTCTTTGCGAGAGCGTTCTTATAGCCGCCTCTTAGCAGAAGAAGCCGCTCGAATTATCGAGGAATTTGGTGCAGAAGTCCGCTTTTTTGACCCACGCGAATTACCGATTCACGGAAGCGTACCGGATACACATCCCAAGGTGCAGGAATTACGGCAATTAAGCCTGTGGTCTGAGGGTCAAGTCTGGTCATCTCCTGAGATGCATGGTAATATCACTGGTATAATGAAAAACCAAATTGACTGGATTCCTTTAGAGGTAGGAGCAGTCAGACCCACTCAAGGCAGAACCTTAGCAGTGATGCAAGTTAGTGGGGGTTCTCAGTCTTTTAACGCCGTCAACACCATGCGGATTTTAGGGCGTTGGATGCGAATGTTTACGATTCCGAATCAGTCTTCAGTCGCGAAAGCTTACCAAGAGTTTAACGAAGACGGAACGATGAAGGATTCGCCTTATCGAGATCGCGTGGTTGATGTCATGGAAGAACTGTATAAGTTCACCTTGTTGTTGCGTGACAAGGTTGATTACTTGAGCGATCGCCATAGCGAACGTAAAGAAAAAGCAGCAAAAGCAAACATCAAGGTAGCGAATACTGCCCTTGAGGTTAATGTTACACGAAGCTCATAAAAGTTTTCAACAGTTAACCTATCAGCAATTAACAATCAACAAATTCATGAAAAAAGTCATGTTTGTTTGTAAGAAAAATTCCCGTCGTTCTCAAATGGCAGAGGGATTTGCTCGCACTTTAGGAGAAGGCAAAATTGGCGTCACAAGTTCTGGTTTGGCAGACAGTTACGTAGATCCAACCACTGTCCAAGTGATGTCAGAAATTGGCATTGATATTAGCAATCAGACTTCTAAGCCTTTAAGCGATTTCAAAGCTGAAGATTACAATGCCGTGATTTCTCTTTGTGGTTGTGGAGTCAATTTACCTGAAGAATGGGTGGTCAGAGATGTGTTTGAAGATTGGCAACTAGAAGATCCAGAAGGGCAAGATATAGAAACCTTCCGTCGTGTTCGAGATCAAGTAAAGGAACGAGTGGTGAAACTGATTGAATCTTTGAGTTAATTTGTATCTCGCATTATACAGGAGTATGAGATTGACCGAAACAATTCAAAAATCAAAAATCAAAATTTGCTCATCAAGAAATAGATAATTTTGAATTAATTAATTGAGGGTACAAGCTCCCAACTTACGTTATGTAGAAAAAGAAAAAGAGAGCACGATTATTCAAGCCCCCAACTTCGGTTATGGGGTCTTTAATTTTGAATTTTGAATTGATAATTTTGAATTTGAGCGAAGCGAGTGACCCCCCCAGAGGTTAGAAGCCAAGGCTTTCGTAAGTGAGTTCCTGGTTTGCCCAGTTGGTTTCTTCTAGAAATTCAGTAAATGTGGTCAAAAGTCCGGGGAACTCCTCTTCCCTCAAGCGCTGGACATCGGCTTGATAACCCTTAGTGCGATACCACTGAATCAAATCGAACAGTTCCTTTCGGAAGAGGAGCAACAATATCCAAGCAGGTGTTTCCTTGTAGACAACTGGAATCCCTTGCGCGTTGGAAAACGCCTCCGTCATCTGCTTTGGAGTCAGCACATCGCCAGCTAGCTCAATTTCTTGCCCGATGTACTTGGAGGGATGTTTTATAACATAGGCAGCAACGCGACCCATGTCTTTAGTTGTAATCAGATGTATCGGCTTATCTGGCTGAATAGAGAATGGGAAGACACCCTTAAGAATGGATGGGCGGGTGTATTTCTTCCAAAATTCTTCCATAAACAAGCATCCTCGTAACATGGTTGTTGGTAAGCCTGCGTTTTTTAGAACCTGCTCCACCTTGTACTTCTGCTCAATATGGCTGATTCCAGAATTCCTATCTGCCCCACCTGCAGAGTTATAAACGAAGTGCTTAATGTCAGCTTTCTTTGCAACTTGTGCAACTCGCTTTGCCCTCTCGACTTCTTGGGGGTCAGGTTTGGCAGAGTCCGCGCTCGTGGCGTGGCAGTAAACAGCCGAAACTCCGGCAAAAGCAGGTGCTAGCGAGTCCTCATCGTCTAGGTTTGCCTCCACAAGCTCGACTCCTGCATCGTTCATCTTTGCCAAGGAAGGACGGTTAAGGTCAATTTTCCTAGTTATGGCACGTAGGTTGGTCATTCCTTGTCCGAGAAATCCCTTGACCACATTTCCACCTGTGCCTCCAGTAACCCCGATAAGCAGGACTTTGCCAATGTTCGACTCCGTGGCTTCAGCAGAATTTAACACGTTCACTTCCTTGAAGTTTTTGGTCTAAATTAAGTCTATACAAAGCGGACGGATGCAAACAATGATTGAGCAGCAACCGGATTTGGACAACACAGTTGTGTTTGAGCATTTGTGGAAAATAACGTGCGAACTCTTAAAAAAGCTAGATACTCGTTTTCACCTGCATCTAGACCCGTCTACAAAAGATTTGGAGGATTACAGCAGTGGTGATGGCAATATCAAGGGAACGCTGAACGCTTTTTCTGGGACAGAAATTGACTGGCTCGTACATTCATACATCCGTAATCTGGGGCAATCACACTTCAGCACCATGCGTCTGACTGCGTGGTTGGGGTCTCATGTCCGCGTTCCCCATCTGGTGTTTGAGTTTGGAACGCTGCCAAATATTTTCTTCTACATGGATTACGTTCCCCGAACCGATTTAATAACTGACCAGGAATACCTAGACCGCTACTATGAGCCAGTTAACCAAACATACCTGAGGTTGCAGGCTGAGCCACGTCTAGTGTCTTTTACTAGCAAGAGCGTGTATGTCCGTATGTTTCAATCACCTATTAGCCTGTGCTACACCGGCTCTGCTTGTGAGGATACCCTCGAAGTTATTCGCACACTGGCACACGAAATGCTCGATCGCTGGCTAACTTGGGTAAACGAGGCTGAACCAGTACCAGAAGATGCAAGAGCTGCTTTGGCTGAGCGTGACTTGTTTTTGCGCCGTACTAGCGCTGAACGTGACCCAGGTAACAAGTTGGCAGCACAGATTTTGGGTCAGGAATTGACCGACAAACTGGTGCGATCGCTCTGGGGTGGCGATCGCATCACAGAGTAACATAATGATAATTTAGACAAAGCAGGGTATGGCAGCCAATCCAGAAAGCATCGACTCATTCCGAGCCTTGGCACTCCAGGTAACGTGTCACGCCGTCAACCAAGCAACTGACCGCCAAGAAGCCCGCTCTTTGATGCAAAATACTATCAACCGCTTGGCACAACAAATTGCTGCCAGCATCGCTTTCATCGGCTTCGACTGTCGTTTAATTGTTCTACCGGAATACTTTCTCACGGGTTTTCCGATGGGAGAGTCACTAGCGGTTTGGGCGGAAAAAGCTTGTCTGGAAATGGCGGGTGCTGAATATGAGGCACTTAGTAAAATTGCTCATAAGCATAGTATATTTATTGCTGGCAACGCCTACGAACTTGACCCCAACTTTCCTGGGTTGTACTTTCAAACTTGCTTTGTTATCGACCCATCCGGGTCAGTTGTCTTGCGGTATCGGCGGCTGAATTCTATGTTTGCTCCGACACCGCATGATGTTTGGGATAAGTATCTTGATTGCTACGGATTGGAAGGCGTGTTTCCGGTTGCAAAGACTACAATTGGTAATTTGGCAGCGATCGCATCAGAAGAAATTTTGTATCCGGAAGTGACACGATGTCTGGCAATGCGTGGAGCAGAAATTTTTCTGCACTCAACCTCAGAGGTTTATGGCAAAGAACGCGCTCCCAAAGAAGCGGCAAAAATCTGCCGTGCTGTGGAAAATATGGCATACGTAGTCTCAAGCAATACGGCAGGCATCGCTAATATCCCCATTCCTATGGCTTCTGCCGATGGTGGCTCTAAAATTATTGATTATCGAGGACTCGTATTAGCAGAGACACATTCCGGGGAGAGCATGGCGGCTTTTGCAGAGATAGACATGGCTGCTTTACGCCGCTACCGCCGCCGATCAGGGTTAAATAATTTACTTTCACGGCAGCGATTTGAACTCTACGCAGAAAGTTATCGTCAGTCGCATTTTTACCCAGCTAACACTATGCTGGAAAAAGAAGTAGACCGCAAACACTTCATCCAAACACAGCAAGAAACGATAGAGCGCCTAGCTAAACTAGGGGTTATTTGAGCCATGTCCAAACCAATAGAAGTCCGTAACCCCCGGACTGGAAAATTTGACTATGTGATTATACCGCCGCCCGAGAAGCTTCTCGGACAGCAATGCAGCCGCTTGCGGCGATCGCAAAGAACCTGGTTACAGCTTGGTTTAGAAGGGAGAATCGAAGCGTTACAGCAGTGGAAGCAAGCTATATTATCCGGGCGCGATAAACTAACTGAAGGTTTAGTAAATGATACGGGCAGATTATCAATCTCGGTATTGGAAATTGACTCATTCCTCTCCAGCATTGACCGTTGGTGTAAATTAGCGCCAGAACTGCTGCAAGAACCTAAAAAAGACACGGCAATTTCTTTTATCCAACTGCAACAAACAGCGGTTCCTTATCCCCTCGTTGGGGTAATCAGCCCGTGGAATCTTCCCCTGTTGCTTGCGACAATTGATACAATCCCTGCATTGCTGGCGGGTTGTGCTGTCATCGTCAAACCCAGTGAGATTGCTCCCCGGTTTGTAGCACCGCTGTTAACAGCACTCAACGCCGTCCCAAAATTACGCGACGTATTAACTTTTGTGGAGGGAGCAGGCGAAACGGGAGCTACTCTGATCGAATATGTAGATTTGGTGTGCTTTACTGGGAGTGTGGCGACGGGGCGAAAAGTTGCACAAGCCGCAGCTAAACGCTTCATTCCTGCTTTTTTAGAATTAGGCGGCAAAGACCCAGCTATTGTCCTGCCATCAGCGGATTTGGACTTAGCAACATCAGCAATTTTGTGGGGTTCTGTCGTCAATACTGGACAGTCATGCCTCTCCATTGAACGGATCTACGTTGCTGAATCTATTTTTGAACAGTTTGTCGGAAAACTGGTAGCCAAAGCGCAACGGCTTCAGCTAGCCTACCCTACAGTGGAAAGTGGGGAAATCGGTCCTATTATTGCAGAGAGACAAGCAGCAATTATCAGCGACCATTTGCTAGATGCAGTGGAACAGGGAGCAGTTGTTCACTGTGGCGGTGAAGTTGAGAATTATGGAGGAGGTTGGTGGTGTCATCCTACAGTTCTCACTTCTGTCAACCATTCTATGAAGGTGATGAGCGAAGAGACATTTGGTCCTATTATGCCAGTGATGTCTTTTTCCACAGTTGAAGAAGCGGTGAACTTGGCAAATGACTCAATTTATGGACTGAGTGCGGCGGTATTTACCTCCTCGGAAGCTCAAGCATTGGAAGTGGCACGCCAGATAGATGCGGGTGCTATCAGTATCAACGATGCTGGTCTCACCTCGATTATGCACGAGGCAGAGAAAAATGCTTTCAAATTTTCTGGTATGGGTGGATCGCGCATGGGATCTGCGGCGCTGACACGTTTTATGCGAAAAAAAGCTTTCTTGATGAAAACAAAGCCCATTGCCGATCCTTGGTGGTTTGATAGTAAATAAAGCTTTTTCCTGCTGAAACTGCTTCAAAAGCATAGGAAAACTTTTAAGACAAGCCGGGGAGTTTCTATGCAATAAGTTTCTCCAGCCAGTGTGGAGATCATATTAAGCTTATAAAGCTTTATCCCACTCTAACTGATGAGCTAAACCATACTTGATAAAATCTTCTTCTTTCGCTTTATCACTTTTACCAAAAACACCTAAACTGTAAGGATTATCTTGCATACGTTGTGTGACTTGCTCTTGTTCAAATCGTATCAATTCCTCTCTAGGCTTATCCGGTTTAAAAAAGTCTACAACCAAGACTGTTCTGTCATAATTGGTGTAATTATGCGGACAGTGTGGATAGCTGTGATCTAAAACCATGAATTCTCCTTCATGCCAATAAACCTGCTCATGGCATATTTTCATAGCTATATCCCCTGGTGGCACAATCAATCCTAGATAGCCACGATTCATATGAGGGTTATAGTTCACATGGAGCTTGATATCCAAGCCTGGATGGAATGTACCAAAATATGCATTTCTGATGATATTATCATCGCTCAAGTTGACTTTTTCTATCACCTTAGCCAAATTTGGGAAATATTTCTCTCTTAATGCAAGTGCTTTTTCTGATGCATCATTTGTCCCATAATCAGGATATTGTATTTGATGAAATTGAATATATTCTTCAATAAATATACCTTGGAATAAAATCCCAAAAGCACTGTATTTGGAATTGCCTTTAGTTTTAATGGTTTTACTTTTAGGTCCTAAAATATCATAGGTGAATTGTAACTCCTCATTAGATGCGTGCTTAATAAAGTGTGTAAACTCATCTCTAATCACTTGCCAGTTATCTTGAAAAATTTTAAGAAAAGGAAATTGCTTTGGGTCCATATGATACTCATTAAAACTTTCCATTATCTTTTCTCCTGAAGATGATTGAATAAAAAAACGTTACATGGTGATGAGATTTGGTCTGCGTCCCGATACGATATTGGAATTCCTGACTAAACCAGAGTATTCATCCATGACTAGTTAAAAGACCATGCCCAGAGTTGGTTGCGAACTTATACAACAGTTGAATGGAATAATAAGTAGGTTTGTGGAATTAAAATGAACCATCGTAGGATGGGTTAGCGATGACACGGAGTGTCCGCCATAGGCGATCGCGTAACCCATGCTGTTCAAGCAATTGATGCGTTACGGCTACGCCTAACACATCCTACGTTTAATTATGTCCGCTTACTTATCGTCTGTGTTGATATTCTTAAACTTTTGGGTTCTATACTCATTTTAGTGTGAGGTCAACTGTGTCTCAAGTTCCCGTATTAGATTTAATTATCAAAAATGTGCGGGTAGTTCGTCCCCATGATGATGCTGTCGAAGTACTTGATTTAGGAATTAAGGATGGAAAATTTGCTCAAATTGCTCCTAATATTAGCCCAGACAACGGCAAAGAGGTATTGGATGGCAAAAACTTACTGGGCTTTCCTGGGGTTGTGGATGCCCATATGCACATCGGTATCTATCAACGCCTGGATAAAGATGCTGTGACTGAAACCAAAGCAGCCGCAATGGGGGGAGTCACAACTAGTCTCAATTACATTCGTACAGGACAATATTATTTAAACAAAGGCGGTTCCTACCGCGATTTTTTTCCAGAAGTATTGGCGTTATCCGCAGGTCATTTTTTTGTTGATTATGGGTATCACGTCGCACCTATAGCTAGCCAGCATATCGACGAAATACCTCTACTGTTTGAAGAACATGGTGTATCTTCGTTTAAAATCTTCATGTTTTATGGCGGCTATGGGTTGCATGGTTTGTCAGATCAGCAAAACCTCTTTTTGATGATTAATAAAGAGGAACGCTACGACTTCGCCCATTTTGAATTTATTATGCGGCGTCTAACTCGCTTGATGGAAGAACATCCAGAAGCACGAGATACTATCAGCTTGAGTTTGCACTGCGAAGTTGCAGAAATTCTCAACGCCTATACGAAAATAGTTGAAAATGATTCTAGTCTGAGTGGACTGCACGCCTACAGTGCAGCACGTCCCCCTCATTCTGAAGGATTAGCAATTTGCATTGCTTCCTATTTGGCACATGAGACTAACTGTGCAAATATCAATTTGTTGCACCTGAGTTCGCGTAAGGCAATGGAAGCAGCTTTGACTATGCAAACTGCTTTTCCCCATATCAACTTTCGCCGAGAAGTTACCGTCGGACATTTGCTATTAGATGTTGATACCCCTGCGGCTACTTGGGCAAAAGTAAACCCCCCTATTCGTCCCCGTGCCGATGTGGAATACTTATGGCAAGCAGTACTCAACCATCAGGTAGATTGGATAGTGAGTGACCATGCTTGCTGTTCTGCCGAACAAAAAAGAAGTGCTAAAGACCCAAATAATATTTGGTTGGCAAAGTCTGGTTTTGGTGGTACAGAATATTTACTTTCTGGTGTATTTAGTGAAGGTCGTAAGCGGGGAATGTCCTACAACCACATGGCTAAGCTGCTATCTTGGAATCCGTCGCGGCGGTTTGGTTTGTTACAAAAAGGGGATATTGCGATTGGCTACGATGCTGATTTAGTACTGGTAGATCCAAATGAAACCTTCGTGGTACGTGCTGCTGAATCGGAGTCACAACAAGGTTACACACCCTTTGAAGGGGTGGAGTTAACGGGACGGGTGAAAAGTACTTTTTTACGTGGAAATCTTATCTACAATAATGGACAGGTTCTAGGTTCACCCACTGGACGTTATTTAAAACACTGAACAGTTAACAGTGAACAGTACCAGCCGCAGTGACGCCCTGGGGCTGGTGGGGGATTTAAACCCGCCACCAACGCTTTCTGTGCTCTTGGTGGGGGACTTAAACATGCGCGGATGAAACTGATAACCCTTCGGGTATGCCTTCGGCACGCCAAGGGCGAACGCAGTCGCCTAGGTCGGGAGACCCTCCTGCAGCGCTGGCTCACTGATAACTGATAACTGGTAACTGTTAAAAAGATGTTAGAGGAATCTCCACAGAAATTTTGTTGCTTAAAATCTTAATTACTATCTACCAAGAAAAGGAATTGTGCTATGTCTGCCATTCGAGAGGAAATGCCTGTACTTACCCGCCATGAAGGAGATTGGGTTGGTACTTATATGCTGGTTGATACAAAAGGAAATATCCTTGACAAACATGATTCTCACTTAACTTGCCAGTTTCCAGAAGACGGTTCCTACTCCTACTACCAAATTAATCGCTATAAATGGTCTGATGGAAAACAGGAGGAACACCAATTTCCGGGAAACTATCGGGACAAGAAGATATGGTTTGATACAGAGCGCATTGAAGGAAAAGCCTGGGAAGTAGATGATGCAACAATTATTTTGTGGTTTTCCTACAAGACTATGCCAGAGATGTACTTGTATGAAATGATTAATCTCAGTCCTTGCAATAACTATCGTTCACGTACTTGGCACTGGTTTAAAAACCATCAACTCTTCCAGCGCACGCTAATTCAAGAAGAACGTCTACGATAAGAAGAAGTTGAGCGATCGCCCAAAGGGCAGACGCTGCTAGGCGTATCGCAGATGATTTATAAAGTGAATCTTCAGGGTGCGTTAACCGAGAGTACGGCACCATAGTTATATAATGCGTTACTGGTTAGTGGTTAATCGTTAGTAGAAAATCCAACTAACCCTTCGGGTTCCCCAGTCGCCTGCGGAGGGAAACCCTCCTGCAGCGCTGGCTCACCACTAATAATTCCCAATCTATAATCTAAAATTACCAAGCAAAAAGCATGGCAAAAGCTGACAAAATAAATTTTTCTACAGCTAGTGGTTTTCCAGAATTTCTTCCTGGCGAAAAGCGCTTGGAATTATATTTATTAGATACCATCCGGAGAGTGTTTGAAAGCTATGGATTTACACCTATCGAAACTCCAGCGGTAGAACGTTTAGAAGTTCTGCAAGCAAAAGGTAATCAAGGCGACAACATCATCTATGGTCTTAATCCCATTCTGCCACCAAATCGCCAAGCGGAAAAAGATAAGGCAGGTGAAACAGGTTCAGAAGCAAGAGCTTTAAAATTTGACCAAACAGTTCCTTTGGCGGCGTATATTGCTCGTCACCTCAATGACTTAACCTTTCCCTTTGCTCGCTACCAGATGGATGTGGTGTTTCGCGGAGAAAGGGCAAAAGATGGACGTTACCGCCAGTTCCGTCAGTGCGATATTGATGTTGTCGCCCGTCGCGAACTGAGTTTGCTCTACGACGCTCAGATGCCTGCTATTATCACTGAGATATTTGACGCAGTTAATATTGGTGATTTTCTGATTCGTATCAATAATCGTAAAATTCTCACTGGTTTCTTTAAGTCCGTAGGTATTGAAGAAACCAAAATTAAATCTTGCATAGGCATTATTGATACTTTAGAAAAAGTTGGTGAGAAGAAGGTAAAACAGGAGTTAGAAAAAGAAGGTATTTTAGCAGAGACAAGTCAAAAAATTATCGATTTTGTTCATATTAATGGCACCGTTGATGAGGTACTAGACAAGCTCAAATACTTAGCTCAAACAACACCAGAAGCTGAGGAGTTTAGTCTGGGAGTGACTGAGTTAGAAACAGTTATTTCTGGTGTTCGCAATCTTGGAGTTCCGGAAAATCGTTTCTGTATTGATTTGTCCATTGCTCGCGGTCTTAATTATTATACGGGTACAGTTTACGAAACAACTCTATTAGGACATGAAGCATTAGGCAGCATTTGTTCTGGCGGTAGGTATGAAGAATTAGTAGGGGTATTTTTGGATGAAAAAATGCCTGGTGTAGGCATTTCTATTGGTTTAACTCGCTTAATTAGTCGGTTGATAAAAGCTGGTATTTTGAATACCTTCGCCGCCACTCCAGCGCAAGTGATGGTAGTAAATATGCAAGATGATTTGATGCCCATTTATTTGAATGTGTCTCAAAAGCTGCGTAAGGCTGGAATTAATGTTATTACTAATTTTGACCAACGTGCTGTGGGCAAACAATTTCAACTGGCTGAAAAACAAGGAATTCCATTTTGTGTGATTATTGGTTCTGAAGAAGCAGCAGCGCAAAAGGCTTCTTTCAAAGATTTAAGAACACGCGAGCAAGTGGAGGTAGCGTTGGAAGATTTGGCGGAGGAAATTAAACGCAGATTAATGTAATACCCCACCCCTAGCCCCTCCCCGCAAGCGAGGAGGGGGAAAGTAAGCGGGGTAGGGGTTGTTCCTCGTTCCCAGGTGGAACCTGGGAATGCCTTCAGGGAGGCTGCTGCCTCCTAAAATATACTAGAGGCAGAGCCTCTGGCAAGGCGTTACCAGGCTCAGCCTGGTAACGAGATGACGTATTATTCCTGTGATAATGATTTCAATTTAACGTCAAAACAGGAGGCTGTAGAGTTATGAATTGCGCACCCGAAGAAGAGGCAGATGACTTTTTGCATGCAGCGTCTGTACCGGAGGATTGGGGTGGAGACGGTAGAGGGCGTATGAACTTATCGGGAAGGCGCACAGCAATCTCTAAAGAGTACGTGCCTCGTCAGTACCAGTTCTTTGACACGAATGCCGTGCCAGAAGAAGACGGGTGGCGAATTAGTGGAATGCCAGAGAACGTAGTACCCGCAAGACGTAAGTTGCTAACGTGGCATGACTGCGGTGCATCTACTTCAAAAGTGTTGCTACCGCCCCAGTTTGAAGCCCCGTCTGGTATATTCACAGCCGATCTGGAGATTTTCGTGCTTAAGGGTGCAATCCAATTGGGCGAATGGCAGCTAAGCAAGCATGGTTACTCCTTTATCCCCGCAGGAGTGAAAGTTGGTCCTTGGAAAGTGCTAGGTGGTGAGGAAGCAGAAATTCTCTGGATGGAGAACGCTTCTGTTCCATTACAATATAAAAATGCACAAAAAAATCATCCAGATGCTAGGCTAGGTGACTTCATTCCAGCATTAGATAGTAAATTGCTACCGTGGGGCAAGACAGATACAGTTCAATTTGAGGTAGCAAAAAAGAAGTACCTAAGGAAAGATGGTAACGGAGGTGGAACATGGCTGCTTGCTATCTTGCCACATTTTGACAACAGGCATTCAGAAATCCAATGTTATAACGAAGAGGGGTATTGCCTAGCCGGATACTGTGACATAGGAAATTACCCATTTGTAAAGGATCATTTTGGCTATCTCCCTAGCTTTACCACTTCTCCTAGACACATAACGGATGATGGCTCCTTATTCTTCATCCGAGTTGATAGGGATTTATCAAAACTTGCAACAGTCTTGTCATATGCATCTCCAGGTGCATATGGATTGTAAGCAGCTTAAAACACCTATTTTTTCGTTCCTCGTTCCCAGGTTCCACCTGCGAATGCTTTCAGGGGGGCTCTGCCTCCTAAAATATACTAGAGGCAGAGCCTCTGGCAAGGCGTTACCAGGCAGAGCCTAGTAACGAGATGAAGAACACCTATAAGAAATGATTTCAAAAACCTATAAAAAGCTAATAGCAAAACAGTTTGCCCAAGATTTCAAATCAGCTATTGAAATCATAGAACTCCTCATCCCCGAACCTGCACCTGATGAAATTGTCATTCGTAACAAATTCGCTGGAATTAACGCCGGGTTTGACACCTTAGTTTGCCGAGGTAATGTGAGTTACGTTAACTTAACTCCTCCCTTTGATTTGGGTGTGGAAGCAGTGGGAGAAGTTGTAGCCATAGGAGATAATGTCAAAGATTTCCAAGTTGGTGATGCTGTAGTTACTACCGTGCGTGGCGGAGGGTATCGCGAATACCAGGCGATAAATGCCAACTTGGCTTTTAAAGTGCGTGAAGCAACGCCAGAGGTACTCACCCTGATGCCTACTGGTGTATCAGCTTTGGTGGCTTTAGAACAAGTGGGGGAGATGAAAAGCCAAGAAGTTGTCTTGGTGACAGCGGCGGCGGGTGGAACCGGACATATTGCGGTGCAGTTGGCGAAGTTAGCAGGTAATCATGTCATTGGAACTTGTGGATCGGATGCGAAAGGAGATTTGCTGAGGGAGTTGGGATGCGATCGCATCATAAACTACCGCACACAAAACCTCAATCAAGTCCTCAAGCAAGAATATCCCAATGGCGTGAACCTAGTTTTTGAATGTGTCGGTAAACAAGTCTTTGATACCTGTGTGGATAATTTGGCAGTTCGCGGACGTTTAGTTGTGGTTGGTTTTGTTTCCGAATATGCCAAGAATATCGAGCAACTGACACAAGCGCGAATTTATCACAAGTTGTTTTGGAAAGCAGCTTCAGTGCGGGGATTTCTCATGCCTTTGTATAAAGAATATATGGTTGAGGCACGCGATCGCCTGTTAAATTTGTTCTACACAGACAAGCTAAAAGTTGCTGTTGACTCAACCCCATTTCACGGCATACAATCCATTCCTGCTGCTGTCGAATACCTGCTTAGTGGTCAAAATTGCGGCAAAGTGGTCGTCAGATTTTAGGCAATACTTATATATTTAGCAGTATAAAGGAAGTTACAATGGCACAATCAGAGAATACTTTCGCCGTTGCTCATCAAGCATTTGAACACTTCCAGCATGGTTTGGCAACTGGCGAGTGGAACCAGTTCTTAGATATGCTCACCGAAGACTTTAGCTTCTGGTTTCCCATGGGAAAATTCCACGGGTTGAATCAGGGAAAAGAGAAAGCGAAAGAATTTTTCCAATACGTTTCTCAAGCTTATAAAAGCGGTCTAACTGTTACATTAGACCGCGTTACGAGTAATGAGACAACAGTTGTTTTTGAGTTCCGCGATGAAGGATTGTTGTTTGGAGAACTTTACAAAAATCGGGTAGCGGTTTCCTTTGATGTGCGAGGAGACAAAATTTGCAGTTACAGAGAATATTTTGGCAGTGATGGCAAATCGAATTAAAGTAGGACTGCGTTAGTTTGTCTCAGCATTTTTTTGATTGAGTTCTCTGCACTTAGCCTCGGCTGCTTGATAAGCTTCCTGGTAACTTTTATCACCCAACATCACGTTGCCGTAATACTCGTAAGGTGGATCACCATAGATTGGCAGCGGGTCGTCTTCTGGATAATCTTCTTTAGATTCTTCTATGATTGCTTTCAGTTCTTTTACGGTTAAAGTTTGTGCTGGAAAGTACCAAATTTCTTGAGCATTCTTGTTCAGGTACGGTAGCGTTGGATCGACTATGCTATTTTCCAGTTCAATCCAACCGTGTTCGATGGGTTTGTATGGCTTGCCAGCAAACGCTAAAAAGCCCTGTACATAAACTGCTCCCTGCGTCGCCAATGCTGCTCTGTAAGCATTCTGAAACTGGGTTTTAGGCTTGCTTTTTACGCGTTGGGCAACGTCAACAGAAAGCGCTTCATCCAATGGTTTGTTCATCGACAGTGAGGATTAAGCAGCAACTACAACATACTAGCACTTGTACCTGTCCCTGCTCGTCTGCTACTTTGATATTTTCTATTGATTCAATAGACTCTTCAACTCTTCATCTGTAAACGGATTCTTGCCAGCGCGTAAATCCTTCACCCAACGTTGCCGTTGTGATTTTATCTCTTGATCATCAACCTGGGCAATGAGTGCCTCAAAATCCTCAATTGCTCCTTGAGTATTACCTGTCAACGCCCTTGCAAGCCCACGGCTATCGCGAATGCTGCCATTATCAGGAGCAAGCTGCACGGCTTGTTCACATGCAAACATCACATCAGCAGCATAACGGTGCAGGCTACCGTATCTACAAAGTGAGTTCCAAGAACTAGTAGTTCACCACAGAAATTATGACAGGTCAGGAGTAGGATAAAGACTGTTGAGTTTAACTCGTGCATCCTTAGTGGTGAAGCGCCAGTTAACAGTAGCTCGTTGTTGATTGCGTTCTATTTC